>JBPOJE010000060.1:0-32503 GCA_052033935.1 Armatimonadota bacterium
CATACTCATCTGCAAACGGACAGACCGCAGGGAGTGGTCAAAAGCCTCTGGGAATGGTTGGGCCTGAATGCAGATGCCACCAAAACATAATGACATATAGGGGATGGATGAAGAAGCGCCGGGAGCAAACCCGGCAGGGTGTTGCGCCGCGGCGGGAGACGGTTGAGGGCACGGGCGAGGAGTTCTCGGCAGGACACGGCGCTCTGTCGCCCATGTTCGTGGTCTCGGACGATGACGCCCGCGTGCTCGTGCGGTACTATGGCAGTGGCGAAGCCGCTGTCACCGAGAAGCAGGCGTTCGGACGCCGCAACGTCTATTCCGGGGTGCTCCAGTTGCCGTCATCGCTCTTGCGGCGCCTTGCCCGGGAGGCCGCGGGGCGCACATCTACAGCGACGAAAACGACGTTATCACTGCCGGAAACGGCCTGGTGGGCAGCGCGGGAAAGAAGACTATCCGGCTACCGTCGGAGTGCGATGTTGTGGATGCCGTCAGCGGCGTAAGCCTCGGCCGGGGTGCCTCTTTCACCTTCGACATGAAACTCGGCGAAACGCGGCTCCTGCGCATTCGCTGACGCCGGATCAGTTCTTGCGCCAGCGGAAGACCAGGTGCACGGGGCCTTTGCCGCGCACCACGTGCCCGCCGTCGCAGTTGATCGCCGTCGTCACCGGAAGCTGCGTGCGCAGGAACTCGGAGAGCCGCCAGATGCTGGTCTTGCTCTGGACGATGAAGATGTAGTTCGTGTTCAGCCCGACGGCCATGCGGTCGGTGATCCTGTTCATGAACGCCACCGTAAACCCGTCACGCGCAAGCGGAACCAGCCGCTGTCCGAGCGCAATCGCGCTTGCCCCTGGGTCGGCCTTCACCTTCTCGTAGTCTCCTGAGATATCCACGCCGCCGTGCTTGTCTATGGCGACGAAGGCCCGGCCGGTTCGCGCCGGAGAGACGATGCTGCCCTTGCTCTGCAGGAAGTCCGCGAGCGCCATGGATTTCGGGTTGTGGAAGCTGCCCGTGCTCGCCGCCATCCCGCCCAGACGCTTCTTTGCCTGCTTCAGTGTCTCGCCGGACGGGGTGTAGGCGATCACTGTCTCGACGTGCTCGCAGCGGGGAATCTGCGTAATCCTGTATGTATGCCCCCGGTAGTTTGTCAGCCACACCTTCACGACGTGCGGGGGATGCCATTTCGTTTGTTTGGGGGCAGGCGGCTTTGCGCCCAGCACTGCCGCGGCCTCCGCGGGCTTCAGGAGCCTCAAAGAGGGCGTCGGGGCGGCGGGCTTGCCGCCGTCCGCCGTCTCGACCTTCGCCTGCCGAGACGTCCAGATGTCCGCGGCTAGAATCAGCGCTCCGGCCACAAGGATGATGATGCCCGACATCGCGAGCACTCTGCGGTGGTTGGCGCTGTGTTGTGGTCTGGTGTCCATCTTCATTCTATCGGCTCCGCGGCCCGGCCCGTTCCAGGATCTGTCCGAGCGCTCCCGCGGTTCCGGTCTCATTTGATAGACCCCCACAGTTGCCTCCCTGTTTCCGCGTGCGGCCCCTGCCCGGGTTAGGGCTGCAGATCGAAGCGCGAGACAGGTGCGGGCGGCGGCAGATCCAACACCCACAAGAACCCCATCTGGTCCCAACCATCAGTCCGGCCGAAGGTGTCCATAGTGTACATCCAGACATTGAACATTCGGTCGTCCGCTGCCGGTGTCAGATGTACTGACCATTGGACTTCCAGTTGGTCGCCCACCATGGTGGCCACGCTATCGGCGCAGTTCACAGTCACCAGCCTGTTACTGATCGTATTGGCGCTTCCGGGGGCACAGCCGCCGTCCCAAGCGGAGCCTGCGTCGTTCCTCAGGAACATCCTGTTGGTCGCACCGTCGTAATACAGATACACGCCGTCCCGCGGATCAATGATGGAGTTGAGAAGCAGGTATGTGCTTGTAGCGGTCTTGCCAGACGGCGCGAGGCAGTGCGTCGTCAGCGTGGCCGTGCTCCCCGTGGCCATGGTCGTGTCAATAGGCGACACCGATATGTTGAGCCCCGATGAGCCGATCATGAAGGAGGAAACCTGCTCCCAGCCGTCAGTTCTTGCGCTGTTGTCAACGGTGTACATCCATGCCTTGAGGTTTCTGCCCGTGGCAGAGGGCTTGAGTTCGATTCTCCAGTTGACCGACAGGGTTTCCCCGTCACGCACGACCGAAGTTCCTGAGCAGTAAACCTTGCACGTGTTGTTTTCAAGCGCAATGTCCGCTCCCGGAGCGAACCCCGTGCCCCACACTCTGTTCGCCGAGTCGCGCAGGTAGATCTTGTTGGTGGTGCAATCGTACCAGAGATAGACGGCGTCGGCGCCATCCAGTGTTTCATCCAGAAGCAGGTAGGCTCCCTTGAGAGTCGTTGCGCCGTTGGGGTCCGAGTGGCGGCTGGTCAGAGTAAACGGAACGGCAACTGTCAACGTCCCCCCTGACGGCGTAGTGCCAAGGTTTAGCGGCGGCTGGTCAACTGGTGCAACCGAGAGTGCTCCCATCTGTTCCCAGCCGTCCGCAAGCCCTGTGGCGTCAATGGTGTACATCCATGCTTTGAGGCTCCTGCCTGCAACTGTGGGCTTCAACTCGACCCGCCATTTGACTGTCAGTGTCTGGTTGTTGCTGGCGGTCGTTGTATCGCTGCAGTAGAGTTTGCACGCGTCGTTCTGCAGTGTGTTTGCGGACCCGGGGCTCACGGGCCCCAGCCACGCCCTGTTGGCCGAGTTGCGCAGGAACAGCTTGTTTGCCGCGCAGTCGTACCAGAGATACACCGCGTTTGCGCCGCTGAGCGTCTCGTTGAGAAGCAGGTATGCGCCTTTGAGCGTTGATGCGCCGTTAGGGTCTGAGTGGAGGCTGGTGTATGTCATGGCCTCTCCTGTCGAGACTGTTCCGGAAGACGGCGTCACGCTTGTGTTGACTGGCGGCGTGTTTGGAGTTGCCACTTTGATGGTTCCATGGGAGGCCCAGCCGTCCGACAGGCCCGAATTGTCAACCACATACATCCATTCGTTCAGGTTCCTTCCTCCAGCGGAAGGCTTGAGTTCCACCCGCCAATTGACCGTCAGTGTCTGGTTGCTGATGGCGACCGTTGTGTCACTGCAGTAGAGCTTGCAGGCGCTGTTTTCCAGTGTGTTCGCTGTCCCGGGCGTGACGGGCCCCAGCCAGGCCCTGTTGGCCGAGTCGCGCAGGTAGATCTTGTTGGCGGCGCAGTCGTACCAGAGATAGACCGCGTTTGCGCCGCTGAGTGTCTCGTTGAGAAGCAGATAGGCTCCCTTGAGCGATTCTGCCCCGTTCGGGTCTGAGTACTGGCTGGTGAAAATCGTCGCTGCTCCCGTTGATACTGTTCCCGACGATGGCGTCACGCCCGTGTTCGCAGGTGGCTTGTCTGTCGATTGCACCTGAAGGGTCCCCATGGTCTCCCAGCCATCGGACAGGCCCGAGATGTCAAGCACGTACATCCACTCTTTGAGAGTCCTTCCGCCAGCGGATGGCTTTAGTTCGACGCGCCAGTTGACCTTCAGCGTATTGTTCACAGATTCAACCGTTGTTTCGCCGCAGTAGAGCTTGCAGGTCTTGTTCTCGATGACGTTTGCCGACCCGGGCTCGTATCCACCCAGCCACGCCTTCCCGGCATCGTCGCCAAGCCAGAGCTTGTTCGCCCTGGCATCCAGCCACAGATACACACCGTTCGCTCCAGTCAGCGTGGTGTTGAGAAGCAGATATGCCCCCTTTATGTCACTAGTACCTTCGGGGTCGGTGTACTGGCTGAGGACGCTTTGCGGGGTGCCGATGGCAAGGCTGCCGCTTGCTGGGGCAACTGACACGTTGACCGGCGGCCGGTTCGGTATCGGCACAGTGATCTCGCCCATCTGCACCCAGCCTGTGTTGAGGTCACCGCTGTCTGAGACGTACATCCATTCCCGCAACTTCTTGCCCGCCAGAACAGGCTTCAGTTCCAGGCGCCAATTAACGGTAAGCGTGTTTTCGGAATGCTCGATGGTTGTCTCGCTACAGTACAGGCGGCAGTAGCCGTTCTCGATGACCTGGGCCGAGCCCGGAGCATACCCGCCCTTCCAGGACGCACTGTCGTGATCGTAGAGATAGAGCTTGTTCTCCGCACGTGTGTAGGTAACGTCGGCACCATAATCGGGCGGACTGGACTCACTAAGGAAAAAGGTCGCCGAAGCAATAGTGCCATACCCGTTGGCGTCGGAGTACACTGTCTTGAATGTCGTCTTCTCCCCGGTGCGCACAAGTCCGCTGAAGGGCGTGACGCTTACGTTCACCGGAGGAGTGTTTGGAACATAGGTGACCGTGAGTGACGCGGCTGACGTCTGGCCATGGATATTGGTTGCCGTAATACTCACGATGTTTTCGCCGGGCTGGAGTGCAACCGTACCCGTGTCCCAGTTTGTCGTCCCCGAACAGGTTCCATATCCGCCGCGGCTGTTCGTCCACGCGACGGTGCTGACCGGGGAATCGCAGTAAGCGGTTCCGTAGATGCTGATGCCCGGTTCGTCCGTCACAACGCTCTCTGCCGGTGCTTCGCTGCATGGCTTTGCCGCCGCAGCAGCGTATGTCGGGCCGCCCCAGAGCGTTACGGTTGGGGGTGTCGGCTCTGGGAGCGTGAGTGAGGTCAGTTCCGTACTAAGCCCGTAATTAGCGCCTGTTTCAGTAATCTTTACGATGCCCGGTCCATCTGCCAGCCACGCGTATCTAAGCGTGCCGTCGCTATGACCCTCCTCAATCAGCACACACCCCGTGTATGTGTTCTGCTGGGTGGTTACGGTCGTGCTCGTCATCAGCACTGTGCGGTCCACCCGGGTGTAAGACGGCGTGTAGTACCACCACGTCTGGCCTGTGTAAAGCGCGCCTTCGGGAAGGGCAAGTGCGCGTAGGGTGCTGCAGGCGCCGCCGGGTTCGCAAGCCTTCAGTATGCGTAGCTCCCCATCAATATAGGCGAGGTAGGCCCTCCAAACGAAAGTCCCAAGGGCTGACTCCGAAATCGTGTATTCAAGGAGGCAAGGAATGCCATCAACCTCCGCCCTTTCCGGCATCATCCTAGTTATCGTTGCGGGCTGGCCCAGCGCTGTTCCGCGATACACAGCCTCGTAACCGAGCCGCAGCGGGTAGTACTCCGCCCTCCCTGTCGCTGAAGAACAGAGGGCGATGGCAACGAATAGGAGGCCCCAGCGCAATGCGGGGAACGCCTTGATGGTTGATCTCAACCTGTAGCACAGCGCAGCCGCTTGGTCTTGCATATCTCAGTGTCCTTTCAGTCGTGGGTGACGATCTCGAACAACCCCAAACCATGCCCGGCCGGTCCGCTCAGTTCAGGCCTGGGATGCCCGGCTGGTAAGCGATCGGCTCATGTCACTATCTTATCCGCTGTCACTGACAAAACCTGTCAGTTCCGTCGTGTCTTTCGCCTCTTTTCTGTCCACAGTACCCCTTGACCCAACGCTGGTATGCCTTGTATACTTGGTATGCCACGACTCGGATCGTGAGATACCGCCATGACGGAAACACTCAGACAACAGGTGCTGAACGCTCTGCGCGCGAAGATATTGCGGCGCGAACTCAAGGCGGGCGCGCGGCTGGTGGAGCGCGAGCTTGCCGAGAGTCTTGGCGTGTCGCGCAGCCCTGTGCGCGAGTGCCTTCTCGTGTTGCAGGCGGAGGGGCTGGCGGAGAAAGCGCCCGGGCTCGGATTCGTGGTGCGCAACATTTCGGCGAGGCAGGTGCGGGAGGCGCTCCGGGTGCGCTCACAACTCGATGCGCTCGCCGCGCGCGAGGCGTCCGAAAAGCGCACCGATGAGGACGTGGTTCACCTGGAAGCCGCGCTGCGCCTGTTCGAGCTTGCTTACGAGGTCGCTGACAGCGAGCGCGTGTCGGTCACCGACAGCGGCTTCCACGAGGGCATCTACGACGCCGCCCACAACACTGTTCTGGCCAGCGTGCGTCTCGCCTTCCCGCTCTACGAGTCGTTCTACTTTCACCAGGATTTCTACAGCTACACGCCCGAGGCGTTCGGCCGCTCACTGGAGCGGCACCGGCAGATGCTCGCAGCCATAGCCGGCCGCCAGCCGGACGCCGCGGAACAGGCTTCGCGCCTGCACATTCAGGAGGCCATAGACCTGGTCCACGATGAGGATGTCAACTGACCATGTTTCAGCTTGAGGATATGCCGCTCGAAGGCAAACCGTATTTCAGGGAAGATCAGGCGTGGACAACGCCCATGAACTTCACGCCCGAGTTCCGCGAGACGCTCGACCTTCACGGGCCGCACTACATCTACGACGTGACCCTGCGCGACGGGGAGCAGACTCCCGGCGTGGCGTTCACGCTGGACGAGAAGATCACGCTTGCACGGGAACTGGATGCGCTGGGCGTTGGCGCCATCGAAGTAGGCGTCCCTATGATCGAGAAGGACTTCACGGTCATACAGGCGTTGCGCGGATGCGGCCTGAAGGCGAAGGTTGCCTGTCTCACCCGCGCCAGCCACGCCGACATTGGTCTCGCCGTGGATGCCGGCGTCGAGATGATCTGCGTGGAGCACTCCGTGAACCCGTACTCGTGCAGGCTCGCATACAACATCGGCGTGGACGAGTTGATCGCACGCAACGTGAACGCCTGCCTTCACGCCAGGGAGAAGGGCGTCATCGTCAACTGGATGGGCTGGGACGCGTTCCGTCAGCCGGTCGAGTACATCGAGAAGGTTTTCAAGGCCGTGGTGTCGCAGGCCGATCCGGACCGTGTCACGATTGCGGATACGTTCGGGATGGCGCACCCCGCGCAGGTTCAGGAGTTCTTCCGCCTGTTCCGGTCCTGGTTCCCGGACAAGATGCTCGAGTATCACTGTCACAACGACTACGGGCTCGCGGTCGGAAACGCGATCTCCGCCATCACGGGCGGCGCGAACAGCGTGCACACGGCCGTCAACGGCCTCGGTGAGCGCGCGGGAAACATCGCGCTCGAGGAGTTCGCGATGGCGGCGCAGGTGGCGCTCGGGGTGGATTTCGGCATCGAGCTTTCGCGCCTTTCACGCATCTCGAAGCTCACGATGCAGTTCGGCCGCTTCCCCGTCGCCCCGAACAAGCCGGTCGTCGGCTCGAATCTGTTCAACGTGGACAGCGGGATGATCATTCACATCTTCCGGGCGGCTGAAAAGGCCGGGTTCCCGCGCACGGTTATGCTGCCGTATCTGCCCGAAACAGTGGGCCGCGACGACTTCCGCTTCGTTTACGGCAAGGGCGCGGGCGGAGCGGCGCTGGCAGGGTTCCTGTCCGAGTTGGGCTACATGGCTTCGGAAGATCAGCAGGCCGGGATTCTGGCAAAGCTCAAGCACGAGGCCGGTCTGCGCAAGGCATTTCTGACGGAAGAGGAGTTCCGGCACATCGTGGAGTCGGTGATCGGATGACTGGCCACCTGCAAGGAGACACGGCTATGTTCAAAGGCTGCCCCTATGGTTCGCATCGCGTAAAGAAGCCCGCCGGCGCTCTGCCGCAGACGGCGGAGTGTCTCGACAATGATATGAGCAGGGTCTATGACAACGAGATCGTCATAGACGTTAAGACGCTCAACGTGGATTCGGCCAGTTTCAGCCAGATCGAGCAGGCGGCGGGCGGGGACGAGGGACGCATCGGCGAAATCGTGCTGGAAACCGTCCGGCGATTCGGCAAGCAGCAGAACCCGGTCACGGGGTCGGGCGGCGTGCTGACAGGCCGGGTGAAGTCCGTTGGCCCCTCCCTTGCCGGGAAGTGCGATCTGAAGCCCGGCGATGAGATCGTCACGCTGGTTTCGCTCTCGCTGACCCCGCTCTACATCGAGGAGATCCTCGGCGTGCGCCCGGCTGTGGATCAGGTGGATATCCGGGGCACGGCGGTGCTGTTTGAGCGCACCGGCTACGCGAAGATCCCGCCGGACATCTCGCGGGGAGTCGCGCTCGCCGTGCTCGATGTTGCCGGGGCCGCCCCGCAGGCGCATAAGCTTGTGAAGCCAGGAGACACTGTCTGCATCATAGGCGCCGCCGGGAAGTCGGGCATGCTCTGCTCGTACCAGGCGCGAAAAGACGCCGGGCCGGACGGGCTGGTGGTCGGATTGACCTCCAGCGAAAAGAACGTGGCGCGGCTGGAGTCGCTCGGCATCTGCCATCGGTTCGGGCGAGCGAACGCCACCAAGCCTATCGAGACCATGAAGGTGGTCGAGCAACTCACCGGCGGCCGCATGGCGGACGTCACGATCAACTGCGCCAACAACCCCGGCACCGAGATGGCGTCGGTGATGGCGACAAAGGACGATGGGGTCGTGTACTTCTTCGGGATGGCGACCAGCTTCACGCGGGCGGCGCTCGGGGCGGAAGGGATCTGTCACGACGCAACGATGATCATCGGCAACGGCTACACCAAAGGCCACGCCGAGTTCTCTCTGGACATCATGCGCGAGAGCGCGCAGCTTCGAGAAGTGTTCGAGGAGCTGTACGGCTGATGTCTCTCGTTGACCGTCTCGAGTCCACGGGCGAGCGCTCCTTTGCCGTGGTGGGCCTTGCCAAGAACTGCGGTAAGACGACGGTTGTGAACCATCTCATCGGAGAGTGGGGCAGGTGGGGACTGCGGCTGGGCCTCACTTCCATCGGCCGGGACGGCGAGCCGGTTGACCTCGTCACGCGCCTGCCGAAGCCGAGAATCCGGGTCGAGACCGGAACGCTGGCGGTCACAGCGGAAGCCAGCCTCGCGGATTCGGCGGCTCCCTCCCGCATCGTGCGCCGGACGGGCATCCCGAGTGCTCTCGGAGAGCTTCTGCTCGTCGAGGCGGAGGGCGCGGGTCTCATCGAACTCAGCGGTCCTTCGACAATGGATCAGGCACGGGAGGTCATCTCACTGCTTCGCCAGTCCGGCACGGAGCGTGTCATTCTCGATGGCGCGCTCGACAGGCTGAGCTGCGGAGCGCCTTCGGTCTGCGGCGCCGTCGTGCTTTCGTGTGGGGCGGTGCTCGGCAGCACGCCTGAGAACATCGCGGCGAAGGCGGCGCATCAGGCTGAACTGTTCGGGATCCCGGTGCTCGAAGGGGAGGGCGCGGAGGTCATTCGGCGAGCGGCAGCCTCACGCGGGCGGCTGGCGGCGGCGATTGACGCGGATGGCGATGTGACCCCACTGGACGGCAGCGCGCTCACCTGCCGCGGCCTCGCGGACGCGCTGCCCGAGGGTTGCCGCTGGCTCTGGGCTGGCGGCGGTATTACCGATTCGATTGCGGGAGCGCTCCTCAAGCGCAGCGCTGTCCCGGATATTGTCGCCGGAGACGCCACGCGCGTGTTTCTTTCGCCCATGACCCTCGACCGGCTGCGGATGGCCGGTGCACGGGTGTGGGTGCTGGCGCCGGTCCGGCTGGCTGCCATTACCACCAACCCTGCCCGCCCGGCGGGTGCGCCTCTGGATGCCCGCCTTCTGCTGGACTGTGTCGCCCGCACTGTGCCCGGATCCGCCGTGTATGACGTTGTTGCCGGCCTCGCCAGAGAGTGCGGCGTGACAGATGGATGTGAGAAATGCGTCAGGCTGGCAAGTTAGGACTCAACCAGGACACGATCGGGCGCTGCCGGGTGCTGGCGCGGCGCGTTGCGGACGGCCTCATGCCCGAAATCCGGGCACGAAGCACGGACTCGTGCGAGCGGGCCATTCTGCGCTTCTGGGGCGTGGAAGGGTCTGTCCCGGGATCCGACGTGCCGCTGGTCAATGCTGTCGTGGATTCGCTGAAGCGCGAAGGGCGCATTCAGGACGGAGTCGCCGCGCCCGTCGCCGCGCTCATAGCGGCCACCGGGATCGAAGCAGGGGAGGTCTGCGTTCGTCTGGTGGCGGGGAGCCTCGCGTGGCCTTCGCCTGAATCCTGCGTCTCCAGCGCTGTTCATGCGCAAGCCGAACGCCTGACGGAAGCGGGCTTCGAACGGATTCGCGCGGCAGCCGCTTCGCGTAGAGAAATGGAGCAGGGCAGGGAAGCGCCGCTGCCCTGGATCTATGTGATTGTCGCCACCGGCAACATCCACGAAGATGTGAAACAGGCGCTCTCGGCCGCCGAAGCGGGCGCGGACTGCATCGCCGTCATCCGCTCCACCGCGCAGAGCTTGCTGGACTACGTTCCCGAGGGCGCGACGACCGAAGGCTTCGGCGGCACGTACGCCACCGGCGAGAACTTCCGCATTATGCGGGCGGCTCTCAACGACGCTAGCCAGAAGCTTGGGCGCTATATCCGCCTGGTCAACTACGCCTCCGGGCTGTGCATGCCCGAGATCAGCGTCCTTGCCGCGCGCCATGGGCTGGACATGCTGCTGAACGACTGCCTCTACGGCATCATCTTCCGCGATATCCACCGCATGCGCACGCTTGTTGACCAGTTCCTCTCCCGCGCCATCTGCGCCTCGGCGGGCATTATCATCAACACAGGCGAGGACAACTACCTCACGACCGCCGACGCAATCGAAGCGGCGCACACCGTGCTTGCGAGCCAGTTCATCAACGAGAGCTTCGCGCTGGAAGCCGGGATGCCGTCCCTGCTGATGGGCCTCGGGCACGCTTTCGAAGTGGACCCCGCCGTGGAGGACAGCCTGCTCTACGAGATCGCAACCGCGCAACTCACACGCGAAGTGTTCCCGGACTCGCCCATCAAGTTCATGCCGCCCACGCGCTACAAGAGCGGCGACGTGTTCTACAGCCACGTTCTGGACGCCATGTTCAACCTGACCTCGGTGCTCACCGGCCAGCACATACACCTGTGCGGAATGCCGACCGAAGCCATTCACACCCCGTTTGTCCACGACCGCTTCATCGCGATAGATTCGGCGCGCCACATCCGCCGCGCCGCCCGAAGCCTCGGCGGCGAGATCCGCTTTGCCCCGGACGGGTTTGTGGCGAAACGGGCGCAAGGCGTGCTTCAGCAGGCGGAGAAGTTGCTCGATGATATCGCCGGGGTGGGGCTGCTGCAGGCGCTGTCAGACGGTGTCTTCGCCGAGACGAAGCGCCCGCCGGACGGTGGCCGGGGCGCGGACGGGGTGTTCCTGCGCGGCGAGTCCTATCTTGACCCGTTCGCCGGAAGGACGGCGCGCTATGAGTAACAGCAGCATCATCGGCCCCTATGGCGATACGCTCGGCGACGGGCAGCTGCAGCTCTCCTTCACGCTGCCCGCTCCGTTCGGACCGAAGGCCGAGGAAGCCGCGAAGCAGCTTCTCGCGCGGATGGGGTTCAAGGATGTCCGCGTAGCGGTCTCACGCGATATCGGCGGCAGCTTCACGTTCTTCGTCGCCTACGGGCGCACCTCGCAAACCGTGAATCTCGACGAGGTTGCCGTGGACCCGGTGCTGGAACTGGAAGCTCTGGGGATGCACGAGGTGGACGATCTGCTCGCGGGCGAGTTCGAACACCCAATCGTTGTTGTCGGCGCGTGCATCGGGTCCGACGCGCACACGGTCGGCATTGACGCCATCCTGAACATGAAGGGCTTCGCTGGCGACTACGGGCTCGAGCGTTACCACATGTTCGATGCGCACAACCTGGGGGCGCAGGTGGAGCCCGAGGAACTCATCCGCCGCGCCGTCGAGCTGGACGCGTCCGCCATCCTCGTCAGCCAGGTTGTTACCCAGAAGGACGCGCACATTCATCAGCTTACGCGTCTTGTCGAGTTTCTCGAGGCCGAAGGGCTTCGAGGCCGCTTCTTGCTCATCGCGGGCGGGCCGTACATCAGCAATGCGCTGGCGAAGGAGCTTGGCTACGACGCGGGATTCGGAAGGGGGGCGAAGCCATCCCACGTGGCGACCTGGATCGCCCGGCGGATGATTGACGAAAAGAGGAAAGCAGATTGAGCCATTCAAAGATTTTTGATTCTACCCCAAAGCAGACAGACCCTATCGAGACGCGCTACCGGCGCATCGTCACCCCCATACCGCATCCGGACACGTTGCCGACGCTCGATACTCTCCGCGAGTTCGAGCCGATCAGCATGGGCGGACAGCCTCCAATCCGGTGGGAGAAGGCCGAAGGCTTCAGCGTTTTCGATGTCGCGGGCAACAAATGGATAGACTTCTCGAGCGGAGTCCTCGTCGCCAACTGCGGCCACAGCCACCCGAAGCTGCGGGCGGCGCTGATTGACCAGATCGAGAACGGGGTCATCTTCAGCTACTGCTTCCCGAACAAGCCGCGCGCCGAGCTTGTGCGGCGTCTGGTGCAACTTGCGGGGGGGCGCATTGATCGCTGCTTTCTGCTGACGACGGGCGCGGAGGCGACCGAGAACGCCATCAAGCTCGCGCGCACGCACGGGCTCAACACCAGCGGCCCTCGCCGCCGAGTCTTCGTGTCCTTCGAGGGCGCGTTCCACGGGCGCACGCTGGGCTCTCAGCTTGCGGGAGGCACACCGGGCCTCAAGGAGTGGATCGGGATCGAGAACACGGGCTTCGTGAATGTCCCGTTTCCGGACGAGGCCTCCGGGAAGGACGCCGCGTTTTCGGACTTCCTGGGCGCCCTCGACAGGCAGGGGGTGGCGCCAGACGAGGTGTGCGGGGTGATGGCGGAGTCCTACCAGGGAGGCACCGGGCGGTTCTATCCCACGCAGTATATGCAGGATCTGCGCGCGTGGTGCGATGAGCACGGCGTCCTGCTGATTATGGACGAAGTCCAGGCAGGGTTCGGCCGCACGGGGAAGCTCTTCACGCACCAGCATTACGGAATCGAGGTGGACATCATCTGTTGCGGCAAAGGGCTGTCGGGCAGCCTGCCGATCTCAGCGGTGCTCGGCAACAGCCGTTTTATGTCCAGCTACGGCCCTGGCGAGATGACCAGCACACACAGCGGCAGCGCCATCTGCGCGCGCGCGGCGCTGGCCAGTCTCGAAATTATCGAGGGGGAGGGGCTGGTCGAGAACTCACGCAGGCTCGGCGAGGTGCTCGGCTCCGAAATCCGCGCGCTCGCCGCGCGGCGGCCCGGCCTCATATCCGCCGCCAACGGCCGGGGCCTGATGATGGCTATCCTCTTCAAAGATACTGCCAGCCTTTCGGGCGGCGAAATCGCAATGAAGGTCGTGGACACCTGCGTCCGGCGCGGGGTGATGATCTATGCGCCTCTGGGGCCGGGCGGCGCGACGGTGAAGATCAACCCGCCGCTCATGATCACCGAAGACGCCCTCAGAGAAGGGCTGGGCGTCTTCGCGGAGGCTGTCGAATGTCTGTAACTCAGACTGCCAAAGAAGAACCCGTGAAGCGAACCTATCGCGACGTCCCCATCTGGAGTGGCGTCACCGACGAGGAGTGGAACGACTGGCGGTGGCAACTGCGAAACCGCATCACTTCCACTGCGCAGCTCCGGCAGGTGATTCCTGTTTCGGAGGAAGAGGCGGAAGGTATTGACCGCTGTCTCGCCAGCCTGCGCATGGCGATTTCGCCGTACTATCTGATGCTGATTGACCCTGACGATCCCGGCGACCCTATCCGGAAGCAGGCGGTGCCAACGCTGCTCGAGACTCATCGCAGCCCGGGCGAAATGGCAGACCCTCTGCACGAGGATGTGGATTCGCCCGTTCCGGGTCTCACTCACCGCTACCCGGACCGCGTGCTCTTTCTCGTGACCGACCAGTGCAGTATGTACTGCAGACATTGCACGAGAAGGCGGATGGCGGGGCAGACGGACAAAGCCCTCGGCCACGATCAGATCGCGCAGGGCATTGAGTACATCCGGCGCACTCCCGCCGTGCGCGATGTGCTTCTTTCCGGCGGCGACCCGCTCACACTCTCGGATGGCAGGCTCGAGGATATCCTGCGCGAGCTTCACGCCATCCCACACGTCGAGATTATCCGCATCGGAACGCGCATGCCCGTCGTCCTGCCGCAAAGAGTCACCCCCGAGTTGGCCGAAATGCTGGCGAAGTATTCCCCGCTCTATGTGAATGTGCACTTCAACCACCCGCGCGAGATAACGCCTGAGGCAGCGAAGGCCTGCGACCTGCTCTCAAGGCAGGGCATCCCACTCGGAAACCAGTCCGTGCTGCTGCGCGGTGTCAACGACTGCCCGGCTATCATGAAGCAGCTCGTCACTGGGTTGCTCAAGATACGCGTTCGGCCCTACTACCTCTACAACTGCGATCCGTCGCTCGGCATCAACCACTTCCGCACCAGTGTCGCCAAGGGCATCGAGATCATCGAGAGCCTGCGCGGGCACACCAGCGGGCTTGGTGTCCCAGTCTTCGTCGTGGATGCTCCGGGCGGCGGCGGCAAGATTCCCGTCGGGCCGCAGTATGTCATCAGCCAGTCGCCCCGGACGGTTGTCGTGCGAAACTACGAGGGGATGATCTCCGGGGTGCCAGAGCCTCAGGACTATACCGACCCGTGCGCCAACGGGTGCCCGCACTGCAAGGACGACTCGGCGAGCGTCGGGGTCACGCGGATTCTGTCTGGTATGCTGGGGGAGGAGACGAGTTGAGACGCGCAGTAATCGTTGACGCGGCGCGCACGGCCATCGGACGTTTCGGCGGGAGCCTGGCCCGGTGGATGCGGTGCGCAAGCTCTGCGCGGCGATGAGTGTAAGTGTGTCACAGTTTGAGTTGATAGAGTTAAACGAAGCTTTCGCTGTTCAGTCGCTTGCCGTCATCCGCGCGCTCGATCTGGACGCAGAGAAGGTCAGTGTCAACGGCGGCGCGGTGGCGCTCGGTTATCCGGCAGGCGCGAGCGGCGCCCGGATCCTCACGACTCTGCTCTACGAAATGGGGAAGCGGGACCTGTCTCTTGACCTCGCCACCCTCTGTGCCGGCGGCGGAATGGGGGTGGTCATGGCCGTCGAACGGCTCTGACGCAAGGCACGCCCGAGTGCGGACGGGGAGATCTCAATGAGTGAACTGAAGAAAGGCGCGGGTCCGCTGTTTATGGACCCGGACGCCGACAAGGCACGCGAGTTCTTTGCGACGAAGCATCTCGCGAGCCGAAACAAGCTGATGACGGCTGCCGAAGCGATCAGTCAGTACGTGCACGATGGCGACTATCTCGCCAGCGGAGGCTTCGGCACCAACCGCATTGCCACCGCCCTCCTGCACGAGGTTGTGAGGCAACGGCGGAAGAATCTGGGGCTCGCCGGGCACACGGTGACGCACGATTTCCAGATTCTCTGCGCGGGTGAATGCATCAGCCGCTGCGACGTGGCGTACATCATCGGCCTTGAAGCGAGGGGGCTGTCGAAGAACACGAGGCGCCTCATCGAGTCTGGCAAAATGGAGCTTTGCGAGTGGACGAATGCGGCGCTGGCCTGGCGTCTGCGCGCGGCCGCGATGGGTGTTTCGTTCATTCCCGCCCGTGTGATGCTCGGCACCGACACCTTTGCGAATTCGGCGGCGGTCGAAGTGACCTGCCCGTTCACGGGACAGAAATACGCCGCTTTGCCCGCGCTCTATCCGGACGTTGCGCTCATCCACGTGCACGTCGCGAGCCCGTCCGGCAATGCCTGTATCGAAGGCCTCACCGCCGCTGATATCGAGATTGCCAAGGCTTCGAAACGCGTCATCATCAGCGCCGAGCGGATCGTGCCGGAAGAAGACATGCGCCGCCGCCCGCACCGCACGACCATCCCTTCGGTGGTTGTGGATGCCGTTGTGGAGGCGCCGTTCGGATGCTATCCGGGCAATATGCCCTACCTGTACTTCTCGGACGAAGATCATCTGCGCGACTGGCTGCAGGCCGAGGAGGATCCGGTAGTCTTCAAGGCCTTCGTTGAGAAGTACATCTACGGCACAAGTTACTTCTACGAGTATCTGGACCTGTGCGGCGGGATGAGGCGGATGATCCAGCTTCGCCGCAAGGAGTATATGGTTGACGGTGCGACCTGTGGCTGAGCGGGGGCGGGAGGAGTCTTAATGAGCTGCTATAACGCGATGGAACTGATGGTGGTAGTTGCGGCTCGCAGCCTGCCGAATGCGGCGTCGGTGGTTGTGGGCACAGGCGCACCGTGCGCGGCCGCGATGCTGGCGCAGAAGACGCACGCGCCGGACCTGGTTGTGATGTTCGAGGCCGGTGGGCTGGGGCCGAAGCTGCGCTCCTTGCCGGTGTCGGTTGGCGACAGCCACACGTTCCATCACGCCATCCAGGCATCCTCGATGAGCGCGATCATGGAAGCCTGCTCGCGCGGGTGCGTAGATTATGCTTTCCTGGGGGCGGCTCAGATTGACATGTTCGGCAATCTGAATACCACCTGCATCGGCGACTGGAAAGCGCCGAAGACCCGCTTCCCGGGGTCGGGTGGGGGCAACGACCTCGCGTCGCTTTGCCGGCACAGCATCATCATGACCCCGCAGCACCGCCGCCGTTTCGCCGCGAAGCTCGACTTCATGACGTCCCCCGGCTACCTGACCGGCAAGGGCGCGCGCGAAGCGGCGGGGCTGCCGAGGGGCACCGGGCCGTACCGCGTCATCACGAACATGGCGGTGATGGGCTACGACGAGGAGACCTGCCGGATGAAGGTGCTCTCGATCAACGAGGGGCATACGCGGGAAGAGGTGATCGAGAACACGGGCTTCGAGCTTTTGTTCGCCGAGCATCTGGGGGTTACGAAGCGCCCGGCGAAGCACGAGCTCAAGATTCTGCGTGAAGAGGTGGACCCGACCGGCGTTATCATCGGGCGGTAGGCACTGGCCCCACTGCGAGTGCGGTGCTGTGCCAACGTCGTCCTGAGCTTGACTCAGGACCTATCCGGTCTTGGCTCTGCTATAATGCTCCGGTGGCCCGGGCTCCGGGCGGCCGTACCAAAACAGAAAGCAGATTCCGACAGATGGCAAAGTTGACGATTCGCGATAGCAGTGACTGCAGGCACGACTTCGTGTCGGTGGGGGCGATTGTCCGGCGGCTCGACCCCGGCGTCATCCCCCTGCACGAGGCAACCCACTACGAAATGCACTGCTCCGGCGGCGAGTACAACCCGGCCGCCGCGCTGGCCCGCACGTTCGGACTGCGCACCGCCGTGCTGAGCGCGAGCGTCGAGTACCCGGCCGGCTGGTGGATCGCCACGCAGGCCCGCAAGATGGGCGTCGAAACCTACTTCAAGTGGTTCCCGTATGACGGCGTCGGCAATCCCCGCATCGCTGCCATCTACAGCGACCGCGGCTATGGCGTCCGTCCGCCGGAGGTCTGGTACGACCGCGCGAACGAGGCCGGAGCGCTGCTGAAACCCGGCGATTTCGACTTCCAGGATCTCTTTGGAGGCAAGGGCGTCCGCTGGTTCCATAGCGGCGGCATCTTCGCGGCGCTCTCCGCGACAACAGGCCCGCTGATCATCGAGGGGATGGAGGCCGCGCGGGCGAACGGAACCGTTACAAGCTACGACCTGAACTTCCGCGAGAAACTCTGGCAAGCCTCCGGCGGGGCCGAGCGCGGCGTCGAGCTCAACAGGAGCATCGTGCGGAACGTGGACGTGTTGTTCGGAAACGAAGAGGACATGCAGCTTGGGCTGGGTATCCCGGGGCCGGACGTCTCTTCGCACAAATCAAAGCTCGACACCGAGAACTTCCGCGTGATGATCGAGCGGGTGATATCTGCATATCCCAACATCAAACTCGCGGCGACAACGTTGCGCGAGGTCCACTCGGCGGCCAGGCATTCGTGGAAGGCCGTCATGTGGTACGACGGCGAGTTCCACGAAAGCCCGGCGTGTGAGCTGGACGTCTATGATAGGGTGGGGGGAGGCGACGGCTTCGCCTCTGGGCTGATGTACGGCATGCTGACGGAGCAGGAACCGCTCGCTTCGCTCAAGCTGGGATGGGCGCATGGCGCGCTGCTGACAACGTATCCGGGAGACGTCTCTATGGCCCGGCTGGACCAGGTGAAGCGCTTTGCCGAAGGCGGCAGCGCGCGCATTCAGAGATAGTGCCGCAGAAACGGACCCGCCTTGAACATAGTTGTGACGGCGTGATAGAATGCTTTGTAGAGCCGGAGAGGGAGGCACCAGACAAGCCCGGCGCTGCCTCAGGGAAAAGAGACCGTATTGAAGACTAAGGATGATTCTGAAAGCCGCTCTCCGGTTTCCATCGGTGGGGTAACCCCGGACTCGCGTCTGTGCGATCAGGTGGAGCGCCTGAGCGGTCAAAAGGTTGCCGACTGCTATCAGTGCGGTGAATGCACAGCCGGGTGTCCCGTGGCTTTCGCGATGGACCTGATGCCCAACCAGGTCACGCGGCTTGTGCAACTCGGCCTCGCCGAGGAAGTGCTGGCATGCCGCACCATCTGGCTGTGCGCTGGATGCCAGACCTGCGCCGCACGCTGTCCCCAGTTTGTGGAGCCGAGCGCCATTATGGACGCTCTGAGGCAGATCGCAGCCGAGCGGGGCATCAAGGCGCCGGAAGGGGAGATCGAGGCATTTCACAAAGCCTTCCTCAACTCCGTCGAGCGCTCAGGCCGCGTTCACGAGATGGGCATGATCGCCGAACTCAAGCTCAAGACGCGCAAGTTTGTAAAGGATGTGCCCGTGGGACTTGTACTCTTCACGAAGGGCAAGCTCTCACCGCTCCCGAAGCCCGTCAAAGACCGCGCCGCCGTGAAGAGGATCTTCAAGGAACTTCGCAAGCACGAGGAGACCGCCGATGAGTAGCGCCCCGGACAACGCTCGCCCGATGAAGTACGCTTACTACCCGGGATGCTCTCTGCACTCCACCGCGAAGGAATACGACGCCTCCACCCGGGCGGTCTCGGAAGCGCTCGGAGTCGAACTGATCGAGATCCCCGACTGGAACTGCTGCGGCGCAAGCTCGGCGCACGGGGAGGGGCATCTGCTCAGCGCCGGGCTGCCCGGCCGCAACATCCTGCTTGCCGAACAGATGGGACTCGACATCGCCGTGCCCTGCGCCGCCTGCTACAACCGGCTCGCGGTGGCGAACGCCGAGATGAGGAGCGCCCCCGGTCTTGCGGAGAAGGTGTCGGGAGCCGTGGGGCTTCAGTTCCAGGGAACATCCGATGTCCGCCCACTCGTTGATATCCTTGTAAACGATGTAGGCCTCGAAGCAATCGGCGCGAAAGTCCGCCGCCCCCTCGAAGGCTTGAAAGTCGCCTGTTACTACGGGTGCCTGCTCATCCGCCCGCCGAGGGTGCTCGGTTTCGACGATGCGGACGAACCGATGACGATGGACAATCTTGTGACGGCGCTCGGCGGAGAGCCCGTCAACTGGCCACACAAGACCGAATGCTGCGGAGCCAGCTTTTCGCTGACCCGCGTTGATGTCGTGGAGAAGCTCACGGGAGACGTTCTGCGGATGGCCAAGGAATGCGGCGCGAACTGCGTTGTCTGCGCCTGCCCTCTGTGCATGACCAACCTCGACATGCGCCAGGGCGGCATCGAGAAACAGACGGGCGAGAAGATCGGGCTGCCGATCTTCTACTTCACCGAGCTTCTGGCGTTGGCGATGGGCCTCGATATGGTCAAAAGCTGCTGGAAAATGCATTTTGTGAGCCCCGAACCGCTGCTGCGGGAGACTGCCGCGGTTTGACCATACTTCTAAAGAACGGTGGACCAGTGATATGGCGCGTGTAGGCGTTTTCGTCTGCTGGTGCGGATCTAACATAGCGAAAACCGTGGATGTCGAGCGGGTGGCCAAAGAGGCCGCCAGCATCCCGGGCGTGGTCTTCTCGACCGACTACAAGTATATGTGCTCGGAGCCGGGGCAGAACCTTATCAAGGAGGCCATCCTCGAGCACAAACTCGATCGGATCGTGGTCGCGTCCTGCTCGCCCCGGCTGCACGAGCCCACGTTCCAGCGCTGCATCGCGGATGCGGGCTTGAACCCGTTTATGAGCGAGATGGCCAATATCCGCGAGCAGTGCTCGTGGGTGCATCACGACAAAGACGAGGCCTCGGTCAAAGCCCTCGACCTGATCAAGATGGCGGTCGCGAAGGTGCGCAAGAACGAGCCGCTGTTCCAGAACCCGATTCCCATCACCAAACGGGCGCTCGTCGTGGGCGGCGGGGTCGCGGGCATCCAGGCCGCGCTCGATATCGCGGACGCGGGCTATCCGGTCACGCTGGTCGAGCGCACGCCGAGCATCGGTGGCCGCATGGCGCAGTACGACAAGACCTTTCCCACCCTCGACTGTGCCGCCTGCATCCTCACGCCGAAGATGGTGGACTGCGCGTCGCATCCGAACATCACCATTCTCACTCACGCCGAGGTCGAGGACGTTTCGGGGTTCGTCGGCAACTTTACAGTGAAGATACGCAAGCGCGCCCGCAGCGTGGACATGGAGAAGTGCACGGGCTGCGGGATCTGCTACAGCAAATGTCCGGTCAAGGTCCCGAGTGAGTTCGAGGAGGGGCTGGGCGAGCGGCGGGCCATCTACGTGCCTTTCCCGCAGGCCGTTCCGAACGTCCCTGTCATAGACCGCGAGCACTGTCGGCTTCACAACAATCTCAAGTGCGGGGTCTGCGCGAAGCTCTGTCCGACGGGCGCGATAGACTACGAGCAGGAAGACGAAGTCATCGAGGAGCAGTTCGGCGCTATCGTCGCCGCAACCGGGTTCAAGACCTGGGACAAGGCGCAGATCGGCGAGTACGGCGCAGGCAAGATCCCCGATGTCATCTCGGCGCTGCAGTTCGAGCGCCTCATGAACGCGTCAGGCCCGACCGAGGGCAAGATCGTCCGGCCGTCCGACCATACGCCACCGAAGACCGTCGTGTTCGTCGCCTGCGTCGGCTCGCGCGATCAGAACCACGGCCACAAGTACTGCAGCAAGGTCTGCTGTATGTACACCGCAAAGCACGCCCTGCTTCTGAAAGAGAAGATGCCGGACGCCGAAGCCTACGTTTTCTATATGGACATCCGCGCCAACGGCAAGGGCTACGAAGAGTTTGTGCGGCGCGCCATCGAGGAGTACGGCGCCAACTACATCCGGGGCCGCGTCTCGCGGATGTATCAGCTCGGCGACAAGGTCGTCGTGAAAGGCGCCGACACGCTGGCGGGCAAGCCTGTCGAGATCAGGGCCGACCTCGTTGTGCTCGCGACAGCGATGGAGCCGCAGGAGGATGCCCGCGACATGGGGCGCATTCTCGGCGTATCCACCGATCAAGACGAATGGATGTCGGAGGCGCACCCGAAGCTCAAGCCCGTCGAAGTCCTGACCGCCGGCGTCTATCTCGCGGGAGCCTGCCAGTACGCAAAGGATATCCCGGACACGGTCGCGCAGGCATCGGGCGCGGCGTCCAAGGTCACCGGGCTGTTCTCGAAGACCGAGCTTCTTTCCGAGCCGATGATCGCGCATGTCAGCCAGGGCGACTGCGCCGCGTGCGGTTTGTGCGTCAGTGTCTGCCCGTTCGGGGCCATCGAGCTCGAGACCATTACCGACCCTGTCACAAAGGCCGAGCGGCTTGCCGCGAAGATAAACGAAGGCCTCTGCCATGGGTGCGGCACCTGCGTCGTGGGCTGCCGCGGAAGCTGCATTGACCTGCGGGGATTCAGCAGTTCCCAGGTGCTGGCCGAAATAGATGCGCTTGCATTCAGCATCTGACACTTTTTAGCGGGGAACCGAACCATAATGCCTGAGGAGAATCAGATAGCCGGACAAGAGACCGCAAAAGCGTGGGAGCCGAGAATCCTCGGCATCTTGTGCAACTGGTGCTCGTATGCAGGGGCCGACCTGGCCGGGTCGGCGCGCCTGTCCTATCCCGCCAACGTCCGCATCGTGCGTGTGCCGTGCAGCGGGCGTGTGGATCCGAGCTTCGTGCTGCGGGGCTTCATGCGGGGGTTCGATGGGGTGCTGATCTCCGGCTGCCATCCGGGCGACTGCCACTACGCTAAGGGCAACTACTACGCTCGGCGCAGGCTTACGGTGCTGAAGAAGTATCTGGTGAAGATGGGCATTCCCGAGGAGCGGTTCCAGTTCCAGTGGGTGTCGGCGTCAGAGGGCTCGCGCTGGGCGGAGAGTGTCGCCGAAATGACCGAACGGCTGCGCGGGCTCGGGCCGTTCCAGGGAGTGGCGTTGCAGGATAAGCCCGCGCCACATAGAGAGGCGGCTGCGGTATGAGCGTTCAGGCAGTGCTGGACAACCAGCTTGCGGAGGTGCGGCGTGAGGCGCGCAGAGTGCTCGAATCGGAAGAGGTGAAGACGGTCCTCGGATACCGGGCGGGCCCCACCGCCGTCCGCGCGATGCCCGCTCTCATCACCCGTCCCGAAGACACGGACCTTCTCGTCTGGTCGCCGGCCTGCGCCAACAACCTCGGGCTGTATGTGCGCCAGGCCGCACTGGAGGGGAAGGTTGCTGTTGTGGCTAAGGGCTGCGACGCGCGCTCGATCGTGATGCTCATTCAAGAGCAGCAGATACCGCGTGAGAGCGTGTACATCATCGGCGTTGCGTGCCCGGGCGTTGTGGATCCGGACCGGCTGGCCGATGCCGGCATTCGCGAGGAGAAACTGACGGGCGCTTCGTGGGACGGGGCGGAGGTCGTGCTTGCGAGTCCCGAGGGCGAAGCCCGTCCCGGCCGGGAGTCCATCGTGAAGATGGCCTGCCTGACCTGCGATGTGCACACGCCTCCGCTGTACGATGTTCTGATTGGCGAGGTCCCGGCTATCGAGCCTGTTGAGGGCCTTTCGCCTATCCCGGAGGGCACGGAAGACCGGCGCGTGTTTTGGGCGAAGCAGTTCGACCGCTGTGTCCGGTGCTACGCCTGCCGGCAGGTGTGCCCCTCCTGCTACTGCACGGTCTGTTTTGCCGACCGCGCCTCGCCGCGCATCGTCTCGAAGCGCATCAGGGGGCAGGAGAACTGGATGTATCACACCGTCCGGGCCATGCATCTGGCAGGGCGCTGTGTGGAGTGCGGCGAGTGCGAGCGAGTCTGCCCCGCGGGCATCCCGCTGCTGCACATGATGCGCGAGCTTGGAGCGGAGGTGGATGAGTTGTTCACCTTCAAGCCGGGGATGGACCCCGAAGCCGCCCCCGTTTTCGGTGTTTTCAAGAATGAGGACGAGGGACCTGAGCCTTGAACGACAGGATGCTGGCAAAGAGCGACCTCTTGACGTGGCTTGCCGCGCTATCGGCGGAGTTCAAAGTGATTGGCGCGGTCTCCGATGGCGGCGCGCCGCCCGCGTGGCGAAAGCTCGAGACCGGCGACACGCCGGTTCTCGACAACCTGCGGTGGGTGATGCCTCCGAAGGAGCAGGTACTGCCGGGCTATGAGCCACTCTTCACCTACTGCGCGCGCAAAGGCGAGGAGAAGATCACCTCCGCCGTGCCCGCCGAAGAGCCCACACTGATGTTCGGGCTGCGTCCGTGTGACGCGCGCTCGTTCGCGGTGCTCGATGCTACCTACCTCGACGGAAGGTTCTCCGACCCGTATTACGCGGCCCGCCGGGCGGGGATGACGACCGTCGCCTACGTCTGCGAGAGCAAGCGCTGGAGTTGCTTCTGCTCGAGCGTCGGTGACCCGGTCGAGTGGGTGAAGGCCTGCGATCTGGCCATCACCGAGGCCGGCGAAGATGCGTGGATAGTCACGGCGTTCACCGGCAAGGGCGAGAAGCTGCTCGAAGCAGGCGGATGCATGTCCGCGGCAACCGAGGCCGCCTGTGCCTCGCGTGACGCTATCTGGGAGGACCTCGCCCGCGCGAACGAGCACTTCGACGCGCAGGCGGTCGCCAAAGCCGTGGACTGGGAAGAGCCGGTCTGGGCTGAAATCGCCGAGCGATGCACGGGCTGCGGAATCTGCTCGTATCTTTGCCCCACCTGCACCTGCTTCGACATACAGGACGAGGTGTGTCCGGGCGGCGCCATCGAGCGCTACCGCGTGCGTGACTCCTGCCAGTTCTGCGATTTCACGAAGATGGGCCACGGGCACAACCCGCGCCCAGGCAAAAAGGAGCGCGTCCGCCAGCGCCTGAGTCACAAGTTCAAGTATATGCCTGAGCGATCGGGCATCTCCGGCTGCGTCGGGTGCGGCCGGTGCATTCATCTGTGCCCGGTCAATACGGACACGCGCAAGATCATCGCGGAGGTGATGGGCGTCCATGGCCAGTAATCCCTACCAGCCGTATCTCGCAACTCTGGAAGACGTGATCACCGAGACCTCGGACACGAAGACCTTCCGTGCCACCTTCCACGACACGAACCTGCGTGAGACGTTCACCTACAAGCCCGGGCAGTTTCAGGAAGTGTCGGTGTTTGGGCAGGGCGAGGCGACGTTCTGCCTCACCTCCACACCCACCCGGAAGGGGTATATCGAGTTCTCGGTCAAGAAAGTCGGGCAGGTGACCGAGTCGCTGCACGGCATGAGCCCGGGCGATGTCGTGGGCATCCGGGGGCCGTTCGGCAACTGGTTCCCCTACAGCGAGTGGAAGGGCAAGAAGCTGCTGTTCATAGGCGGCGGCATCGGGATGGCGCCCTTGCGTTCGCTTCTGAACTTCTGCTTGGACAACCGCTCGGATTACGGCCCGGTGGATATCATCTACGGTGCCCGCAGTCCACAGGATTTCTGCTACGAGAACGAGTTCGAAGCGTGGGGCGGCGCGCCCGACACCAGGCTGCATCTCACCGTTGACCGGGGCGACGATAGCTGGAAGGGAAACGTCGGCTTCGTGCCCGCGTATCTGAACGATCTGAACCCGTCCCCGGAGGGGCTTATCGCCATCACCTGCGGGCCGCCGATTATGATCAAGTTTGTTCTGCAGAATCTGGACAAACTTGGATTCGCCCCGGAGCAGGTTTACACCACGCTCGAGATGAAGATGAAGTGCGGCATCGGCAAGTGCGGGCGCTGCAACATCGGCGAGAAGTTCGTGTGCATAGACGGGCCGGTCTTCTCCTACGCCCAGCTCAAGGAACTGCCGCCCGAGTTCTAGCGCCCCGTAGCCACGGGCCTTGTGCCCGTCGTTCGGCGGCCTGCAGCGCAGCCCTCACCGAAGCCGTAACCTGCCCGGGTACTTAGTGTCCTGTTTCAGGGGTCCAGTCCAAATCCTTCATATAATCTGGCAACATGGTAAGCTGTTGAGGGTGCGGGAAGGGTTTTGGCATGTTCACCGCCAAAGTGGGTTGATAGTATGATCACACGACTCTATGCGAACAACTTTCGCTGTTTAGTCGCCTTTGAGGCGGAGTTCGACTCTTTTGGGGTGCTTTGTGGACCGAATGGGGCGGGAAAGAGCTCCGTCTTTGATGCGTTGCTCCTCCTCCGGAACTTGGGCACTGGCGACGCGCTCCTTGGTGGCACGGGTGTGCAGGACGTACCCGCGCTTGAGTTCACTGAGTGGCTTGACAGCAAGGTCCAGGAGTTTGAGTTGGTCCTGGCCGTGGAGGACCAAACACTTGAGTACAGAATTCACATTGAGCAAACGGCGGAGTTTGAGAAGCCGCGCATCGTCAAGGAGAGCGCGCACTGCGACGGCCAGATGTTGTTCATTCGCGACCTGGAAGGGGTGCAGTTCGCGAAGAGCGGGGGCGACACAGCCCGGTTTCCGCTGGACTGGCGACAGGCAGCCTTGGCAGCGATCCAGCCGCGTGGGCTCACTATCAGCAAGCTCGCCCTATTACAGGAGGCGGTCGCCAAACTCCTCATTCTTCGCCCCAACCCGCGCGGCATGGAGCGCGACAGCAAAGCAGAGATGAAGCACCCGGACTTGTCACTGGCCAACCTCACGTCGTGGTATCGGGCGCTTGCGCAGGAGCAGGAGTGGACCGACGCCTTGCGGGATGAGCTTCGGGAGATTTGGCCTGACTTCCGGTCATTCAGGTTGGTGGACGCTGGATTGAACACCAAAGCCCTGCAACTCCGATTCGAACCCGAAGAGGGTAGACCGATTTTGCTGTTTTTTGATCAGCTTTCGGATGGAGAGCGGGCACTAATCTCGCTGTATATGGTGAGGGCGTCGTTGGATACGGGCGCTGCGAAGACAGTGTTAATCGACGAGCCAGACAACTTTGTTGGGTTGCCCGAGTTGCAGCCGTGGGTGCTATCGATGAGGGAACTGCTCGACGAAGACCACCAGCTAGTCCTCATCTCGCATCACCCGGAGATCCTCTCGAACTCGGGCGAAGCTAACGGGCGATACCTGTGGCGCGACAACCACACGTCCCCCACAAGAATCGGCCCGCTGAAGGTGCCGGAGGGTATGAATGCGGGTGAAGCGATTGCGAGAGGGTGGGCCCGTGGCTAGCAGAACGCAGTTGGTTTGCCTCTGCGAGGGCAAGAAAGGTGCAAGCATTGATGGGGTCTTCATCAACAGGTTACTAAGGTGCCTGCGCCCGAATTGGCTCCGCCCCTGGTCTGGCAGCAACACGCTTAGAATCCAGCCGTGCGGCGGGCGAAAACAGCTAATAGCGAAGATGCCTGAGGAGCTAAAGAACTGTCTCGCCGCTGGAGGCCACACCACCTTGATGGTCTGGGCGGATCTGGACGATGATCGAGAGAACGGCGATGCACTTGTCGACGATTTCTGGCAGGAGGCGCAGCGGCAGGCAATCAGCCGGGCAGACTTCGAGAAAGTTGTCTTCGTATTCGCAAAAGACCGACTGGAGAACTGGATCCAGTTCCTGATGTGCGGGCAGACCAACGAAGCGCAAGAGGGCCCGAAAGTGAAGCACAACCGCGAAGTGGCCGATGCGGCGAAGAAGTTGGCGGGTATGTGCTCTTCCGGATGCCCAGTGGAGGGCTTCCCCCTGTCGCTACAGTGGTCGTGCAGGAACTGGCACCAACTCGTCAAACGCATGAGGTCTTGATCGTTCGGCAATGGCGCCCACCTCCAAGCCTCTCGGCAGCCACGCACCTGAGTAAGCGAAGCTGGCCGCCCAGCGGGAACTCAGGCTCTGGGCTCGTAGTTGGGAAGCATGAAAGTGCTCTGGTCAGTGTCAGCCCCGCTGGTGCCGTCTTCCCGTTGCCTGCTGGCGGCGAATCAATGAGCATTCTGTCCCTTATCGCGGGTCTGGTGTTGCTGGCGGCCGGCGCGGAACTCCTTGTGAGGGGCGCATCTCGGCTGGCTGTGCTGCTTGGAATATCTCCGCTGGTCGTGGGGCTGACCGTCGTCGCGTACGGCACAAGCGCGCCCGAGATTGTTGTGAGTGGCCATGCCGCTCTTGCTGGAAATGCGGACATTGCCGTCGGAAACACGATCGGCAGCAACATCCTCAACATTCTGCTGATTCTTGGCGTCTGCGCGGCAATCCGGCCGCTTTCCATATCTCTCCAACTCGTGCACTGGGACGGGCGCATCCGCGCTTCTGTTCCTTGTTGCTCTGGACGGGTCGCTCAGCCGCCCTGACGGGCTTCTGCTTCTCAGCGGGCTCGCCGGGTATTGCTGGTTCGCAATCTGGAGATCGAAGCAATCTGCGCCAGCACACGCCGGGGAGTCCGCGGCCCGAGATTGCGGCGGCGTTGGCGACGTTGCCCTGCAGCTTCTGCTTGTTGCCGGGGGGCTGCTTGTGCTGGTGGTGGGTGCCAGAGCCCTCGTGGACGGGGCGTCCGGCATTGCCCGCTCGCTCGGAGTCAGTGATCTGCTGATTGGACTCACCATCGTTGCTCTGGGCACTTCCATGCCCGAGGTGGCGGTGTCTGTTGCCGCCACTGTGAGGGGCGCGCGGGCTATCGCGGTCGGGAACGTGGTCGGCAGCAACATCTTCAACATCACCGGCGCTCTCGCCCTCGCCGCGGTTCTGGCGCCGTCGGGACTTGCAGTGTCCCGGGAGGTACTGCGCTTCGATCTGCCGGTGATGCTTGCTGTCACGGCGGCCTGCCTGCCCATCTTCGCATCGCGGCTGGCCATCCGGCGGTGGGAGGGCTTCCTGCTGCTGGGCTACTATGTCGCCTACACCCTGTTCCTGGTCTTGAAGGTGCACCGCCACGGCATGCTCGGGGCTTACGGGGATGCCATGCGCCTGGTGATCCTGCCTGTCACCGCTCTGCTGCTGTTGATAGTGCTCGCTCGCGCAATCCGCCGCGGCGATCTCCGGCAAGGCTGACCCCGTCCCCCGTCATTGCTTCGTCGCGCCTCCGGAGTGCTCACGCCCACAAGGGGCTATGCTACGCTGGTGTTTCTGCTCCGAGGGTGCTGCGGTTCGGAGCTCTCTGGAACGACGAGCCGAAGCTCGCGCAATGGTGGGGCGGCCCGATGGTCTGGCGCACGGTCATTCGACCGGGGCCACATAGACCTGCCCGTCAACCACGTACGATATCCAACTGCCGTCAGGCGACCAGGACGCATTCTGCTCCACGGTTCCGGGTGTATCGGTGACAGGGTATCGCTCGCTTCCGTCTGCATTGGAGATCCAGAGTTCGGACGAGGTCACGTCGTGCCCGTTGTCAGTTGTGACCTCGTAGATCAGATGCTGCCCGTCCGGAGACCATCGCGCATTGCCTCCCTTGCCCAGGCTTGACACCTGATCCGTGGCTGGGTTGACCACGTAGAGCTCTCCGCTGTATCCTGCAACGGCATACTTGCCGCCGCCGGGAGACTCCACTGGAGTGCAGTAACCCTCTTCGCCCTCCACATCAATCAGCTTCCGCCGATTGCCCATCTCATCAACAATCCATGCCTGGCTGTCCGGCCCCATAAAGACCCCCGAGCCTGCCTGGCCATCCGCGGCCTGGGTAGCGAGGGTACAGGCGTATCCGGTATATGTCGCCCCGGTCAGCCCGCCCACCATCATCTCCAGCCCCACGCTCATAATGCGAGACAGAATGCCTCTGCCCTGCGACAGACTGTGGATGCGCGTAACGTCCCCGTTCCCGTCCATGGTTACGAGCTCGTCTCCCGATCGGAAGGTCAGCCCGTCCTTGCCCCATCTGGGCGGAAACATATCGTTCAGGTAGGGCGTGAGCTGCTCAGATCCCTGCTGCCCGCGCCTGGCCACCATCAAGGCCATGCCCATGTCGTCGCCTGAGCGCACACGATAAGCAAGGCTCTCGCCGTCCGGCGACCAGCAGAACCCCCAGCCCGCCAGGGGAGCGTCGGAGATCGTGGTGATCTGCCCTGAACTGTCGGCGTAATACAGGCCGGTGAACCCTTCTCCAGCCAGTGCCATCCCCTTGCCATCGGGTGCCCAGATAGCCGAAGCAAACCGGCCCTCAACGTCAAGGGGCACACCCTCACCGATGCGCGGCGCAGCCGGACACGACGCGGCGAACGCCATCAGTACACACACGGCTTCCAAAATAGTGCGGTGGAAGGAAGATATCATTTGGCAGCATCCGCTCCTTGGCTCTTCTTTGCCGGAAGGCAGACCATCTGGTACTTCACGCTCACGTCGTGAGCAGGCTCGGTGGGCGGCCCCATCGCCGGGTCAGACTCCGGAGCAGAAGGCGCGGGCCCGGATTGCGGCGCCGGAGTTGCCGGCACGTTGGCGGCTGAATCCCCCGAGACGGTGTCGGCGACAAGCTCCACAGAGCCGAAAACCTGCACCGCGACACCGTTAGCGTAATCGAAGAACGTCCAGTACTCTCCCGTCTCCACACCCTTCAGCACCAACGGCTTCGGCTCGGCCGCTGGCTTGTCCGTATCCGAGGGCGTGGGGTTTGTTGCGGCCTTCTTGGTTTCGTCCGCCGCTGCGGGCACGGACACGGAGAACGGAACCTGGTATTTCGTATGTATCTTCGCGCAGTTGGTGTCCAGGACACGCTCGAATCCCTGGAGCGCGGAGACGGTCTTCACGGTCACCGGCGGCTGGCCAGACGGACTGAGCTGGTAGGTGTTCTCCCAGGTGTCGTCCAGCTTCAATGCCCGCTCTGGGAACCCGGCCGAAGCAAGCTGCTCAATAACATCGCCCAGACTCTTCTGTCTGGGAAGCCCCGGGCAGATGGCGAGCATATCTATACCCTTCAGCTTCTTCACCTTCCCCAGTGCGGTGACCTCATACTTGATGCTGGGGACCGTTATTTGGACCACGCCAAAGTCGGATATGGTCATTTCGGCGCGCGGAGTCCTCCACTCAACTCGCCATATCCCCTCCGACGCTATACTCCCTGTTACGTGGCGCACTGCCTGCATCTCAGTGCGTGTCTCCAGCTTCGATGGCGTTTCCTGGCCCGGGAGTCGAAGCGACCCGCTGCCGGTGATGGTTATGTTGTAGCGGCTGGCCTCTCCGACGGTGAACTTGTGGCGAAGAAGAAGGCTCTCCGGCGGGTTCTCGACCGCGGTGCCTTCCTCGATGAGCAGTTCCGTGCGCTGGGACAGAGCCCCCGTGCTCAGCAGGAGTACACCCAAGCATCCATAGACGACGCAACTGGCAAATCTTCTCATGAGGGCCTCAACAGCGAATTCCCGGGGAGAGCATCAACAAGGGGGCGGGAGCTCAAACGCCCCGCCCCCCGAAGACAGTTATGGCAACAAGCAGCCTACTGCTTGACCCATTTGATGGCATCAGCCATCACGACATAGCCCGTGCCTGTCCAACAGGAGAGCCTGGTGGGATATCCGGTGCCTGCTCCAAGCGAGAAGGTCCCAAGGTAGTTCCAGGTTCCGCCATTGACCTGCTGGTTCACTTTGACCGTCGTGTTGCCGCCGGTGCTTGTGACTATGTAGGGCGCGCTGGGAGAGCGGTTGGTCCCCTTAGGCCACCAGGCATACACCTTCCAGTTCCCTGCCGAGGGTATGTTGGGGGTCCAGCTAGCGGCATCGCTGACCGCGGCGGTGCTGCGGAAGCGGTAGTTGGTCCCGTACTTGTCCGTGGACGAGGTGCCCGTGGCCCAGTTGCCCGAAGCATAGAACGATCCGGATGTGTTGTCTATGATGATATCAGAGACCGGGTCGTGAACAGTCTGGCCATAGTGAGCCTGCATGCCGTGGAGATACGCGCGGGCAGCTTCCTGCCGATAATTGGCGCTGGCGAGCTTCGCGGCGTCGCCCGCGTTGTCTATGAACGCCACCTCGGTCAGGATGGCCGGCATGCTGGTATTGCGCAGCACGTAGAAGTCAGCGGTCTTGACCCCGCGGTTGTAGGTGCCCATGTGAGCCACGAGCTCCGGGTTGATCTTGTTCCGCAAGTCGTACGAACTGCTGCTGCCATATGGATGGCAGAAGGTCTCCGTTCCAACACCACCGCCCGCATTGCAGTGAGACGAGATGAACCGGTGTGCGCCGTTGTTGTTCGCGATGTCGCAGCGGCCCTGCAGTGAAACATAAACGTCGCTGGTTCGTGTGGAAATGACCGTGGCGCCGTCCTGCTGGAACAGGCTCTTCGCCCGGTTTGCGATATCCAGGTTGATAGTCTTCTCTTGCAGACCATTGCCCACAGCGCCTGGGTCGGAGCCGCCGTGCCCGGGGTCGAGGCAGATCTTGATGCCTGAGAAGTGAGTACAACCGACAGAGGCGATGCATAACACCATCGCCAGAGCACAGATCGCTGTAAGAGAGTGTTTCATGTCCCCTTCCTTACTTGTGTAACGCAGAGGGAGTGGTAGGGTTGCCTGGTCAGCGAACCCGCACTCCCAAAGGCATCCGTACGTCACCCTGTGCGCCCGGCTTGCGGGCCTCCTCAGGGTTGGGCAATTCTATCAGGCCGCCAGGCTCCTGTCAATGCTCCACAGAAGTTTTTTTGTTGTCCTTCGGTCCACTTGCGGATGGCGCGGATGTCGCGGGATCTGTGCTACCGCGAACGTCAACCGGGTTTTTCGTGAAGCAGCACCTCGGCCACCAGCGGTTTGTGGTCGGACGCGTGCGAATCGGGCACCCACGCGCGCCTCGGCCTCACGCCGCCGCCCGTGAACACATAGTCAATGCGAAGCATGGGCAGGTCGCTTCGGAAGGTGTGCCCGAGTCCCCGGCCGGCCGCGGCGAACGCGTCGCGATACCTGTCGCGTATCCGCCCGTAGATGCGCCCGCGGGGTGGGGTGTTGAAGTCCCCGGCCAGTATGACCGGGCCGTTCACCCGGGTCGTCCAGTCGAGCAGCCTTCGCGTCTGGTTGGAGCGGACGTTGGTCGAGTGCTTTGTGTACGAAGGGATGGCGCTCCAGCGCTTCTCGATCAGCTCGTCGTCAATCGCCACCGCCAGATGCGCCGCGAAGATGTGCACGGTGCGTCCGCGCGCCTTCACGTCCACGCGCAGGGCGGGGCGTCCGGAGGGCTCCGGCCATGTCACCCGCGTCTCGGTGTGAACAATCGGGTACTTCGACCCCACCGCCAGCCCTTTGTGCGACGCGAACCTGTACTGCGGCAGCCGTGTCTTGATCAGCCCCATCGGATGCGGCTTTCCGGGACGCGGGCTGACTTCCTGCAGCACCACGATATCCGGTTTCTCGGCGGCGATGGTCCGCGCCACTGGTTCGAGCCCGGCGTCCAGATAGTGGATGTTGTAGGTCATCACGCGCAGCGCCTTCGGGTCCGGGCCGCGATCGAGATGCCAGCAGTAGCCCATCAGGCCGAAGAAGACGACGGCCAGGGAAGCGAGGTTCAGCAGCACCGCGCGTGAGCTGCGCGCCAGAACGGCCCACAGAAGCAGGGGCGCCACGGGAATCGCCGCGGCGTGCTGGGGAGCATAGGTGACCCAGGTCACGAACCAGACGCGCTCGCCGACGTATCGCTGGGCCAGCATCAG
>JBPOJE010000100.1:0-8941 GCA_052033935.1 Armatimonadota bacterium
CCTTCGACATCGCGCATCTCGTGATGGGGCACAGCATCTATACCGAGCTTTACGACAACCCTGAACGGGTTCGCCGCCTGCTCGACATCGTCACCGAGACCTACATCCGCTTCACCCGCGCCCAGAAGGAGCTTCTGGGGGAGACGGGCGCGGATGGGTTCATCCCGCACACGCAGATGCTTATCCGGGGCGGAACGCGTGTGTGCGATGACAGCGCCATCAACCTGTCTGCCGATTTCTACCGCGAGTTCTGCGCCCCTTTCAACGAGCGCGCGTTAGCGGCTTTTGGGGGAGGACTGGTGCACTACTGCGGCAGCGGCGCACAGATTCTGGACGAGGTACTGGCCCTTCGCGGCATCACCTGCATCAACTTCGGGCAGGCCGATATGCAGGACTTGTCCGTTGTCTATCCGAAGGCTGCCGCGTCGCGCATCGCAATTCTCGCTTGGAATGCCCCGCTCGATCCGGCGCTCGGCATCGAGACCGGCCTGACGCTGGTCACGTCCGCGCCAGACCTGCCGTCCGCCCGCGCTATCGTGAACGGCGTGCGCTAGAACCCGCTGAGCGCGATGTAGCCGTACGGCGCGACCGTGACCCTCGTCCGGTAGCCCTGCCCGTCGCACCGGCCGGGGTATCCTTCCGGCTTCCACGGTGTGCGTACGTACACTGTCTGAGAACGGCCGGTGTTGTTATAGACGATGTTCGCGTTGATGGAAGCCTGCTCCATGTGATCGCCCAGATATCGCGTAACAGTGCGCGGCTTCGGCTCCGGGACGCGGTAATGCACCCCGGCTGAATCGAGCACGTTGCGGATGAGCGCCATGCCAAACGCGTTCTGCGGATGCGCCGAGTCGTAGGGCCCGAACAGGTCCGTTTCGTTCGCCGAGCTGTCCGCCGAGCCGCTCATGTTGCGCGGTGGCTTGCGTTCCGGGTTGAAGCACGCCGCCGCCAGCGGGTGCCCGTGAAAGAAGATGAACCGCCCACCGCGCCGGGTGGAGACCAGCGTCCGGTTTCCACAGCGCATCTGCACCGCCGCCTGCCGTGCGTCCGCGTAGTCGAACCCCTCATCCCCGGAGAGCTGCACTGGCAGCTTCTCAAGCAGATCGCTCACCCCCCGCGTCAGAGCCGACTCGCACGCCACGCTTACGTCGCCCTCGGGGTGCTCTCCGTATCTCAGCGCGGCGCCATCCACCGTTCGGGTTGACCCCGCCTGCGCCTGATCCGCATCCAGAGCCTGCCCGAACGCTCCCGTGAACAGCACGGCCGCCTTTGTGCGCGCCAGCCTGTCCAGCGTGTCCGACAGCAGATAAGCGGCGTCCGGGATGACGATCAGCCGGTAAGCATCCATCTCCGCGACCGAAAGCTGGTCCAGCCGCAGCGAGCCGATGCGCCGCATCTGGCAGCCGAACATGCGCAGGTGCACGTCCAGCAGAATCGCATCCACCGAGTTCCTCGGCTGCATGGGCAGTGCGGCGGCGGCATAGGTCGGGCAAACGAAAAGAACGTCCCACTCCGCCGGTTCGAGCGGCTCATCGAGCAGTTTCTTCAGCGTGGGCGCGAAATGATCTTCCCATCGGTTGAACTCCACCCGCTCCGCGTGCTCCTGTGTCCAGCCGAAGCTGTTCACGGCGTAGTCGTTGGTGAGCTGGCAACCCATGAAGCCCTGCCCGCCGCCCCGCTTGCGCGCCAGAATCGGCAGCGCGTATTTCGCATAGCCGCGCCAGTCGCCGCAGCGATAGCGGAAGCCCATCGTCTCGGTGAGAGAACTTTCGGTGCGGTGCAGCGTCTGGAACGGGAACGACGCCTCGCCAAGCGCGAAGTCCGCCTCCGACTGTTCGGTCATCGTCCAAAGATAACCCATCAGCGGGTACATCTCCTGCCACATCCCCACGGGCTTGCCGCCCGCCGTGCCCTTCAGCCGCCGCAGCATTCCGCTGAATGCCTGTTCCAGATAGATGTATCGGAAACGAACAAACCGGTTGTACTCCGTGTTCAGTCCGGCCGCCAGATCGGGCAGCTTCTCAACCGGCGTCAGGCCTTCCTGCTTGCGCCACTCATTGAACCGCACCAGCGCGTTCTCGCTGCGCCCCGCCTCGAAGCTGACGAAGCCCGCCTCCCCGTAGATGCCCCATGTTGGCGCGAAGGCGATGACGTCCGTGTTCCCGGCGTAGTGCTGCATCACCGCGTGGAAGTACGTCTCCACGCGCTCCATCGCCTCGGGCCAGAACGGGTCAAGCCGCCCCATCAGCTTCTTGCCGCCCGTTTCCGTGTCCCAGAAGTCCTGCCCCAGCGCCGCCCAGCCGAGAATGGCGAACACCACCTTCAAGCCTCGCTGCGACGCCTGCTTCACGAACGCGTCCGGAGTCGCGAAGTCCACCTCGCCCGCTGCGTTCATCGGAGGGGTGATCTTCAGCATCGCTGTGTCGTAGCCTGCCGCCCGGGCATCATCCAGATCGGCTTCGGAATAGCCCGTCATTGGCAACCAGACCAAGCGCCCCTTGAGCGGGGACATGTCCTGTGCCAGCGCGCTCCGGCAGGCCACCGCAACGGCAACGAGGGTCAGAAGAACAAGGATCGTAGTGCGCATGGCTCCATCGTCGCACAATGCCGTCCCGCCGTGCAAGCATGGACACAGGTCGCGTTGACACCCCCTCCAGCGCGCCGGTATAATCCTGCAAAAGCACAATCAGCAAGGGCTGGTGTAACTGGCGAACAGGTGGAAAACCACCGGGGAGCACTGGCTTAGGAATTGCCGATCGCCTGGGCACGAGATCAATCGCGGCCCGGGCGTTCTTCGTTTCCGGGCCATTTCGGGGAGGATAAATCATGGCGGCAGGAGTGAAAAGGGCGCTCATTAGCGTCTCGAACAAGGCGGGAATCGTTGAGTTCGCGAAGGATCTCGCGTACCTGGGCATTGACCTCGTCTCCACCGGCGGGACGGCAAAGGCGCTGCGCGATGCGGGCCTCAGTGTGCGTGACATCAGCGGCCTGACGGGTTTCCCGGAGTTGATGGATGGCCGCGTCAAGACGCTTCACCCGAAGGTGCACGGCGGTATTCTGCACATCCGCGGCAACGCCGAGCACGAAGCCGCCGTCAAGGAGCACGGCATCGAGCCGATTGACCTCGTCTGCGTCAACCTCTATCCGTTCCGCGAGACAGTGGCGAAGCCTGGCGTCACTGAGGAAGACGCCATCGAGAACATAGACATCGGCGGCCCGAGTATGGTGCGCTCGGCGGCGAAAAACTTCCGCGACGTCGTGATTCTTGTTGATCCCGCCGACTACCCGCGCGTCATCCAGAGCCTGCGCGCCACCGGGGGCGTGCCGCGTCCCTTGCGCGCCGAGCTTATGGTGAAGGCCTTCCAGCACACCGCCGCCTATGACGCCGCCATCTGTAGCTGGATGAGCCGCAACATCGAACAGGAACAGCCGCCGGAGAAGTTCCCCTCTTCCCTTGCCCTCAGCTATGAGCGACTGCAGTCGCTGCGATACGGCGAGAATCCGCATCAGACCGGAGCGTTCTATGCGGCACCGGGGTTCCCTGGCATCTCGCTGGCACATTCGAGGCAGCTTGGCGGAAAGGATCTCTCTTACAACAACCTCGTTGACCTTGACGCTGCTCTCGCCGCCGTGCTCGAGTTCGACGGGCCCGCCTGTGCCATCGTCAAGCACACCAACCCGTGCGGCTTGGCTGTTCGCCCGGCGCTCGCCGATGCTTTCTCTGCGGCGCGCGAAGGCGATCCGATCTCCGCGTTCGGTGGCATCATCGCGTTCAACCGAGCGGTGGACGTCGCGACGGCGGAGGTCATCACCGGCCCGAACACGTTCTTCGAAGCGGTCATCGCGCCCGGCTTCGCTCCGGAAGCGCTTCCGATTCTGAAGGAAAAGAAGAAGTGGGGTGCGAACCTGCGCCTGCTGCAGGTGGATATTGCTTCCGGCGTCCGTGATGCGGTGATCGCCAAAACTGTCGCCGGCGGACTGCTGGTTCAGGACGCCGACCTCGCCGATCTCGAAGAGTCGAAGCTCTCGGTCGTCACGAAGCGCCAGCCCACGGCCGCTGAGTGGAAGGACCTTCGTTTTGCCTGGAAAGCCGCCAAGCACGTCAAGTCGAATGCCATCGTCCTGTGCAAGGACGACACGCTTCTCGGCGTCGGGGCGGGGCAGATGAACCGTGTCGGGTCGGTGCGAATTGCCGCTGAGCACGCCGGCGAGAAGGCACGCGGAAGCGTGCTCGGGTCGGATGCGTTCTTCCCCAAGCCCGACGGTCCCGAGGAAGCGGCCGGAGCAGGGGTGACCGCCATCATTCAGCCCGGCGGCTCGGTGGAGGACCCGAACACCATCACCGTCGCTGACGCGCATGACATGGCCATGGTCTTCACGGGCATCCGCCATTTCCGGCACTGAGGAGCGGCGAGCGTGCTAGAATGTGAGCAGGAGTGGATCTGCGAACTGAACGAATCTGGGAGACGCCATGACTGAGATCATATTCATCGTCGAGGAGGCGCCGGAAGGCGGATACACGGCTCGCGCTGTCGGTGAGGCGATCTTCACGGAGGCGGACACGCTTTCGGAGCTTCAGGACACGGTCCGTGACGCCGTTGTGTGCCATTTTGACGAGGGCGATGCGCCTGCATTCATCCGGCTGCATCACGTTCATCAGGATCTGATTCCTCTTTGAGGCTCCCGCGCGATGTTTCCGGCAGGCAGCTTGCCGGGTTGCTCGGCAGGCTGGGCTACACGGCAACGCGCCAGACCGGCAGCCACATACGCCTCATTAGTGATAGCGGCGGCAAGCACAGCATAACGATTCCCGGCCACGAGTCTCTCCGTGTCGGAACGCTATCTGCCATCGTGAGTGATCTCGCATCTCACCTGGGGGTAACGCGGGAGGAGATAGTTGAGAGGCTCTTCGGGGAGTGTCCTCTTGAAACCCATTACAGGTGAAGCTTACCGCAAAGAGGCAGCCCCATAGTTTCCGAACGATCCCGCCATCTCTTTCTGCCTGCTGACACCGGCGACCCCTCCCGCTGGCAGTCGAATGTCGCCTGCTGCGCCGCCTGCCCGGCTGACACGGACGCCAGAGCGTTCGTTATCGCGATCAGTGAGGGACGCTATCTCGATGCCTACCGCATCGCTCGCGCGTCCAACCCGTTCGCGAGCATCTGCGCACGAATCTGTCCCGCACCCTGCGAGGTCGCCTGCGTCAGGGGCAATCTGGACGCGCCTGTCACCATCCGCGCGCTCGAGCGCTTTGTCTGCGAGCAGTATGGCCCGGAGTCGGTTCAGGGACCGGATCTGTCGCTTGCTCTTTCCAGCGCCCGCCGGGGAGAGCCGAACGGGCGGCGCATCGCTATTGTTGGGGCCGGCGTCTCTGGCCTGACAGCCGCGCACGATCTCGCCTTGCTCGGGTACTCTGTCACGCTGTTCGAAGCAGGCGGCCGCCCCGGCGGAGCGCTGCTGCAGATTCTCGCAAACCAGCTTGCCCCGCGCGTCCGTGACGCCGAAATCGCCGCCATCCTCACACTGGGAATCACGCTGGAGACGGGCGTGAAGATCGGCGAGGACGTCCAGAACTCCCAACTCCTTGATGAGGGGGTCGATGCGGTCTGTCTCGCCTGCGGAAGCCGCGGAGCGCAGCCCGTTCCGCCCGTGTTCCAGACCGCTCGCGCAGACTCTGTCGTTGATGCAGTCGCCTCCGGGCAACGGGCGGCGGAAGATGTGGACGTCTTCCTCTCCGGTGTCCTCCGCGAGCGCGTGACAACATGGGCGATGACCGGGGTCCCCTCGGGTGAGCTTCATCCCTCCGTGCTTCCCCGCGAGACGCCGCCTCTTCTCCCCGAACTGCCCGTCGGAATGAGCTTCCCCGAACAGCAGGCAAAAGAGCAGGCCAGCCGCTGCCTCGGGTGCAACATCATCCCGGTCTTCGACCTCGACGTCTGCACGCCCTGCGGTGGCTGCGCTGACGTCTGCCCGCGGAAAGCCATTCATGTGGCTTCAGTCGAGGCGCGGGCCTCCATCTCGCTCGATGCCAGCCGCTGCATGCGCTGCGGGCGATGCGTCCGTGCTTGCCCCGAAGACGCCGTCACGATGCGGGCCTTCGAAGCGGAGACTGAGTCACTGCCCGCCAGAAGCGGCTGATCTCAGACGCAGGAAATCCTGTCTCGAATGCTAAAGTTTGAGTCATGCTCACCCGCCGCCAGCTTCTATCCTCCGCGCTCTCGCTTGCGAGCGCGTTGCCCCTCATGCGCGGAAGTTCCGCGGCGGCCGTGAAACCCACGCTTGGAAAAAGCCGCCCGCTTCTGCGCGGGGCGCTCCACTGGTACGACCCCTCGCTGACTGTGAACCAGTGGCGCGACGAACTCGAGACCCAGCGCAAGATCGGCCTCGATCTGCTCTGGCTCTGCGGAACGCGGCAGGCGAGCGAAGGCGGCCTGAAGCAGTTCGAGGAGCTCGTGCGCCTGTGTGAACGCCGCAGCGTGAAGCTTCTCGTTGACTGCGGTTCCACGGGAGACTGGTACACGACGCTCGATCTCAAGAACGAAAAGAGCGTCGTCACCCACCACGTCGAACGTCTTGCGCCCACACTCAAGGACAGCCCGGCGCTCTTCGGTTGGTACGTGCCGCAAGAGATCTACTACTGCTCCGGCCCGATGCAGGAGTACATCACCGGGCTTTACCCCTTCGCCGTCGAGATCTGCCGCAAGGCGTCCCCCGGCCGCCCGGTGACCGTGTCTCCGTTCTTCATCCTCGATCGAACCAAGACGTTCGGTGACTTCACCGTCCCCTCGCCGGACCAGTACGCGCGCTACTGGGAGCAAGTCATCCGGCGTTCGGGCTTCGACATCGTGATGCTGCAGGCTAGCGGGGAGCATTTCGCCTGGGTCACCGATACTCAGCGCCGCCCGTACTTCGCTGCCATGCGCCGTGCCTGCGACCGCGCCGGAGCCAAGCTGTGGGGCAACGTCGAGTGCGCCGAGATGAACTACGCTTCAATCAAGGATTACATCGCGGTGAACGGCGGGGTGCACCACGCCGCGGCAAAAGAGCCGCGCTGGCGTCCCGTGCCCATGCCACGCTTCGAGTCGAAGATGCGCCTTGCGGCGGAGTTCTGCGAGGACTTTGTCACCTGGGGCTACCTCGAGTTCTGCCGCCCGGCTCTGGGCCGAGCCGCCCGCGACTGGTACGAAGCGTACTGCGCCTATCGCGATGCCTCCCTGACGCGCGGTTCCGCTACGGCGCGGGATGCCGCTCGATGATGTCCGCGTTCGACCTCGGGCTGATGATCCGCGCCAAACCGTAGCCAGCGTCTTTGCAGCCGGAGATTCCGAACACGGTCACGAGTGTTCCCACCGGGGGAATCGTTAGCCCCTCGGCTGCAATCCGCACCCCGATATTGCCGCTCAGATCGTTCTTCTGACTGCCGTCCGTCACGTAGAAGAAGTCCGTTCCCACAGCCGTCACCCAGCCGCTCATGCCCACGAGCAGCCCGATGTTATTGAGATCGTCCGAATCCGCGAAGCCCGGATTGTACTCGCCCTCCGGCATCCCGCCCAGCACCCGCCCGACAAGGTTCAGGGGCGTGGGCGCCTGCCCTGGCCCGTTCACCACCACCGTGGGGTTCCACAGAACGCGTTCGCACCCGTCCGTCCCGATAATGCCCTGCGCCGTGACGGTATCACCCGGCTGCGTCTGAGCCGTGCCCACGAGCGCGATTCCGGCCGAAAAAAGCGGGTCCTGCACATAGAACTTGTCATCGAAGACCGCGCTGACAACGCCCGCCCGCAGCATCACACTTGCGCCATCCTGAAGCTGTTTTGCCTCGCCCACCGACAGCGCTCCGGAAGCCGGCACTGTCAGCACAGCGCAGCCCGGATCGGGAATCAACGCGGGAACGTCCAGCGCCGCCCACGTCCATCCGCCCTTCGTGATCGAAAACGCATCAATCTGCCCGGTGTCGTACCTCCCTTCGTCGCACGCCTGCACAAACCACGGATACTGCGCGGAGGGCGGGAAATACTGTGCGGCATCGTCCACAGCCACGCTCAAAAGCAGGCGGTCGTTGCTTCCTCCCTGCCTGGCCGAGATCACCTGGCTCCACACGGGGTTGGACGGATCACCAACCCCGACCCGCACCGTCAGGTCTCCAACGTACGTGTGCGCGATGTCCACATGCGCAACGGGCACTTCCGGGATCGCCACGAACACATTCGAGGTGTCTGTCTCGCGGGGCGCCGGATACAGATCTATGCGCGAAGGGTGCAGGATGTAACCTGCCGCGCTTGCTTCTAGATAGGTTGGCAGGGGCTCCAGTCCCGAGAACGAGAAGCTGCCTTGCGCGCAGGTCGTCACGGTCATGCCTGTCCGTCCTTCTACGATCTGCACACCCGCGGCAGGGCCGCCTGCGATGTCAACCTCGCACCTGTCGATCAGCCAGCCATAGTCGGAGACGCTGACGTCCGCCGTCAGGTTGACCTGCAGGCTGCTTCCCGAAACCCAGGGAGTCCAGAGGTTCTCGAATTCGCCGCTGTACGTCGCGACCGCGCTGCCCGAGCTGTCGCGCACGTACACCTTGTCGAAAACGTTCTCCACCTCAAGGCGCGCAAAGTGTGCCCGGATTCGCACAGCGTTTTCCGGGCCGTCCACCGTTACTGTTGTGTTCGATCCGTTGGCGTAAGGATGCTCGGATTCCCACAGGCCGGACACCGTCTGACGGGCGGCGAAGTGCGCCGTGCCTCCAATTACCGCCGGGGGTGCCGTGCCGGTCACGCTCAGCACCGCTGTTTCGCCGTCGAGAACGGTTACTTCCGCCGGAAGACCGCTGAATGTCCAGGCCTGCTTCGATGCTGTTACCGTGTACACGCCGGGGGGCACAAGAAGCGTGAAGTTGCCGTCCCAGTCGGATTCCGCTGTGAGCGTGTCCGTCCCGTTCGACGCCGATATC
>JBPOJE010000072.1:0-24277 GCA_052033935.1 Armatimonadota bacterium
ACTGTGCCTCGACGGGGTCACTGGCTGTATTCCTCCTTTTCTTTGTCGAGAACAAGGATGCTGCCAACCCCGTCACTTCAGCTAGCTTCACCCACCCCAAAAACCAAGCCTGTGGGACGGTAGTGAATCAAGCTCAGCCTGACGTCAATCAGCGCGGCAGTTCGCCGTCAGGCGAGCATTCCGCGCAGGACGTCCTCGCGCGTTACGATGCCGACGACCTTGCCGCCATCCACCACGGGAATGCGGTTGATGCGCTTCCTGACAAGGATCGAGGCCAACGCTTGGAGCGTGTCCGACAGCGACGCGCTGACGACCTTCCGGGTCATCACGTCCCCTACCCTCAGCGCCAGGCCGTCTTCGTAGGCGCGCAACAACACCTCTTCCTTGACCGGCGAGAGACCAAAGATAGCTGTCCGTGGGAGCGCATTGCGCCGCCGCCCGGTGTTTATCAGATCGGACTCGCTGACGACTCCCACGAGCGCTCCCGACGCGTCCAGCACGACAACCCCGCTGACGCCGTTGTCAATCATCGCCTGCCCAGCCTCGCGCACCGTGGCGTCTTCTGTCACGGCAATCACATTCTTCGTCATCACGTCCGCTGCTGTTTTCATAGTCTCCTCCTCATCACACACGCATACTGACTCATTTCGCGCATTCTTTGCCCTATCAAAAGCTGTGCAGGAACAACGGCCTGTTCTGTGGAATCTGACTGCCAGGCGCAATACTGTGAACAAGCGGCGCTGGACAGAATACCTCCGGAAGCGCGTGCCGGGGACTCCGTCCTTGAAGGAGTTCCTGGCGTTCTTACTCGCTCTCGCTGTGGTCGCCTTCCTGGTCTCGTATCAGTTCATCATCTACCCCGTGTCCGTCCTGCTGACCACAGAGGGAGACTGCAACGATGTCGGACTGACCGTTGACGGCCGTGCGAGGAACGTTGAGGCGGGTACCCTCCATTTCCGCCTCGGCCGCCACGTTATTGCTGCTACAAGGGAGGGCTGCGAAGATGCGCAACTCGTGTTCGTTGCGACCGACTCAGAGCAGGGGAGCCGGGATAGCATCCACCTGACGTGCAAGAGCGGACGGGAAGGCTGCCGCCTGAGCCTGAAGGTGGAGTGACGAGGGATAAAATGTCCCTGAACGGCAACCGCGAGAGCATCTCGCGGTCGATCAGTTACGCATTCGTTCCCCAGGTCACCCACGGCGCCAGCATCAGTCATCATCCCACCAGCAGCGGGAACTCCGTGATCCGGAGCTTGGCGCAGCCGTAGGGGACGAGCGTCAGTTCGTCGACCGGCTCCGAAGATATGACCGGGATCTCGGGCACAGGTCCCGCACAGTTGTTCTGCATCCCCCACTCGGGGATGCGGCGGCCCTTGACCTTCAACTCGACGGGCGCGAACTCCGGGCCGTAGATGATGTCGCCTACCGGCTTCTTTACCACCTCCACCCGCGGATCGTCGGGGTCCACAAGCAGACCGTAGTTCCAAGGCGTCGCCGGATAGACAGCATAGTCCGGGCAGGGATCCTCGCCCCGGACGCGCTCCCAGCGCTCGCCGATCATCAGCGAGTACACCAGCGGCCCACGCGTGAGAGTAATGGAGTCGCGGTAGCGGCGCTCGGCGCGCAGCTTCAGAGGGAAGGCAGACTCCTGCGCCAGACGCAGCGTGATTCGGATTGTCTCGTCGAACGGATAATCCGTCTCAACCTTCAGCCCCACCCGCCTGCCGTCGCGCACCGTCGCGGCCAGTTCGCACGGCGCATAGGCGACGGCCGCCAGACCGTCATCTGAGGTCGCCATCCAGAGGTTGGCCGCGAACTTGGGCCACCCCTGATGGAAGTTCGCTGTGCAGCAGCCGAACTGCGGCTCGAGCCCGAAGATATTCGAGTCTATCTTGTTGTTCGTCCACGGGCGGGGATCGATGGTGCAGAGCACCTGGTTCGCCTGCTGGTCGTACTGATGCGCCTTCATGTCGGCGGAGAACGTTCCGGGCAGCGCGTTGAACGCGATCTTCTCGAGCCGGTCACCCATCGCCGGGTCGCCCAGAATCTGAATGAGGTTTTCGAGGGAGAACATATACTCGACAACCGCGCACACCTCAGTGCCCTGAATCGGGTCCTTCCCGGCGTAGTGCTCATCACCCGTGAAGATGCCGGCAGCCGTCCCGTGGTAATTGTCCAGCACCCACATGGCCCGCTCGGCGCCCTGACGATGCTCCTCCCAGCCCGTGAGCAGATACTGCACGGCGGGCGCTTTGATGCCCATCGCGTTGTTCACGACGTGCGTGCGCATCGGGAAGTTCTTAGTCTGCTTTTCGGTGTGCGCGAAGTCCCAGAAGTGCCAGCTCCAGTCGTAGCCCTGACCGCGCACCATGTTGGCCAAATCGAGAAGCCCGGCGTCACCCGTGCGGTTGTAGAGCCAGATGATCGAGAGGGCCATATCCGCCCAGCGCACAATCGCCCACGAATGCATATGGTTGTGCCCAAGCTCGCCCTTCATGTATTCGAAGAAGCGCTTCATGAGCGTGATGACACGCTCGTCGCCCGTCGCCTCGTGATACTGCGTCAGCACTTTGAGCGCCACCGCGAACGGCCACCAGTCGTTCAGCGACTTCGGGCCGAAGTGCCCGAACGCGTCCTGGCTTCCGAGCATCCACTCCAGCCACTGGCTCACGCGCGCCTTGAGCTTCTCGTCGTCCAGCAGATACGCGAGCGGCACGAGGCCATCGAGATAGTACGGCCCGCGCTCCCAGCTCTCGCCCGTGCCGCCGAGCCAGCCGCTGTTCGGGCCGAGCGATTCCCAGAACTCGGGCAGCAGGCCGGTCTGCCCTTCGGCCTGAATCCGGAGCTGGCGCCTGAGCCATCCGGCGGGCGTGACGGCGCCGAGCGGCAGAAATGCGAATTCCGAAGGCGGAAGAGGTTTGCGGGGAGCGGGATAGTAAGTGTTCATTGCATGTTGTTGACTCACCTGTCAGTCTGGGGACGCGAGAGTTGAACCGCCCTGTTGAAGAGTATGACGGTGGCGGTTCGCCCTCCTGCCTCGTTTGCGGAGCATCAGGAGCAACACCCCTTCTTGATTGTGAAAAGGCGGGGTGCTATACTCCGTAGTGGCAGCAGCCCTGAGGGGAGCCGCAAGAACTTGCGAGTTCGCATGTCCGGCGTTCGGAGAACGGGAGAGCGTTGCCAGGAGATTTGTCCCGACAATCCGGTTGACACCGCAGAGTTATTCAGTGCTTGAAGCAATTATCCATTCATCCTGACAATGCGGGATTAGAACACGGGAGCGTTCTTCTGATAGTATGAGCGGGATTGACGTGGCAGACAGCGAGCGGCGCCTTCAGCAGGCGAAGGGCCACAAGGCAAACGGGGAATACGATGAGGCGCTTGCGATCCTCAACGAATTGCTGGCAGTCGAGCCGGACAATGCGGATGTGTACCGCGAACGCGGGCTGATTTACGGGTTCCAGGGCTTGTTTGACGAGAGCGTCGAGGAGCTTGAAAAAGCGGTAAGCCTTGACAGCTCGCGCGCGGACATCCTCTGCGACCTTGCGATGACTCACGCAATGCTCGGGATGTATGACGAGGCAAAGCCAGAATTCGAGAAGGTTCTGGCGATAGACCCCGAGAACAAGGTGGCTCTGCAGCAGATGGTTTATTTTGCTGACATGGCTGCTCTGTAACAGGCGGCGGGGCCCAAGAGTCCGCCCGCCCGGAGATTCGAACCAACCAATACGCGGAGGATACGAATGGCCAATCTGAACGAGCTGGCCGAGGCTATCATTAAGGGGAAGGCCCCGGTAGCCAAAGAGCTCACTGAGCAAGCGATCGCTGAGGGCATCAGCCCCCAGGAGATTCTGAACGATGGACTCGTCGCGGGGATGTCGGTGGTGGGACAGAAGTTCAAGGCAAACGAGTTCTACGTTCCGGAGGTTCTTATCGCCGCGCGGGCGATGCAGGGCGCTATGCAGGCGCTGAAGCCGGCGCTGGCCGAGACGGGCACCCAACCTATCGGGTGCGTCGTTATCGGCACGGTGCAAGGCGACCTGCACGACATCGGCAAGAACCTCGTCGCGATGATGCTGGAAGGCGCGGGCTTCGAGATTCACGACCTCGGGGTGGACGTGACCCCTGAGAAGTTCCTCGATGAGGCGAGGAAGTCCGGCGCGACAATCGTCGGAATGTCGGCGCTTCTCACCACCACAATGCCCGCCATGGAGAAGACAATCAAGCACATCCGCGAGCAGGCGGACGGCGATGACATCAAGGTGATGATCGGCGGCGCCCCGGTGACCGAGGAGTTCGCGAACAAGATCGGGGCGGACGGCTATGCTCCCGACGCGGCCAGCGCGGTGGACGTGGCCAAGACCTTGGTCGCCGCGTGAAGCGCGGGCGCATTCACACGCGTACGATTTGAGCCTGCCGGGCGACTGGCAGGCTCTGCTTTTCGGTCGTGAGGGGCAGTTTGCACAACGCAGAGGAAGTCACCAGGCAGCAGGTAGCGGAGGCCATTCGGGCGATGGGCGTGCGGCCGGGAGACCTGCTGCTCGTCCACAGTTCGCTTTCGAGCTTCGGGCGGATGGCGGGAGGAGCCGGGGCCGCCGCCCAGGCACTCGTTGACGCGGTGGGACCGGACGGGACGGCGTTTGTTCCCGTATTCTACTGGGGAGACGAGCCGTTCGATCCTGAGACGACCCCCTCACACGTTGGCGCCATTACGGAAGCGTTCCGGAAGCTTCCCGGCGCCGTGTGGAGCCTCTGCCCGACCCACTCGGTATGCGGCATCGGCCCGGAAGCGGCGGAGATCCTCGATGGCCACGACAAGGCCCACCCCTTTGGCGAAGGCAGCCCCCTTTGGCGTCTGCTGGAGCGCAACTGCCACGTGCTGCTCATCGGATGCGACCACCGCTCGAGTTCGATGATCCATGTGGCCGAAGAGAAAGAGAGCATGCGGTATCTTGACCGGCAACGCACGGTGCTGGTCAGAACAGAGGATGGGGCGAGACAGGTCACGTTGCGCCGGCCGGGGTGCAGCCGGGGTTTTGGCGCGGTAGATGCGCCGATGAGAGCCGCCGGGCTGATCAGCGAGTCCGCAGCCGGCCCGTCACGGCTTCTGCTGATGAAGGCGCACGATCTGGTGGAGACAGCGCAGGCGATTCTGAAGGACGACCCCGCGGGGCTGCTCTGCCAGATCGAGGACTGCGAATCCTGTCGGCAGGCGTGCGAGATGATCGGCGAGACGTAAGATTCAGAGGAACCAGGTGGACATAATGAAAGCTGGAACAGCAAAGATAGCGATTACGCCGGAGTGCGTTGTGGACCTTACCGGGTACGGCGCGAGGAAGCAGCCCTCAACCAGCGTTCACGACGAGATATATGTGCGCTGCGTGGCGATTGAGCAGAACGGGAGGAAACTCGCCATCTGCTCAATCGAGATTCTGGGGCTGGACTTCGAGCATGTGGACTGGCTGCGCGGCGAGCTTGCGCGGGATGGCTACAGGCCGGAAAACCTGCTGTTCTGCGGGACGCATACGCACGGGGGACCAGCCGTGCAGTCGCTGCGGCTCTGCGGCACGCCGTCGCCAGATTACGAGGAGCAACTCCTCAAGGCGATTGTGAAGGCTGTGCGCGAGGCCGGTAAGGAGATGAAGGAGTGCCGCATCAGCGTGGGGTCAGCGCCATGCGAGATGGGTGCCAACCGCCGCAAACCGGGCCCTAGTGGCATCGAGATGGTGCCGAACCCCGAGGGAGACACTGATCCGGAATTGGTGGCTGCGCGCATCTGCTCCGTCAACGGCGAGCCGATTGCAACGATCTTCAACTACGCCTGCCACGCCGTCGTACTGGGCGGCGACAACAGGCTGGTGACCGGCGACTGGCCCGGCGCGGCGATGGAGAAGCTGCAGGCCAGCGGCTTCGGCCTGACGCTCTTTCTGCAGGGATGCTGCGGCGATGTGAACCCACTCATCCGCGACACATGGGAGGGCAGAGAGAAGGCGGCCGACATCGCTATCGCGGCGGTTCGCGAAGCGCTCGAAGGTTCTTCAGATGCCGGCGATGGCCCGGTCGAGGGGATCGCCCGTCCGCTGTCACTGCCGCTCCTGCCGAACCCGAGCGACGAAGAGCTTCGCGCGCGGCAGGACGAGATAAATGCTATTGCGCCGGATCAGCGCCACTTCGTGGACTGCCGTGACCTGCTCTGGGGCGCGGACGTGATCAACAACCCGGAGAAGTCGCGAAGGACCGAACTTGCGTTCTCCACCGGCGAACTTCGCATCGGCGATCTGGTCATCGCATGGCTTCCGGCCGAGGCCTTCAGCGCCTATTCGAGAGCAATCAAGGCAGCAAGGACTCCCGGCAAGACCATGGTGGCGGCGTACACGAACGGCAACATCGGGTACCTGCCGACTGCGTCGGCATACAGCGAGGGCGGCTATGAGGTGCATGACGCCTACCGCTACTACGCGTACCAGATGATAGCACCAGAATCCGAGCACCTCGTTCTGGAGTCTTTCGGGGCGGCCTGACCTGATCCCGCTGGACATTCTGCTGCTGACAGCGGCGGTGCTGATCTCAATCGGCTTCTTTATCGTCGAGCCGAACGGCAGCAAGGTGGTTCTGCTCTTCGGCAGCTACAAGGGGACGGTCAAGCAGGCGGGCTTTCACTGGTGGAACCCGTTCATGGTGCAGCGGCCTGTATCGCGCAGGGCGCGTACTTTGAACGGCGAGAAGCTGAAGGTCAACGACCTTGCGGGAAACCCGGTCGAGATCGCGGCAGTCGTCGTCTGGCGCGTGCACGATACGTACAAGGCCACGTTCGAGGTAGACCGCTACGAGCAGTACGTCGAGATGCAGAGCGAGACGGCCGTGCGGCACCTGGCGTCGTCGTATCCGTACGACGCCGACGACGAGAGTCTGTCGCTGCGGCGCAACGCCGACGAAGTCTCGAAGAACCTGCAGGCCGAGTTGCAGGAGCGCCTGGCGCGCGCGGGCGTGGAGGTGATGGAGGCGCGGCTGAGCCACCTGGCGTACGCTCCGCAGATTGCGAGCGCCATGCTGCGCAGGCAGCAGGCCACTGCCATTATCGCCGCCCGCCAGCGGATTGTGGAAGGCACGGTCGGGATGGTCGAGATGGCGCTGGACAGGCTCGGTGAGTACGGCGAGCTGCAGCTCGATGAAGAACGCAAAGCTTCGATGATTTCGAATCTGCCTGGTGGTGCTTCGCATCAGCAAGGAGCTCTGGGAAGAGATGAGGCAGATGGCCGCTGCAGAGTTTCGCAGCGTCAACGACCAGATCGAGGGAGACGGTGCGAAGACGGGGCGTGATTCTCTCACGCCCCGTCTGGCGTCTGATTTGGGTCAGGCCTTGCCCTGATTGGCCACGGCGGCCGCAGCGGCGGCGATGGCCTCGGGGTCGCCCAAATAGTAGTGCGTCAGCGGCTTGAGATCGTCGTCCAGCTCATACACGAGCGGGATGCCGGTGGGGATGTTGAGTCCCACGATCTCTTCGTCCGAGACGTTGTCGAGATACTTCACGAGCGCGCGCAGGCTGTTGCCATGCGCGGCGATGACGACCCTCTTGCCGGCCTTGATGGCGGGCGCGATGTCGCCATGCCAGTACGGCAGGAAGCGCGCAACGGTATCCTTCAGGCACTCGGTGAGCGGAAGCTCTTCGGGAGTGAGGCCTGCGTAGCGCGGATCATTGCCGGGGAACCGCTCGTCGGAGGGTTCGAGTTCGGGCGGCGGGATGTCGTAGCTGCGCCGCCAGATCAGCACTTGGTCCTCGCCGAATTTCGCCGCCGTTTCCGACTTGTTCAGCCCCTGAAGCGCGCCGTAATGCCGCTCGTTCAGCCGCCACGACTTGACGACGGGAATCCAGAGCAGATCCATCTCCTCCTGCACGAGCCACAGCGTGCGGATGGCGCGCTTCAGAACGCTGGTGAAGGCGATGTCGAACGTGTAGCCTTCCTCGCGCAGCAGCTTTCCGCCCGCTTTGGCCTCGCTGACGCCCTTCTCCGACAGATCAACATCCGTCCATCCGGTGAACCGGTTCTCCTTGTTCCACATGCTCTCGCCGTGTCTGATCAGAACTACCTTCTGCATAAAATCGTTACCTCTCCGTTACTGGCCGGGCGGCACCCATTCGAGCGCGCTCGCACAGGATATTATCTCGAAAACCTGACCGTTGTGCGCAAGAAGCCGGCCGTCATCGTCCACTCCTGCTGCTTCCACGGCGCGCTCCGTTTCGCCTTCCCGCACGCGCACCCTGCTGCCGGGCGTGCAGTCGAGCAGCCGCCAGCGTGCCAGCACCCGATCGAGGGCGGGAATGAGGCGCGAGACTTCGTCCCATTTCCGGAGGAGCGACTGCTCGATCAGCGCTAGGTCGAACGACTGTCCGCTCTCGATGGCGAGGCTGGTGGCCGTCCGCGCCAGTTCGTCTGGGAAAGACGCCGCGTTGACGTTGATGCCGAAACCGATGACCCACGGCCCCCCGGCGCGGCCTTCCACCAGCACTCCCCCGGCCTTGCAGCCGCGAATGATGATATCGTTCGGCCAGCGCACCATCGCGGGCAGCCCCGAGCAGCCGCGCACCGCTTCAGCGGACGCCACAGCCGCCGCAAAGGGCAGGCTCGCGCTATCCGGGGCGGACACCGCGAGCGAGAGGGCCAGCGACCCCGGCGGGGAATGCCACACCCGCCCGAGTTGCCCCCTGCCCCCGGTCTGCTCGGCGGCGACGACCACCGTGTCCGGCGCGGCGCCGTCTTTGAGAAGACGGGCTAGGTGCGTGTTGGTCGAATCCACCCGCTCCAGGCGCACAACCGGGCGCGGCGAGCCTGCGTTCATGCGCTCTTGTGATCCAGCAGCAGGCTGAGGTCGAGCGCGGGCGCGGAGTGTGTGATCCAGCCCGTCGAGATGAAGTCCACGCCCGTTTCCGCCACCGCGCGCACGGTCTCGAGCGTCACGTTGCCGGACGCTTCGGTGAGGACCCCGCGCTCCCGCGCCATTTCGACCGCGCGGCGCATTGTATCGAGGTCCATGTTGTCGAGCAGGGCCATTCTGGCACCCGCGTCCATCGCCTCGGCCAGCTCTTGGAGGTTGGTGACCTCGCACTCCAGAAACGCATCATCCGGCCGCGCGGCAAGCGCGCGCTTTACTGCTTGAGCGATTCCGCCCGCCGCGCGGATGTGGTTCTCTTTGATGAGCACTCCGTCGGACAGCCCCTGCCTGTGGTTCTGCGCGCCCCCCGCTCGCACGGCGGCCTTCTCGGCGAGCCGCAGGCCCGGCGTCGTCTTGCGGGTATCGAGGATGACGGCGCCCGTGCCTTCCACCGCCGCCACGAACTTCGCAGCCGCCGTCGCGACCCCGGACAGATGCTGAAGGAAGTTGAGCGCCACCCGCTCGGCACGCAGCACGCCGCGCGCGGGAGCGTCGTCCAGCGTCAAGACAAGGTCGCGCCGCTCCACTCTCGCGCCGTCGGCCAGACAAAGCTGGCACTCCACCTCGCACTGCCGAAACGCCTCGCGAGCGAAATCGAGCCCCGCGATGACGCCCGCCGCTTTCGCGATGATGCGGCCGTCCACGACAGCCCCGGCATCCACGCACGCAAGCGACGTTATGTCGCCGTGCGGAGCATCCTCAAGAAGCGCAAACTCCACCGCCGCGCGCACGTACCCGGCATCAAGCTCAAGCGGCCCTTCTGGTCTCATCACGTCTGGTCAGTCTTTCAGTCGGTCAGCGAACAGACAGACCGCCACCGACTCCGGAAGATGGATTCCGTAATCTGTCATTTGTCATCTGGCGTCTCGAGGGCAAGGCGCACCGCCTCGAACACCGTGCGGACCCCGATGCACTCCACGCCGTTCACTTTCGAAAGCTGCTTCGCGTCGCGCTTTGACAGTATGACCCGCTCGAAGCCGAGCCGCGCGGCCTCGCGAACGCGGCGCTCGGCCTGCGGAACTCCGCGCACCTCTCCGGCAAGCCCGATCTCCCCGGCGATGGCCGTGGCGGGCTTCACGGGCACATCGCGGATGCTGGACGCGACCGCCACCGCGACAGCGAGATCGCAGGCCGGCTCGTTCAGACGCAGGCCGCCGGTCACGTTGGCGTACACATCGGCCTTCCCCAAACTCAGCCCGGCCCGCTTTTCGAGCACGGCAAGCACCAGCACGAAGCGGTTGAAGTCCACGCCTGTCGCCAGGCGTCTTGGGGCGGCAAAGTAGCTCGGCGCGGCAAGCGCCTGAACTTCGACCAGCAGCGGCCGGGTGCCCTCGAGCACGGGACAAACGCAGCTTCCGGCGCCGTGCTCGTCGCGTTCGGCGAGCAGGCTGGCGGAGGGGTTCGTGACCTCGGTCAACCCCTCGCCGCGCATCTCGAAGATGCCCACCTCATCCGTCGCGCCGAACCGGTTCTTGGTGGCGCGCAGCACGCGGTAGATGTTGTCGCGGTCGCCCTCGAAGTAGAGCACCGTGTCCACCATGTGCTCCAGCACGCGCGGGCCGGCAAGCGAGCCTTCCTTGGTAACGTGCCCCACCAGAAACGATGGGATGCTGCGCGATTTCGCGATCTGAGCGATGGCGAGCGCCGATCCGCGAACCTGGCTGACCGTGCCGGGCGCGGATGGGGACGAAGGGTCGGTCATGGTCTGAATGGAGTCTATGACGATGACCTGGGCTCCGGCGGATTCGACCAGCGACTCCAGCAGGCTGACGTCGGTCTCGGAGCTGATCCAGATGCTGTCCTGCCCCACCCCGAGCCTCTGCGAGCGCATCTTGATCTGGCGCGGCGACTCCTCGCCCGAGACATAGAGCACGCGCTCTCCGCGCTTTGCCAGGTGCCCGGAGACCTGCATCAGCAGCGTGGACTTTCCGATGCCGGGGTCGCCGCCGATGAGGACAACGGAGCCGGGCACGAGCCCGCCGCCGAGCACGCGGTCGAGTTCGGCGATGCCGGAGGTCTGGCGTTCGTCGCCCGCGGCATCCACCTCGCGGAGCTCCTGCGGGAGCTGCGAGGGAGCAGCAGAACGCGACTTGCCCGGGGCGGTGGGCTTGACGGTCTCTTCCACCATCGTCGCCCACTCGCCGCAGTCGGGGCAGCGGCCCATCCACTTGAGGGACTCATAGGCGCAGGACTGGCAGACAAACTTCGTGCTGGGCTTTGGCATGGGATATCGTCTCCGGGCAGACGATATCACAAACGGGGCAGCCGGGCCAATACGCACGCCGAACGGGCTGATTGACCGGGGGATCGACCGGCAGATGTTGAGGCTGTCTCATAACGGCCTGTGGGATTGGTGTTGAGGCAGGCTAGTGCTGACCTGCGGCCCTTCACGGATAGCGTCGTGCATGGCCCCCTTTCATTACATCGGCATGGACCATTCGTGCTCTTGACACGGACTAGATGGTGAGTGGTATAGTGCGGACGGCATGCCGACTATAGTTGGGTGTCCGCTGCGCGATCACAGACGCGCGGGCGCGGATACATCCGATAGATTAGGGGAGCCAAGACATGAGGTATTTCGTTATTGCGCAGGATGGATCACGTTATGGGCCTGCAGACACCGATATGCTCCAGCGATGGCTTGCAGAGGGGCGTATTTCTGCGCAGACTACCCTGGAAGGTGAGGGTTCAGGGCAGCGTCTATTGGCATCGGCGGTCCTTTCCTCGTTGCAGCCACCAGTTGCCGCCTCGGCGCCGCCTCCGGCAAGTGCGTCATTTGGAAATGCACCGGTCGGAGGTCAGGTCTTCGTGAACACGTCCGGGCAGGGCCCGTCGGCAGTAGTGCCACCGGAAATCCGCGGTTGGAGTTGGGCGGCTTTTCTTGGTGGTGGGATATGGTCCATCGCGCACAGTACATCACATGGCTCGGTCTTCTTACTTTAGCTCCTTACGCTGGCGTGATAACGAGCTTCGTGCTTGGAGCAAAGGGGAATGAGTGGGCCTGGCAGAATCGGCGATGGGATAGCGTGGCTCATTTCAAGCAAGTTCAGGCAATCTGGACACGATGGATGGTGGGAATCATAGTGGTTTGTTTGGTGGTCGGAGCGGTCGCGGCCCTATTCACGGTGTTGACCGGCGTGGGGAATGTCTCTGACTAGGAGACTGGCTCAGTATGCCGCTGGCGATTGACCGGCAGATGCGCGGCCGGCCGGCAGGGCAGAATAGACCACCCCCCGGAAGCCGTTGGCCGGATGCGCTGTCAGCTTCGCAGCGGGTTCCGGGCCCTGTGGTATAATGAGCCCGCTATGCTGGACATCGCGAAACAGGTGCGGTTCTGGCGAGCGAGCGCCGCGATTCTGGAACGGGCCGACGAGGTGAACAGGTGGATCGAACGTCAGTTGTAGCGGCGGTGCAGAACTACGTGGGTCACGTTCGCCGCGCCGGAATAGGCGCGACCCGGGCGTTTGTTTACGGATCGGCGGCATGCGGAAGCGCTGCTCCGGACAGCGACATTGACCTCGTCGTAGTTGCCCCGGACTTCGACAACCTGACATCCCGCGAACCGCTGCTCACGCTCTGGCGGCTCCGCGCCGTGACAGACTCGCGGATCGAGCCCTTCCCCTGCGGTGTGCGGCAGTGGGACGAGGACGACTCCAGCGCGATCATCGAGATGGCACGCACGGAAGGCTTCGAGGTTCCGCTTCCCTGAGAAACCGTTCGGCTACTTCTTCTCGGACTTCGCCCGCTCCAGGTCGAGCGCGGCGGAGTTGATGCAGTAGCGAAGGCCGGTCGGCTTCGGGCCGTCGGCGAACACATGCCCCAGGTGCGATCCGCACTTGCTGCACAGAACCTCAGTGCGAACCATCCCGTGAGAGTTGTCGGTCTCCTCCTTGACGTTCGCCTTCGACGCGGGCTGATAAAAGCTCGGCCAGCCGCTTCCGGAATCGTACTTCGTGTCAGAACTGAACAGCGGCTCGCCGCAGGCGGCACACGGAATACTGCTCGGGCGTCAGCTTCTTCTTGAACTCGTCTTCTGTCTTCGGCATTTCACTCCTGACACTGGCGCTACAGCACCCGGCAGACGGACCGCACGCCCTGTCTGCCTCCGGAGCATCCGCTCCCAGGTTGCTCACCGCAGCGACAGCCAGCAGCGCGGCGAGCGCAAGCGCAAGTTTGACATACAGCATCATCGGCTCAACGCTGGCGCGTCAGGCGGGGTTCCACAACAGCGAGCGGCCCCTGGACTGCTCCGGGGGCCGCTCGATAGCCAGACGCTCTTTCGAGCGCGTCAGTTCTTGCTCGTCTCCATCGGCGGCAGCTTGTCGAGAGACGTCTCGGCCTTCGTGAAGAAGATCTTGCCGTCCTCCAGCTCGGCGCGAATCGTGTCGCCGTCGCTGAACCGGCCGAGCAGAATCTCCTCCGAGAGCGGATCTTCGATCTCCCGCTGAACGGCTCTCCGGAGCGGCCGGGCACCGAACGTCGGGTCGAACCCTTCCGTCCCGAGCATCTCCTTGACCTCGCGCGAAACCTCGATTTCCATGCCCTGAGCCCGAAGCTGCGCCTTCACGCGATCGAGCATCAGGTCCACAATCGCCAGAATCTGCTCCTGGGTCAGTGAATGGAACACGATGGTCTCGTCCACGCGGTTCAGGAACTCGGGCCGGAAGACCTTCTTCATCTCTTCCATAACCCGGTTGCGCATGGCCTCATACGTCCGCGTGCTCTCGTCGGTCGGCTTCGTGCTGCGGAAGCCCATGCCGCCCTCACCCATAATCGTGTGAGCGCCGATGTTGGACGTCATGATCATCACGGTGTTCTTGAAGTCCACCACGCGCCCCTGCGCATCGGTCAGGCGGCCATCCTCCATCACCTGCAGCAGAATGTTGAACACCTCCGGATGCGCCTTCTCGATCTCGTCGAGGAGGATGACGGAGTACGGACGGTGCCGCACCTGCTCGGTGAGCTGTCCTCCCTCGTCGTATCCGACATATCCCGGAGGCGCACCGACCAGCCGGGACACGGCGAAGCGCTCCATATACTCGGACATGTCAATGCGGATGAGGTTGTCCTCGTTGTCGAACAGGAACTCGGCGAGCGCGCGGGCAAGCTCGGTCTTCCCGACGCCCGTGGGGCCGAGGAACACGAACGACCCCATCGGCCGCTTGGGGTCCTTCAGGCCGCTTCTTGCGCGCCGCACGGCGCGGCTCACCGCATGTATCGCCTCGTCCTGCCCGATAATCCGGTTGTGCAGGGCCTCCTCCATCTTGAGGAGCTTCGCGGTCTCGCCCTCAACCAGCCGCGACACCGGGATGCCGGTCCACGAGTAAACGATGTCCGCGATCTCGTCCTCGGTGACGTTCTGCTGCATCTGCTCGCGTTGCGCCTCCCAGTCCTGGCTCAACTCGGCAATGCGGTCCTTGATCTCACGCTCTCTTGTCTGAAGATCGGTGGCGTGGTCGCGATCATAGTCCCCTTCGGCCGGAAGCGTCGTGAGCTGTTTTGTGATTTCGCGCAGTTCCTTGTTCGCCTGCCGCAGGTTCTCCGGCGGCAGCGCAAGCTGAAGGCGCACGCGCGACGCGGCCTCATCCATCAGGTCAATGGCCTTGTCAGGCAACGAACGGTCGCTGATGTAGCGGTCGGCCAGCCGGGTCGCCGCGACCAACGCATCGTCCTCTATGCGGATGCCGTGATGCTCTTCGTACCGGCCGCGCAGGCCCCGCAGAATACTGATACAGTCCTCGATGGAGGGCTCGCGCACCTGCACTGGCTGGAACCGGCGTTCGAGCGCGGCGTCGCGCTCGATGTATTTCCGGAACTCGTCGAGCGTTGTTGCGCCGATGCACTGCAGCTCTCCGCGCGCCAGAGCCGGCTTCATGATGTTCGACGCGTCAATGGCGCCTTCGGCCGCTCCGGCACCGACAAGTGTGTGCAGTTCGTCCACAAACAGGATCACTTCGCCGCCGGCCTTGCGCACTTCGTCAATGACCCGCTTCATGCGCTCTTCGAACTCGCCGCGATACTTGGTGCCCGCGACGAGCCCCGGCAGGTCGAGCGCCACAATCCGGCGGTCTCTGAGCATGTCGGGGATGTCGCCGCAGGCGATCCGCTGAGCCAGGCCCTCGGCGATGGCCGTTTTGCCGACACCCGGCTCTCCAATAAGGCAGGGATTGTTCTTGGTGCGGCGCGAAAGAATCTGGATGACGCGCTCGATCTCGCTCTGGCGGCCGATGACGGGATCGAGCTTCTCCGCCCTGGCAAGCTCCGTGAGGTCGCGCCCGAACTCGTCGAGTGTGGGCGTGCGCGAGCGCTGACGCGTGGTTGAGAGCGCGGGTTCGGTATCCTGCAGGCCCATGACCTCGCGGCGAGTCCGCTCGATGTCCACACCGAGCTTTTGCAGGACGCGTCCGGCGAGTCCATCGCCTTCGCGAATCAGTCCGAGGAGGAGATGCTCAGTGCCGATATAGTTGTTGTTAAGCTGACGAGCTTCGTCGTAAGCGAGGTCAATGACGCGCTTCGCTCGCGGGGTAAGCTGCATGTCCTGCCCGAGGCGGCCGTCTCCACGAGACACCTGCCTCTCGACCTCAGCGCGGATGCGGCTGAGGGACACGCCAAGCCGGTCCAGGATACGCGCGGCGACGCTGTCGTTCTCCCGGACGAGTCCGAGCAGCAGATGCTCGGTGCTCACATAGTTTTCGCCCAAGCGGTTGGCCTCTTCCTGCGCGAAGAAGACCACTCGCCGCGCTCGCTCAGTAAACCTTTGCCACATAAAGAATCGGCCCCCTCTCCTGGCCAGTTGCCGCTGCCGCGGAGCCGCGTCCGAGCAGATATCAAAACACTGCCTACATTATTATACGATTCCCAAACGATTATCAGGGTTAACAGATGAACAGGGAGATTTGCTCGGGCTCTTTGTGGAAGGCATCTTCGGCAGATCAGACCCTCGCAGCCCGGGCGGCGAGCAATCAATTCCCCCATCTATTACAAAGAACGCAAGCCGCAGGCGCAGTGTTCCATTGCCGGCGCGCGTTACGCCTGCAAGCTCTTGAACTCAGTAGGTTTTCGGCGCGTGCCCTCGATGTCCACCCAGGCTTCTGCGGCACGCACCCAGCCAGCGCGCCGCCAAGCTGGTCAGGCTGCCGGAAGCGCCGAGGTCGGCGAACGGCCTCTCGAACCGCCTGATCTAGTAGATTTGAACTCCCGAAGACTGCGTCAGCTCCTTGAACGCGGCCATCAGACGGCGCGTCTCCTGGCCGGGAGCGCCCGATCCGATAGTGCGTCCGTCAACGCTTCGCACAGGGATCACCTCGGCGGCGGTGCCGGTCAGGAAGCACTCGTCAGCGGTATAGACATCGAACAGTGTGAAGTTGTCCTCAATGACGGGAATCCCGAGATCGCGGGCGAGGTCCATCACCGTACATCGCGTGATGCCGAGCAGGATTCCGGCCGACGCCGGAGGCGTGATGAGCCTGCCGCCGCGGAGCAGGAAGATGTTGTCACCCGTGCATTCCGCGACGTAGCCGTGCGTATTGAGCATGAGCCCTTCGCCCGCGTTGACGCGGTTGGCCTCGATTTTCGCTTGGATGTTGGCGACGTACTTTCCGAGCGACTTGACGCGGATGTCGAGCGTCTGCGGAAGCGCGACGCGGGTTGACACCGTCATCACGTCCAGCCCGTTGTCGTACATGCTCTGCGGATAGAGCGACAGCGCGTCGTTCGACAGCGCCACCGTCGCGTCCTTGCAGTTGCGCGGGTCGAGACCCAGCGTTACGCCGCGGGTGACCGTGATGCGGTTGTAGCAGTCGCGGACCTCGTTGCGGCGGCTGAGATCGAGAAGCGCCTCACGCATGGCCTCGCGCGGCATGCCGATGTCAATCATGAGGACGTGGGCGGACTGGTAGAGGCGCTCGATGTGCTCGTCCAGCTTGAAGATGCGCCCGTTGTATGTGCGGATACCCTCAAACACGCCATCGCCGTAGAGGAAACCGTGGTCGTAGATGGAAACCAGCGCTTCGTCGTGCGGTACGACTCGGCCGTTGAGGAAAACAAACTTGCCCATGGACTTCTAAATGTCTCCTGAATGTGCTGGCAGAAGTATATCATAGCGCCCGCAGCCCCGGCAAACGCGCAGCTCTGCCGGGTACTTCCTTGTGAAATTGGATTCGGCTCTTGTCTGCTGCATGGCAGGGGTTGCAGCGAAAGTTTGACATAGAGAGTCCGTAGGAGACGGCCGCCATGACCACCGCACGGATGGAAGCCTTCCGGGCACTGATGGAGAGCAACTCGCCGGTCGTGGAGCGCTGGCGTCAACAGCGGCGTGACGTATGGGAGACGCTCCGCTCGCCTGGCGCGTTTCCTGACAGGGACAGAGGCGACATGATGATGGGCCCCGGACCCGGCTTCTAGCGCCTGGCTGGAGGGGGATGCCAACCTGCCCAGCGGACGGGGAACATAAGCCCGCATCTGGCCAGTCATTCGATTGAGACCTGCTCGCGGGACCGAAGGCGTCCCCCGATAGGGTTTCAGGAACTCGGACCAGACTATGGCAAGCCAGGCAACAGACGAACCTATCCTTGAGATGTGGCGGGACTCCGAAGCGGACGATAGTGAAGTGCCGCTGGGGGTCACGGCCTCTCATGGGCGCAGGAACAGCTACACCGACATCCTGTCGCCAACGCGACAGGCCCTGACGGCCTCGCTGCTGACGCCGAGGGAGGTCACGAACGACACCTGGCTGAAGATCCTTCGCAGAATCTGCTGGAAGACAGGCAGCCGGCTTCCCTGACCCTGCCCCATCACGCGCGTCATCGCTTTTCTGCCTCGGCCGCAAGAGCGCGCCGCGCCCGCCGGGAAACACAACAGTGGTGGACTTCCCACGCCGGTCTGACTATAATGACAACGCGATTGATGCGGGCGAATGCGGCCCGGTGAGATACTCGAAAAACCACAATCGGAGGCTACACGATATGGCAGACACAGCAGACAAGAGCGGCAAGGGCGTTGCAACGCTTCCGGGATGGCGGGATTTGGCCATCGGCGGGACGATTATGGAAGGCGGCAGCGCTGCCAACTACAGCACGGGAGACTGGCGCACAAACAGGCCGCTGTGGGATGACAAGAAGTGCATTCACTGCCTCATCTGCTGGGTTTTCTGCCCCGACACGGCGATCATGGTCGAGGACGGGAAGATCACCGGGATTGACTACGAGCACTGCAAGGGCTGCGGCATCTGCGCCAACGAATGCCCCTCGAAGGTGCAGGCGATCACGATGGCCCCGGAGGCCAACTACCGCTGAAAAGGCGCTGATCGGGCTTTAGCTGAAGGAATTGCGGACGGACGCACAACAGCAATGAAACAGACTGCTGAAGGCCAGCCGTCCACAAGAGAAGACAAACGTGAAAGATCTTGTCTGCAAGCGCTCCGCGGTCAGGCGGGAGCGGCGCTGGGAGTGTACCCGGACCGCATGGGCCGGACGATTATGCGGCAGATGAAGAAGGCTCTGGACTCAGAGACTCAGAGCAGGCACCGGAGTATCTGGAGACGCCGAGGGTTATCGTTGACGGCTCGACGCTGGCTGACTATCGGACGGGAAAATCTGGCCGGAGCCGAAGGCCGCAGGCTCGGAGCTTGTTTGGGGCGGCGGCAAGCCCTGACAGCCAGGCGCATCAGCGAAGCGGCAGTTCCGTTCGCTTGCCAACTCCCGGCGAGTCGGCGATGTAAACCGACACAATGGGCTCGCGCTCGGCGTACCGCAGAGTCGCCTGCCGGGCGATCGCCCTCACACGGGGGGCGATGTTGCGTCCCGCGGTCGCGGGCACTTCGATCTCGACCTCGTCGCGATCCACGAACCGGACCCAGGCGGCCCGGATTCCGATTTCGGCAAGCTGAGCGCGAATGGCATCGGACGCGCGGTACTGCTGCTCACCAGGAAACGGCGTCCGCCGCTGAGTGGCGGATGTGGCGCTGTGCTTGCGTTTCACGTCCTCGTCCTGCTTGCCCAGTGCCCAGACAAGGAACAGGCTTACCGCCAGAACGGCGAGGAACGTGAGGAGCCAGAGCCGGTTGTCGCGCTTTATGCGCTTGCTGAGGTCGCTTGGGGCTGTGTCGCCCAGCATCGTGTTGTCGTCGTCACGCACTATTGTTGAATCCACCTGAGTAAGCTTTTGGGAGTGCGGCCAGATCATCCCGGAGGCCGCGGCAGTGCAGGGAAGCGCTCCCGGGCAGTATAATCATCGGCCGCGGACGCACCAAACGATACCCCCACCCCGAAAGCAGACGAATTCCCGCCCGCTCTCCCGCAGCCGCAATTATACCTGAGGGCGGCAGGGCAGCGCCATAGCTGGCGCGGACAGTTGCGCCCAGGCGCGAGACCGGCTAGTATGAACTGGTTCGCTGGCCTCAGTCAGGCATCCGCCAAATCGCACGAGACCACTCCTGGAGGACATCCGTAACCCAATGGCATCCAACCAGAATAAGACCCGGCGCCGCATTCCGAAAGCCTACGCGGACAGCGAGTTCCTCGCAAGTCCGGACGCGCGGACAGTGCGGATTCTGTGCGAGTACTTCCAGCCTCTGCGCAAGTTCCGCGAGAACAAGGTGAAGGACACGATCGTGTTCTATGGTTCGGCGCGGACACTGGAGCGCGCGCCTGCTCAGGCCGCCCTCGATCAGGCGCGAGGCCTTCTGGCGGCCGACCCCCTGAACGAGCAGTTGCAGGCGCGGCTGCAGCGGACGGAAGCCGATATGCATATGTCGCGGTATTACGAGGATGCACGGACACTTGCGCGCATGCTGACGGAATGGTCGCTCAGCCTGCCCGGCCTGTGGGGGCGGTTTCTGATCTGCTCGGGCGGCGGGCCCGGCATTATGGAGGCGGCAAACAGGGGAGCTTCCGAAGCCGGGGGCAAGACGGTGGGATTGACGATCAGCCTTCCGTTTGAGCCGCAGGGCAACGAGTACATCACGAGCGGCCTGGCGATGGAGTTCCACTACTTCTTCATGCGCAAGTACTGGTTCGTGTATATGGCACGGGCGCTGTGCGTGTTTCCGGGCGGGTTCGGGACGATGGACGAACTGATGGATCTGCTGACGCTGGTACAGACCGGGAAGATCCGCCGCAGGCTTCCGCTTGTGATGTACGGAAGCGAGTTCTGGAAGGAAGTGCTGGACCTCGACGCTCTCGTGAAGTGGGGGATGATAAGCCCTCAAGACACGAACCTGATCACCTACTGCGACACTCCGGAGCAGGCGTTCGAGTATCTGACATCAGCGCTGACTCACAGCAACGGCCTGCCGCGCAGCCGGAAGGCTCGGGGAGGGTAGAGGGCGGTACCACCGTAGGACACTCTCTCCGGCAGGCGGGGGTATATTAGGGTCACCATGTCCATCGTGATACGAGCGCATTTTGACGGCAAGGGCATCGTCCCCGACGAGCCGCTCGACCTGCCGATCGGCCCGCTGGAGGCAGAGTTGCAGCCCGGCGATTCCCGCTTGCCGCAGGAGGAGATCGAGCGCCGGCTGGGGCGGCGCTCGATTGGCTGGCCTCGCGAGCCAGGCACGGGCTGACCCTACCGGAAGAAGCGTTTTCGAGAGAAAGCGCATACGAGCCACCTCGAGGTCTGTGAACCTTCTCATCGACACGAATGTGCTCTTGCGGTGGAGTCACGCGGACGATCCCGCGCATGCAGTCTGCCAGTCAGATGTGCGGAGACTCCTTTCGCAAGGACACGAGATCTACGTCTGTGCCCCAGTGCTCATTGAGTACTGGGTTACTGCCACACGGCCCGTCGCACTCAACGGATTCGGTATGGATGCCGCCGAAGCAAACCAACGCCAACCTTGCGGACATCACCACGGCCTTCCCTGTACTTCCGGAACCCCCAGATACGGCTGCCCGCTGGCAAGGGCTGGTAGTGCAGCACACGGTCGTGGGCAAGCAGGCACACGATGCCCGGCTGGCCGCCCTGATGATCGCGCACGGGGTGGCTCACATCCTTACTTTCAACCCGGGGGACTTCGCCCGGTACGAAGCCATTACCGAAGTCAGCCCTCACGAAGTCCACTAGTTTCCAAGCTTCGGCAATGACGCCCCATACCCGGCCCGCCGACGAACTGAATTGCCGAAGCGCAACCGCCCGAGTGTGCTAGGCCTTCAGCCCCGTCAGCGCGATCCCCTGAATAAACGTCCGCTGGGTGAAGAAGAAGAGGACTACGATGGGAAGCGTCACAAGCGTAGAGACGGCCATCAGGTAGTGCCAGTAGGTGCCGTACTGTCCCTGGAACATCGCGAGGCCGAGGGCGAGGGTGTAGTTCGTCTCGTTGACGAGATAGATGAGCGGGCCGACGAAGTCATTCCACGCGCCGATGAAGGCGAAGAGGCCGACGGTGGCGATGGCGGGGCGCGCCAACGGCATGATGACGCGCCAGTAGATGCCGAACTCGCTCGCGCCGTCCAGATGCGCCGCCTCACTGAGGTCCTTCGGGATCGCCTGGAAAAACCCGCACAGCAGGTACACGTAGAAAGCGCTCAGGAAGAACGACGGCACAATCAGCGGCTTGAACGTGTCAATCCACCCGAGTTTGACGAACAGCGTGAACAGCGGCACCATCACGACCTGATACGGCAGCATCATAGTACTGATGATGGCGATGAACAGGACGCGCCGCCCCGGCCAATCAATGCGCGTGAGGCCGTAGGCGACAAGCGAGCTGGAGAGCATGGAGCCGATGGTCGTGAGGACAGCGATGATGAGCGTGTTGCGCAGATACAGCGGGAACGGGCGGAACGCCCACGCCTCACGGAAGTTCGACCACATGAACGGGCGCGGGATCCACTCGATGGGATACGCCATAAGCTGCTCCGGCCGCTTGAGCGCCGAGGTTACGAGCCAGAAGAACGGCGCGGCGAAGATAAGCGAGCACACGACGAGTCCGGCATAGGTAAGCACGCGCGTCAGCGGACTCATCGTGACGCCGCCGGCCTCGTCGTCGAACGCCGCAGCGGCGGCCCGGCCATCTCCAGCTTTTCCCGAATTGCTAATCGGTCTCTCCTTTTGCGATGGCTCCCGGCGCCGGGGCGCCGCGAAGCATGCCTTCCGTGCTCAGGTCCTCATCAATGTCAGGCCAGTGGAGCCCGTAGCCCCCGCCGCAGATTTGCCAGTTCGAACGCTGCGCCGGTGAGGCCGCCAGAAGCCGCGGGTACCAGACGAGCGGCACGCTGGTCGTGCGCCCGTCCATCAGATCCACGGTGATGTTGTCGTCGGTCAGATAGACCGTGGCCACGCGTTCGTCAGCGCTAAGTGCCAAAATGCCCATTCCTGGCCTCCAAGAACTCCTGTCACCGCTCGTGAACGATAGCCTGTGCACCTCACGCAACTCGTGTGGTCTCAGCCCAATGTTCCGAGCCAGCGCTCCCGTCGCGATCCAGAACTTTGCCGAGCAGTTCTCTCTATCCACATGCACGTGCGGCAGCTCGTCGGTTTCGTGACTGAAGAAGTAAAAGCGATACGGCCCGGCCTTGAGAACTGTCGGCATTCACACTATACCTGATGCCTGCGGTTTCGCTCACGCCTCACTTGTCGCCTCCGCGAAGCGGCCGGTGGCGCGGAAGAAGATGAGCGTCCCGGCGAAGATCAGCGCGAAAAGCACCCACGCCAGCGCGCAGGCATACCCCATGTGGAAGTACGAGAACGCCTGCTGAAAGAGATACAGGCTGTAAAAAAGCGTTGACCCCGCGGGCGCGCCCGACCCGCCGGTCATTACGAACGCCGGTGCGAAGAACTGCGAGGCACCGATGAGTCCCATCACCGCGATGAAGACGATGTGCGGCGCCATGAACGGGATGGTGATGGCGCGCAGCATATCGAGCCGCCCTGCCCCATCAATGGCGGCGGCCTCGTACATCTGCTTCGGCACGTCCTGCAAACCCGCGAGGAATATGACCATCCAACCACCCACGCCCCAGGTGCTCATAAGGATGAGAGACGGCTTCGACCATGCCGGGTCCTGCATCCAGCCGGTGCCGTTGATGCCGATCTTCTCCAGAACGGCGTTCAGCATGCCGCTGTCCGGGTTCAGCAGCCACAGCCAGAGAACCGAGCTTGCGACAACCGGCACGATGGACGGCAGGTAGAAAATGGTGCGGAAAAACGCCATCCCGCGCACCTTGGCGTTCAGCAGAATCGCCAGAAGAAACGCGGTGATCATCCCGGCCGGCACCGAGAACACGGCGTAGTACGCGGTGTTGTAGAGCGACTGGTAGAAGAACTTGTCCTTGACGAGCGCCCCATAGTTTGCCAGCCCGATGAACGAAGCAGGCTTCAGCACGGAGTAGCTGCACAGGCTGTAGTAGAAGCTGGCCAGCACCGGGTAGGCCGTGAAAAGCAGCAGCCCGAGGATGGCGGGGGAGCAGAACAACAGTCCGTTTATCAGGTTTTGCTTCTGGCGGCGGGTCACACGGCGACACTACGACGGGAGCAGGCGGTTTTCCTGCACGCAGGGACAGCATTTCGACGATGTCCGAAATCTCCGCTGCCGGACAGACGTCCGCGGGATCTCTCTGATCCCTCACCGAACGCATAGCAAGAGGAGCAAAGCTCCTGCGGACACCATCGCGCGAGCAGAGATCGCGCGACATCGGGCCATCGGGCGCATGCATCTTGAGAATCGACGGAGCCTAGATGAGTGCTGAAAACTCGGCATACGTGAGGCCCGCCGCCCGAACGACCTTGGCGAGAATGCCAGGACCAAGCGTCTCTCCGGCGTGGACGGGAACAACGACCACTATGCCGTTCGGGCGCCTCAACACCTTGTGGCCGCCTCGTGTACGCGTGACTGCAAAGCCCACCCTCTCAAGTGCATTCACGCATTGTGCTCCAGTGATTCTGGGGAGCCTTGTCACACCAGGACCCGCTGGACTGCCACGAAATCAACAGCGCGCGCAACGGCATCCGGGACTTCATCAAGATACGCTTCGATGGCTTCTTTCACACGATGCCGGAGTTCGTCCAGCGAGCGCGCCTGAGTATAGCAGCCGGGAAGTGACGGTACGGAAGCCACATACCACCCGTCTTCGTCCATCTCGACCACGTAGTTGAACTCTCTCATGCAGTCTGCCCCTTCCGTCTCGCCGCAACGCCTGGAGGCATTATAGCAGAGTCACCTCCGCCCTCACCCGAGGATGAGACTCAGCAGCCGCAGCGCGCCCTGCTTGTCGAGCGGCTCGTTATTGCTGCCGCATTTGGGCGAGTGGATGCAGGACGGGCAGCCGGACTCGCAGGGGCAGTTGAGCAGAAGCTCGGCGGTGTCTGTGAGAAGCTCCTTGAGGCGGCTGTAGCAGGCGCGGGCGAT
>JBPOJE010000062.1:0-6254 GCA_052033935.1 Armatimonadota bacterium
CATCCTCGATCCGGACGCGGCGCTCAGGATCCGCAACCACCACGAGGATCGCCGTCCCAATCGCAGCGGGAACACAGACGTCCACCAGCATGCCGCGCCCGTCCGCCAGGACTTCCTCGGCGTACAGGTACTTCGTCGAAACGATGGCACGACCGCATCCCAGCGCATACGCAAGCGTCCCCGAAACGATCTGGTCCTTGTTGACGTACGGCGTCACGTAAACGTCGGTGGCGGAAAGATATCGCACAAGTTCGCGCAGTGTGAGGAAGCGGTTGTTGAACTTGACATGGTCGTGCAGGTCGAGCTCGTCCAGCAGCCCAACGAGCATCTGGCGGTAGCTCTCGCCTTCATGGCTTCGGACTCCCGGGTGCGTCTGACCAAGAACGAGATACAGCACCTCCGGGAACTTCTTGCGCACCTCGGCGATCGCACGTATCGCGTACTCGATGCCCTTACCCCGGCTGATAAGCCCGAACGTCGAGATGATATCGCGCCCCGGCATACCGAGATCGCGTTTCACGATGTCCGCCGGAATCCGGTGAACATTCGGGACGCCATGCGGGATGAGAGAAATCTTCTCGGGGGGGATTCCGTACACTTCCTGAAGGATGTCGGCGCCGAGTTTTACCATGACCACGATGCCGCTCGACAGCTCGCCCAGGCGCTGAACGATGCGCTTCTGGTTGTCCCCCGGGTGCTGGAGGATGGTATGCATGGTAAGCACGAACGGCTTCGTCAACCGTTCGGCGAAGTCGAGCACATACCCCCCGTCCGGCCCGCCGAAGATGCCGTATTCGTGCTGCAGGCTTACCACGCTCGCGGAAGACTCGTTCAGAAAGTCGGCGCCCGCGGTATGGCTGTCCCGGCTTCGGTCGAATATCTGAAAGCGCACCTCACGCGGATACTGCTCGATTTCGTCGCCCTTACTCATCGCAACCACCAGCTTGCGGGAGAAGGGCGTGAACTTGTCAATCGCCGATGACAGATCCCTGGTGAACGTCGCGATGCCGCACTCGCGCGGCGGATACGTCGCCACGTAAGCCACATCCATGTTGTTCATGGTCTCGCGGAGGTACCGGAAAAGGCTCTTGTCCGACGACTCAAGCCATCCCACTTCGGCGTTCAGCCCGCGCTCATTCTCGATGAACGCTCCCGGACGCGGCCCGCGCTTGCGGATTTTGCTTAGATCCTGTGTTGTCACTTATTGAACCACCTCGGAAACAGAAGGCTCCTCACACGCCGCAAGGGCCGCCTCAACGCTCTCGAAGATCGGAAACACCCTCACCATGCCCGTGATCTCGAAAACCTTGGCCACCTGCGGCTTCGAGCACACAATGAGAATACGGCCATGCTGCTCGCTTGCCTTTTTCAACCCACCAACAAGCGCGCCCAGTCCGGAGGAATCAATGTACTCGACACCTTCCATCGAGATAATGAGAGCCTTCTTTCCCCTGTCAAGCGCCCTGTTGATCGCTTCTCGGAAGCTGGGAGAGGTATAAGCGTCCACCTCGCCCGTCAGCTCGAGGACGGAAGCCGGACCGTCCCCTCGCTCTCGAATTTGAAGTACACCCTGCAATGCTCAAACCTCCTTTCGCGGCTGCGGGACAGCAATCCTCCGCCAGGGCCGTAGATTACACAGGCCGACGGTCTCCGCAGTGAGGCAGAGCGCTTTACATCGCCGTCACGGCCGCCGCATCATCTGCCTGAGCTCGGTCAGGTTTCCTGCGTTCGCAAGGGCATCCTGCTCGGATATGAGCCCCTGCTTGAAATATTTGTCCAGGCACTGGTTCATCGTCTGCATTCCGTAGTAGTCACCCTCGCTGATCGCCGAGTAGAGTTGCCCCGAGCGGCCCTCCTCGATCAGCTTCACCGTCGTGGGGGTGGCTACCAGCACCTCGATAGCTGCAATCCGTCCCGGCCCCGGTTGCCGCGGGAGCAGTTTCTGGGACACGATGCCCATAAGCGAAGTCGAGAGACGCAGGCAGATCTGCATCTTCTGGTGCGGCGGGAACATGTTGATGATTCGTTCCATGGTATCCCCGGCGCTGGTGGTGTGAACCGTCGAGAAGACCAGGTGCCCGGTCTCCGCCGCTGCCAGCGCGACGTTCATAGTCTCCACGTCACGCATCTCACCGATGAGGATGATGTCCGGGCTCTGCCGCACCACGTACTTAAGCGCCTCGGTGAACGACTCGGTGTCAATGCTGACTTCGCGCTGGCTGACGATGGACTTCTTGTCGGGGTGCACAAACTCGATGGGGTCTTCGACGGTCACGATGTTGGTCGCCCGGTTCTGGTTGATCTGGTCAATCATCGCCGCCAGGGTGGTGGATTTGCCCGAACCTGTCGGCCCGGTTACGAGTATCAGCCCCTGCCGCAGCTTAGCGAGCTCCCCAACCACCGGCGGCATGCCCAGCTCTTCGAGGCAGTATATCTTGAGGGGAATGAGCCTGAGCACGAGCCCGAGAGAGCCCCGCTGCTGATAGACGTTCACGCGGAACCTGCAGAGGTCCTTGAATGTGAACGCCAGGTCCATCTCGTGCCGCTCCTCGAACAGCGCGATCTGCTGGGCGCTCATAATACTGTAGGCAACCTCCCGCACCTCGTCGGGGGTGAGGCTGTCGAGATCGGTACCCTTGATGCGGCCATCCACGCGAAGCGCGGGCGGTGAGTCGGCCTTGAGGAACAGGTCGGACGCTCGCGCGTTGTAGGCCAATTTCAGCAGATCGTCAAGCACCATAGAGAAGCCGGAATCCTTTCAAGCAGGCGGGCTGTAATGCCGGGGTCCCTTCAATGCGAGCGGCCGCAAGGCCAAAGAAAAACGAGAGCCCATATGCGCAAGCTGAAGCGCTGGCTCCCGTCAGAATCTCTGGACCAGACCGGGACACCCCTCCAGCCAGAGCCGTTCAGATTATAGCCCATGCCCGGCCGCCCCTGCAATCGTTCTGCCGGCCGCTACTTACGGACCCAGCATCTCACCAGGCAGCACTATCGCGCGGTATTCCTCGGGCGTCACATACCCGAGCGCAACGGCGGCATCGCGCAGAGACACGCCCTCGCGGTGAGCTTTGTGCGCCACCTCCGCCGCTCGGTCGTAACCGATGCGCGGGACGAGCGCCGTCACAAGCATCAGCGAGTTTTCGAGGTGCTCGCCGATGCGGCGAGTGTTCGCCTGCATCCCCCGCACCAGATGCTGCTCGAATGACCGGCATGCGCCCGCCAACAGCCGCACCGAGTTGAGCACATTGAAGATGACCACAGGCTTGAAGACGTTCAGTTCGAAATTGCCCTGCGACCCCGCGAAGGCGACCGCTGCGTCGTTGCCCATCACCTGAACGCATACCATCGTCATCGCCTCGCACTGAGTGGGGTTCACTTTGCCGGGCATAATGGACGACCCGGGCTCGTTCTCCGGCAGGACGAGCTCACCAATGCCGCAGCGCGGACCCGACGCAAGCCAGCGAATGTCGTTGGCGATCTTCATGAGCGAGCAGGCAAGCGTCCTGAGTGCCCCGCTTGCCATAACTAGCGCGTCGTGGGCCGCCAGAGCGGCAAACTTGTTCGGAGCGCTCACGAAAGGCAGCGATGTCTGCGCGGCGATATTGGCCGCAACGCGTCCGGCGAACTCCGGGTGCGTGTTCAGCCCCGTCCCCACCGCGGTTCCGCCAGCGGCAATCTCGTAGAGCTTCGGCAGCACACCGTCCAGCCGCGCGGCATCATCGTCCAGTTGGGATACCCAGCTCGAGAACTCCTGCCCCAGCGTCAGTGGCACCGCATCCATAAGATGAGTGCGCCCGATCTTGATGATATCCGCGAACTCACGGCCCTTCGCGTCGAGCGAATCGCGGAGCAGTTTCACCGCCGGAAGCAGCTCGCGGACGATTTGCTCAACGGCGGCGATATGCATGGCGGTGGGAAACGTGTCGTTCGAGGACTGCGACATGTTCACGTCGTCGTTCGGGTGCACCGGACTGCGGGTTCCGAGGATTCCTCCCGCCAGCTCTATGGCCCTGTTCGCGATGACCTCGTTGGCGTTCATGTTCGTCTGGGTGCCGCTGCCTGTCTGCCACACGCGCAACGGGAAGTGATCGTCCAGCAGCCCCTGAGTGACCTCATCTGCCGCCTGCACAATCCAGCGCGCCTTTTCGGGGCTCAGCTTGCCCAGATCGGCATTGACCTGGGCCGCCGCCCGCTTGAGCATTCCGAATGCGCGGATCATCTCGCGCGGCATCGCATCCGCGCCAATGTCGAAGTGCGTCAGGGAGCGCTGAGTCTGCGCCCCCCAGTAGCGATCGGACGGGACCTGAACGGCGCCCATACTGTCGGACTCGGCCCGGAACTCCCCCGGCTGGCTGTTCGTCGGTTGCATCTTCCTTCGCATCCCTTTCGTCAAGGTCTGCCCGGCATGCTAACGGACAACGCCGGGGAGGCGCAAGCCTTGTGCATAACCGCCCAGGGCCACGGCGATACTCAGAGGACTGCTCCGCGCGCCTCGGCGTTGTTGACGGAAGAGCCCTGAATCCGCGGAAAACTTTTGCGCGCCGGCAGGAGAGGCCAGGCCTGTTGCGGAATATCTCACTGATAGCGCACGAGCCAGGGAGCGAGCCGGGCGGGCGCTGATCTGAACAGCGCTGGCTATGTGGAGGCTCGTCCGATGATGTGCGGCTGTTTAGAAAGGTAGATAGGGATCATGAGAAACACACCATCCATTCGCCCTGCTCGCTTAATCGGGCTTCTGGTGTGCCTGCTGGCACTGGGAATGACTGCCACGCCGTCGTTCGCCAACGTCTTTGCCGCGCACCTGAGCGCCGCCGGAAGCGAGTGGAATTTCTCGACTCAGGGCAACCTGACCATCACCTACAGGCTCAACCAGCCTGCCACGTCCGTAACCATTGAGGTATTCCGGGCCGCCGACCCAGCGACAGTGGTGAAGACGATTGCAGGAACGACAACCTGGGGCCTGAACACCGTCGTCTGGGACGGCACGCAGGATGGTGGCGGACTCGCCCCCAAGTCCGGCGCGTACAAGTTCCGGATCAAGGCCGAGGACTCCGTCGGCGCCAGCTCGTGGACGAACATCACCCCCTTGGACGCCGGCAATGAGATCGGCAGCGCACAGTATTACGCACCGGTCGGCATCGCCATCAACAGGGACCAGACGAGCCCGTTTTTCGGCCAGATATACATATCGAGCTCGAACGCAACGATGTCAACCAATCCTGGAGCCAGCGCTGCGGCGGAAGGCCTGTTCCTGCTGAACAGCGACATGTCGTTTCGGGGCGATTCGGCTGCAACAGCAGCGGCTGCGGCGAATGCCGACGTTATTATGAACCCGGCATCCGACAACAGCCCCTACAAGCTGAACATCAACCACGACAACTGGAACGAGATTCTCATGTGCGACTTCTCGGACGGGTTCGAGAATGTCTGGATTTTCAACGCCGACGGAACCTCCGCCCAGCGGCTCCTGAATAAGGATACCACGGGTCCCTCCGCCCCGGGCGAGAGCTACACCCACGGCAACCAGCTCGAAGCCGCCCTGAGGGGCACCGGCACGTCGCGCCAGTTGTTCGGCCTGGATGAGGACAAGGATGCCGGCGAGCCCATCTCGATAGCCGGACCGGACTTCCTTCGCTGGGACGTCGGCACGATTCAGGAAGACTACACAGGGCAGCCTGTTGAGTTGCTGAACGGCGGCTACAAAATCCCGCCTCCGCAGACCGGCACAGGCACAAATCAAGCCTTCTACACAGGCCGCGGTCTCTACATCGGCGAGCAGAGCGGCGACGCCTACATCTGCCACAGGCGCCTGAACTTCACGAATAACATCGGGTTCTCCAGGTTTGCCCTGGACGCGGATGGCAACCTCACGGGGACCGTCTGGACCATGATGAACAACCAGGTCGCGGCCGGAATCCTCGCCGCTAACGCCGAGCCAGCCTGCTGGACACACTCCAAGGCAATCGCTGTTGATGAAACTCGCGGACGCGGCGTGACCCTGCGTGATGGGGTGGGCACCATCGCAAGCGGCTGTTCCGAGGCAGTTCCCGGCGCTCGCGCGGTGGTGTTCGACACCGACAATGGCGCGATTCTGACGGCATTCCGGGTCAGCGATCTCAACACCGTCCACGACGTGGATTTCGACGCAGCAGGCAACCTGTACACGGGCAACCAGTCGGACGAGCATGTGCGGATGTGGTCGCCTCCGGACGGCCCGAACAGCTTCACGACCACCTACTATGGCAACATCGCCA
>JBPOJE010000127.1:0-32143 GCA_052033935.1 Armatimonadota bacterium
ATCAAACATCCGGCGTTTCCGTTCTATGGCGAGCCGCTGGATATCAAGATCACCGTGGACGGCGCGATTGCGGAGAACCTGCCCGCTTCTGATTCGGATGTGGATGCGTGGCTGAGGCACTGGAGCAACATCCCCGCAGAATATGGTTCGAGCAATGAGCCCACGGTTCACGCGGGCGACGGACTGACGTTCCTGTATGACGCGAACTGGGCTTTCCCTGTGAATGGCCCCGATGGCCCGGTCAGAAGGGAGATGCCGCGAGGCTCTGATCCTGACCCGGCCTATGGCCCTGGGAGCGATCCGGCGCGTAAGCTCGGCCGTCCGCTGCCTCTGGCGCCCAGGCTCCCCGTTTCGCCGGACCTGCTTTACGTTGGCCGACTGAGCAGCTAGCGCGAAAGGGTGCGCACGAACAAAGGGCGTTCGTCGGGAGTCAGACAGATGAGGGCGCGGGTGAGTTCATCCGCCGTTTTTCGAACGACTGCTGCTGGCTTTGACATCAACTATGCTGAATAGACATCTACTCGCAAGTTTGGCGGCGCTGCTGATTGTATCACTGACGTCTGCATCAGCCGCTACCTTCAACTACGCGCAGGGGCGCAGGCAGATTCGCGTCTGCAACCTGCTGCTGCCGGGCGTCATCGAGGCATCAGGGGACACGGACAAGATTGATGGAAAGCTGGCGCAGCCGTACTATGCGCGCGCGGCGAACTCAGGGCTGCTTGTACGCCTCAATACCTCGGTGCTGAAGCCCGCCGGCTGGGAGTTCGTCAATCCGTTGGCGCCTCCAATCGTTACCCCCCAAATACGCGCGCGTTACGAGAACAGTGTGCCTCTTGGCGCGGCGATCAACAAGAGCATGCCCGCCTACTGGGACGTGAAGCTTACCGATGTGACTCTGTCGCGGCTTTTGCAGTTCGATGTGGTGTATATGGCGGTACCCGATGGCATCTCTCCGCTGCTGGATGCGGACATGCGCAACAAGCTGGGCAAGCTGGTGGATTCCGGGGCGCAGCTCTGGATTGACTGGGGCGGCGGTGTGGAGGTGAAGTTCGGGAATCCGCGGGTTGGTCAGGGGCTGATGATTCCGGATGCCGAGCTCGGGTTCGCACCGAGCGGCACGATGACGGTGCAAGGGCTCCCAGGGCATTCGCTGCTGCGCTATCCGTACCGTCTCAACGAGTTCGAACTGAGTGAGATGGGTTCGCAGTTGGGATCGGTGACAAGCGGGGGTGTGGGGGCTGCCATTCTAGCGGCGGTTGTGAAGAACAGCGACGGCACTCCGCAGATCGTCGCGGGTTCGTACGGAGCCGGGAACCTTGTTATGACCGCCCGCAATATCGGCCGCGTGCTGGCGGCGGACAACCCTCCTCCCGTGCGTTTCGCCGCGGCGGCGAAGTTCGCCTACAACGTGATTGCGATGGGCGGCAACTATCCTACCGCATACGGATCCGCCGCTCACTCGTCGTATGCGCGTCAGGGCCCGGATGCGGGTCTGCAGGCGCGCTGGTCTGCCCCGCTACCAGTGGCGCCGGGCACCAGCCCTGTTGTTTATGGCGGAGTGGTGTACGTGTCGGGCGCGGACGGAGCGCTCTATGCGTTCGATGCCACGCCCGAGCAGGATCTGGATGGGGACGGAAATCCGGACGACGGCTCGGACACAACGTACACGGTCGGCAGTGGAGCGGACCTGCTCTGGCGGAGCGACCTCGGCAGATCGCTCTCCACCCCCACCGTGTGCACCTGGCCGGGAGGCGATCCGATGGGCCTGCCCGGAACGGATGTTGTGCTGGTCGCTAGTTCGACAGGCCATGTTCACGTGGTAGCGGCGTGGCCTGACCCCACGGGGCAATCGAAGGTGCTTTTCCGCATACCACCGACGTCGTCTTCCCCGGTTCCGGCGCCCACGTATCATAACGGCATCATATATGCTGTGGGTGGCACGGTACCGGGTCAGCCGTGGATGTCGGCCAACCTGTTTTGCTTCGACCCCGTGGCCGGGCAGGAGTGGCGTGTGCCCGGGCCCGTCAACCCCACGAACTACAATCTCGAGTGGCGTTTCTGTTCGCCGACAGTTGGATGGACAAGCGATACGGCTGGCGGTGCGCTCGATCTGATGGCTTACTGGGTGACGGGCAAAAACGACCCGGCGGTGCCGGGGGCCAACAACAGCGACCGTCTCCTCTCCGCACTGATGGCCGTGCGCGCAGAGCCGCTTCAGGCCACTTCGGCCGACATTGTCGCCTCGCGCTACAGCGGGCAGCGCAGCTTCGCGCAGGATCTGGCGGCTCCCGATCCGGGATATCATCTCTGGACGGTTAATCCGCAAACGGGGGGGCCGCGTGACCTGATAGATGAGGTGAATACGAGCGCCTCCCCGCCCGCCGGACAGTGGCAGTTCAAGCCGGGCCACGTGACGGCGACCTGGCCGATCTTTGCCGACTACCGCGCCGCGCGGGTTCCTGACGATCTGGGAAACCCGGCTCTGGCGGGGCTGCAGGACTTCCTGCCGAGAGATCTTTACTCCCCAACGCCGCAACCCCAGGCGGCCACGGCGACGACTTACGCCATCAATCCCTGGAAGACCGACAAGCTGGGCGCAACTCCGGCGATGGGGCCAGACGGCGTCCTTTACATAGTCGGGGACCGTGAGGTTCCGAACGGGTCAGCGTCGCAGATCAGCGCCATTCGCGACGTCGGGCCGCGCAATCAGCAGTTTGATGATAGGCCGTACCCACGCCAGTTTCTGGAATGGACGGCGATTCTGGCTTCGGTCCAGGACCGCGTGGACATGACCACCTACTACCCGGCTACCGACTTCACTCCCGACACCGACAACGTGTCGGGCAACGACAGCGGCGAGGAGCCGTTGGACATGTTCAAGATTACGGGTCCCGCGGCGGTAACGGATGACGCGGTGTACGTGACGGCGGTAGGGGAGGGCGCGAGTGGGCCGGCCGTTGCCCTCTTCGCGTTCGAGCGCAAACCCAAATTCCAGATCAAACTCGACAGCAATGTGCAGCTCTTCGATGCCGAGGGAAAGAGGCTTCAGGTCAACCTGTGGCAGGGCAATCCGTTTGCCCTCGATCTCGCGACCGGGCCTCCGATTTTGTCGGCGGTGGGCTTGCGAAGCAGCGCGATTGACTACGAGCGCAAGATCATTACTTTCTCGAATTTTGAGGACGCCGGGCTGATGATAAGCGGCAGGCCCATTGTGGCCGGAGCACCGGTGCATGTATATGTCAATGGAGTCGAGGTGGGGTCTGACAAGTTCAGCAACCTGCGCTGGTACTTCATCCCCTACCTTGGGACGCGGAGGCTCGACGGCCCCGTGTCGCCGCCGTCGGTTATCGGCAACTACGTTTACTTCGGCGTGGGCAACGGACCGGACGGCTATGTATTCTGCGTCCGCAAAGACGCGAGCCCGTCGCGCGAGAAGCAGGTGTTCGGCGTTGTTCCTCTGGCTGGTGGAGAGGCGTCCAAAGACGTTCCCGAGCCGATTCACATTCCAAACGCTGGCGCGCTGGACCACCCGATTGCGGGGGCGGGCGGAATGGTCGTGGTTTCGTCGGATGCTGGGTTCAGCGTGCTGGACTCGGGTGCGACGCTTATAGCGGACTCGGATCGTCTGGTTGAAGTGACGGGTGCGGGCGCAGCGGCCTGGTCGCTGGACGCCGTGGATGATGGCGGCGTGATCTCGACCTTGTCACGCCCCACTGTGGCCCGAATTGTGAACCCGGCGGATATGGTTAGCCCCATCACCGGCGGCGGTGAAATGATCGTCTGCGATTCCGGCAACAACCGGATTCTGAGGGTCACCCGCGGTGGCCAGGTGCTGGGGGAGATCCGCGAGTTCGAGGATCCGCTTGGCCTGCTTAGCGCGGGTGAGCCGCGGACGCTTGCGAACCCGAGAGATGTGCGGTTCTGGGAACTGAACGAGCAGGATCCGGTGGATCCGAATCACCCGATGGTTCGTGTCGAGCATTTCCTGGTGGCTGACCGGGACAACTTCCGTGTGCTCGACCTGATCGTGCGCTATGATCTGGCGACCGGCGAGGTTCTGCCCGCCCGAGGTACGGGCAACCCGGTGGCCGTCAACTGGGTGAGCGCGAGCAGGGCTCAGGGGCGCATGCTGCGATACGAAACAGCGCAGCCGTTCCAAGAAAGCGAAGGGGTATGGGTGATTCTTTCCGCGGTCTCGAACTACACCATTACTGGTGAGTCGCGCGGCGATGAGCAGGGCGGGGGCATTGTGAGGCTGGCGTATTTCACCAATTCAAACCCGCCAGCGCGCGAGTACAAGCATCCGGGCATCATTTCGGGGTACGCGCCTTTCATAACGAACAAGGCAGCGCAGCAGCGTCTGGTGAACCCTCGGTTCTTCGAGCGCACGTGGGTGGCCGCGAATGACTTTGTGGACCTCGTGTGCGACAACGCAGGCGTCTGGATGCTGGATTCTGCCGCCAACGTGATCTGGGGTCTCTCGAGTGACCATTACAAGAACGCCCTCGGCCAGGCGACCGCGGCGGGGGTGGTCGTCAACAGGGGCGTGCCGCTCAGGGCTTCGTGCGCCAAGCTTCTGCCGAGCGGGAACATCCTGATCAGTAACTCGTACACGGGTACGAGCGCATGCGGTCAGCCGTTCAGCGGAGAGGTGTTCGAAGTCAACCGCGGCGCAGACCCTCCGCAGATCGTCTGGTGCGCCCCGTCCATCGGTTCTGTTGTTCCGTGTGGGACCGGCTTCGGTTTCACCCAGCAAATTGCCAGGAGTTATCTGATTGAACAGCCGTCATTTGCCGACCGGAGATAAATCGCATATGTTCGAGCGGACGATAAGGGTGGCGGCGCTGTTTGTTGCAGCGGCGTTCGGACTCGCTCTCGTACCGCCGCCAGGTCAGGCGCAGGCGCTCTGGCCGAAGAAGCATCACGACTCCAACAACTCGGGCTATCAGTCGAGCACGGCGCAGTCGCCGGGACTGGATCCGGAGCTCTCGTGGACCTATCCGTGGCCGCCGGCAGGAGACGAGGAGACCAGCGGCGGGGCCATGCAGCAGATCATTGATGACAAGGATGACTCCAGCCCGGTCAATGCTCCCGTGGACAATCCGCTGTTCTCGCGGCAGGTGGGATGGGTTCGCTCTTCAACCGCAACAGGCTCGTACGCTGGGACGTACTATCAGACGCCGGCGTGGACACCCGGTGGCGGAATGCCAACAACGGCCGCCTGGACTATCCCGGACGGGCAGCCGGAAGGCAACTACCTCGTCTATGTCTGGTTCCCGGGCTCGGATGATGAGATCGCGAACTCCGCGCACGTCACTTACCGGGTCGTTGATGATGGCGGGACGGACGTGGGGCCTGCCGTTACCATCAGTCAGGAGTCCGGCGGCTCGTGGGTTCCGCTCGGGAACACGTCGTACTTCCTGAAGCCGGGGTTCCAGATTGTCGTCAGCAACGAGTCGAGGGCGAAGGAAGTCGTCGGTCCAGCCATTCCCGATATTGGCGAAGCCGGTGCGTCGGTCTATTCCGACAAGGGCAAGTTTGTCATCGCCGACGCCGTGAAGATAGTCCAGGACAACGGGTCTATCTACAGTTCGCCAGCGGTGTACCGTCTGTCATCAACCCGGCGCGGGGCTGACACGGCGGTTGTTTTCGGCGTTGTGGAGCGCGATGCCTCGGGGGCGATGAACGAGACAGAGGTCAATCGCGGCACGGTTGTGGCTGTTGACGCGACATACGGGCCGTATCGCCAGCTTCACCCACGCGCGGGCTACTATCCCACGAACGACATGAACCAGCCGCTCTGGAGGTATCCGCGCAGTACTGGCAATCGGACGTCGCTCCTGGAGGGGCCGATTGCGGGCGGAGTGTTCTCTTCTCCGCTGGTGACTACCGTGGCCGGCAAGCAGACTGTTTTCATCGGCGCCGACGACAGGCAGATTTACGCGCTCGACGCCGTGAATGGAGACCTCCTCTGGTCGGGGCCCGGCAAGACTCTCGATGATGCGAGCGCGGGGGCCGTTAATAGCGGCTTCACTCCGGCAAACGCAAGCGGCAGTGACTTTTTCGGACGCGACTTCCGGATCGGTGAGACCGGCGGCGACGGGCGTTCGATAGAATACAAATTTGATGGGCTGGATTCCTACTATTACAGCGTTTATGCCTGGATACCGCCTCAACCGGTGGGTTACCGTTGGGCTCATGACGCGAAGTACCAGATTACGGCTGCTGGCGGGGGCGCCACGGGCTACACGGTCTATGGTGACCAGAGCAACTGCGGTAACGGGCAGATCGGGCCGCGTTGGATCAAGCTCTCGGGTTCCTACCTTCCGTCTGGCGGGGAGATTATCGTTACAGTAACAAATGAGCAGGGCGGGCAGGCAGACCCTTGTGCGAGCGCATCGGGGCGGCTTGCTGTCGCCGCGGATGCCATCCGGGTGATTCCGGACAGCATCGGCGAGTTCGGATACTGCGCTCCCACAATCGTCGGCGACAGGATCATCTCCGCCAACTCGACGGGACGCATTATTGCGATGAATGTCTCGTCACACGCAACCGAATGGATCTACCCCGCTGTCAAGACCCGGGAGGGCGAGGCGGACGCCGTCGCTCTCGGCGGGATGAAGATCACAGTCGCCATCAACGGCGAGGATCTCTACTACAGCTCGCAGTCCGGGTATGTCGGGCGGTTGACGAACATCGTGACAGGTTCCAATCCCACGGTGTCCTGGACACAGATTCAGAAGGGCGGCACGACGATCAGCGACTCGCAGTTGGGGCCGATCACGAGCAGCCCGCTCGTCAACGGGCAGCACGTTTACTTCGCCACGGCGAACGGCTATCTGTACAAAGTCAAGCAGAACCCCTCTGGAGACGGCATGGCCGAGGTTGTCTGGACCTATCCCAGCGACTGGCCAGCAGACACATCCGAAGACGCTCCGCCGCGCACCGCTGGTGCTTTCCGCGACAGCTCGCCGTCTATCAACGAGGTCAACGGGACAAAGTATGTCGTCATAGGCTCCGCCGACAGCTATTTGCACGCGGTGCCGGACAACGGCCCGGCGACAGCGTATCAGAAGATTCAGGCGAATAGCGGCATCTCGTCCTCGCCGGGCAACGCCACGAAGGTCGGCTCGTTCCCCGATGCGGCGTTCTTCGGGACGAACTCGAGTACCGTTCTGGGATATTCGGTGGACCCGTCGAACAAGCTGCAGTGGGGCTGGAGTACACTTGCGAACATGGTGTTCTCGTCACCGGCTGTCGCTGACCAGTGGGTGTACGTCGGCGGAGACGACGGGCGGCTCTACGCCTTCGCGAAGGCCGGCATTGCCGGGGGAGGATGGCCGGATAACGATCCGAGCATCAGCCGTCGGCCGCCGGGCCAGGAGTTTGATACGGAAGCACTGAACGGTTCGGCGTTCTTCGATTTCGAAGTCGTGACGCACGAGCAGTATCATAACCCGAACCAGTATCTCCACGACGCGGGAGTGCTGAACGAGACCGGTACGGTGAACAGGCATCCCGCCGGGGACCCGTTCCCGGGCGCGCGCCTGGAGTGGGGCGACCGCATCTACATCATCGCGTGGACGTTCGACAATCAGAACGCCACCGTGCAGTTCGACATGCAGAACGTGGGGCAGGGGCAGCAGGCGGGCAGCATTCTGTCGGCGGCGCAGTCGGCCAGCCAGCAGTACATCAAACCCGGTGAGACCACCGCGCAGCAGGTCACGATCAAGGACAAGGACGGCAACTCCAAGACCGGCTACTGGTATTATACCCGCTGGGCGTGGGCGCTCGATTCCGGCAAGCTGATGACGCCGGGGTCGGAGTATACGATCCAGGCGCAGCTCAGGCCGCAAAAGGGCGGAGCCAGCCTCGGGGCGACAATTCCCGCCAGCAGCACTATCTCGCCGTTTGCGAACAACAGGGGATCCCAGCCAGCCCGGACATTCACCATCAACAGCCCGCTCGCCATCTCCTTCCCGGACCGGTATGACCCCAACACGTTTGCAAAACTGTCCGGGGTGACCGGCCCCGGGTGGAAGGGGATCCCCGGGCAGGGCTTCGGACAGGATCGCCTCACCCCGGGAGCGGAGTTCAACGGGATGGCGAGCGATGTCACACTCTCTCTACCTCCGGCGCGGCACGGCAGCAATACCATTCCGCTGACAATCGCGCTGGCGGACCGGAGTGTCCTGGGGCAGCATATCCGCACGAATCCGCAGCAGAACATCATCAAGACTCTGCGCGTTCAGCCGAGGGACCTCCTGTGGAACAGTCGCGTCCTTCCGCTCAACCCGATGCCGTGGGAGGACGTTCCGCTTCAGAACACGATCAACGCCAGTCTCGACTATCCGGACATCACAAGGGGCAGTGTGGAGGTCATCAAGCGCGGTGACGCAGACCCCGTTCACACACATGCCTGGCTGGTCCCGGCCACGCCGACCACGGGCGGGCTTCTCGTGAACCCCGATCCTATCAGTGTCGTTGTGGAGGTGCCGCGTTACCAGCCGCCGCACGATTACGGTCCTGCGAGAGTCAACGTGTGGATTGATTCCACTGACTCGAATACGAAGAGGGGTGTTCTCGATCTTGCGGACACCCGGACAACCGGTCGGCCTCTGACCGCCTCGGAGGTGTACCGCTACTTCTACATCGAGACACGCGTGCTGCCAGACGCGAACATGTACGCGGAGCAGACGATCATTGATGTAGGCAAGCGTCCGATGGGGTTCGGAATCGCGCCTCCAGGCGTGTTCATGCCATATCCGCTGCCGCTGGCGGGGCTTATGCCTGCAGCAAACCCGGGAGATCCTCCCATCCCGAGTTCGGGCTTCTTCCGGCCGTTTGTCGTACGCAACGACGGCAACATCAATCTTGTGAACCTGCGCCTGGACAACTCGGTCAACCTGGGGAGTGATCAGGTGCTGGGCTCTGTCATATCGGGCACAAACGTCGTATCGTCGCTCGACGCCCGCTTCGACGCGGCGCTGTCGGCGCCCGAGATTCTTGTTCCGGGCGCGGGGCACGTGTTGTCGAAGCCGAGGGTAGGGGACTTGGGCCCCACGACGCTCCAGATCCCTGATCAGAAGCAGTACGAGTACTACAAACGCACAAACCCGAACATGCCGGTTCCCTTCCTGCCGCTGGTGTCTGTGCAGGTGCCGATCGGCACGCCGTCCGGAACGTACGCAGGGGCTATTCCTGTCGTGGCGGCTGGTGTTCCGCCCCCGAGTGCGAACAACCCGACGCAGAATATGATTGCGGTGAAGGTGACCGCCCGCGAGGCGCGGGTCACGGGTGGCCTGACGGCGGGTTCCATGCCCAATGTTGACTTCCCGCAGCTCGACGGAAGCAACAACCCGCCTCCGGACTGGGGCGACGCGCAGCCAGCTCCGTTCCGCATGTGGACAGGCTCTGGTGGAACGCCGGCTGCCGGCATTCCCAGCGGGCCTCTGGGGCTGTTCTGGGCGAGCAACCGCGGCGACACAAAGGCGGTTCCCGGGCCGGGTATGCCGTGGTACCTGTATCAATCGCTAGTTAACGTGGATCAGACGGGCAGCTTCACGCTCACTCCCGTTTCGGCGCAGGGAGGTCAGGCACATCAGTGGTGGCGGCCGACAGATCCCGCGTCTGCCCTTCCCGTAGCTTACGGGGCGGCTCTCTCGACGTTGTTCCCCGGTCAGAGCAATGTGGTTCCGGGCAGCGAGAAGTTCAGCAGCCCGAGTGTCGGGCAGGATCCGTCGAACGGGGCGAGCTGGCTTGTCTTCACCGGGCAGGTGGACAAGGACGTCAACGGCCAGATTCTGAGCGAGTACAGGATCATCTACGCGAAAGTGCGGCCGGACGGCAGTGTTGACCCGGCGACGGCGGGTGTGATTCCGAGCCAGAACTTCACAGTGCCGAAGCACGCGCCGCGCATTTTGCCCGTGGGCGGCGATAAGCTTTATGTCTTCTGGCACGCCGGGCTGGGCAACAAGTACAAGCTGTACTACACGTACAATTCCGATAACGGGAACCCGGACAGGTGGAGTGAGGATACTGAGCTTGTGATTCCGGCTTCTATCGCGGCGGCGGCCGAGCTTGTACCCGTGGCGCGGATGATGCCGGTTTATGGGTCGGACGACCCGGCGCCGAAGCCTCACATTGATGTAGTTTACAGCGGCATCTCGCGGCGCGGGGGTGCTGCGGATCTCTTCCTTAGCCGCTATGCCGTTGTAGATTCGGGCAATCGGGTGCGGCTCAACATACAGCCGCTCGCCCGCGTTCAGGACGAGCAATGCGCGCCGCTTCCGCCGGTCGAGGGAGAGGACCTGCAGCGCGATACCCGAGGCGTTGGGCTCTACTACTCGCGACACTTGGGGTGGGTGCGCCCGAAGAATCAGCAGGCGCCTCCAGATCCCGGCCAGGTTCGTCCGTCGCTATTGCCGCCGATCATTCGGGTCCTTCGGTGGGATGCCGCGCAGTCGGCCTTCAGAGTTGCGAACGTGACGGACACCCGGCCGATAGTGGACGCTCAGGCGGGGATTGCCGTTTACGAACACCCGGACTACGGCCGGATTGCCGTGGATCTGTCCGCGGGAACCGTCAAGTTCGAGAGGCCGCTGGGGAATCTGGATCGGGTTATCGCTGAGTACACTCCCCAGACCCTGCGCCTCACCACCTTCGCGCCGGCGGAGACGGGCCCGTTTGTGGTGCTGGACAAGTCGCAGCGTTTGGCAAACCGGACGTCGCGCGATTCGGTTGACCGCTACTGGGTGTTCTGGCGTGAGGGGCCGGGCAGCCAGCCGGGCAACACGATCTATTACAAGACCATGCGGGTTGGTCTTAAGCTGAAACGGGCAGTCGCAGTAGATGCGTCGAACGGCAGTCCGATGCTGAAGATCAACATTGGCAGCGGAGCATACAACGGGTCGTGGGAATTCGACCGTGTGAACAACCGGGTCCTCTTCCCTGAGTCCGCTGAGAACACAAACGTGTGGGTGGAGTACACAGGGGTGGACGGGGCCACGTATCGTGAGCCCGAGGGCCACACCCTGCCGCCTTACAAGGCGCTGACCTGGATTGACGAGATGCCCGCAACCGCGCTGTTGACGGATTCGGTTGTCAATGAAGGCCAGGTGGCGGCGTTTCCTGACCCAGACGGATTGCGTGCCCCCGGTGATCCGCTGTTCGTGCCCGGCAGGATGTGGGTCTTCTGGAGCAGTTCCAGAAGCGGCAATGCCGATGTGTATTATCAGACGATCAGCCCGAACTTCGAGGTGCGGGCCGGCTGGTAGATGTGGGGCGTTTACGCGAAATAGGGTGGCGGAATCATCGCGATTCCGTGCCCGGCTGACCGTTTGACCGTTGACATGCCATCGCCGGTTTGCTAGACTCTTGTGGTTGAGCGCCGTTGAACCGCGCTTGCGTAATCAAGAGAGCGGCTTAGTAACGATGGGGCGAAGAGCAAAGTCGCCCGTCAAGGATGAGTATTGGCTAAGAAAAGGAAGGCCTTCGGGCCGGTAGTCGGCCTGGATATCGGGTCGCGGTGGATCAAGGCGGTGGAGGTTCGTCCGTCCCGTAATGGCGTTGTCATCACAGGAATTGGATACGAGCCCACACCGCAGGGGGCCGTTGTCGAGGATGCCATCCTTGACTCTGCCGCCATAGCTGCCGCGATCAAGCGCCTGTTCAGCAACAGCGGCATCAGCATTAAGAAGGTCGTTAGCTCCGTTTCGGGGCAGTCCTCGGTCGTTGTCAGGATTATTGATGTTCCGAGGATGACAGAGCAGGAGCTGGCCGAAACGATGAAATGGGAAGTGGAGCGGCATATCCCATTCCCTGTAAGCCAGACCGTGATGGATTTCCAGATCGTCAATCGCGCCTCCACGCCGCCAGACGCTCAGACCATGGAGGTTCTGCTGGCCGTTTGCCAGGAGGAAGTCGTCAAGAAGCACATTGAGGCGCTCGGCGCGGCAAAACTGGCTCCGCAGGCGATCGAAGTGGAGTCCGTTGCGCTTCCGCGGTCGCTCATTGCGGGGGATCCGGAGGCGGAGAGCCGCACGACGGTGGCGATAGCGGAGATCGGCAACGAGAGCACAAAGCTCTGCATCTACGAGAACAAGACGCTCGTCTTCCCGAGGAGCATACCCATTGCGGGCGGCAATCTTCTGCGTGCGCTCATAGACATGCTGGGCATGACCGAAGAAGAAGCCGAAGTGGCGTTGCGTGAGCACGGCTCTGTTGACTTGAGTGTGCTGACCAGCATGGGTGAGCCGGCACTTGATGCGGGCGGATTTGCGGACCAGGCCGAGGAGACGCAGCTTGGAGGGTTCAGCAGCCCGTTTGCAGTGCCGGAGCCTCCACCGGCGGGGAGCCCCTTTGCCCCGCCCTCCGCGGCCCCCGAGCCTCCCGGTGCTCCTGATCCCCCGGTTGTTTCCCCTCCCATAGGTTTTGACCTTGGGGACGAGTTGATTTCGGCTGTTCCCGGTACCCCTCAAGAATCCGTTCCCGAGCCGCCCGAGGCATACGTTCCGGCGGAGCAGCCCGGCGCGACCGTGTTCGACCTCGATGGCGAAGATCGCCGAACGCAGGCTCCAGTGTTCGATCTGGACACAGAACCCGCGGCGCCGCAGGCCGTGGAACCTGCTGAGCCCGTTGGTGTTGAGCCGCCGGGGCAGCAGGACAGCGGTGGCTCTTCGGCCATCAGTTCGACGATTGCTCCCGTGCTCGCGGAACTCGCGGTCGAACTGAAACGGTCGCTGGATTACTACACGGGCAGGTGCCCCGATCCGGTTGATGCGCTGATTCTGTCCGGCGGCGTGTCAAAGCTGCCGGGCCTGGCGGCGTATATGGAAGCAATGCTGGGATTGCCAGTGAGTGTTGGGGACCCTGTTTCTCATCTGCCTATGCAGTCGAAACGGTATGGTCCGGAGTTTCTTGCCGACATCTCGCCGGTGTTTTCGGTGTGCCTGGGGCTGGCGCTACGCGACTATGCGGGAGGTAAGGGCTGATGCTATCCATAAACCTTATCCCTCGCTCTTATTTCGAGGCGCAGTTTGTAAGGCGGCTAATGGTGTTCTTTGGGGCTCTGCTTGGGCTGGTTGTGCTCGGTATGCTTGCCCTGACAATAATGTACGAGCAGAAGATCGCACGGACAAACGAAGAACTCCAGCAGGTGGAGGTTCGGGCGCAGCAGGTTGAGGCGCTGGAGAAGCAGGCGTCAGATCTTCGCGCGGAAGTCAAGCCCATCCAGGACAAGATCAAATACATCCAGGACCTCATGACCTACAACCGCAAGATGGTGGGCGTTCTGCAAGAACTGGCGCGTTACACCTACCGCAAGGTCAGCTACGAATCCGTAACTCCGGGCGAAGGAGGAAGCACCCTGACAATCGTGGGTGTTGCGCCCAGCATCATGGACTCGGGCCGGTATCTTCTGGGCCTGTACAGGGCGACGAATTTGTTCTCGGGTGTTGCGTTTTCGGGTGTCCCTGGATACCGGTCGGGGTCTGGCGATAGCGGGCAGCAGGCCGGAGGGGGGCTGGCGGCCCTTCAGGGCGCGCTTTCACCTGTTCGCTTCACGGCTGTGTGTACATTGAGGGAGCCGCTTGTTGCTCCGGCGCCACCGGGTGGCGCGGCGCCCGCAGACGCCGGCGCGGCTGGCGGAGTGCCTTCAACGAGTGGCATGCCTCCGTCTGGAGGTTCCACGGTGCCGGATCCGGACCTGTAGTGACTCGTCCGCGGGGCAGGATCGGGACACGAGACTCAGAGGAGTCCATTTGAGCAAGTTAACCAGATTACACGTTGTTGTGATCGGCGTGGTGCTGAACCTCGTGGCGATCGCTGGCGCGTGCTTCTTTCTCGTGAAGCCGCGAATGGAGAAGTTCGCGGCTGCTGACGCCAAACTGAAGGAGCGCACGGCTGTGGCTGATCGTCTGCCTGCAGCCGAGGCTGATAAGCGCAAGGCGGAGTTGGAGAACCTCCAGGCACGCCAGGACTATCGGCGTTACGAGGACGCCAAGATGCCGGTCATATCTGTCGCGGACCGCACCCAGGCCATGATCGCGCTCTGGCGCGAGCAGGCCGAGGTGCTTGGCCCGATGATCGAGAACTGGCCGCGCAGGTTTGGAGTAGAGCTTCTAAACAATGTGAGCATTCCGCCGGCAACCACGAATCCGAACACGCCCATTCCGTCCCCCTATGTGATAGACGTGGGTGCGATGAGTGTCCGGGGTGACTTCTATTCAATACTGAGAAGCATCGAGGGGTGGAACCAGTTCAACCGCCTCGTGCAGATCAGTCCCATGACGATTCAGGGCGTAAGCCCGACGCTGACTGCGAACTATGGTTTGAGGGTCATCATCTTTCCCAGGGGCAAAATGGGGCCCGAAGTTGCGATGGCGAAGGGCTCAGCAGACGCGTCCGGGGGTGGAGGCATGGCTCCGCCCCCGGCTCCGGACATGGGGGGAGGCCCGCCAGTCGGGGGACCTCCGGGAGAGGCGCCTGGCGGGGCTATGCCTGCGCCATGATGCAGTCTTACTCTTGTATAGACGATCGAGTTGTGCGTGCTTGACAGGGATTATCATTGAGCGAGTGGCTGAACGATAAGAAGAACCAGCCGATAATCATCGGCGGATTCGTCGCGATAATGCTGCTGGTGGCAGGAATTCTGTACTTCACCGGGGCTTTCGGTGGCGGCGGGGGCGGAACGCCGGACGCTGCGGCTCCTGTGGCTCCGGCTCCGGGGGCGCCTGATGCAGCATCGGCTCCGGACGCCATGCCTCCGGATCCCGCCGCACCTGCGTCCACACCGGACACTGGAGGCGAATCGGCGGCCGCAGCGGCGCCTGCCGAGAAGCAGCCACCCTTGGAGGAGTTCAAGGCGGACCCGTTCCAGCCCTATGTCGGACCGAAGCCGCCTCGAACAAAGCCGGCATTCATGGGCAAGCTCCCGAAACCGGACATCCGCAAGGTTGCCCCGGTTGTGCTGAAGCCCGAGGAGCAGGAGGCATATATTCAGCCTCCTCAGGGAAGAATGGCGGGAATAATGAAGAATGATCGCGTGTTTGCGATCATAGAGAGTACAGATGCCACGCCGAAGACTGCGATAGTTAAGCCCGGGGACCAGTACCCGTTCAACTCCGACTTTGCCGTTGACCGGATACTGCCGGACCGTGTTGTCCTGCGGACTACGAAGACCAAGGAGCCGCGGTTCTTCGATCTGCCGAAATCGGCGGGGCGCGTTATGCCGCAGCTTGGGGCGGCAACGCGGACGCCGGGCGGGCCGTCGCCCGCAATCCCGGATCCCGGACGGGGCGTGCCGCCACCACCGGGAGGCATACCGCCGCCCGCGCCCTGAGTCCGGCATTCGGAACTGCCGGGAATGTGGCGGAGTCAGATTGGTAGAGGCTGCTGGCGTGATTGTTGCGGCCTCGCGCGATTGAGGTAAGAATCCAGTAGGTGAGCGGGTGGGGCTGTTCCTCCAGACGACAGGATCAGACATTACAAATTGACCAGATATATGGTGAAAGCAGGCGCAAAAGTGAAAAAGCAAGGTTCGCTGACAGTTGTTCTCGCTCTGGCCGTTGCGGTTCTTGCGCTGTCCGGCCCGGTTTCGGGTCAGACTGATGCCAATGCGCAGGATTCCCGCAACTCGCCAGTGAGTCTTGAACTGACCAACACACCGGTGCGGGCGGCGATTGACGCGCTGTTCAAGTTCGTGCCGTTCAATCACGCGATTGCCGCCGAGGTTGATGGAGTCATTCCCAGCCTGTCGCTCGACAAGGTGCCGTTTGAGCAGGCGTTGCGCACTGTCTGCCGCATAAACATGCCGGTGCTTACGTTCACGCGGTCGGAAGGCAACCTCTACGAGATCAAAGTGAAGCCGGCTCCCGCAACGGATGGCATGGGTGGCCAAGGCGGTATTTCGGAAGTGCAGGTCGGGGATGGCATGCCCGGAATGACAACCGATGAGGAACGCCCTGTCGAACTGCGCAAGATTACGCTCAACTATGCCCGCCCCGGTATTATCAGCCAGTTGTTTGGCAATGTAACGGTCGTTCAGGATAACGATGACATGTATGGCGGTGGTTATGGTGGCGGTTACGGCGGCTATGGTGGCGGTTATGGCGGCGGTTACGGCGGCTATGGTGGCGGTTATGGCGGTGGTTACGGTGGCAGCTACGGTGGCTATGGCGGCAGCAGCCGTTATGGCGGTGGCAGTTGGGGTGGCAGCTACGGTGGCTACGGCGGCAGCAGCCGTTATGGCGGTGGCAGTTGGGGTGGAAGCCGCTACGGAGGCTACTGAGACAGGCCTGTCCGCGCTATTCTTTTTTGCTGTTGTGCCGAGTATTTGAAGGAAGTTGCCGCATGCGCGGCCAATTATGCTCGAGCCTGTGGTCTGGCAGTAGTCCGAACGGGGGCTTTGGGTTCAGGGACGGGCCTGAGACGGTGTATGTTGGCTCATCCGGATACGCGCGAGGCGCGGGGTTTACCGGTGAGCAGGAGGATATGAGTTTGCCTCGTGCATCCAAGATGACTTTGTGTGGAGCCGTAGCGGTTCTGATTGCGCTCTGCTTGCTCACGGGAGGGCTGGTTCCAGCCGCGTTCTCGGCAGAAGCCGCTCTACCTGCTGCGGGGGATTTGCTGTCCCTGGATGTGACCGACACGCCGTTGAAGACAGTCGTGCAGTTGCTGATGCGGGACAGCGGGATTAATATCATCCTTGCCTCGAACGACAAGATGAATGTTCCGATCACTGCGACGCTCAGGAACCTGCCCCTCGAGACGATTCTCAAATCGGTTCTGGCATCAGCGGGGTTGAACTACGCGCGCACAGAAGACGGGACGTATCTCATTGGGGCGGCAGTGCAGCCCGCCGCACTGCCCGACAAGCCCGAGGTTTCCGCGCCGGTTGAGTCCGCTCCCACGGTAGTTGCCCCGGTGGTGCAACCTGAGCCACGCAAGCGCTCGAATGTTGAGATGATCAGGCTCCAGAACATCAGCCCCAAGGATGCTATGTCGGCGATGGGACTGATCCGCGCAGAGGACGCATTCAGCTCGAATCCACGTCCCACGGTGTGGCGGGGACCGGCTGTTGCATCTGTTCCCGTGGATCAGCGCGGGCCGCGAGCGGACCTTTACGATTTCTCGCAGCCGGTAGTGACGAATACTAACCCCTACGGGTCAACCGTGAACATCAATGTGCCGCCAGCGCCAGCGGTGCCTACAACCGACGCGCCCAATGCCGCAGTTGCGAGCCGGGCAGGGGAGGTGGGTGCCACGGCTAGTCAGTACCGCCCCCCCCCCACTCAGCGGCCGGGCCCGACCACTGCTACTACTACGCCTGGAGCTCCGCGAACTACAGGCACAACGGGCAGCTCGGACGACAGCCTGCTTCCGGACGGGGTGGACAGAATCTTCGCGTATCCCGAGCAGAACGCGCTTCTCGTGATGGGAGACGATGAGGGTGTCGCCAAACTCAAGGACCTGATCACTCAGATTGATCTTCCGCCGAGGCAGGTGATCATTAAGGCTGAGTTTGTTCAGGTGAGGACAGAGGTCACGAAGAGGCTGGGCCTCGACTGGATGCTCACCAGGCCGAACTACACTGTTCAGACGAATTTCGGCCCCGCGGGGAACGTCCTTGCGTATGTCCAGACTGGCAACGTGACGGCGAATCTGCGGGCGGAGTTGACGGAGAACGGTGGCAAGGTCGTGAATGCGCCGATCATCTCCACCCTGAACAACCGCCATGCGATCATCAGCATCACAAATAGCACGCCGTACTACACGCCGGTGATCCAGACAACGACGACGGGCAACATCACCCAGTACACGCCCGGGTCACTGGACTATCAGAGTGCGCTCGATGTGATGCCGCAGATTAATGGCGACAACTCGATCACGCTGACGCTCAGGCCGGAGATTACCGACCAGTCGGGTCTGGTCAAGAGCCCGGATGGCACTCAAGAGCTCCCTGCGACGGTTACTCAGTATCTGTCAACGGCTCGCCGGGTGGCTAATGGCGAGACAATCGTGGTTGGCGGGTTCATCAAGAAGAATGACTCGAACAGTGGCACAAAGGTGCCGATTCTGGGCGACCTTCCGATTATTGGGAAGCTGTTCCGGTCAACCTCCGACGTCAAGCAGGATGTCGAGACGTTGATCTTCATCACGCCGACCGTTGTTCCGGACAAGGGTTCGACGGAGGCGATAGGAGTCATCTCGCCGTAGCGGTCGCGCTGTTCGCGAGCATCAGAACCGAGTTCATGGAGACGGCAGGCTGGTTCTGCCGTCTCCGTTCGTTTGTGGGAGCGTTTTGGCTATACTCTCTTTTCAGTGATGTCGGCCGGCCGGTTGCGGCGGCGGTTCAGCGCAGAGGCCCGGTTTGAGTGGCCACATTGGGTGTGTTTATAGCGAGGATGCTATGTTTCGATTTCTGACGGCAGGTGAATCGCACGGGCAGGCGCTCAACGCCATTGTTGATGGCGTGCCGTGTGGCCTGCCACTTACTGCTGGGTTCATCAATCAGCAGCTCTGGCGGCGCCAGCAAGGCCACGGCCGGGGCGCGCGCATGAAGATCGAGACGGACCAGGTTGAAATACTGTCTGGCGTGCGCTTCGGCGAGACGACGGGAGCGCCGGTGTCGCTGGTGGTCAGGAATACGGACTGGCGGAGCTGGTCGGACAAGATGGCCGTGGAGCCCCGCGAAAGCGTAACGCCCTCGCGGGTCGTGTCGGTACCGCGTCCGGGGCATGCCGATCTGGTGGGGCACGTCAAGTATGGTTTTCAGGATATGCGCAATGCGCTCGAGCGCGCGAGCGCCCGTGAAACGACGATGCGGGTGGCGGCCGGGGCGATCGCCCGGCGTTTGCTGGAGGAAACCGGAATAGTCCTATTCAGTCACGTCGTCAGCATCGGCAGTGTCCGCGCTGCCGTTCCGGATGGCGATCTCGCTGATGTCGCCCGACGGGCCGAGGAGTCGCCGGTGCGCTGTGCCGATGCCGAAGCGTCTAAGCGTATGGTGGAGTTGATTGATCAGGCGGCCAGGGACCGAAACACTCTCGGCGGCGTGTTCGAGGTTATTGCGACGGGACTGCCCGTTGGGCTTGGGAGCTACGTGCAGTGGGACCGGCGCCTGGACGGCCGCATCGCCATGGCGTTGATGAGCATTCAGGCGATCAAGGGGGTGGAGGTCGGCGATGGTTTTGAGCTTGCTAGGCGGATGGGTTCGGAGGTGATGGACGAGATCGGGTGGGATGGCTCCGGCTACACACGTTCGTCGAACCATCTGGGCGGGCTCGAGGGCGGGGTAACGAACGGTCAGCCGCTTGTTGTGCGGGTGGCCAAGAAGCCGATTTCGACGCTTATGCGGCCACTCGCAAGCGTCAACATCGAAACAAAGGAACTGTCACCCGCGCATGTGGAGCGCTCCGATGTCTGCGCGGTCCCGGCGGGCGCGGTTGTCGCCGAGGCGATGCTTGCCATTGTGCTGGCCGATGCCCTCTTGGAGCGGTTCGGCGGCGATTCGATGGACGACCTGCAGGGGAATCTGCGTGCAGTGCGTGAAAAGCACGCCATGGAAGGCAAGCTTATGTCGTCTTCTGCGCCAGGCGAAAGCCTTGGCTCCTAAAACGCGGGACGACAGCCGTGGCGTTGGGAAGCCAGGGCGGCCGATTGCCCTCATAGGCTTTATGGGTGTTGGCAAGTCGGCGGTGGGGCGGCGGTTGGCGTCACGGCTGGGCTACGAGTTTATGGACACGGACGCGATGGTGGAGACTGACGCGGGCAAGACTGTAGCGCGCATCTTCGAGGAAGACGGTGAGGAGGAGTTCAGGCGGCGTGAGCGGGTAGCTCTGGAAGAGGCGCTCGGCAGTCTGGGCCGGGTCGTTTCGACAGGCGGCGGGTTGCCGGGGCGGGCCGAGAACAGGGTGCTCCTTCGGGAGCGGGCGGCGATTGTGCTGCTGATGGCGGATCCTTCCACGATTCTTCGCCGTGTGCAGCCGCTGGAGAGCCGCCCTCTTCTTGTTGGGTTCGCCGACCCTCTCAAACGCATTGCGGACCTGCTTGCCGAGCGGGCGCATTATTATGCGGACTACGATCTGGCAATTGACACGACGCACGGTAGACCGGGACTGACCGCCCAGAGAATTGCGCGCTGGTACTGCCGGCGCGAGGAGAACTCCTGATGGCGAGCGTGCGGGTGGCCCTGGGAGACCGCGGCTATAGCATAGAGATCGGGCGGGGGCTTCTGGGCGGCACGGGCCGCGAACTGGCCAGAGTCGCGAGAATCTCGCGTGTGGCGGTCATTAGCCAGCGGCGTGTGTGGCGTCTGTGGGGCGAGCGTCTGGCGGCCTCGCTCGATGACGTCGGGTTGACGTGGAGCGCCCATCTCGTGCCCGATGGTGAATCGGCAAAGACGCTCGGCCGGGTGCGAAGTTTGTACGCCGAGATGGCGGCGGGGGGAATTGACCGCTCTTCCCTCATTGCTAGTTTCGGCGGAGGGGCCGTGGGCGATCTGGCCGGGTTCGTTGCGGCGACCTGGCTGCGGGGCGTGGATTTCGCTCAGATTCCGACGACGCTGCTTGCGCAGGTGGATGCGAGCGTGGGCGGCAAGACAGGAGTCAACCTGCCTGCGGGAAAGAACCTCGTTGGCGCTTTCTGGCAGCCGCGGGTGGTGCTGATTGACTCGGAGACGCTCGGCACACTTCCCGTGCGTGATTACCGGAGCGGCTTGGCCGAAGTCATCAAGTATGGTATCATCCTGGACGCGCAGTTCTACGGTTGGATCAAGGGTGAATGCCAAGCCCTTATCGCACAGGACCCCTCCGCCGTGGCTGTGGCCGTGCGCAGGTGCTGCGAACTGAAGGCAGACGTGGTACGCGTGGACGAGCGCGAGGCCGGTCTCAGGGCCCTTCTGAACTATGGCCATACGATCGGGCATGCCGTGGAAGTGGCGGGAGGCTATTCCCGAATGCGGCACGGTGAGGCCGTTGCGATTGGGATGGTGCTGGAGGCTCGGCTGGCGGTGATGCTTGGCCTCATCAGCCAGGCCGAGGCGGACGACATACGGCAGACTGTTGCTGCATTCGGCTTGCCGGTGGAAGTGCCCCCTACGTTCGATGCTGATCTGATGGTGACAGCCACTGGACTGGACAAGAAATCAAAGGGCGGGCGTCTGCACTGCGTGCTTCCTGTCGGGATCGGACGTGCCGAGACACGGTCGGGGGTAACCCCAGAGATGATCCGACAGGTCATATCGGAGAGTCAGGCAAGTGCAAGGCTCAGGTAAACCGAGCGAGCCGCGGCCGCCATCGTCCGTGCTTGAGATAGTGCTGGTGGGCTGGATGGCTCTCGCGGTGCTAATGTGGAGTGCCGTGGCGCTTGGGCCGCTTCTTATGGGGCGGGCTCTTCAGGTACCCTCTGCCGCCGGTTATTTGTGGCTGGTGCTTGTGTGTGCGCAGATGGTGTGGGGAGCAATCAGCCTGCTCAGCAAGCTGAGGAGTCGCGACTGATGCCTGCAATCGGTGATTTCATCAACGCTCGCTACGAGATTCTGGAGAAGACCGGAGAAGGTGGCGTCTTCATGGTGTACCGTACCCGCGACAAGATTGCCAACCGTCTGATGGCGGTCAAGATCCTGAAGCCCGAGTACGCCTCCGAGCCCGGCGTGGCTGGACAGACAGTGGCCCGTGGCGCCCAGCTCCTTCCTCTTGTGCACACTCACCTGACGCGCGTGTACGATGTTCAGCAGGCGGGCGAGACGGTGTACCTCGCCGAGGAGCACGTACGGGGCATGGACCTGAAGGAGAGAATCCGAAGGATAGCCCCGTTTACCATCGCGTCGGGAGTGGATGTCGCGATCGCTATCGCCAGCGCGTTGGACTATCTACATCGGGCTGGGCTGACCCACGGTGACTTGCGGCCGCAGAAAGTTCTGATGGGTCCGGAGGGAGAGGTCAAGGTAACGGGCGCCGGACTGTCGGCGGCGATGAGCGGTCACGATGACCTCAGATCCCTCGGCCTTATGAGGGCCGTCCATTACTCGGCTCCAGAGCTGTTCGATGGTTCTCCCGCATCGGCTCAGACCGATATATATGCGCTTGGCATTATTCTATACGAGATGATGACGGGATCTCTGCCGTTCGCTGCCGACAGCGCGATCACGGTTGCAACGAAGCACAAGACTGAACCGGTTCCCTCTGCGCGTATTCTCAATGCGGGTATCCCGCGTGAGTTGGATGCCATAGTGATGCGCGCCACAGCCAAGGATCTGGAAGAACGCTATGAGACGGCGGCTGAGATGCTGGCCGACTTGATGAGCGTTCAAGAGTCGCTTCGGGTCGGCAGGCCGGCTTCAAGGGCGGATGGAGTAAAGGTTCGTCCGGCTGAGAGTGAGCACGGCCCTGCGGCGGCGCTGCAGGAGGAGAGCGTCTGGAAGGGGCTTGGCAAGGCCCTGCTTCTGGTTGCGCTCGTTGCAACGGTCGTATTTGCAGGCATCACATTCCTTATGAGGACCTCGCCGAGGGATGTTACGGTTCCCGATCTGATAGGGCTGACAACCGAGCAAGCCGGGAACAGGCTGTCACCGATGGGGCTCACGCTGGAGGTGGAACGCGAAGATTACAATGAGAAGTATGACGAAGGAGAGGTTTACTTCTCGACGCCGCAGGCGGGCGAGCGTGTCAAGCAGGACACTGTGGTGCGGGTGTATGTGAGCAAGGGGCCGAAAGAGGCGGTCGTGCCGGACGTCGTGGGGATGTCCGAAAGCAGGGCTGTCGAGGCATTGCAGGAGGGCGATTTCGTTGTCGGTGGCACGGACCAGGCTTATTCCGCGACAGTCCCGGTTGGCAATGTGGTCAGGCAGAACCCGCGCGGTGGCAGCAAGGCGGCGCGAAAGAGCCGTGTGAGTCTTGTTGTGAGCCTGGGACAGGACCCGTCTGCCGAGCAGCCTGAGGGGATCGAGACGACGCCTCAGGTTGAGCCGGATGACACGGAACAGGCTGATGGCTCGCCCCTGCGCAAACTGCGCGTGCGCTTTGCGCTGCCCGAGGGAGGACAGCGGAAGGTACAGATCATCGTGAAGGACGGGACGGGCGAGTGGACGGCTCTGGATGAGGACCGTGAGGGAGGCGAAGCGGTCGAGACCACCATTAACGCCACAGGCAAGCGTGTCGAAATCCGCACATACGTGGATGGAAAGCTGGTAGATAGGCAGATCAAATGAGAGTCCGTTTTGCTCCATCTATTCTGGCCGCCGACTTCTCCTGTCTTGGAGATCAGATACGGGAAGCGGCAGAGGCTGGCGCCGACCTTCTGCATTTCGATGTGATGGACGGGCACTTTGTACCGAACATCACATTCGGACCGCTTGTGATCAGGGGGCTCAAGGGCAAGACTCCATTGCCTTTCCATACACACCTGATGATCAGCGACCCGGAGAAGTACATAGACGTTTTTGCGGACGCGGGTTGTCAAGAGCTCTTCGTGCATCCGGAGACCTGCACGCACCTACACCGGGTGCTGCAGCAGATCAGAGGCGCTGGCGTCCAGCCCGGAGTTGCCCTCAACCCCGCGACCCCGCTTGAGGTGCTGGACTATGTGATGCAGGACATTGACGGCATTTTGCTTATGACCGTGAATCCCGGCTTCGGCGGGCAGGAGTTCATCGCGGCTATGCTGCCGAAGATCGTTCGAACGCGCGAACTGATCCGGATGAGCGGCAGGGACATTGAGCTTGGGGTGGACGGCGGAATCAACGAGCACACGGTGCAGGCCGTTGTGGAAGCCGGAGCGGACACGATTATCGCCGGTTCCAGTGTGTTTGGCGGACCGGGTACTGTGCGAGAGAATCTCGGGCGGCTGGTGGATTGCGCGGCCGCCGTGGCCGGGGCATAGGTCTGCGCGTTGGACGTGCTGCGGCTGGTTCTGATGGGCGCGCTGGTTGCGGTGGCGACCGCTCTTGCCCTTGAGGCTGTCCGCCGCAAGCGTCTGGCGGCGCTCATCTCGCCGTCCCACTTCTGGATTCGTGTGGCCGCCGCGCTGGTTATGATTCTTGAGATCGTTCTGATCCTGGCGGGCACGTACGTGCTTGTCGGAGCTTCGCCGCTGCTCCAGATCTTCTACTGGACCGGGTGTCTCATCCTTGCCTTTCTCCTCATCGTGCTTGCTATCCTCGATGTCCGCAGGCTGCTTGTGAACTACCTGGTTGAGAGGCACCGGATCCTCCCGGGCAGGTCGTCAAAGCGAAGTGATGACAACCAATCCCACTAACGTATTCTATATGCGCAAGGCTGTGGCGCTGGCGCGGCGGGCGTGGCCTCGACCGAATCCCCGTGTGGGAGCTATGCTTGTCAGGGATGGACATATCGTGGGGCGCGGACGGCATATTGCGGCCGGACTCGATCACGCGGAGATCGGCGCGTTGAAGGACGCTGGCGCCGCTGCCGCGGGGTCTGATCTTTACGTGACCCTCGAGCCTTGCTGTCATTATGGGCGCACCGGCCCATGCACCGAGGCGATTATCGCGGCGGGCGTGTCACGGGTTGTAGTAGGGTGCCGTGACCCTAACCCGCAGGTTGCCGGGGGTGGAATCCTTGCGTTGCAGCGCGCGGGAGTGGCTGTGGAGGCAGGCGTTCTTGAGCGCACATGCGAGCGTCTGATTGCTGGTCACGCCAAGTTTACGCAGTGTGGGCTGCCGTATGTCGTCTGGAAGTATGCGATGACCATGGACGGCAAGGTGGCGACGGCGGCTGGCGAGTCCCGCTGGATTACCTGCGAGAGCGCTCGCTCGGAAGTGCATCGCCTGCGGCGGGCGGTTGATGCCGTGGCGGTGGGCATCGGGACAGTGCTTGCGGATGATCCCCTTCTTACGCCAAGGCCTGCCGGGGCTGGCCCCGCGCCGTATCGGCTGGTGTTCGACAGCATGGCTCGCCTTCCTCTGGATAGCGCCCTGCTTACTGAGGCCGGCGGGCAGGTTGTGGTATTTGTGTCGGAGGATGCGCCGGATAGGCGCTGCCGCGCGCTTCGCGATGCGGGCGCTCTGGTTATCGAGGCGAGCAAGGGGCGCGTGAGCCTGGCAGTGGCCTTGAGGGCGGCGGCCGATCAACTCGATGTGCGCGAGGTGCTGCTCGAGAGCGGCCCGGAATTGTCGGCCTCTTTCTTGGCCGAAGGCCTTGTGGACGAGATCCTCTGCTTTGTGTCGGGCAAGCTCTTCGGGGGGCGGGATGCTCTGGGGCCGTGTGGAGGCGTGGGCATACGGCTCCCTGAGGACGCTCCGGTGGCGAAAATCACCCGAATCAGGCGCTTTGGTGAGGATGTCGCGATCTACGGATCGCTTGCCAGCAAAGATGGTAAGGAATCCTGACAGGCTGTGCTCTGCCGCAAGGCCGGGGCACGCTCGTGTATAATCTTCTGGCGCCGCCGAAGGGAATCCGTGCTTGCCGTTTGAGACTTCTCTGATGTTCACCGGTATCATAATGGATGTGGGGTGCGTTTGCAGTGTGCGCCGCGTGCCGTATGGGGCCCGCCTGGCAGTATCGCCCGGGAAGGCTCTGTCAGTGGCGGTTTCGGACAGCGTGGCTGTGAACGGCGTGTGCCTGACGGCGGACGCTGTCGGGGAGAATCTTATCGAGTTCGATGTCGTGCGTGAGACGCTGGGGCGCTCCACGCTTGGAGGGGTCAAGCCCGGGGAACTGGTGAACCTGGAGACCGCCCTCCCGGCGGGCGCGCCCTTGGGTGGCCACTTCGTGCAGGGGCATGTGGATGCTGTCTGTGTGGTATCCGCAATCAACAGGGACGTGCGGGAACGCGAACTGCGTCTGAAGTGCCCTCCGGAGGCCCTGCGGCTGATTGTCGAAAAAGGGGCGGTCGCCGTGGACGGTGTGAGCTTGACCGTTTCGGGGCTGGACGACTCCTCATTCACGGTCAAGATCGTGCCATACACGTGGGAGGCGACGGCGTTGCGGAGTCTGAGCGTGGGGGACAGCGTGAATGTGGAGACGGACATTCTGGCGAAATACATTGCGAGGCTGCTCGGGGAATCAGGCGGCTGCCTGACACTGGAGAAACTGCGCGAATGCGGTTTCTGAGCAGCGCGAAAGAGTGAAAGAGTCCTATGTCTGATAGCAGAAACACGGGCTTCTGCACAATAGAAGAAGCCGTCGAAGAACTCAGAAACGGGCGCATGCTCATCGTCGTGGATGACGAGGATCGCGAGAACGAAGGCGATCTTGTTATGGCCGCTGAATTTGCCACGGCGGATGCCATCAACTTCATGGCGCACGAGGGCTGCGGTCTGATCTGCGTGCCCGCAACGGGCGAACGGCTGGATAAACTCGGGCTCGGGATGATGGTGCAGGACAACACCTCGAAACTCAGCACGCAGTTCACAGTGTCTGTTGATGCGCGTCACGGCACGACGACGGGCATCTCGGCGGCGGATCGCGCCCTGACCATTCGCCTGTTTGCCGAAGATGCCACAAAGCCCAGCGACTTCTGTATTCCGGGGCATGTGTTCCCGTTGAGAGCACAGGAGGGCGGGGTGCTGACGCGAGCGGGGCACACCGAAGGAGTCGTGGATCTCCTCAAGCTGGGCGGCCTGAAGCCCTGCGGGGTGTTGTGCGAGGTGATGGCCGGGAACGGCGAGATGGCCAGAGTGCCCGAGCTTCTCGAAATGTCGCGGAAGTTCAACCTCAAGATTACGACAATCGCGGAGTTGATCAAATACCGCCGCACGAACGAAAAGCTGATCCGTCGCGTTGCGAGCGCGCAACTCCCCACGCGGTGGGGGCGCTTTGTCGCGCACGCTTACGAAGCGGCCATTGACGCAAATCCGTACGTTGCTCTCGTAATGGGAGAGGTGACGGGAGACGAGCCAGCACTGGTTCGCATTCACTCTGGCTGTCTGACGGGCGATGCGCTCGGGTCGCTCAGGTGCGATTGCGGGGATCAGCTTCAGATGGCGATGCAAAGGATCTCAGAAGAGGGCAGGGGAGTGCTGCTTTACATTGAGCAGGAGGGACGAGGTATCGGTCTCGTGAACAAACTGAAAGCCTACGTGCTTCAGGATCATGGGGCAGACACTGTGGAAGCGAACGAGATGCTGGGTTTCGCGGCGGATATCCGGGACTATGCGCTGGGCGCTCAGGTGCTGGTGGACCTTGGCCTGCGCAAGATCCGGCTGATGACGAACAACCCCGCGAAGTTCGCCGCCCTGGACGGCTACGACATAGAGATCGCGGAGCGTGTGCCGCTGATAACGCCTGTTCGTCCTGAGAGCAGGCGGTATCTCGATACCAAGAGGAGCAAGCTCGGACACCTGCTGGACGAAGATGCCGGCGGCTGTGAGGCGGCGTGCCGTGGGGTGGGAGAGGCCGGGCTCGATGAAGGAAAAGCAAAGACCAATGGACAGGAGAACTGATTGAGCACAACGTGGGAAGGCAAACTGAATGCCGCCGGACTTAAGTTCGGCATAGTGGTTTCGCGGTACAACGATTTCATAACCGCCAGGCTGCTTGACGGGGCGCTGGATGCGTTGCGGCGCCACGGAGCCAGCGACGACGATATCTCGGTCGCGTGGGTGCCAGGGACGTTCGAGATCCCACTTGTCGCCAGCAAGATGGCTGCGACAGACGTGGATGCCGTGTTGTGTCTCGGTGCGCTCATCCGAGGGGGTACCCCGCATTTTGATTATCTCTCGGCGGAAGTGACGAAGGGTGTTGCCCATGTGGGGATCGAGTCGGGCCTGCCGGTGATCTACGGGGTCGTAACCTGTGACACCATCGAGCAGGCAGTTGAGCGCGCGGGCACCAAGGCCGGCAACAAGGGCGCCGATGCGGCGATGGCGGGCATCGAGATGGCGAACCTGCTGCGCGAGATGGAGGCACGGCGTCCGTGAAAAGAGCAGCAGCGTTTCTGTTCGCGGTCGTCATTGGCGTGTTTGTCTGGCTGAACCTCGAGCGGATGCAGGAGAACAGAATTACTGGACTCCCACAGGGCGATGTCCTGCCGCCTGTAAAGCAGACATCTCCACCTGCCGCCGACGGTGGGAACCTGATGCGCGCGGCTGCCGCCGATGTGGAGCAGGTCGTCGTCAATATAGACACCGTGATGCGGCCGGTCAGCATCCCGGACTACTTCGGGTTTCTGGGGCCTCGATACGCTTTGCCAGAGGGTGCCGGGTCCGGCGTGGTGATCCGCCCCGACGGCTTCATTGTGACGAACAACCACGTTGTGGAGAACGCGCAGCAGATTGAGGTCACCTTTCAGAACGGCGACAAGGTGCGGGGAGAGATATGGGGGCGGGACCCCGCGTATGACCTTGCAGTCGTCAAGGTTGCCCGTTCGGGGCTGCCTACCGCCCGCCTGGGCGATTCGAGCAAGATTCGCGTAGGCGACCAGGTGATCGCTGTCGGAAATGCTCTTGGGCTAGGCACGACAGTTACCTCCGGGATCGTGAGCGCTCTGGAGCGCGCTGTGGAGGGCAGCGAGAAAAGCAAGGGGCTTGCCAAAGCGATTCAGACCGATGCTGCCATCAACCGGGGCAACTCGGGAGGAGCGCTTGCGCTTCTCAACGGGGACGTCATCGGAATCAACACCGCCATCCTTTCGACAGGCCCCAGCGGCGGCAACATCGGCATAGGATTCGCAATTCCGGCCAACGTTGTGCGTGATATTGCTTCTCAGCTCATCAAGAACCGGAAGATCGAGCGCCCCGCGGTTGCGTGGATGGGGCTGCGCTATGCGCCCAACTCCGCCGATATCGCAACGGCGCTGAAGCAGCGTTATCAGTTCGACTACCCGTCGGTAACCGATGGCGTAATCGTAATGGACGTTGTCTCGGGAGCTCCGGCGGAGAGAGCCGGGGTAAAGGTGTTCGACAACATCCTGCAGTTGGACGGCAAAGCTGTCAATGGCCAAGACGGTTTCCGGAAGGCGATTACGGCGCGCAGGCCCGGCGACAGGGTCAAGCTCCTCGTCTATCGCCCGGGTCTGGGGAAGAAGATCACACTGGAAGCCAAACTGAGCGCGGCTCCGGAAACCCCTGAAGAGGAACCGGAGGAGGACAAGGCACCTAGAAGAAGCCTTCCGCTCCCGTTCTGACGTCGGCGCTGACTATGCGCCACACGCGCGCCGGGATTACCAGCAAACGCTTTCCGTCCTCTTTGCGGAGCGCCAGCGTCACGTCGCTGCTGATGCGTGTCTCCGAGCCGGGACCCTGTCGGAGTGCCGCCTGAGCGAAGAGCTCAACCCTGGCGGTTTCGCCTGTTACTGTGACAGTGGGGGTGTTGAGCGTGAGCGAGATGTCTCCCTCGCGCGTGGCTTGGATGAGGAGCAGACGAACCTGTTTCTTCGTGCCTCCGGTCCCGCTGTACTGCTCGGACAGCGAGGAGAGAACGCGTCCGGCATTTTCGCTGTTCGCGGCGGCCTGGGTGTCTTTGAGAAGACGGACGATCTGCTCTGTGTCCGAGAGGGGCGGCCGAAAGACGAACGAGGCTGCCGCTGCGAGCAAAAGCAGTATAATGATCGCGCCGGATACGGTTTTGTTCATTCGCTGCAGCTCTCCGGGAATGGGTGATTGCCTTGCCGTTTGCTTTGTCTGACGAGTGGAAATCTGCCATGTTCCGCCTGCTTGAGACAGGGGGAACCATTGTTGTCGCGGGTGCTACGGATGTTGGCAAGACAACATTCTGCCTGGCAATGGCGAACGCCTGCCTTGTTCGCGGACACAAATGCGCCGTTGTGGATGCCGATCTCGGCCAATCCGAAATAGGTCCACCCGCAACGGTAGGGTGGGGGCTTCTTGAATCTCCAGCGGCGGCGCTGTCGGATATCGAGTGCCAAGACCTCTTCTTCGTTGGCTCGACATCTCCCGCCCGACGGCTGCTTAATACCGTAGTGGCTGTGCAGCAGATGCACGCCGCGGCCACCGAAGCCGAGCCGTTTGTGACGATTGTTGACATGCCGGGGATGGCCGTGGGCCCGGCAGCACGCTCTCTGTTCGAGGGTGTCGTTAGTGCGATTCGGCCGCGCTTTGTGGTGACGATAAGCCGTGGCGGCGAGCTTGCTCCTCTGACCGCGCTGCTCCGTGGCCTTGCCGAGCCGGAGATTCTCGGCCTGCCATCTGGCCCGAAAGCGCGGATCAGATCGCGTGAGGAAAGGACTGCCAGACGGCGCCTGAAGTTTGGAGCATACTTCGCGGAGGCGCCGGTGGTGACTCTCGACTGCGTTGCGGCCGGTCTGGCGGGTACCAGCCTCTTCTCCGGAAAACCTGTGGCCATGGACGTGCGGCTGCAGTTGGAGACCGGGCTTGGTATGGAAGTCATCCATGCTGAGGAGAATGAAGAACAGGTGCTCGTCGTAAGCGAGGGAACGCCTGTGGAAACGGCCAGGGGCAGGTTGCGCGGTGTGATCGGAAGGCGGGCTTTGAGCGTTGCCGCCCCTCAGTTCTTCGAGGGCATACTGGTTGGCCTGGCGGACGACAAAGCGAGGCACCGGGCTGTGGGAATCGTCGAACGGATCGACTTCCGAGGCGGAAAGCTTCTTTGCCGCACACCCCTGCGGCACCCGGAGTTGGTGAGGCAGGTGCTGTTCGGGGCCATGCGCGTGCGCTCGGATGGGACGGAGGCCGGTAGAGTTGACGCTGCCGAGCTCTATCTCTTTTCCGCCGCACGCCGGTGAATGCCCGCGGGTTTAGGGGATAGCTCTGGAATGCTGCGAACACTGTATATGATTCGTCACGGCGAGAGCGAGTGGAACGCCTGCCACAGAATACAGGGGCAGCTCGACTCGCGTCTTTCGGCATTGGGCCGGCGGCAGGCGCGTGCCCTATACCGGAGGCTCAGAAGCGAGACCTTCGATGCAGTGTATGCCAGTGACCTTTCCCGCGCGGCGGACACGGCACTCATCGCCATGGGCCGTGAGTCTTCGCCCATCCTGACTGCCGCTCTGAGAGAGGTCTCGTTTGGCGACTGGGAAGGTCTGACGATAGACGACGTGAAGAGGCGATATCCCGAAGAGCTGCAGGCGTTCAGGCGGGATCCTGTCAATTGCCGCCCCGCGACCGGCGAGTCTTTTGATGACCTGTCGTCCCGCGTCGTTGGCCTTCTCGACTACTGGCACGAAAACCACCACAGGCAGGTTGTTGCCGCATTCACGCACGGCGGGCCTGTCCGGGCGGCGCTGATACATCTGCTGGGGATGCCCTCGGACAACTGGCGCACTCTGCGCATCGCTAACACAGGTCTCACGCGGGTGGATTTTGGCGAAGACGGGCTGCGGCTGCGTTACTTTGACACGACCGCTCACCTGTGCTTTGCGCGGCAGGGCCGGGCCGGTGGTGAGGGTGAGGTATCGTGAAAGGCCGTTCTACCGCGCTGACTGCAGCCTGACGGATGCTTTGGTACCCGGCGCGGACCGGAGCACAAAGAAGCGGTGGCCGGACGTTTGCACTCCGGCCCCGATACGCATTTGGACGAGACGTTTACGCCGCAGGTGCGGTAATCTCCGACGTGCAGGCCGGGCAACGCGTTGCGCCTTCCGCAAGAGCCGTTTTGCAGAACGGACACGACGGCCCTTCCTTCGGCGCCGCGCGCAGCTTGTTGATCTGGCGCACGATAATGAAGATCACGAACGCGATGATGAGGAAGTCTATCAGGTTGTTGATGAACAGCCCGTAGTTGAGTGTCGGCGCTCCGGCTTTCTGCGCCTCAGCGAGAGTCGCATAGTCTTGGCCTGAGAGGTTCAGGAAGAGATTTGAGAAATCAACTTTTCCAAGCAGAAGCCCGATAGGCGGCATGAGGATATCGTTGACGAACGACGTGACGATTTTGCCGAACGCCGCGCCGATGATGACGCCGATAGCCAGATCCAGCACGCTGCCCTGCAGAGCAAACTTCTTGAATTCCTTGAACATAGCAGTAATACCCCCTCCAGAGGCATGTTAGATTCTTACGACCGGCTGAGCCGAATTCCTTCCTGCGCAAACACAAAGAGCGACGGGCTGGCGCAAGCGGCATTAGGCGCCGCATCGGCCCGTACTGCCTCACGGGTAATCGTACCGTAGCTCAGGGTCTCCTGGAGCCTGCGGACGAGTTCGGTGATGGCTCGGATAAGCGTGGCAGGGTTCAGGCGTTCGTAGGTCTGCCTCAGGCAATCCTTT
>JBPOJE010000101.1:0-35307 GCA_052033935.1 Armatimonadota bacterium
CCTGCCGCATTACATTAACTGACGCTATACTCCTCATCGGGTGCTCCTCTCGACTGGTTTGCAGTCACAGACTCTTTCGAGACAGGAGCACCCTCCGCCTTTTTACACACTACAAAACTACGCTACCAGGGCCGTCGCCGGGCAGGATTGAGGCTCACCGCGAGGAGAAGTAGCCGCCATATGGAACCGTTCCCGGCAATTCGCAGAATCACACACCTGGGCGACCCGCTTCTCGGGCCGTGGCTCGATCTGTACCAGGAAAGCTTCCCGCTTCCCGAGCAGCTCAAGGTCAGCGAGTTTATTCGGGCGCTGCAGAGGGGCTTCGGGGGTGAGTTCGAGGGCACGAGCATGCTTGCGCTCGAACGGGAGGACGGCGGGCTTGCAGGGCTCGCCTGGCATCAGCTTGCGCTCGGCGGGCGGGTTCTGTGGCTGTTCTACCTGGCTGTTTCGCCGGAGATGCGCGGGCGGGGCACAGGGGCCCGGTTCTACCATGAACTGATCGAGCGTGCCCTTGCAGAGCACCCGGAGCTCGAACTGGTGGTTTTCGAGGTCGAGCGTCCAGATATGCTGCAGGGCGAGGAGGCGCGGCAGGCCGAGCGGCGTATCGCCTTCTACCGCCGGCTCGGAGCGAAGCTCGTGTCGAACGTCTCTTACACTCAGGACGTGGGCTGGCAGCCTCCGCTGCGGATGTATCTGATGGTTCATCCCCTGGCCGCAATCAGCGAGGCGCGGCTGACGGCGATGCTGCGGGAGATGTTCGGGCATCTCTGCGAGCCGTTCGAGAGAGCCGTGCTCGAATAGGGCTCTATTCGCGTTTCAGACTGGCGATCAACTCCTCGGTGTTTACGCAGGCAAAGGTGGTCGTGACGTCTCCCAAGCCGTATGGAATGATCAGTGACTCGTTGTGCAGCATCGAGCCGCAGGTGTACACCACGTTCGGGACGTAGCCTGCGCGCTCGTTCTCGCCCGGGACGATAAGCGGCTCGGCCGAGCGTGCGATGACCCTCGCCGGGTCTTCCAGGTCGAGAAGCGTGGCGCCGATGGAGTACTGACGCATCGGGCCGACGCCGTGCGTGAGCAGCAGCCACCCGTGCGGCGTCTCCACAGGCGACCCGCAGTTCCCGATGAACGAGAACTCCCACCAGTACTTCGGGCTCTCCGATGGCCGCCCGCGGTTCCACACGAGCGGGTTGTCCGACTCCAGGATGTAACGGTTCACCCCGTCGAGCCTCCCGGACACGACGTAGTTGCCGTTGATCTTCCGGGGGAAGAGCGCCATGCCCTTGTTCTTCGCAAACCTGCCCGCCATGGAGTGGCTTTCGATTGTCTCCAGATCGCGGGTCATCAGAAGGGTCGGGAAGCCGGTCATGCCGTTATATGCAGTGTAGGTGCCGTATATCGTGCACTCCCCATCGTCGTCCGTGAACGTCACCATGCGCACGTCTTCGATGCCCCGGTTCTCCTTCTCGGAGATGGGGAAGATGACGATCTCCGAGGCGAGGACGCCGGGCGGCACGGTGATCCGGTAGTTCGACCGGGCGAAGGTGAGCAGGTTGCGCTGCGTATGCTTGAACCCGGCCGCCGAGGGCGCGCACGAGCGCAGGGTTTCGAGCGTCTGGTGCAGTTCGGAGAGGCTGAAGGTCTCGCCCATCTTCTCGAGCACGACTTCTTCAAACGGCCCGAGCGCGTCGAGGTCCTCCAGGGTTTTGCGGAACATGTGCGTGTCGAACTCGGCGTCGGGCACGGGCTTGAGCGGTCTGATGCTCGGTGCTGCATCCTCGATGATGATATGGTTGTCCGCATAAATGACGCCCGAGCGGAAGACGATGGACGAGAGGTGACCCTCGCCCATGGCGCGCAGGCTCATCAGAAAGCGCGTGGATCCCGGCGGCAACCCCTCCTGGCTGGCGAAGGGGACGATAGACGGGTTGAAGAGCGCCGCGGCCTCGACGGCGTACTCCATCGTGAAATATGCGCCAATCAGTAGCCTGTGCGTCTTGCCGATTTGCACGCCTTGAGGAGCGAGGTGCGCGATGCGCTCGAAGTTCTCCAGCCAGATGTCAGAGATGTCCGGGTGGCGCTTGCTGTACTCGCGCGTGAGGCCGGCGAGTATAGCGTCCGCCTCGGTCTCCGTCAGCGTCAGGACGCGCTCGATGCGGCCGATGTTCGACCGCTCGTTCGCCGCAAAGAACCGGGTGATCGTGCGGCGCGGGTCGGGCTTGATCTGGTGCGGCAGCCTCCTTATCTGCACGGTGGACGGGGTCATATACAATCACTCCTTCACAGAAACGAGTTGCGGCACGGCGGATGCGGCGCTGTCTATCGCGCGAAGCACCTGGTCGCGCAACCGGACGTCCGGGGCCGCAGCAGTCTCCACCACCAGCACGAACTCAATCGTATGGCTGCGCGGCGAGGGGCGCTGAGACGATACGCGGTACCGTTTGTACGGCCGATGCACCCACGAGAGTCGTCCGGCGCGGTGAAGCATGCGGACCAGCGCTTCGGCCGGGATGAGGCCGTCCGTCGAGTAGCTGACAAGAATCCACCGCGCCCGCAGGCTGCCCGTGAGCCGCTCCATCTCCCCCGCCGCCTGCGCCCGAACGCAGAACGCGCTCCTTCGCGCCTCGCGCCAGTCGCGCCGGATGGCAGCCTTATCTCCCCGCTGGGGCGAAATGCTCTCCGGGATGCGCGGTTTGTCCCAAAGAGCCACGGTGTTCAGCAGATGATAGTTCGCTCCGTACTGGTGCTGGTTGTAGGGCGGGTCGAGATAGGCGATGTCGCACTCGATGCCGGGGGCAACAACGGCCGCGTCCTCCTGCAGCGTCAGGTTGTCCCGGCCGTTGTCATACAGGCGGGGAACGCGGATCCGCAGGGGCTCGCGGATTCGGTACCAGGCTGTCTCCGTGGCGCCGCCCCAGCCTCTGTGAAACCCTTTGAAGACGCCGCTCGTGTTCGAGCACCAGCATGTGCTGAAGATGAGCGCAGCCACGAACAGGTCGTGCTCACACTGGCTGATTACGCCCTGGTCAAGCAGACTGCGGAGTTCCTCGCGGATAGCGTCCAGCCGTCTGCCGTTCGCCTGCGTGAAGAACATGCGCTCGGTGCGGGTGTCGGGGGCCTCGTCGTCAGCGGGGCAGTAGTGCCGGGCTATGTAGCCGCGCACCCCGGGCAGCGCGTTGAGATGCTCACAGAACGCCTCCGCGCCGCCGAAGCTCTCGAACGGCGGAGTGCGGTTCGTGCTGATGTACGCCGAGTTGATGATGTGCGCGTAGGGCTCCCAGTCGTTCGCAATGACCCTGAACCCGGAGACTTTGGCGAAGCGGCTCACGACGCCGCTTCCCGCGAACAGATCGAGAAACGTGCCGCCGGACAGCCCCGTCATCTCGACAGCCTGCCCGATGAGGCCCAACAGCTTGCGCTTGTTCCCGATGTAGGGAATAAGCTGGTCGGTCAGGTAGGCATTGACGGGTGCCCCGGCGCGTTGCCCCAGCGGCATCTACTTCTTCGAGAGCACCGGCGACCAAGATGGATAGCGGTTGATGCCCTTGCCTTCCGTCAGGTTCTTCGTCTGTCCGCCATCGCGGTCGCAGCGGATGATATCCGCGCCGAGCTGGTACAGGATGAACCGGCCGTCCGGGCTGTAAACGGGCTGCGTCGCGCTGCCTTTGGCTATCTGGCGCGGCGTGCCGCCGTCCGAGGAGGGTACCACCCATATGCCGTCCTCCACCCGCGCGCCGCTCTTCTCAACGCGGAAACGGCAGAATACAATCTCCTTGCCGTCCGGAGACCAGGCCGGGTGGCGGAAGCCTACCGAGCCATCTTCCACGTTGAGCAGAACGCGCTCCGCCAGGATGGCAGGCACGCCGGTCGGCGGGTCATCCCTGGGAATCTGTTCCGGGTCGGGGGCATACACCAGAATGGAGGAGCCTCCCGGCGGGCCAATTGTGGCAGCCGCCAGCCGCGCTCCGTCGGGAGACCATGCGAAGCCGCACTCCTCGGCCACCAGCGGCTGCTCGTCGGCTCCCAGCAGCGTCGCCGTCACGTACTGATCGCCTAGGCCAACAAACAGCCGCTGGTTGTCGAATCCCTGAGACATGGCGGCTATCCAGCCCGGCCTATCCGAGAGCCGGGCAGACGAATAGCGCCTGGTTGCGGGGAGTCCGCCGGGCATCGCCGCAAGCTGCGGCAGCTTGAGCTGCTCGTCCGCATGCGAGGGGAGCACGCGTTCGGGACTCTTGCCGTCCAGGCCGATGGCGAACACCTGCGTGTTGGTGATGTAGCCGACCTTCAGCGCGTCGGCCGAGACGGACAGCGAACTCTGCACGCCGCCGCTCGATAGCATGCGGCCGGCCATTTTGCCCGTGGGCCGCGTCCGGCAAAGCTGAAGCTCCTGCGCGCCGAAATCGGCGGTGTAATAGATCCAGTCACCCTTCGGGGAAAATGCCGTCTCCCGCTCTTCGCCCTCTTCGGCCATCAGCCGCCTGGCGTTCGAGCCGTCCTCTTCCATAATCCAGAGGTCCGGCGAGCCCGCGCGGTCGCTAATGAACACGATCTGCCCCGGCTCCGCGAAGGCCCGGGTAGGTCCTCCGCCCGCCAGCCACCTGCTAAGCGCAATCGCCCCCGCAACGAGCACAAACGCCCCAATGATGAACCAGACCAGACTTCGACGTTCTCTGTTCATATCATTTACCCCTGAGAACCGCTCCGGCGCACCTGCCTCTCCCCCTCAGTGGTGCGCGCCGATGCCGCGGATGACCTGCCCGTGCAGGGCTCCCGTAACCTTCGAATCGCGGAGCGCGAACTTACCGTTCACAAGAACATGCGCGATCCCCTCGGCCAACTGCTTCGGTTCTTTGAATGTTGCGGTGTCCCGGACTGTTCCCGGATCGAACACCACAATGTCCGCCGCCACGCCCGGTGCCAGCCGCCCGCGGTCACTCAGTCCCAGCCGGTCAGCCGCCAGCGACGTCATCTTCTGAATGGCGGTCTCCAGCGGAATCACGCCTCCCTCACGCACATAATGCGCCAGAATCCGCGGAAACGTCCCGAATGCGCGGGGGTGCGGCTTGCCCTTTCCCATCGGGCCTGATGTCGCTCTCGCCGTCGCATCCGAGCCGAACAGCGTGTACGGCGTTCGCATAACCGCCTTAACATCCGTCTCCGACAGGCAGAAGTGGACCATCCCAACGCCGAAATCCTCTTCGAGCAGAAAGTCGAGCATCGCCTCCACGGGGTCTCTGTCCGTTCGCTTGCTCACGATTTCGGTCAGCGTCAGCCCTTCGGTCCAGCGGTTCACGGCGGTGCGCACCCCCGAGATCACGACGCTGTCGAACCCCCCGCTGTCGGATATCCAGCCGCCGGGCTCGCTGGACTTGCGAATCTCCCGGGCAATGCGCTGGCGCTCGCCCGAATCTTCCAGGCGCACTCGAAGAGCCTTAGGCCCGCCCGAGTGCGCCCACTCCGGGATCATCGTGTCCAGGCTGGTGCTCGTCGCGATGTACGGATACTGGTCGGCGCTGACATCCACGCCGCGTTCTCGTGCCTGCTCGATCATCTCCAGCGCCCGGATCGCCTTGCCGTGGTTCGAGGCCCCGCAGGCTTTCAGGTGCGAAATCTGGATGGCCGCGCCCGAGCGCTCGCCGATCTCGATCGCCTCCGTCACGCTCTCGGTGAGACGGTTGCTCTCGCTGCGCATGTGTGTCGAGTAGAGACCACCCCGCTGCCCCACGGGCTTGCACAATTCCACCAACTCGCCGGTTGACCCGTAACAGCTCGGCGGATAAATGAGGCCGGTGGAGATGCCCACCGCGCCTTCGTCCATGCACTGCGCCACCATGTCGCGCATCTGCGCGAGTTCTTCCGGCGTCGCGGGCCGGTCCTCCCGCCCCACGACTTCGCGGCGGATGTTGCCATGCCCCACATACGTGCAGAAGTTGACACCTGTTCCCGCCTGATCCAGAACGTCCAGCATCTCGCCCATGGAACCCCAGTTGAAGGACGCGCCCATCTCTTCGAACGACTTGCGCGCATGCTCGCGGGCTTCAGGGTCCAGAATGGGAGCGTCGGAGGAGCCGCAGTTGCCACAGACCTCCAGCGTCACTCCCTGCGCCAGTTTGCTCTCTGCTGTCGGGTTGACGAGCAGGGTCATATCGGTGTGGGAGTGAAAGTCAATGAATCCCGGGCAGACGGTCTTTCCACTGGCGTCGAGAACCTCCGCGCCGTCCCTGCTGCCCTCGCCCACCCAGGTGATTGTTCCGCCGTCTATCCGGATGTCGCCGGGGCGCGCTTTGGCCCCCGTGCCGTCAACAATGCTGCCGCCTGTAATAATCAGAGCCATGGAATCTCCTCTACGAAGATGTGGTTATCCGGCGCACCGGGTGATTCCTGCGGCCCGGCACCTAACGGCTGCCGCCGGAGAGCGCCGCGGGCGCGTCCGTGGGCTCCGGCAGCGTCATCTGGATCGCTGCTTCCGCCGAGCGTTCGAGACCGGCCGATCCGGAGTTTGTCCAGCGCAGAACGGGCGACGAGAATATGCCAAGCGCAAGCACGGCAACCGCCAGAGCACTCAACACGAGGCGTGAGAGCAGTGGCGCGGAGGTCTGCGCGGCGGGGCCGGACTCGGTTTCGGGCTCCTGCATCCACATTGCGACCGTCACGCGCAGGTAGTAGAACACGCCCATAACGCTCGTGAGGACCGCCAGCACCGTCAGGCCCGGATACCCCGCATCAACGGCGGCGCTGAAGAGGTAGAGCTTGCCGAAGAACCCCGCGAACGGCGGCAGCCCGGCGAGCGAGAACATGAATATCGCCATCGTCCAGCCGAGCAACGGGCTGCGCCGCGCGATACCGCGACAGGCCTCAATGTCCTCGGCACCATCACCGCGGCCCGCAAGGATGATGACAGCCGCGAACGCCCCGAACATCATGGCGGCGTAGGTCAACAGGTAGAACAGCACGGCCGAGATGCCCGCGCGCCCTCCGGCCAGTATGCCCATCAGCAGGTAGCCAGCGTGCGCGATGCTCGAATACGCAAGCAGGCGCTTGATGTTGTTCTGGGAGATCGCGAGCAGGTTGCCCCAGATCATCGTGGCGGCGGACAGGCCCCACAGAAGCACCGTCCACGCTCCTTCGTGGCCGGCGGCGGCGACCCGGGCCAGAGCGCCGAAGCCCGCCGCCTTCGCGACAACGGCCATAAACGCCGTCACGGACGTGGGAGCGCCCTGATACACATCCGGCATCCACATATGGAACGGCACCAGCGCCACCTTGAACGCAAGCGCGGTGAGGATCATCGCCAGCCCGATTACGTAGATGGACGTCGTCCCCACAAGCGCCCGTTCCGTCGCATCGCCGGCGACAACGATGTTCGTGCTCCCCGTGGCCGAAAACACCAGGGCCGCCCCGAACACGAAGAACGCCGACGCGAACGCTCCGAGCAGCAGATACTTGAGCGCCGACTCCTGGCTCTTGGCGCGCCCCCGCACGAATCCCGCAAGCACGTAGAGCGGAATCGAGAGCAGTTCCAGCCCCAGGAACATCATCACGTAGTTGTCGGACGCCGCCATGAGCATGGCACCCGAGGCGGAGAGCATCATCAGGGCGTAATACTCGCCGCGCTGCATATTCTCCCGCATCACGTAGTGGTTCGAGACGAGCACGGTGATGAATGCGGCGATGAGGATGATGAGATCGAAAACGACCGTGAAGCTGTCCATCACCTGCATGCCCGCCGGCGGGAGCCCGAGCATCCCGGCCAGAATGGTGAAGGCTGCGGAGAGCGCGATTCCGCTGAGCGCTAGGCAGGGCGTGAACCAGCGCGAGACAGCCGGCCAGAACGCGCCCGCGATGAGGGTGGCCATGGCCGAGGCCGCGAGCGCGCAGACCGGCGCCGAGACCCAGAGGTTCCAGGTGATAATCTGCAGGCTGGGGGCGGTCATCGGCCGCGCTCCTGTGGTGCGTTGTTCCAAGCTCCGGTTGGCGGCGCGGGCAGGGATTCCTCGTCGAGGACTCCCCGGAATGACATGGGGCCGGTAGCGTCTCCGGCAAAGGACTGCGCGGGGGCGACGATCTCCTGAATCCGCACAAGGCTGGGTTCAATCCGGTCGAGCACAGGCTTAGGGTACACGCCGATCCAGATCGTGCCCGCCACCAGCGGCACAAGCACGGCCATCTCGCGCAGGTTCAGGTCTTTCAGACTCCGGTTCTGTTCGTTCGTAATCTCTCCCTGAAGCACGCGCTGAATCATCCAGAGCATATAACAGGCGGAGAGTATGACCCCCGTGGCGGCGAACACGGCATACCAGGGATTCGCGAGCCAGCTTCCGAGAAACACCAGCCACTCGCCCACGAATCCGGACAAGAACGGTAGGCCGATGGAAGCAAAGGTCACCATGATCAGCAGGGCACCATATTTCGGCATAACCGCCCAGATGCCGCCGAACTCGGCGATCTCGCGCGTGTGCCTCCGCTCGTAGATCATACCGACGCAGAGGAACTGCGCGCCCGTCGAAAGCCCATGGCTGATCATCTGCACCATTCCGCCCATCATCCCCTGAATCGTGAAAACGAAGATGCCGAGCACCGCCACCCCCAGATGGCTCACGGACGAGTACGCGACCAGCTTCTTCATGTCCGGCTGAACAAGCGCGACGAGCGCACCGTAGATGATGCTGATGATTGCGAGTGCAATGAGAAGCGGCGCGAATGCCGCGCTTGCCTCTGGGAACAACGGCAGGCAGAAACGCAGGAAGCCGTAGGCGCCCATCTTCAGCAACACGCCCGCCAGAATCACCGACCCCGCCGTCGGTGCCTCGACGTGCGCGTCCGGAAGCCAGGTGTGGAAGGGGAACATCGGCACCTTGATGGCGAATGCCAGCCCGAACGCGAGGAACAGCAGGCTCTGCACCGCGCGCGTCATCGGGACGGCGGTAAGCTGCAGGATGTCGAACGTGCGCACGCCCGTATGCTGGTAGTTGAGCCACACCAGCACGAGGATCGCTACCAGCATCAGCAGGCTGCCGATCATCGTGTAAAGGAAGAACTTGACCGCGGCATAGATGCGCCGCTGACCGCCCCACACCCCGATGATGAAGTACATCGGGATGAGCATCGCCTCCCAGAAGGTGTAGAACAGCACCAGGTCGAGCGCCACGAAAACCCCGACCATCCCCGCTTCGAGGAAGAGCATCAGGGCATAATACTCGCGCTCGCGCGTTCGGATGCCGCCAAACGACCCCGCAATCGCGATGGCCGACAGGAACGTCGTCAGTAGCACCATAAACAGGCTGATGCCGTCAATGCCAACGTGATACGTAATCGCGGGCTGCCCCGAGAGATACACCCACGGAACCTGCAGCTCGAACTGCATACCCGCCTCGGCGGTCCGGAACAGGAAGAAGAGCGGCACGCTGAGCGCCAGGTTGACGAGCGCCGCCGCCAGCGCGAACTCCCGGATGGCGATCACCGCTCCGCGCGGCATCAGCAATATCACCACGGCCGCCGCCATGGGCAGGAAGGTCAGCACTGTCAGGATGGACTTGTTGTAAAGTTCCTGCATTGCCGGCCTACCTCATCAGCACCCAGATAATCAGAATCGCCCCGGCGAGAATGCCGGCCGCGTAGTTGCGCACATAACCCGTCTGAAACACCCGGAACAGGCGGCTGACGATGGCGGTGGCGATGGCGATGCCGTTCACAATGCCCTCGATGACCAGAACATCGAAACCGCGCCACAGCGCGTTGCCGAGCGCCAGCCCCGGCCGCACGATGACGGCCTTGTAGAACTCGTCCACGTAGTACTTGTTCTGCAGAATCCGGAACAGGAACGGGAGTTTGCGCGCCAGCGCCGTTCCTGTGCCCGGGCGGCTGACGTACATCCAGTGGCCCATCAGAATTGCGCCCGCGGCAAGCGCGAGCGTGATGCCCATCAGCCCGAACTCGAGCGCTGCGTTGTGCTGCAGCCCGTGCGCGAGCTTCGCGAAACCGATCTCGGCACCGCCCACGGAGGCTTCCAGCAGATAGACCGCCTGCTCGTGCGTGCCCACCGACGGTTCCAGGAACTTCGCGAAGGCGGCGGACCAGTTCTCCGGCAGGTGCAGCAGGTTCGCGATAGCGGGCGGGATATTCACGAACCCCGCCAGCGAAGCCCCTACCGCCAGCAGAATCAGAACCCACGCCATGGAGGGCGGCGACTCGTGCAGATGCCGCTTCTGCTCACCGGACATCCGCAGCTGCCCGTGGAAAACCTTGAACGTGAGACGCACCATATAGAACGCCGTGAGCGCGGCGGTGACAACGCCGAACACCCAGAATATCCAGTTCCCCATCGGCCCGGCCAGCGACGACCAGATGATCTCGTCCTTCGAGAAGAACCCCGAGAACGGCGGGATGCCGGAGATGGCGAGCGTCCCGACCCAGAACGTGACGCCCGTGACCGGAAGCCACTTCATAAGCCCGCCCATGCGGCGCATGTCGGTGTCGTCACTCATCGCGTGCATCACGCTGCCCGCCCCCAGGAACAGCAGCGCCTTGAAGAATGCGTGCGTCATGAGGTGGAACACGCCGGCGGCAAAGACTCCCGCCCCGCACGCCATGAACATGTATCCGAGCTGGCTGATGGTGGAATACGCCAGAACCCGTTTGATGTCGTTCTGAACGAGCGCGATGGTCGCCGCGAACAGCGCCGTCAGCGCCCCGATGCAGGCAACGACGGTGAGCGCAAGGGGCGCATTCAGGAACATGATCCAGCACCGCGCCACCATATACACCCCGGCGGTGACCATGGTGGCAGCATGGATGAGCGCGCTGACGGGGGTGGGGCCTTCCATCGCGTCCGGCAGCCACACGTAGAGGGGAATCTGCGCCGACTTGCCCGTCGCCCCCACGAACAGAAGCAGGCAGATGCCGGTTACGGTGAGCGTGAGCGTTGCCGGATCGGCCGCGATCTGCTTGAACACGTCATGGAACCGCAGCGACCCGAACACCGCGAATATGAACATCATCCCCAGAAGGAAGCCGAAGTCGCCCACTCTGTTGACGATGAAGGCCTTCATCCCGGCGTCCGAGGCGGACTTGCGCTCGAACCAGAACCCGATGAGTAGGTAGCTGCACAGCCCCACGCCCTCCCAGCCGACGAACATCAGCAGGAAATTGTCCGCGAGCACGAGCATAAGCATCGCGAACATGAACAGGTTCATATATGTGAAGAAGCGCGGGTAGCGCGGATCGTGCGCCATATACCCGAGCGAGTAAACGTGGATGAGGAAACCGACGCCCGTGACGACGCAGACCATGACGGCCGACAGCGGATCGTACATCAGCGCGACTGCCGACTCGAAGCCCCCGGCTGATATCCACGGGAAGAGCTCGTGGTAGATGATGCGCTGGCCGGGCGGCATGCCGATGAGCCTGATGAGCGCCGCGACGCCCAACACGAAGCTGCCGAACACCACCAGGCAGGCAACCGCGCCCGAAACCCGCCTCGGCAGCCGATGTCCGAACCAGGCGTTGATGAACACGCCCAGAAGCGGCAGAAGCGGTATCAGCCAGAGATAAGCCCTCATCCGCGCATCTCGCTCATCTCGTCAACGTCTATCGTCGTCTTCTGCCGGAAGATCGCGACAATGACCGCCAGTCCCACGGCCACCTCGGCGGCGGCGACGACCATCACGAAGAACACGTACACCTGCCCGTCCACAACCCCCAGATACCGGGCGGCGGCGACGAACAGCAGGTTCCCCGCATTCAGCATCAGCTCGATGCACATGAGCATGACTATCGGGTCGCGGCGCACCAGGAACCCTACCGCGCCCATCGTGAACAGCAGGCCGGAGAGGACCGCCCACGCCCCGAACGGAACCGTCGCGTTCCAGATCATTCCGGCTGCCTCCCGGCGGGCGCATCTTTGGGCTTCGGGCTCAGCCCGGCCTTTCGCGCCAGCACAACCGCCCCGGCCATGGCGGCCAGGAGCACCAGCGAAGTGATCTCGAACGGAAGCAGGTTGCGCGTGAACAGCGCCATCCCGACGTCTTCCGGGCTGCCGAACCCCGCGGGTATCCTCGCCGGGTGGGAGATGATCTCGCCTCCCCACGCCACGAGCCACACAGCCTGCCCGAGCAGCGCCGCTCCAAGCGCAACCGCCACCAGAAGCTGCCCCGGCACCAGTCCCGCCAGCGCGCCTTCCTGCCCTCGCACGTTCAGAAGCATCATCACGAACACGAAGAGCACCATAATCGCGCCCGCGTAAACGGCGATCTGCACGATGAAGATGAACTCGGCGCTGAGCAGCAGAAAGAGCGTCGCTATCGCGCAGAAGTTAGCCACAAGGCACAGAGCGCCGTGAACTGCGTTGCGGCTGAAGATGAGTCCGCCGGCAAAGATTACCGCGATGCCCGAGACTATCAGAAACGGCAGCCAGGTCATCTAACGCATCAGCTCCCTGCCCCGGCCGGCGGCGCGAGTCCGGGGGCCGATTTCGTCCGCAGGGCCCCGGCGGCCTTCAGAACCAGCCCCACCACGACCGTAAGAACGATGCTGGCGATGGAGAGAATCCGCACCGCGTTCGGGCCTCCCAGCACAATAATCACCGCCGTCATCACCAGGTTCGCCAGCGACGCGGGCACCAGAATCTTCCATCCGAGCACCATAAGCTGGTCGTAGCGCACCCGGGGAAACGTCGCGCGCACCCACATATAGAGCAGGATGAACGCGAAGACCTTGATCAGAAACCAGAGAAGCGGAATCTCCGGGCCAAACGGCGCCTGCCAGCCGCCCAGAAACAGCACGGTCACCAGCGCCCCCACGGTGACCATGTTCACGTACTCCCCCATGTAGAACATCGCGAAGCGGAAGCCCGAGTACTCGGTGTGATACCCCGCGACAAGCTCCGACTCGGCCTCCCCAAGATCGAACGGCGCGCGGTTGAGTTCGGCGTTGTACGATATCAGCAGGATGATGAAGCCGAGGAACTGCGGGAAGACGTTCCAGATGCCATGGCTGGCCTGCGAGCGCACCACTTCGTTCAGGCTGAGCGACCCGGTGAGAAGCACGATCGAGACGATGCTCAGACCGATGGGCAGCTCGTACGAGATCATCTGCGCGCTTGTGCGCAGCCCTCCGAGCAGCGAATACTTGTTATTCGAGCTCCATCCCGCCAGCACCGCGCCGTACACCGCCAGCGACGAAAGCGCGAGGATGTACAGAATGCCGATGTTCACGTCGGCGACCTGCAAGTTCACCGTGCGCCCCATAATGCGCACGGGCGACCCGAACGGAATGACGGCGAACGCGGCGAGCGCGGGGATCATGGACATCATCGGAGCGAGGAAGTAGGTGATCTTCTCGACACCGGACGGGAAGATGTTCTCCTTGATGATCAGCTTCACCGCGTCGGCGATCGGCTGCAGAAGCCCGAACGGCCCGGTGCGGTTGGGGCCAACGCGCTGCTGCATCCAAGCGACCAGCTTGCGCTCGAGCCAGATCAGAAACGGCATGAACGACATGACGACCGCGAACACAAGCACCGCTTTGATGAGAGAGGCGATCAGGTCGAACAGCATGGCCTAGGGCTCCCTCCGCATCGGGCAGCCGCCGTGCGCGGCGTGCGCCAGATACTCGTCCCGCCACTTGCTGATGCTCGACATGACAGGGGCAATCGCGGCTTCGCCCAGCGGGCAGAAGCACTTGCCGTCCATGTTGTCGCAGATGTCCAGAAGCAGGTCCATGTCCGACTCGCTGCCGCCCGTTTCCTCAATCCGCGCCAGAGTCTTGTAGAGCCAATCGGTTCCTTCGCGACAGGGCGTGCACTTGCCGCACGATTCGTGCCTGTAGAAGTGCACCAGGTTGCGCGCCACCCACACCATGCAGGTCGAGTCGTCTATCACGATCATTCCGGCCGATCCGAGCATGGACCCGGCGGCGGCGATGGACTCGTAGTCGAAGGCGATGTCGCATTCGCTTGCGGCGAGCATCGGGACGCTCGATCCTCCCGGAATGACCGCCTTCAGCGTGTGGTCCTTGCGCACCCCGCCCGCGAGATCGTTGATGATTTGCATCATCGGCGTTCCGAGCGGCACCTCGAAGTTGCCCGGGTTGTTCACATGCCCCGACACCGAAACGACCTTCGTGCCCGGACTGCGCTCGGTGCCCCACTGCCGGAACCACTGCGCCCCCTTGTTGACAATGTGCGGGACGTTCGCGAGCGTCTCCACGTTGTTGATGATGGTCGGGCAGCCGTACAGCCCGGAGACCGCCGGAAACGGCGGCTTCAGGCGGGGCAGGCCGCGCTCGCCCTCGAGCGAGTTGAGCAACGCCGATTCCTCGCCGCAGATATACGCCCCCGCGCCCGGATGCACCGCTAGATGGACGGTGACGCCCGTGCCCCGGATGTTCTCCCCAAGCAGCCCCTTTTCGTAGGCTTGCTCGATGGCCCCGCTGACGGCGCCGATTTGCTCCACGAACTCGCCGCGGATGTAGATGTAGCCCTGCCGCGACCCGATGGCGTGGCAGGCAAGGATCATCCCCTCGACGATCTGGTGCGGGTTCACGAGCATCAGCTCGTTGTCCTTGAAGGTGCCCGGCTCGGACTCGTCGGCGTTGCAGACGAGATAACGCGGCTTCGGGGTGTCTTTCGGCACGAAGCTCCACTTCATGCCGGTAGGGAATCCCGCGCCGCCCCTGCCGCGCAGCCCTGACTCCTTGACGACTTCGATGAGTTCGTCCGGGGTCATCCCGAGGCCCTTGTCCAGCGACCGATAGCCGCCGTTGTCGAGGTACGTTATGATATCGGCTATGCCGGGGATGTGGTTCTGGCTGAATACGATCTCGTTAGCCATGACCTGTCAGCGCTCCGGCTTTCCAGCGCTCTGGACCTGCGGGGTGGGAAGCCCTTCGGGCAGCGGCGCGTTTTTCAGTTCGTCAATGATGCTGTCCACCAATTCGGGCGTCAGGTTGTGGTGATACCTGTCGCCGAGCAGCATCACCGGGCCGGTTCCGCAGGCGCCCAAGCACTCGACAACCTCGAGCTTGAAGCGGCCGTCGGGAGTGGACTGGCCGGCTTGGATGCCCAGCTTCTCCTCCATGTGCCGGATCAATTCCTCGGCCCCGCAGAGGGCGCAGGAGAGCGTCCCGCACACCTGAAAGACGAACTTGCCGCCCGGCTGGCGGTAGAACATGGTGTAGAAACTGGCGACCGCCTTGACGTCAACCGGGGTCATTCCCAGCAGGCTGGCGATCTCGGCAAGCGTATTGTCGCTCAGGCTGCCCTGTTCGCCCTGTGCAACGTAGAGCGCGGGAATCAGCGCCGACTGAGCGTGCGGATAGCGCGCGGCGATGGCGCGGATCCTCTGGATGGATTCTGGTGAAAGCGGCATGTCAGGCGTCCCGTCCCCCGGTCACTACCATTCCAGCGCCCCCACGCGCCAGACATAGATGTAGCCGACAAGAAGGATGCCAAGGAAGATGGCCATCTCGACGAGACCGAAGACGCCAAGCTGCCGGAGCACGACTGCCCACGGATAGAGGAAGATGACCTCTATGTCGAACAGGATGAACAGCATCGCGACCAGATAGAACTTGACGGCGATGCGGTCGTGGGCGGAGGTCACGGGTTCGATGCCGCATTCATACGGAGCGAATTTGCGCTCGGGTCCCGGGCGCGGCCTGCCGACGAACAGGGCGAGCGCCATGGCAGCGAGGGCGAACGCTGTTGCGATGACGAGCATGAACAGAATGGGCAAGTACGGATTCATATCGTCGAGAGACTGGACCCCGGCGGCACTCCTTCTTCTGGCGGGCTGTTTCGCCCGTCCGCCATGCGAAAAAGCCGGCCGGGGAGAACACCCCGCCGGGCAACCAGAGAATGTTAGCACACCGCCCGAAACCCTGTCAACGGCTGCGAACCGTTTGCAAGATGGGGTCATCGCCTGGGAGCGTGAGGCTGCCGGTGTGATGGACGTCAGTTGTGAGCGGTCCGTTGCCTGTGTGTTCTCCGAATAATTGCAAAAAAACACGCGTATTCGGGATTGACAGGGGCGGCGGCCGGGTGTAATTTGTTTCTCACGGAAGCTGTAAAGGGTAGGTTCATGCCCATGGTCTGCTTCACGGGGGCTGCGGGCACACAGGAGCCCGATTGCAGCGCTGTTTCCGCCTGATACTGGGGCCGATGAATAGAAGCCGGGGCTTTGCTCCGCACAAAGGGAGAGGTAAATTGCACTCCAGAGCATTTGTCTTCGCCGCGCTTGCGGTTCTTCTCGTCCTGCTCGCCGCCGCGTCTCCGCCTGTGCTGGCGGCCGGGTCTGTCACGGGAACGGTCACAAAGAACAGCAGCGCCCTCAGCGGCGCGCGCGTCAACGTCATTGACAGCCTCAACGTCTCGCGGGAGACCACCACTTCGGGCACGGGCGCCTACACCATAGCCGGAGTGGCCGACGGTGACGCCCACGTCTACTGCTACTCGCCGAACACCAAGCTGATCGAGCACCGCATCGTCACGATTGCGGGCGCGGCGCTGACGGCGAACTTCGACTGGCTGGTGGGCGACATCTCCGGCACCGTCAAGAAGAACGGTTCCGTGCTCCCAAACGCCAAAGTCAAGATCATTGACAAAAACAACAACTGGTACGAGGCCATCACGGGCGCGGGCGGGGTGTACTCCATCACGTCCGTGACGGCGGGGGCGGTCGGCGCGTACTGCTACGACACCGATCATACCACGCAGATCGGCTACAAGACCTGGTCTGTCGCGAAGGGAATCACAGTCACGATCAACTTCGACGCATGGTTCTTCGGAAGCGTGCAGGCGACAGTAACCCGCGACGGCGCTGCCTATGGCGGCGCGAGGGTGGAGACTCACGACGCTCTCGGGAACTGGAACCAGGCCACCACGGGTGGCTCGGGTTCGTGCACCGTCACCAACGTGGCGGTGGGGCCGGTTGATGTGTACGCCTACACCGCGGAAGGCTGGCTGATCGGCCAGCAGGCAATCACGATGACGCAGGACGCTGTTGTACCGGTGAGCTTCAACTGGGGCAACGGCACTGTCAATGTGACCGTCACGCGCAACGGAGCGCCGCTTGCCGGAGCGTGGGTGCAATGCGCTGCGGTTTCCGGGACGACCAATGCCGCCGGTAAGGTCACGCTGACGCCCGAGTCGGGCCATCGGACGCTGAGCGTATTCCACAACATCGCGGGATCGGTCAATCACGGCTATCTGATCGAAGCCCGGGAGGTTCAGTTCATCACGGACCAGACGCTGAACGAGACGTTCGCCTGGTCGGCGGGCACCATCTCGGGGACCATCACGAAGTACGGAGCGGCGGTCCCGAACGCGACGGTGGGCGTTGTCGGCCGCGGGTTCGTGGCGACCGCCGTGAACGGACATTACACCATTGACGTGAGTTCGGGCGCGCAGACACTGACGTTCAACAGCCCCGTGCCGGACCCTGTGATCATGGGGACCTACGACCTGCCCGTGGCGGCCGGCGAAAGCTATCTGGTGGACTTCGACTGGCGCGCGCCCAAGACGACCGTGGGCGGCGCCATAAACGCCGACACAGTCTGGACGCCCGAAAACAGCCCGTACATCGTCACGTCGGACATCGTCGTGGCCGCGGGCAAGAAGCTGACTGTGATGCCGGGGACGCGTGTGTACTTCAGCCCGGGGACGGGCATGACCATCAACGGTACGCTGGACGCGCGCGGGCCGACTCCCGACAGCATTCACTTCGGCTCGCGGCAGGAGATGCTTCAGCCGTCAACGGCGCTCCCGGGCGACTGGAAGGGCATCCTGTTCAACGGCAGCGGCAGCAGCGCCAGCCAGCTCGACTACTGCTCGGTGGTTTATGCCGGCGCTGGCTCGAACAACGCGGCCATCTACCTCGCGAGCAGCTCGGCTCAGATCACGAACAGCGAGATCTCGTTCAGTTCCACGCGCGGCCTCGTGGCGGACAATCCGTCCGTGCCGGTCATCGCGTCGAACAGCTTCGTCGGCAACACCGGCACGCCAGTGAGTGTGGGGGCAGGAACTGCGTTCCAGTGCACCGATAACATCGGGACGGACAATGCGGACGGCAACGTCATCGAAGTCCGCGGCGGCGACCTTATCGGAGACCACACCTGGCATCTGAATGAGCTTGATTACCGCATCACGGGCGACATCACGGTCAAAGCGCCGGACAGGTCCGGAACTCCGGGCATCCTGACAATCGAGCCAGGGTGCACTCTGAGGTTCAGCCCCGGCATGGGCATGATCTGCGCCTACGAGTACGGCGGCTGGTTCTACGGCCGGATTGTGGCCGACGGGACGCCCGCCAAGCCCATCACGTTCGCGGCCGATGACGCCGCGGCCGGACACTGGAAGGGCATCTATCTGAAACCCGGCACGAGCGCCGGCACGCTGTTCGACAACTGCGTGTTCGAGGACGCAGGGGCCGAATGGAACGCGGCCCTCTACTGCGCGTCCGCAAGCCCCGCCGTCACGAACACGGTGTTCCGCCGCAGCAGCGGATACGGCGTATATGCCGACGACGGCGCGGTCCCTGCGATCAACGCCTGCTCGTTCCTGAACAACGGCTCGTATCCCATCAGCGTTCACCCGCACAACGCGCACGAGATAGCCGGCAACACGGGCACGGGCAACGCGCCCGCCGACGACATCGAGGTGCGCACCGGGCATCTTCAGGCGGATCAGACCTGGCATCTCAACGCCATGCCCTATCGTGTGCAGGGCGATGTGATTGTTCGCTTCTCGGACAGGTCCGGCACTCCGGCAACCCTGACTATCGAGCCCGGGTGCGTGCTCAAATTCGCAGCGGACGCCTTTCTCAGGACCGGATACGATTACGGCGGCTGGTACTATGGCAGGCTGATTGCCCAGGGGACGAGCGGCCGCCCGATCACTTTCACATCGGTCGAGCCGGGCACGGGCAAGTGGGGAGGCATCAACTTCCGCGATGGCACGACGGATATCAGCACGCTGCTGGATCACTGCGTCATCGAGAATGCCGGCAACAACATCCACTGCCAGAGCGCGAGTCCGACGATTACGAACTGCCAGATCAAGAACGGCAGCGGGTATGGCGTCTATGCCGACGACGGGTCCCGGCCTGCCGTCCATCACAACACCTTCACCGGAAACGCGAACTACCCCGTGGGGATCCATCCGAACAATGCCGGCTTCTGCTCGCTTGCCGGCAACACGGGAACGGGCAACCTCACGAACGAGATCGAAATCCGCGCCGGCGACGTCCGGGCAAGCCAGACATGGCCGAAGGACAATCTGCCGTACCGCGTCAACGGCACCGTGACGGTTTACGGGCCCGAGCGCGATGTCGCCAATCCCTGTGTGCTGACCATCGCCGCGGGCTGCACGCTCAGATTCGCGGACGCGACGACCTTCACGTTCGGGTTCGATTACGGCGGTTGGTACTGGGGAAAGCTGCTCGCAGAGGGTACCGCAGCGCAGCCGATCACCTTCACCGCAGTCAACAAGACCCCGGGCGCGTGGCAGGGGCTCCTGTTCATGGATGGCTCATCCGACGACTCAAGCCTCGCCAACTGCGTGGTGGAGTACACAGGAGGCTCTTCGCGCAATGCAGGCATCAGGTGCGAGTCCTGCACTCCGGCGATCAGCCAGTGCACGGTTCGCAGTGGCATCGGGGTTGGCATCTACGCCGACAACGGAGCGGCCCCGCGCCTGCAGAACAACACCATCAGCGGGCAGACCGGCTATCCGGTATCACTCCATTGCGAGAAGGTGGGCTACTGCCAGCTCGCGGGCAACACCGGGTCAGGCAATCTGGCGAACGAGATCGAGGTTCGCGGCGGCGAAGTCCGCAGTTCGCAGACCTGGCCGAAGGACGGCATGGTGTATCGCGTTACCGGCAATGTGTCGGTCTATGGCCCTGTGGGTGACGCGAATAACCCGGCGGTGCTGACGATAGCGCCTGGGTGCACAGCGAAGTTCGCGGATGGAACCATGCTTATCACAGGCTACGAATATGGTGGCTGGTACTGGGGTAAGCTGGTGGCGCAGGGGACGGAGGATCAGCCGATCACCTTCACCGCCGTCACTGCCGAGCCGGGCATGTGGAACGGCATACTCATGCGTGCCGGGACGCGATCAGAATCGGTGTTGGAGCACTGTGTCGTCGAGTATGCGGGCGCTACGGGTTCAACCACGGCCGTCCAGACTCAGGGATGCTCGCCTGCGCTGACCGACTGCGAGATCCGCAACTCCGGCGGCTACGGCCTGTATGCCGATGACAGCGCGGCGCCTGTCGTGACCCGCTGCTCGTTCACGAACAACGTGGGCTTCCCTGTCAGCTTCCACTGGTCGCGCGTGGACTCGATCATGTCGGTTTCGGGGACAGGCAACCAGGCCGGCAACGAAATCCAACTGCGGCCCGCGAACATCACCACCAACACGCACCTGCGGGTGGTCGGCATGGCCTACCGCTTCATGGATGACGCCTCGGTGTACAACGGAGCGACGCTGCTGGTGGATCACGGCGTCGTGATAAAGTTCAACGGGCGGTTCAACGTGGGGCATCCGACCTCCAACAACGTGGGCACGGCGCGGCTGCTCGGCACCGCGGACGATCCGATTGTGATGACGGCAGCGAACGGACAGGCTGGCGGCTGGGGCGGCGTGTACATCGCGCCGTGGGCTGGCGGTTTCACCGAACTGCGGCACGTCATCATCTCGCACGGTGGCGGCAATGAGGGCACCAAGGCGAACCTGTACGTGAACTCGACCACTCCGAAGATTGTCAACTGCGACATCTTCCGCAGCGCGCAGAACGGGGTGACGCTCGCGACCCAGACGCCGATCAAGAACTGCATCGTGACGGAGAACGCCAACTTCGGCATCACCGGGTCCGGCTCGTGGGTCACCTACACCGACATCTGGGCGAACGAAGGCGGCAACACCAGCGGCGCGGCGGTCGGCGTGGGGTGCAAGTCGGTGAACCCTTACTACGTTGCGCCGAGCGCCGGGGACTTCCACCTGCAGGCGAGGTCCACCTGCATTGACGCGGGCGACACGGCGATGGTGGACATCATCGGTTCGCGCATGGATATGGGCGCCTGGTCCATTCTCGGGACCCCGACGCCCCCGATCTCGCTGGGATCTGCAAAGGCCGCCGTGGACGGAACCATCGCGCTAATCGAGGACAGGCCGATCGTGGCCGTCTACGGCAATGCGTTCAACATCGAGAACGACGACCGCTCCGCGGGTCTGCGGATCGTCTCGACGGACCCGGTGGAGGTAGGGCAGCGGGTCACGGTGGCAGGTGTGATGGCCACGCAGGACGGTGAGCGCTACATTCCCGCCACACAGGTGAAGCAGATGCCCGTTCCGGAAGGCAGCGTCACCCCGGCCCCGCTGGGTATGACGAACAAGAACACCGGTGGCGGACCGGCAGGGGCTGCTCCTGGAGTGCGGGGCGGAGCTGGCCTCAACAACGTCGGGCTGCTTGCCAAAGTCTTCGGCAGGGTGACGGCGGTGGTTCCTGACGGGTTCTACATCAACGACGGGTCCGATCTCGCGTCGGATGGCGGAAAGACCGGTCTGAAGGTGAGCACAACGGGCCTGCTGGCCGGACGCACCATCGGCATTCCGGAGGTTGGGCGGTACGTGACGGTGACCGGCGCCATCGGCGCGCGGCAGGTTGAGAGCGTCATCTACCCGGTCATCCGGCCGCGCGCTCAGTCCGACCTGTTCTATGAGCAGGCGCGGGTCTCCATTGACACTATCGAGAACGGGCTGGGGGCTTGGGCGGCGATGCCGGACAGCGACATGCCCACGCTTGTCAGCAATGTCTGGCACAGCCCGAGCCACTCGGCGTTCGCGGATCAGGACTCGGTCGCTTCGATGCGAAAGGCCACGGATCTGAGCTTCTACGATCGGGTGTATCTGAGAGGGTTCATCCGGGATGGCGGTGGCAGCGGTGCTTTCGGGCGGGCCTACATCGGCTTCCGCGCCATGGATGAGGATGTCGTGAAGGACTACTTCAGTATCGGCATCTGGTCGCTGACCAGTTCCGCTAACTACTGCTTCCGCACGAGCGCTCAGGGCTGGATGGCCTCGAACATTGCCCGGACGCCCGGGTGGCATGCCTTCACCATCGCCGTGCGGCCGTACACCGGCACAGACGACGTCTGGTTCTACGTGGACGGCGCTCTGGCGGGGAAAGGAAAGCGGACGGTCAACTGGCCGATCAACGACATCCAGGTGGGTCCTTCCAACACGCCCGCCGGGGCGAACGCCTGGTATGACGACATCGAGTTCGGTGTGACCGAGTGGGCATTCTGATCTCTCATGACAACCCCGGGGGCGTCTTGCACACCCGCCCCCGGAGCCTCTCTCTATTTGCCGTTCTGGCAGCCGCCGCACTTGTGGCGGCTGCCGGGCCTCTTGCGGGGCAGACGCGCACGCGCAACCCCATCTGGCTGGTTTCGCCCGAAGATGCTGGCAAGGCCGCCTCGGCGCTGGTGGCCGAACGGGCGTCGGCGAAGGATGGCGGGTTCGCAAGCTGGACCGGCGCGAAGCTGGACGAGCCGGCCGTCTACGTTGATTCGTCCGGAAGCGCAGCGGCTTACTGCTTCGCGGTGAAGAGCGCCGACAAACCGGCGGGCTACGTAATCGTCAGCGCGCGGCGCTTCTCCGAGCCGATTCAGGAGTTCTCCGCGGGACAGCCACCGCACCAGCAATACCTGGCCGCGAGCCGGGCCGCAGCCGAGGCGAAGCTGGGCGAGGGCCGCAAGGCCGCAAAGCCCTCTTTCGTGTATGCCGGTCCGCTCGCCCTGGCCGCACGGTTCCCCGCGGCCGAGCCGCAGGCCCCGGGCGAAGAAGTGCTCGTGGCGATGCGGACGCAGGCTCTGCTTGCGCCCGGTGCCGTTCGCGAACCAGAACGCGCGGCCGAAGATCTGGCGCTGACGAAAGCCGCATGGTCTGTGATTCTGTCCGGACGCGAGCCGGACGCGGCCGCGCGGCCGGAGTTCCGCTATCTCGCCAACATGCCCGCCGGTCTGAACCCCTGCAGGGGCGATGCCGCCGCGCTGGCCGCGCTTTTCTCTTTCTGGGGAATTCGCGCGGCGGGCGAAACTGACGCCGCCCTCTGCGAGGCGGTCAGCGCCGCGCTTACGAAGTCCGGCGGCGCTCTGCCGGCCGCTGCCGCCAGCCTCGCTCAGGCGCGGGGCAAGGAGCTTGGGCTGGCGAAGCATGCCCACAAAGACCCGGGCGAGCTTTTCACCGCCTGCCGCATGGAGATCGGGGCGGGACGCCCGCTTCTGGCGCGAGCGGGTTTGGCGGGCGCGGGCAGTTGGGCGCCGTGCGCGGGGTATCTGACGTCAGCGCAGGGGCAGTTCCTCGTGCTGCACGACCTTCAGGCCGGCGGCGCTGATGCTAAGGGCGATGCGTGGGCGCGCCCGGGCGCCGTTTACTGCAACCGAAACTGCGACGGGGGGCTGGAGGCGCTCACTGGCGCGCCCTGACGAAGCCCTACCCCACGGCCTCCCGCGCCTCGGTCGCCCAGCGCTTCAGCGCCTCTCCTCTGTCGTCTACGGTCTCGACGTCGCAGAGCTTCAGCACATGCTGACAGCCGCTCGCCTCGTTGTGAAGCCGCGCGAGTTCGGCGCAAGTCTGCTCCGGCGTGTTCGCGAACAGGACGTTCGTAGGGTGCGAGTGCACCTCATACGCAACCGAGCCGCCCAGCACAGATAGCACGGGTTCAATCGGCGTCCAGGGGCTCACGTGAAACAGGCGCAGGTTCGGAAGCTTCGCAATGATGGCGCACTTCGCGGAAAGATTCTCGCACCCGTGATAGTACACGCGCCGGAACATGGCAGCGATGCGCTCGTTGTAGGGCTGCACGAACTCCGCGTACATCGCGGGTGACAGCGACGCCGACGACTGCGCGTGGACGTACGCCCAGCAACCCTGGAGCGCGCTTTCCAGACCGGGCGGGGTGTCGTCGTAGTACATATGGAATCCCCAGCTTGCCTCGGCATCCACCGCGCCCGCCGCCTCGCGGGCTTTGTGGTAGCGCTCCATGCCGGTGGTGATGAAATCCATCAGCCGGTGAACGAAGCCCGGGTTGTCGTACACGTCGTAGAGCAGGTTGTCCCTGCCCCGCATCCGCACCGCCCACTCGAACGGCCCAAAATGGAGCTCGTCGGTATGGAACTTCACTGGCAGGATTCCGCCCGTCAGATCGAGGGCCTCCTGCTCCACCGCGCGCCTGGCAGCGGCGTCCTCTTCGTACGGCGGGTTGTGCAGCCCGTCCAGGTCCTCCGGCTGGCGGATGGGCGGCGCGGGCTTGTACGCCCCAAAAGGGACCGCCCTGTGGTATCCGAGCGCGGCTCCCCACAGCCTGTCCTCACCCGGCGGATGAGGCGCATTGAGCCAGATGGCCGGAAGAACGGGCTCATCGTCGGGTATGTTCCCGGCCTTCCAGAGACGCGCCTTGAGCTGGACCTCGATATCCCGTGCAAGGCCACTGCCGTGATAAAACGCCTCGGGGCCGGCGATATCGCGCGCCCACACGTGCGCGTACATCCCGTAGCTGACGAGGGCGCGAGGGGCTTTCAGCGCGTGGAAATCGGCCCAGAGGCACCGGCGGTCACTGTGCTCGCGTGACTCCGAAAGCTCGCGAACCCGGGCGGCAAGCCCCGCCAGGAGCGGGTCCATCAGCCCGATACCCGTGCGGCTTTGCTAGAGATGCACAACGTAATGGAGAACCGCATACGCGATGCCCCCGAGCAGAGCCGCGACAGGCAGCGTCATGAGCCAGGCGGCCACGATCTGCTTGATGATGCCCCAGCGCACCCCCTTGAGGCTCTTTGCCGCCCCTACGCCCATGACCGCTGAAGATATCACGTGGGTGGTCGAGACGGGCGCGTGGAAGTGGGTTGCCGCCGTGATGACGATTGCCGCCGAGGTCTCGGCGGCGCAGCCGTGCACGGGCTGAAGGCCGATGACCTTCCTGCCCACCGTCTTGATGATCCGCCAGCCGCCGGCGGCCGTACCGAGTGCCATCGCTGTCGCGCACGAGATCTTAACCCACGTCGGGACGGCGAAGGCGCCGGCGGACATGTATCCGAGGTTCACCATGGCGAGCGTTATGACACCCATGGACTTCTGGGCGTCGTTTGCACCGTGCGAGAATGCCATGAACCCGGCGGATACTACCTGAAGCCGCCGGAACCAGCGGTTCAGCTTGGACGGAGGGCGATGCTGGAACAGGTGCGCAATGAGCGACATGGAGAAGACGCCGACGAAAAACCCGAGAATGGGCGATATGAGGAGCCACAAAAAGATGTGCCCCAGTCCCGCGTAGCTGAAGTTCAGCGTCTGGTAGCCCGACCGGACGATTGCCGCCCCCACCAGGCCGCCGATGATCGCGTGGCTGGAACTGCTCGGCAGGCCCTTGTACCAGGTCAGCAGGTTCCAGATGATGGCACCGATGAGCGCGGAGATCACCAGCACCTGGTCGCCCGCCACAACCTTCGTGTCCACGATGCCCTTGCCGACCGCCTTCGCGACACCTGTCCACACGAGCGCCCCCACGAAGTTCGCGGTAGCGGAGAGGATGATCGCGTTGCGAATGGAAAGCGCCTGCGTCAGAACGCTCGTCGCGATGGCGTTCGCGGTGTCGTGAAAGCCGTTGATGAAGTCGAAAGCGAGCGCGAGCGCGACGACCGTGCCGAGAATGATCAGTGTGTCAGGCATTCTTGACTACCACTGTCTGGAGGGTGTGAGCGACCTCCTCACAGTGGTCTATGGCCTCCTCGAAGTGGTCGTATATCTCCCGCCACTTGAACGCCTCGAGTGGCTCCATCTCTCCGCTGAAGAGCTTCCGCAATGCGCGGCGGTTGATCCGGTCGCCCTCGTTCTCCAGGTCATTCACGGCAACGCAGGGCGCGAGGATCTTCTCGATGTTCCGGATATCCTTCAGCGCGGCGACGGCAATGACGATCTGCTCGGAGGCGCGAACGATGATATCGGCCATCGCGATGGCCTCCTCGGTCGGTTGCCCGATGTTGTAGAGCGCCAGGCGATCGCAGGTGGACTCGATATAGTCCAGAACGTCATCCAGCCCGCTGACAAGCGCGTGGATGTCTTCGCGGTCTATCGGGGTGATGAAGGTGTCGTTGACACGCCGGAAGACCTCGTGAAGAAGCCTGTCGCCCTCGTGCTCCACGTGTACGCACTCGGCAGCCTTCTGCTCGGCCAGGCTGAAGTCCAGCACCATTTCCTGCAGGATATTTGCCCCTTTCACCACATTTGCGGCTACTTCGTCAAAGATATCGAAGAACTGCTCTTCGCGCGGCATCAAGTGCAATCTCATTCCGGGCTCTCCTGCTGTTAACGCGCGGCCTGAAGGATTGGTCGCTGTGGCCCGCGCCGTTTGGGAGTATATCGGCGTGCCGCGGACGGTGTCAACGGAGCCGGGCGTCTTTTCGCCCCGGAATGGCCGGGAGCAAATCGGCTCTGGCGAGCGTCTGTATAAATGAGAGCGCTGCACAGGGCAGCGGTCTCGTGGTGGATCCGAAGCTCCGCCGGAAGGAGGCGGCAAATGGACAGAAAAAGAAACGGTTTCACCCTCATTGAACTGCTGGTGGTGATTGCGATCATCGCCATCCTCGCAGGGATCCTGTTCCCGGTCTTCGGGAGCGCCAGGGAGCGCGGCCGCACGGTCGCCTGTCTCAACAACCTCAGCCAGCTCGGCAAGGCGATGCTGATGTATATGGACGACAACGGTGGCCGGTGCCCCATCGCTCTGGCCAGTCAGACGATGGGTCCGTCGTGGGCGGGCTACGACCCCTCGACCGGAATCGTTGACGTGCGCAGCGGCGGTCTCTTTTCCTACGTGCGGTCGGCGGATGTGTTTCTCTGTCCGTCTGACGGGACAGGCGACCAACTCGGGCTGAGCTACCAGATGAGCGGACCGCTCTCGATTCTGCCCGAGGGCCAGCTCGACTATCCGACGGAGACCGTGGTTCTCATCGGCTCCAACGACGCGGGAGCCAACGGTACCCGCACCACGAACGGCTGCTTCAATGTAGACGCCGCGGTAGCCGACGGCACTCCCGTTCTCTCCACGAAGGATGCAGGCGTGAGCGCGCAGATGGACGCTTTCAACGCCGTGCATAACGGCAAGGCCTCCGCGGTTTTCGCGGACGGGCATGCGAAGACGGTCACGAAAGGCGATCTGACAGCACGGAACTTCCGCCCCTACGCGGCCAACTAGCCGCGGCCGATGCCAGCGCCGTGAGCGCGGCGATGATGGGCGGCCACCAGCCGGCTGTGCGGGAGTAGATAGTCTGCGCTTCCATGAGCGGTAGCCTGGCGGATACGACGGTGCGCTCGTAGAGGCGGGACTCGCTCAAAACCCGGCCGCGGGGGTCAATCATCATCGAGTAGCCCGTCTCGGCCGCCCGCGCCACCGAGCGGCGGGTCTCCACAGCGCGGAGGATAGACTGATGGGCGATCTGACCGACCCCCGCAGTGCGCTTAAAGTAGCTGTCGTTGGAGGCGACGGCAAGCAGGTTTGCGCCCTGACGCACACGCCCCGCCGCCAGGCCCGGGAACATGGACTCGGAGCAGACGAGCACCCCTGCTTTTGCGTTTCCCTGCGGAACCGGCGGCCACTCGCGTCCGGGCGCGTAGTCCTCATCCGGCACGCCCCAGCGGTCCAGCACGGGCGGCCACGACTCGCGGCGCGGGACATACTCCCCGAACGGCACCAGGCGCATCTTCTCGTAGGCCCCCGTCAGAAAACCGTCCGAGCCGAAGCCGAGAACCAGATTCCGCAGCACGGGCAGTCCCACGGAACCGGGCTGGCGCACCTGACACCCGACGAGCGCTGACACCCCCAGACGCTTGAAGGCCGTTGCGAGCCGGAGCTGCAGCGACTCGTCAGTGACAGGGTCACCGGGGCAGCTCGTCTCGGGCCACACAACCGCACTCGCGCCGTGCTGTTTCGCGGCGTCCGTGGTGAGGGCGATATAGGTGTCTTCGGCCTTCGATTCGGAGAGGGTCTGCTTGAAACCGTCGGCGCTGACGCCCTGCACAGCCGCGATGGTGATGTGACCGGCGGGCGCCGGGCCGGAACACAGCAGAACAAGCCCGCCGGCGTGCAGAACCACAATCGCCGCCACAGCAGCAACAATCGGTCTCCGCGCCTTCCGGGAGAGTCCCAAAAGCAGGCCGATGGCGGCGGCGGCGAAGGACAAACCCTCGGGTCCGAAAACACCTGCCCACTGAACGGCGGGCAGGTTGCGCGCGAGCGCGCCGGCGGCGGTGTGCATGCTGACTCCGAGATCGCCCTGTCCGCGCAGCCATTCGCCGAGCGCGAAAAGCCCCGCCAGCGCAAGCGATGCCGGGGCAATCCGTCCCTGCCGCATGGCCAGGCCCGCCAGCATCGCCACAGGAAGCAAGAACAGAACATGCCAGGCCGTCAGCAGCAGCCACGGAACTCCCCCGAACACCAAGCACCATGATAGCCCGATCGCATAGCCGATAGCGCCCCAGAGCAGGACGAGCCAGAACGGCCGGGCACGGCCATGGCAGCCGAGCGCCCCCCCGAGCAGGGCAAACCCCGCGAGCAGGGGAAGGCCGTAAGCGGTCACAATTCCGGCAATCCCGAAGCAGAGGCCGCCGGCCGCGCAGAGCAGCAGGGCCGTCCGTCCGGAGCTGCTCTGGTTTACCGCTTGCATTTGATTGACTGCCGTGTTTGATTCTGGCATACTGGGTGAGCCGCCAAATGATCGACTTCCGCAATGTATCCCTGAGTTACGCAGAGGGCATTACTGCCCTTCAGGGTGTTAGCCTCAGGATCGAAAAAGGCGAATTCGTCTTCATAGTCGGGCCAACGGGAACAGGCAAATCCAGCCTGCTCAAGCTCGTGTACCGCGAGGAGAAACCAACATCGGGCCAGGTCCTCGTGGCGGGTGAACGCGTTGACCGTATACCGGACTCGCAGATCTGGCGCCTGCGGCGCAAGGTCGGCGTCGTCTTTCAGGACTTCCGGCTGCTGCCCGACCGCACGGTCTGGCAGAATGTCGCGTTCGCGCTGAGGGTGACGGGCGCGTCCTCCCGGAAGGTTCACAAGAAGGTGCCCGAATTCCTCGATCTTGTCGGGCTGCTGCACCGCGCGGATTCGCTTCCCGGCCAGCTTTCCGGCGGCGAGCAGCAGCGGACAGCCATCGCCCGCGCGCTTGCCTACGATGCCCCCGTGCTGCTTGCTGACGAGCCGACGGGCAATCTCGACCCGGACTCTTCCTGGGAGATTATGCAACTTCTGGACCGGATTCACCTGCGCGGCGCGACGGTGGCCGTTGCGACACACGACAGCGGCATGGTGGACAAGATGCGCAAGCGCGTTGTGGCGATTGAGGGCGGGACAATCGTTCGCGACGAGCAGAAGGCGAGGTACAGTGCTGAGCCCGACTAGCATCGAGTTCGCGCTGCAGGAAGCGTTCGGTAACCTGGTTAGGAACCGGCTGATGGCGCTTGCCGCCATGCTGACCGCGGCGGTCAGCATGACCGTGTGCGCGGGTTTCGCCGTATCGGCGCTCTCCATTCGCCGCGCGGCAGAGAAGCTGCCCCAGCAGTTCGAGATGGCCGTTTTCATCAAGCGCGGCACCCCGCAGAAGCTTCACGACGGGCTGCGCGTCAAGGTTCAGAAGATGCCCGGGGTCGGCACGGTCGAGTACATCTCGCAGGAGCGCGGCTGGAAGGAGTTCCAGAAGAGCCTCGGCACGGAGATCTCGACAGAGGACGTGATCTACAATCCGGCGCTGGCCTGCCTGCGGGTAGATATGAAGCAGCCCGAGAAGGCGGCGGAGATCGAGAGGCAGCTTTCGAAGATGCCTGAGATTGATAGCGTGGTGTGGGAGAAGAACGCGGTGCGGATGTTCCACCGGATCTCGCGCGTTGTGAGCGTCGGGGGTCTGGCGGCGGGATTCGCGCTGCTTCTCGGGACCATTCTGGTCATTGGCAACACGATACGGCTGGGAATCTACGCGCGGCGCGGTGAAATCGCCATAATGCGGATGGTGGGCGCAAACCCGGCACTGGTGCGGCTGCCGTTTGTCATCGAGGGGATGGTGATTGCCGGTGTGGGGGCGGTGCTTGCGGCGCTCATCATACGCGTGACCGGCAGCTATCTGGCCGAGGCGACGGCTGCGTTCCAGAGCGTGACGCGCTTCTTCGATAGCGGCCTGAAACCGTGGGAGCTGTGGGCGGGGCTGACTGCCCTGGGGCTCATTCTCGGTTTTCTTTCGAGCCTTGTGTCCATTCGCCGCTATCTCAAAGAAGAAGCCTTCGAGAGGTCACTACGATGAGGAGAATGGCCGTGTGGCTGCTCGTAGCGGCGATTCTGGGCGCAGCGGGGCTGTCCGCTGGGGCGGCGTCGAAGAAGGCAACCTATCAGAAGCGCCTGGGCAGCGTATCGAGCAAAATCAAAGACGTCAAGCAGAAGATTGCGGTCAAGAAGAAAGAGCAGAAGGTTGTCACCTCGAAGCTCTACACGACCCAGCGCCGCCTGAACGACACCCGGAACAGCATCAGACACACGCGCTCGCGCCTAGCGGTGGCGCGAGGACAGCTCCGCCAGATCAACGCAAGCCTGCGGCAGGCCGAGGCGAAGCTCCTCAATAAGCGCACTGCTCTGACCCACCGCCTGACTGATGCCTATCAGCATCCCGCTCCGTCCTACATCGCAGCCGTGCTGACCGCCGACGACGCCTGGACGGCGCTCACGCGGACGAAGATGGTGCAGAAGATCATCGAGAGTGACATGGATCTGCTTGAGGATATCCGGCAACAGCGGGCTGCGATCAAGCAGCGCCAGGCTGTCCAGAAACGCAAGGTCGCCGAAATCGGCTCGCTGCAGAATCAGCTCTATGTCAGGGCGGAGGAAGAAAAGCAGCTTGCGCTGCAGCAGCATGCGCAAATCAAGGAGATCGCCTCCGATCGCGCCGAGTACGAGCGTGCGCTCGATGACCTGCTGGCCGAGTCGCGCAGAGTGACGGCGATGATCCGCGCCCTGCAGGCCACACCCGCGGGGCGTCAGCGCGCGGCCACGGTGTTCCGGGGCAGGTTTATCCGGCCGGTGGGTGGGCGGGTGACATCGAACTACGGAATGCGTTACCACCCCGTGCTTCACAAGTACAAGCTGCATACGGGCGTGGACTTCGCCGCTGCGACAGGCACGCCCGTGCGCGCGGCGGCTTCTGGTACGGTCATCATCTCGGGATGGATGGGCGCGTACGGCAACGCGGTTATCATTGACCATGGCGGCGGCATTACCACGCTCTACGGGCACAACTCATCGCTTTCGGTGCGGGTGGGACAGACCGTGAGACAGGGGCAGACGATTGCGCGGGCGGGCAGCACGGGACTGTCCACGGGACCGCACGTGCACTTCGAGGTCCGCCGCAACGGGCAGCCGGTCAACCCGCTATAACACGTTAGATCAAGGAGCCTTCATTTGAACGCCGACACTCACACACCAACTCCCGCCGAAAGGGCTGAGGAGTTCCTCACCACCGCGACCCAGTTCCGCCTGGGGTCGCTTCTCACCGAGACGCCGCATCCTCGCTCGGCGACGCTGAGCCAGACGGCGAAGCAGGACGTTTCCGCCGCGCTCGGGATGCTGTTCGACGTGGACTGGGACGTGGTGGAAAAGTACCGGCAGTGGTCGGCGAGCGGGCAGCCTGAGCGCGTGAGCAAAGAGCTTGCGGCGGAACTGCTGAACGGCGGCAGGGTGTTCTGCACGGGGTGCGGTGCCACGGGGCGCCTGAGCATTCAGATGGCATCCATCTGGCGGGATTTCTGGCAGAAGAGGCGCGATGCGGGTCTGAGCACTCCCTCGCCGGACGAGTGGGAAGACCGGGCGTTCAGCGCGATGGCGGGCGGCGACTTCGCGCTCATCAAGAGCGTTGAGGGCTTCGAGGACTTCGCGCAGTTCGGCAGAAAGCAGCTTTCCGATCTGGGCGTGCGCGAGGGCGACGTCGTGTTCGCGATCACCGAGGGCGGCGAGACTTCGTTTGTGATCGGCACCGCTTGGCAGGGGCTGGACACCGGGGCGCGCGTGTTCTTCGTTTATAACAACCCGGACGATGTGCTCCGAGAGAATGTCATCCGCAGCCGCGAGGTGATTGACGAGCCCCGGATCGAGAAGATCAACCTCACGACCGGCCCCATGGCGATCACCGGCTCCACGCGCATGCAGGCGACGAGCATTCAGCTCTGCGTGATGATCACACTGTTCGAGATGGCGCTGCGGCATATCTTCCGGGAGATTGCCCCCGATTCTGCCGAGTCCGGGCGGGAGGCGGCGGCTGTGCCTGCGGAGTTCCTGAAGGCCCTCGAAGCCACTCACTTCGAGCTATCGAGCCAGGGCCTGCGCGAGCAGATGGCGGGCATCCTCGCGATGGAAGAGGCGGTTTATCGGGCGGGGCGCAAGAACAGCTACTTCGCCGATGCGCTCGCGATTGACGTTCTGACGGACACGACCGAGCGGAGCCCCACGTTCTGCATCCCGGCTTTCCGTAAGTTCGACGACCTGCGCGCCAGCGAATCGTGGTCGTTCCTCTTTATGCCCTCCGAAACTTCAGAGAAAGCATGGGAGCGGCTTCTGAAGCGCGCGCCCCGCGCTGTGGAGTGGACTGAGGACGAGGTGCGCACCCTGATCGGCCCGGAGCTTGCGCCCAAACAGCACGCGATTATGAAGGACATAGGCCTGAAGGAGATCCTGCGCTTCAAGATCGGTCTGGATGGGATGCGGCACCGGCCGTTCAACACGGGCGACACCGCGACCGCGATCGTCACCGCCGAAGAGATGGACAGCCTCACGCAGCCCGGCGGGTTTTATCGCACTCAGATTGAAAACGCGGCGAAGGCGGGCGCCAACACGGGCCTCATCTTCGCCGGAGACGCCGATGTAGCGGCGAAGGCCGAGGTGTTCGTGCGCGGCTGGGACGCGGGGGTCACTCCGGTCTTCCTGAAGCTGCCCAGCACGGACTCGTTCCTGTCGTTTGCTCCCAGAATCGGCGTCAAGATGCTTCTGAACGCTCTGTCAACCTGCACCATGGTGCGTCTGGGCCGCGTGCTCAGCAACGTGATGATCTGGGTGGTGCCGAGCAACCTGAAGCTGATTGACCGCTCGACACGCTACATCAGCCAGCTCTCGGGCACGCCGTACGATGATTCCTGCCGGATGCTGTTCGAGGTGATCGAATACGTTGCTCCCCGCGTGCAGGCAGGACAGGCGTATCCTTCACCCGTGGGCGTCTCGGTGATGCGGCTGAGGCACGGGATAAACAACGAAGAGGCTGAGAAGCGGCTCTACCAGGAACTGGAGAGCTGACGCAGTATGTCTTCCGAGTTTGACCGGTTCGTCCAGATTGTCGCGGCCCTGCGAGGGCCGGACGGGTGCCCGTGGGACAAGAAGCAAACGCACAAGAGCCTGAAGCCCTACTTTGTCGAAGAGACGTATGAGGCCCTTCACGCGATTGACGAGGGCGACGACGAGGAGCTTGCGGACGAGTTGGGGGACGTGCTTCTGCAGATAGGGCTGCATGCGCAGATCGGTAGCGAAGACGGGACGTTCACCATCGAGGACGTCTGCCGCAAGATCGGCGACAAGCTCGTCAGACGGCATCCGCATGTGTTCTCCGGCGTCGAGGTGAGCGGGGTGGGAGATGTGCTCACGAACTGGCAGGAGATCAAGAAAGCGGAGCGGGGCGGGCAGGCGCAGGAGTCGGTGCTGGACGGCGTGACGCCTTCGCTTCCGTCGCTGATGCTGGCGATGGAGGTCTCGAAGGAGGCCGCGCGGGCCGGGTTCGAGTGGCCGGACATGGCGGACGTATTCGTGAAGCTCCAGGAGGAGACATCGGAACTCGAAGAGGCGCTCCAGGGCGACAAGCCCGAGAAGATCGAGTCCGAGATCGGCGACCTTCTTTTCACCATCGTGAACATTTCGCGCTGGGCAGGTGTTGACCCGGAGCAGGCGCTGCGCTCCATGGTGCGGCGGTTCTCGGCCCGGTTCCGCGCAATGGAGGACAGGGCGAAGGCGGCCGGAGTCGCGCTCGAGGATCAGACCCCGGAGGACTGGGACGAGGCCTGGAACCTGGCGAAGAAAGAACAGAAGTGAGCGGAGCAGGCCTGGACCGGCTCCAGACCGAGCAGGCCAATCCACGCACCCGCGATCTCGATCTGCTGCCAACCGAAGAGATGCTGCGGGTCATCAACGCCGAGGACCGGCGGGTGGCGGAGGCGGTGGGCGAGGTGATTCCGGCGATTGCGCGGGCCGTTGAGCGGATCGCGGACGCCGTGAGGGCTGGCGGGCGGCTCCATTACTTCGGAGCCGGAACGAGCGGCCGTCTGGCTGTTCTGGACGCATCCGAGTGCCCCCCGACGTTCGGGACACCGCCCGAGATGGTGCAGGGGCATATCGCCGGCGGGCCTCCGGCGCTTGTGCGTTCCGCCGAGGGTGCGGAGGACGACGAGGAGGGCGGCGCGCGCGACGCGGCCGGGGCAGGAATCGGCGCATCCGACGCCGTCGTCGCGATTGCGGCAAGCGGGCGGACGCCCTACTGCATCGGCGCGCTAAGGGAGGCCCGCAAGCGCGGAGCGTTCACCGCGGCGCTGGTCTGCAACCGCCCCACCCCGATGCACGAGCTTGCGGACGTGGTCATTGACCCTGTCGTGGGGCCGGAGGTGCTCTCGGGCTCCACGCGGATGAAGTCCGGCACTGCGCAAAAGCTCGTCCTCAACATGATCTCCACCGGGCTGATGGTGCGGCTGGGACGCACGCACGGCAACCTGATGGTGGCCGTGCGCGCGACAAACGAGAAGCTGAGAGCCCGCGCCGCGCGGGTGGTGGCGCAGGTGACGGGGCGCACGGAAGGAGTGGAAGAGGCTCTGCAGGCCTGCCGGTGGGATGTGCGGACTGCCTGCCTGATGCTGATCAAAGACATCCCGGCGGAGGATGCGCACAGGCTGCTCGAAGAGGCCAGCGGGTCGCTGCGGGCGGCGCTGGAAGCATGACGCGTAGATTCTATGCTTTTTGTCAACCCGTAGGGAGTCGGGCTGGGTCAAATACTGTATTGTGCCGCTGGATGGACCAGGCGATCCGCGCCAGCTTTCGGGCAAGAACGATCAGCGCCTGAACCTTGGCCAGACCGCGCGCAACCAGGCTCGCGTAATACGGCCGCCACAGCTTGGAACTGGAGGCGGAGAGGGCAGTAAGGAAGAAGGCACTCCGCAAGCTCCGGCTGCCGCGCTTGCTGACAACCCGT
>JBPOJE010000126.1:0-4002 GCA_052033935.1 Armatimonadota bacterium
GACGAGCTTCCCCAGCATGAGGTGTATCTTTCGGGCTACTGGATCGGGAAGTATGAGGTGACGCGGGGCGAGTATCGTCAGTTCATTGATGCTGGGGGTTACAGCAATCCTGCGTACTGGTCGAGCGACGGGTGGGGCTGGAAGCTGGCGGAGGGCCGGACGGAACCGCGCTACTGGGCCGCAGCGCAGGACTGGGCATCCGAGTGGGGGGAGGCCCCACAGCCCTTTGCCCAGACGGATTCTCACCCGGTTGTTGGCGTGACGTACTACGAGGCGGAGGCGTATTGCGCGTGGGCGGGTGGTCATTTGCCGACGGAGGCTCAGTGGGAGAAAGCGGCCCGCTGGACGGGGAGCTATCCGAACGTGTACCCGTGGGGCAACGTGTGGGACGCGGAGAAGTGCAACAACTACTACGACCACAGCGCCGCAGGCGGTGGCTATCAGCGGTATCAGACGGCTCCTGTGGGGAGTTATCCTTCGGGTGTGAGTCCGTATGGGTTGCAGGACAAGGCGGGGAACGTGTGGGAGTGGTGCCAGGACTGGTATGTTTCGTATCCGGGCAGCAGCAGTCCGTTTGATTACACGGGCAGCTATCGGGTTCTGCGCGGCGGTAGTTGGGACGACGGCGGCAACAGCGGCCGCTGCGCCAACCGCGACGGCAGCGACCCGGTCGACTGGGACAACGACGGCGGGTTCCGGTTGGTGCGCTCCGGGGGCTGAGTCCGTGGTTACCCTTTGCCGTTTTACCCTTTTACCGTTTTCTCCGGTAGCAGGGGGTGCAGGGGGATAAATCCCCCTGCCCGCTCGCGGATTGACAAAACAGAATTGAGGGAGCCTCGGCTCTCTCAATGGGGACGGGTCGGAGGAGCTATCGGGTTCTGCGCGGCGGTAGTTGGAACAACAACGACAACAACAACCGCTGCGCCAACCGCAACAACAACAACCCGAACAACTGGAACAACAACAACGGGTTCCGGTTGGTGCGCTCCGGGGGCAAGTCAGCCGCTGCCAGGGCTCGGGCCTTCCGAAAGGGACGCCCGGGGAGTGCCCGGCGTGACTAGTGGCCCGTTCCCGCGCTCCGGGAGTTCCCGGAGACAAATACAGCAGGTCCGGCCGGGCGGCTGGTAGCGGCAACGCGAACGCTGCCCGGCGGGAATGGCGAGCTGCCCCTGCCTTTCCGCCAATGCGGCGCGAGGCAGGAAGACGCCGGCCGTCTGTCGAACAGAGCGTCCGAGGGTGTTTGACGGAAGCAGGGGGAACAGTTTGGCCAGGCAGCGGAAGAACAAAAGCTCCAACGGCGGCGCGAATATCGGCTTCGAGGAGACCCTCTGGGCCGCCGCCGACAAAATGCGCGGGAGCATGGACCCGGGCGAGTACAAGCACGTTGCGCTCGGCCTCATCTTCCTCAAGTACATCTCCGACGCGTTCCAGCACCGCTACGACCAGTTGAAGCAAGACCCGCTTGCCGACCTCGAGGACCCCGACGAGTATCGCGCGGAGAACGTCTTCTGGGTGCCGCCCGAGGCGCGGTGGGAGACGCTCCAGCGCGGCGCGAAACAGCCCACCATCGGCCAGACGGTGGACGACGCGATGATCGCCATCGAGCGGGACAACCCCTCGCTGAAGGGCGTTCTGCCGAAGGACTACGCGCGGCCGGCGCTCGACAAGCAGCGGCTGGGCGAGCTGATAGACCTGATCGGCACCATCTCCATGGCGGGCGACGGCGCGGACTCGCGCGATGTGCTCGGGCGCGTTTACGAGTATTTCCTCGGCAAGTTCGCGGGCAAGGAGGGCAAGGCTGGCGGCGATTTCTACACGCCGCGCTGCATCGTGCGGCTGCTGGTGGAGATGATCGAGCCGTATCGGGGGCGCGTGTATGACCCCTGCTGCGGGTCCGGCGGCATGTTCGTGCAGAGCGAGAGCTTCATCCTCGCGCACGGCGGGCAGCGCACCGACGTGGCCATCTTCGGGCAGGAGTTCAACCCGACCACCTGGCGGCTGGCGAAGATGAACCTCGCCATTCGCGGCATCGAGGCGAATCTGGGGCCGCGCCAAGCGGACAGCTTTCACGACGACCTGCACCCGGACCTGAGAGCGGACTTCGTCCTGGCCAATCCGCCGTTCAACGTGAGCGACTGGGGCGGCGACCGGCTGCGCAGCGACGTGCGGTGGAGGTATGGCGCGCCGCCCGTGGGAAACGCGAACTTCGCCTGGGTGCAGCACTTCGTCCATCATCTGTCGCCGTCGGGCGTTGCCGGGTTCGTGCTTGCCAACGGCTCCATGTCGTCCAACACGAGCGGGGAGGGGGAGATCCGCAAGAACCTTGTGGAGGCGGGGCTGGTGGACTGCATGGTCGCCCTGCCGGGGCAGCTTTTCTATGGCACGCAGATACCGGCCTGCCTTTGGTTCGTCGCCCGCGACCGCGCGAACGGGAGTTTCCGCGACAGGCGCGGCGAGGTGCTGTTCATTGACGCGCGCAAGATGGGCGTTCTGGTGGACCGCACGCACCGCGAGCTGACGGACGAGGACATCGCCCGCATCGCCGGCGCCTACCACGCCTGGCGAAACGGCCTCATAGAACCCGTCATTGCGAGCACGGAGTGCGAAGCAAACCCCGGCACCGAAACCGTCATTGCGAGCACGGAGTGCGAAGCAAACCCACCCGCCTACACCGACATCCCCGGCTTCTGCAAAAACGCGAGCATCGAGGAGATCCGCGCGCACGGCCACGTGCTGACGCCCGGGCGCTATGTGGGGGCCGAGGCGGCCGAGGACGATGGCGAGCCGTTCGAAGAGAAGATGCAGCGGCTGGTGAAGGATCTCGATGAGCAGTTCGAGGAGTCGCATCGGCTGGAAGCGGCGATTCGGGAGAACTTGAGGGGGATGGGGTTCTAGCCAATGGACTTGAAGCAGCAGTTTCATCAGGACCTTATCCGCACGTATCTTGTGGCGAAGAAGAAGGGCTACAACGCCACGTACTTCATGCGCATGGTGGATGACCTAGGTGGCGTCACTGCCGCGAAGCGCCTTCTGAGGGACAACCAGGTGCAGGAAGGGCTGTTCCACCTCGCGCAATTGAAGCTCCTGCGTGTGAGTGTGGAGAACATCGTCCTCAACCCGAAGTACGACAGCCTGTTCAGCAAGTCCGAGAAAGACGCCGCGAGGGCAAGGCTTGCGGAACTCGGTTTCGAGCCGGGAGAGTGGGAATGATGGGTGACAGTTGAAGGCCTCGATGCCAGAAGATGTGAAGATAGGGCCATATGGGAGTGGACTGACCGCAAGGCAGGTGCGTCTGGGAGACGTGGCCGAGATCAGGGGAGGTAAGCGACTGCCTGCTGGAAGCGCACTGCAAGTAGAACCGACCAGCCACCCATATCTTAGGGTTGTGGACTTCCGAGATGGCCGGGTTGCGCGAGAAGGCATACTGTATGTGCCTGCGGACGTTTTCCCGCGAATCCGCCGATACACCATCTCGGCTGGGGACGTCTATATGTCTATCGTCGGTACTGTCGGCTTGGTGGGCACTGTGGGGGATGAACTGGATGGCGCCAGCCTTACTGAAAACGCTGCGAAGATAAGTCCCACAACGGATATGCTTGACAGGGACTATTTGTCGTACTTCCTCAGGTCGCCGGACGGGCAACAGGCAATCCGAGAGCAGACGGTGGGCTCAACGCAACCTAAGTTGGCCCTCTATCGCATCGCGAATATTCGCATTCCCCTTCCGCCCCTCCCCGAGCAGAAGCGCATCGCCCACATCCTCGGCACGCTGGACGACAAGATCGAGCTGAACCGGCGGATGTGCCAGACGCTGGAGGAGATGGCGCGGGCGCTCTTCAAGAGCTGGTTCGTGGACTTCGACCCGGTGCGCGCCAAAGCCGAAGGCCGCCAGCCCTTCGGAATGGACGCCGCCACCGCCGCCCTCGTCCCGGACTCTTTCGTGGATTCGGAGCTGGGGATGATACCGGAGGGGTGGGAGGTGAAGGCTATTGGCGACGTGGT
>JBPOJE010000037.1:0-57855 GCA_052033935.1 Armatimonadota bacterium
GCAAAGCACAGGACTATTCGGGCGCGCAACACCACCTTCTGCGGACTCCTCCGCCCCCGAGAGAGTTGCCACAGAAGGCGCCGCTCCTCCTCCGATATGGTTGCTGGCAAGCGTGTCGTGTTCATGCCGCAGCTTACCACAAAACTAAATCTTGTGCCAAGAGATATAGTGTGCAGTACACTAGCGGCCTCCCTTGCGAGACTGCCCGTAAAGAGGCCGAGAGCCGGAGCCGATTTCGGGCTATTTCGGTGTCAGCCCTGGCCAACCTGAGGCCCGCGTGTTAGAATGAACGTGGCGGCGCATCACCGAAAACCAGGCGGCCGTCACGGACACGGAGGCCAGGCATGCGAACTAACATCCGCTGCAATTGTGGAAATCGCGTTGTTGCAAAGGATGTCATGCAGAAAGGTTACTACCTGCGGGTCACGGGCCCGAGTTTTGTATGGGTCAAGTTCCGCTGCTCCCGGTGCAAGAAACTTGGGGAGCAGTTCATCAGGCAGGAAGAATGGGACGAGCGGCTTTTGAGGGATGCGCCGTGCGAGCTGTCCAAAGAGGAGAAGGCGCGTTTCAGGGCTCTCGGGCCGATTGGTATGGACGAGATCATCAGCGTCCATACCAAGTTGCGGGATCTGAAGCGCCTGCCGGATCTCTCGGAGGCGGCGAAAGACAAATAGACACCTGCTGCTCCGCAGGACAAGCGTGAACACAATCGCGGTGCCCTCCTTCGTTCCACCGGACGGGGAGGGCGCTTTTCCAAATAGGTTGACAAACCGACCCAATGATTCCGCTGCGAGACGAAAACCCGACCCGCATAACCCCCGTTGTTACCTGGGCGCTCGTTGCCGCGAACGTAGTTGTGTTCGTCCTTCAGCTTCTTGGCTCCAATGGACAAAACCTCGGTCTGATGGCCTATGCGATGGTACCCTTCGAGATCACGAACGGGCTACAGGTGAGGCCGTTCCCCCCCGTCGAGCCGGCCTGGATCACTGTCTTCACCAGCATGTTCATGCACGGCGGGCTGACGCACATCGGCTTCAACATGCTCTACCTGCTCGTCTTCGGAAACAACATCGAGGACAGGCTGGGACATGGCCGGTTCCTGATCTTCTACCTCGTGTGCGGCGTGGCAGCGTCGCTCGCGCATGTTGCCAGTGCGCCCACGTCGGTGGTTCCCATGCTGGGGGCAAGCGGGGCGGTAGCGGGGGTGCTTGGCGCCTATCTCGTGCTGTATCCGGGGGCTTCAGTGATCTGCCTGCTAACGCTGGGGTTCTACTGGACCACCGCAGCGGTACCCGCGATGCTCGTGCTCGGCTTCTGGATACTGGGGCAGCTTCTGAGCGCGAGTCTGGGGTCGGGTGGACAGGTCGGCGGCGGCATCGCTTACTGGGCGCACATCGGCGGTTTTTTCTGCGGCCTCGTGCTGATGCTGGGCGGGTTGCATGGCAGCCCCCGACGCAGGGCTCCCGGCCGCTGGTAACGAACCAGTGTCGCGAAAGCCATGAAACATCTTAAGTCTCTTCTCTTGCTCCTTGTCATTGCCGGGCTGGCCGCCTCAGTTTGCGTGCTGAACCGCCGCCATGACGCCGAGGAGCGTCACCGGGCCGTGGAAATCGCCGTGGATCTCGGCGAAGTGCGCGCGCTTGCCGCATCGTCCCCTCAGAGCGTCACTGACGTATTTCGTGGCCTCAAAGCCAGCGGCGCGACTTCGGTGGCGGTCACCGAAACCACCATGCGCGACCTTCTCTCGACGGGTCAGGCTTCTCTGGTGAAAGTGGGCTCGCGCGAAGCGGGTGGCCTGTACAGTGTCCGCGCACCGTCGGCATCTGTGCAGGCGTTTCTGGATGAGGCCCTGCGCGCCGAGGGTTTCAGCGCTGGCGCTCTTGAGATGGCCCCCTCCGAAATCGCCGCCATCCCGCTCGGGTTTGGCCTAGACCGTGATATCGCCCGGGCGCTGCGTCAGGACCAGGGTTATCGCATCATCGCGCGCGCCCAGAACTTCCCTTCGCCTGCGCGCTTCGAGGCGCTGCGGGCCCGGACGCAGGAACTCGGGGCCGACAAGGTGATCTTTGCGGGCGACGAAGTGCTGGGCTGGCGCGGGGCTGAGGATCAGGCGGCCTCGCTGCTGGAATCCGGCAGACTGCTTTTCGGAGCAATCGAGTTCGGGAAGCAGAAGGGCAGCGAGAAGGTGGAGAGACTGCTGGATGGGCGGTATCTCAGGGTGCACAGCATATCCGTGGCTGAACTGGCGAACTACCAGCCCGCGGCGGTGGTGGAGCGCTTCGTGCGCGCCGCCAGAGAGCGGGGGGTACGGGTGCTTTTCGTTCGCCTTCCGTTTGCCGGCGGCGCAGGCGCTCTGGAGCAGGATCTGGACCTGATCAGCGCAATCGAGCGGGATCTGCGCCGTTCTGGACTGGCGCCCGGGGAGGCCTCCATCGTGGGCGACCCGCAGCCCTCGCGTTCTGAGCTTGTTCTGATGGCGGCCGGAGTCGCCGCCGCGGCTGTGCTGACGCTCCTCGCCTTCTTCGAACTCGGGCTGGCTTCCACTGTGGTATGGCTCGCCGTCTCCGCCCTTCTGCTTGCCGCGCTGGCCTGCTTCGGGGACACGGGGCGCAAGCTCGTTGCGCTCGCAGCGGCTCTGATCTTCCCCGTCTGGGCTGCGACGCGCGCGGCACGGCTGTCCATCGCGGGGCAGAATGGAGATCGCCCTCTCGGGCTGGCCCTGGTCATCCACTATCTGGGTGCCATATCCATCGCTCTGTTCGGCGGGATGTTCGTGGCAGCTCTTCTTTCGGGACGCCTCTTCATGACCGCCACGGACCAGTTCGCGGGGGTCAAGGTGGCTCATCTAATGCCGGTGCTGATAATCCTCTTCGCCGCATCGGTGGGAGTGCTGGGCGTCCCGCTTCCGCCGCGAGAGGTGTGGGCGGCCGCTGTCCGTTCGGCCAAACGGATATGGAGCAGCCCGGTGCTATTCGGAGCCGCGGCGGTGGGAATTCTGGCTGCTACCGCCCTGCTGATTGTCGTGCTGAGGTCGGGTAACGATGCCGGCATCGGGGTCTCGGGGATCGAACTCAGGTTCCGGGCGCTGCTCGACCGCGTGCTATACGTGCGGCCGCGCACAAAGGAGATTCTCATCGGCCACCCGGCTCTCTGGGCGGCGATCTGGCTGATGCTGCGGCGAGAGACAGCCTGGGCAAGCGTCTTCTTCGTGGCGTCCGTGCTGGGGCTGGTCTCGGTACTGAACACGTTCTGCCACATCCACACCCCTGTCGCGCTGTCGTTTGCGCGGGTATTCAACGGCGCATGGGTGGGAGCTATCGGGGGCGTGGCGCTGGTATGGTCGCTCAGGAAGCTCGGCCTCGGCGCGAATGCGAAGACCGGGTAGAGCGTGGCCCGCCCCGCGCATATTCTTCTCTGCGGCTACTACGGCCACCGCAACGCTGGGGACGAGATCGTCCTGGCGGGCATTCTGGAAGGAATCGCCTCTGAGGCAGCTGGGCGGCCATACGAAGTCCGCGCAATCAGCGGGTCGCCGGAGGACACGCTCGACGCGCACGGTCTGCGAGCATGGCGTCAGTTTTCCCCCGTGGGCGTGCTGCGCGCGCTTGCGTGGGCCGATTGCCTGGTGCTGGGCGGGGGAAGCCTGATTCAGGACGCCACATCGCGCCGCTCAGCGCTCTACTACCTGTGGCTGACGCGGATGGCGCAGGCGCTGGGGCGCCGGGTGTTCGTGTGGGCGCATGGCTTTGGCCCGCTCACGAATCCGGGCCTCAGGCGAATGGCGGCGCGTGTGCTGTCGCGCGTGGGGGGCGTCACCGTGCGCGATGCCCGGTCCCTCGAAGATCTGCAAAGCCTCGGGGTGCAGGGGGTTGTTCTGACGGCCGACCCCGCGTTTCTGGCGTGTCCGGCGGAGCATCTCGGCGAGGGCGTTCTGCCTGCGCCGGGTGCCGGGGCGGTTCTGGGCATTGCGGTACGCGACTGGCCGGGAGCGGATGCGGGCCTGGCGGCGGTAGCGTCGGCGTGCGCGCAGTTCGCGCGGGAAGGTTCGTCTGTACCCTTATATATCCCGTTCCAGCACCCCAATGATGTTGACGTGAGCAGCCGGCTTGTCGCGGCCTCCGGGCCGGCGGCGGCAGTTCTCAGCCAGCGCCTGTCGCCGGGCGAGATGGTGCGGCTGTTCGGCGAGCTGGATCAGGTGGTGGGCATGCGGCTTCATTCGTTGGTGCTGGCGGCGCGCGCAGGCGTGCCGTTTGCCGGTGTCTCCTACGATCCCAAGGTCCGGGTGTTCTGCAATATGGCGGGAATGCCCTGGCTGGCTGTCGAGGACACAAACCCGGCGGAACTGGCAGGTATTCTGCTCGATCAGAGCCGTCGGCGTGAGGATATTTCCGCTGGGCTCCAGCGTTTCGCGTGCCAGCAGAAGCAGGACGCGCTCATCCCAGCCCGAATGTTCTGGGAGCATCTATCGCAATGACGGAAAACCTGCGGCTGAAGGTCTTCATCTGGGTGGCGCACCACCTTGAGGCGGTGCCGCTTGTGCGGGAGTACGTCGCGGGGATGCGCGAAGTGTTCAGCGGCCACGACGTGGACGAGGGCTGGGGCAAGGAAGCCTACCGCGGCAGGATGAAGGGAGTGGAAGTACTGGTGTGCTGGGGTTTCGAGCCAGGCATCCTCGATGAAGCCGACTCACTGAAGTGGATTCAGTTCGGGAGCGCGGGCATCAACCATGCTCTCAGCCCAGAGTTGAGGGCGAGCAGCATCCGTCTGACGACGCAGACCGGACTGCACGCCGTCACAATCGCCGAGTACGCTGTGGCGGGCATGCTGATGCTGGCCCACGGAATTCACACGGCCATCCGGCAGCAGGCGCAAGGGGCCTGGGACCGAGGCCCGGTTATCAGCAGCGTGCGTGAGTTCTCGGGCTGCACTGTCGGCATCGCGGGCATGGGTCACATCGGGCGCGCCATCGCCAGCCGCTGCCGGGCGCTCGGCGCCCGCGTGATTGCCACGGCCTCGCGGCAGGCCGGTGAGGACGAAGCGGACGTTTGGGTGGCGAAGGACGACATTGCGCCTCTTCTGGGGGCGTCGGACTACGTTGTGCTCGCTCTGCCGCAAACGTCCGCGACCGAAGGACTGTTGGGCGAGGCGGAGATCGGGCTGATGAAGCCGGGCGCGGTGCTTGTGAACGTTGCGCGCGGCGTAATTGTGGACGAAGATGCGCTGGTGCGCGCGCTGCGGGAGGGCAGGCTTGGCGGCGCGGTGCTCGATGTGTTTCGCACGGAGCCGCTGCCGCCGGGGTCACCCCTGTGGCGCCTGCCGAACGTGGTCGTGACGCCTCACACGAGCGGCGCGACGCCAGAATACGGCGCAAAGGGCGCCCGAACCGCCGCCGCCAATCTCAGGGCATATCTGGCGAGCGAGCGCATGCCAACCGAGTTCGACAGGGAAAAAGGGTACTAGAAACAAAAGAACCCGCGGCCAACCGTTAAGCTGGCCGCGGGTTGAGAAAGGAGGGTGGGAAGCTTTCTCACAACCATAATTCGGCACTGAGATACGGTTTTCCTCCCCCCTTGCGCGCGGGTTTGATCAGTTTTTTCGAGGAAAGGACGGGAGGCGAACCCTTTCCAGACGGCCGGCGAGCAACGAAGGGATGCAACAGATATGAGCAAGAGCAAAGAGCAGAGCCGCCGCGAGTTTCTGGAGACGGCGGGAGCGGGTGCGGCAACGGTCATTGCGGGTACAATCTGGCCCGTGAGCCTGGCGGCCGCGTCGAAGCAGGATGGTCCGCGCTTCAGGATTGTCCATTACACGGACGTGCATGTTCAGCCCGAACTGAACGGCGAGCGAGGGTTTGCACAGGCGATCGCGCACATGAACGGGCAGAAAGCGGCCTTTGCACTCAGCGGGGGCGATCTGGTCTTCGACACGCTGAAGGCGAGCGCCGCCAGGGCCCGGCGCCTGTGGGATATGTATTCGACCCGCCTGCGAGACTTCGATATGCCCGCGTATCAGGTAATGGGCAACCACGACAAGTTCGGGCTTCTTAACAAGGATATCAAGCCGTCGGAGCCGGGCTACGGTGAGAAGATGTTCCTCGACAGGCTGGGCCGGAGCAGCCCTTACGTGGCGTTTGACCACGGCAGGTGGCGTTTCGTGCTGCTCGACTCCGTCTTTCCCGAGAAGGGCGGCGGCTGGAATCCGAAGCTGGACGAGAAGCAGATGGCGTGGCTGAAGTCGGAGTTGAAGGCGGCAGAAGGGCGTCCGGTGTGCGTTGCGCTGCACGTTCCGGTCATCACAAGCTCGACGCAGTTGTCTGACGGCCCACTGGCGAAGCCGCATACGCAGAGCACCATGCACGACGCAAAAGAGCTGCGCCAACTTTTCGAGGCGCACAATGTGAAGCTCGTGCTTCAGGGGCACGTGCACATCCGCGAGCACTACGAGTACAAAGGCGTGCATTACATATCGGGCGGCGCGGTGTCCGGAGCGTGGTGGCAAGGGTCGCACCGCGGACATCCCGAAGGATACGCCACCGTGGATTTCGATGGTGACGGGTTCACCTGGAACTATCATACATACGGATGGAAAGCGAAGAAGCAGGCGGCTTACAACAGCCACGACCGTGCCGTGCATGCCTCGCTGTGGAGTGAACGCGAGGTGTTCGCGCTGATTGACGAACCCCCCTCGGCAGGTGGCCCCACGAGCCGGCGCAGTGTGCAGATATGAAGTATTTATAGGCCAGGTGAGATAATGGCGTGAGGCATCTCACCCCGAATGACCCCATCTCAACGCGCGTTTGACAGGAGGCGCGGCAAACCGGTACGATATCCGCGCCGGCCCGACGGCACAAGCGGTCTCCGCCGGCAAGGGAGCACGATGCAGCAGTGAGTCAGAACCGCCCCACCCTTTCCTGGATACCGGTCCGTCTGTTTCCGGCCGTCCTCGTCGACAAGACCGTGACGGTGGAGCAATGGTTGGAGCAGGCCGCCGCTTTCGGCCTGCCCGCCGTCGAGATATACGAGCCTTTTCTGACCAGCAGCGGGCGATGCGGCGTGGACGAGGTGGGCAAGATCCTGGCGCGCCTCGGGCTGAGGGTCTCCATGGTCACGGCCTCGCCCGATCTGACGCATCCGGACGCTGACGTTCGGCGGCGCGAGATAGCCGCCACCGAGCGCGCCGTCCAGCATGCGGCGGCGCTTCAGGCGGCCGCCGTTCGGTGCACGACCGGCCAGGCGCACCCAGGCCTTGCGGAACAGAAGGGCCTGGAGCTTGTTGTGTCCGGCGCGCTCGCCCATCTTGCTGGGTACGCCCGTCCGGTGGGGGTGAAGATCGCGGTGGAGAACCATTTCAGGGACAGGACGGTAGCGGAGCTGCCCGATTTCGCCCAGCGCAAGGACCTGTTCCTGAAAGCTCGTCGAGATGGTACGCGATACGCCGGTTATGGTCAATCTCGACTGATCGAGCCCCCTGATGGTGGGCGAGAGCGCAATGGACATACTGCCCGCCGTGCGCGGCAAGCTCGTCAGCGTGCACGCGAGCGATCGCAAGCGCGGCGCGTATCCTCCATTCACCGATAGGCGAAGGAGAGGTGGACTACCCCGCGATATTCCAGGCCCTCGCTCAGTCGGACTACAGCGGCTGGATCAGCATAGAGGACGGGCAGCCGTTCGGGGACGAGGGTTTCGGGCGCAGTCTCGCGTTTGTGCGCGGGGCGATAGACAGCTACTGGGGCGCGCAGGCAGCGGAGGGTAACTGAATGTCACACTCCGATCGAACCAGGTCCAGCACGAAGCGGCTTTACGTCGGCGCGACCCGCCAGAACGATGGCAAGACAATCACGAGCCTCGGGCTCATCGCTGCGCTGAAGAAGCGGTTTGACAGGGTCGGCTACATCAAGCCCGTGGGCCAGCGCTACATCGAGCGTGACGGGCATCGCATTGACGAAGACGCTCTGCTCGTGCGGGAGGCCTGCGGCCTGGACGTCGAGATTGCAGACATGTCGCCGATCGCCATCCCGCGCGGGTTTACCGAGCAGTATATCGAGAGGCCCGACAGGGAAACGCTGGCGCGGGATGTTCTGGGCAGCTTCGAGCGGGTGGCGTCAACAAGCGACATCGTCGTAATCGAAGGCACGGGGCATGCGGGCGTCGGCTCGGTGTTCGACATGTCGAATGCGGATGTCGCCGATCTGCTGGGGGCCAGGGTGTTGCTTGTCTCTTCGGGCGGCATTGGCCGCCCGATTGACGAGATCATGCTCAACAAAGCCCTGTTCGATTCGAAGGGCGTGCAGATCGTCGGCGTTATCATCAACAAGGTGGAGCCCGAGAAGTACGACAAGGTCAACCGCATTGTGCGCAAGGGACTGGCGCGGCTTGGGCTGGCGTGCGTGGGGGTAATGCCGTACCGGCAGCTTCTCTCGCGCCCGACAATGGAGCAGGTGCTGGACGATCTGAGCGGCAAGCTGATCTCGGGCAAGCAGGGTCTCAGGAACACCATTGGACGAACGGCAATCGGCGCGATGGCGCCGCACGAAGCAATGGACTATTTCGCCCGCGACCTGCTGCTGATCACCCCCGGTACGCGCGAGGACCTGGTGCTGGCGGCCATGAGCTCGTGCGTTATGGGGGTGGGCAAGAAGCATTGCGTCAGCGGCATCATCATCACGGGTGGCATCGAGCCGCACCCGAACATTATGGAGCTGATCCAGCGCACGTTCATTCCGGTCATCTCGGTGGCGGAAGACACCTTCACCGTCGCGAGCAAGGTCAACAGGCTCATTGTGAAGATCCGGCCAGGCGATACGGAGAAGGTGCGGGCGACCGAGGAGATATTCGACGAATTCGTGGATCTCGGCCGCATTCTGGAGGCGATCTCTTGAACCCCCATGGACTTTGACGAGTCCGTAGCCTGGCTGTCGGGACTGAAGCGCCACGGGATCAAGCTCGGGCTCGACCGCTTCCGCGAGCTTCTGACCAGGTGGGAGGAACCGCACCGGGCGTTTCCCTCCGTTCACGTTGCTGGCACCAACGGCAAAGGCTCCACCACAGCGATGATCGCGGCGGCGCTTCAGAACCCGGGGCGCAGGGTGGGCCTGTACCTGTCGCCCTACGTGTTCGACTTCCGCGAGCGAATCCAGATCGACGGCGAGATGATCCCCCGGGAACGGTTCGCCGCGCTCGCAACGCGCGCCCGTACTCTGGTGGAGAAGGTTGAGGGCGACGGCTTCGGCCAGGCGACGGAGTTCGAGGTCAAGACGCTGATCGGATTTGAGTATTTCGGCGAGGAAGGGGTGGAGATTGCGTGCGTCGAGGTGGGCCTGGGCGGGCGGCTCGACGCGACCAATGTGATCAAACCGCTCGTCAGCGTCATCACCAGTGTCTTCTTCGATCACATGGAGCATCTGGGCGATACGCTGGCGGCGATTGCCGCGGAGAAGGCGGGCATCATCAAGTACGGGGTCCCGGTTGTGACCGCGGCGCTGGAACCGGAGGCGCTTGCCGTGATTCGGGAGACCGCGCTCGAACGCTCGGCGGCGCTGAGGCGTGTCTGCCCCTGCCCTGCCCCAGAGGGCGGAGTCTGCTGGCGGCTGCGCGGCGATGGAGAGGGGTTCGACCTGTTATCGGATGGCTGGGCTCTGACGGACGTGCGGCCTCGCCTGAAGGGGGACTTTCAGGCGGCGAACGCAGGGTGCGCGGCGGCGGCGCTGCTTGAGTTGCGAAGGCAGGGCTGGAAGGTTTCGGATGAGGGTATCCGCGAGGGGATAGAGAGCGCGTGGCTGCCCGGAAGACTGCAGGTGCTCGGCGAGCGCCCGCTGATCATCGTGGACGGGGCGCACAACCCGGCGGGGGCCGAAGTCGTAGCGCGCCATCTCGGGTCACCGGGGGTTCCCCGTCCGCTGGCTTTGGTGGTGGGGATGATGCGCAACCACGAGCCAGAAGAGGTTCTGCGTTCGCTGCTGCCTCTCGCGGAGCGAGTGATCGCGAGCAGTCCTCCGGCTCCGGGCGCGTGGACCGCGGAGGAGATTGCTTCGGTTGCAGAGGGTCTGGGCACGCGCGCCGAGGCCGAACCAGATGTGAACGCTGCTGTCCGGAAGGCGGCGGAGTTCGTTGGGCCGGGGGGTGCGGTTTGCGTGACGGGGTCGTTCTACCTTGTCGGCGCTCTCAGGCTTGGGCCTGCCGCCCGCGATTAGGCAGGCAGCGCAACACCTTGTATGCTGCTTGATGTTATAATGTGCCCCGAAGTCGTTTACAGCAAGTGAGGTAGGCATGAAAACGAGGTTTTTCAGTGGGCTGGTTATCGCCGCGCTCCTTCTGATGGGGGTGTGGGCGGATGCAGCAAACACGGCTGAGGAGAAGGCCGCCGCTCCGGCCGTTGCGTCGGCAGTAGAGAAGGTCCCGGGCGACAACGCGGTGCGCAAGGCGGTGGATCAGTTCAACGCCGGGCGGACCGCACAGGCGATCAAGACGCTCGAGGCCGCCGCACCATCGTCGGGGGAAAACGCCCTGTTGCACGGGTGGCTGGGCTTCCTGTACCTCAAGGCGGACAAACCCGCCCAGGCCATCGCGCCTCTGGAGCACAGCCTCAAGCTGCAGCCCGGCACGCCCGACGCTTTGCGCAATCTCGGAAATGCGTATCTCGCCACCGGCGAGACGGACAAAGCCGCGGCGCAGTTCGAAGCGCTGGTGAAGGTATCCCCCGCTTCTCCCGAAGCCGCCTACAGCCTCGGCAACGTCTATCTGAAGCAGAAGAAGTACGATCAGGCCACCGATATGTTCCACAAGTCCGCCGAACTGAAGCAGGATGCGCGGGTGTACAACAACCTCGGCATAGCGCTGCAGAACTCCGGCAAGCTGCAAGAGAGCGCCGCCGCCTACGGCAAGGCCGTGGAGTTGGACCCGAAGAGCTCGGTGTACTGGTCGAATCTCGCCATCGCGCAGAAGCAGTTGGGCAGGAATCTACAGGCGGTGAACTCGTTCGAGAAGGCCGTCGAGTTCAACCGTGACGACTTCGCCGCGTGGGTGTCACTCGCAGAGCTTTATGCGAAGCAGGGCAAGACTCAGGAGGCCGAGAAGGCCATGGCGGAAGCCGCGCGCATCAAGCCCGACAGCTATGAGGTCAATCTCAACAGAGGCGTGATGCAGGGCAAGGCCGGCCAGTACGCAGCCGCGGAGCAGTCCTACAAAAAGGCACTGGCGGCGAAGCCGAACGACGCCGAAGCGCTGAACAACCTGGGGTGGGCGTACTACTCGCAGAAGAAGTACACCGAGGCCGCGGCGCAGTTCAAGAAAGCGCTCGAGGTCAACCCGAATCTGGCGGCGGCGCGTTTCAATCTAGCGGCCGCCTATCAGGAATCGCACCAGACCGACAACGCAATCGAGGAGTGGCAAGCCGTGGTGCAGAAGGACCCCGGCGATCAGGGCGCGTGGCTGTCTCTGGGCAATCTGTATGTTCAGAAGAAGGACTACGCCAAGGCGGAGTCGAGCTACGAGGCGGCCATGGGCGGCGGGGCGGGCGACGTCTCCGCGCTGATCGGGCTTGGGCTTGTTTACGAGCGCACGGGCAAGCTGACCGATGCCGAGAAGACGCTGCGCAAGGCTCTGTTGCTCGATCCGAAATCGGCCACGGCGTATAACAACTTGGGATCCGTGCTCGAACGCCAGAAGAAGACCTCCGAAGCGCTTGCGATGTACAACCAGGCATTGCGGTTCGACCCGAAGCATGCTGACGCCAACCGCAACAAGGAGCGTCTGCGCAAAGCTGGCCGGTCTTAGGCGGGGCCAGCGCGGTGCAAACCCGCTGCGTCGGAGTCGTAGTCAATCCCGACAAGCCTGAAGCTTTCGGGCTTGCCGCGGACCTGGCCGCGCTCGCGCGGTCGCGCGAGCGGGATGTTGTCTTTGAGCGCCCCGCGCCTCTGGGGACGCTCTCTCCTGATGCGCCGCTTCAGGACGTTGTCAGGCAGGCGGACCTGATCCTGGTGCTTGGCGGCGATGGCTCGCTGCTGCGTGTCGCCCGAGAAGCCGCTCCCGCCGGAACCCCGATGCTCGGAATCCAGTTCGGGCACTATGGTTTCATCACGGACACCGAGCCGGGGCACGCTATCGAGTTCCTGTCCGCCATTCTCGATAATGGGTTTCGGACGAGCGACCGGCTGATGCTGCAGATGACGCTGCTGCGCGAAGGCACGCCCGTGGGAGAGCATCTTGCGCTGAACGACATCGTGGTGGCGCGCGGGCACACCTCCCGCCTGCTGAGGCTCCGGGTGGCGGTGGGTGAGCACGAGGTCGTACGCTACTCGGCGGACGGAATCATCGTCGCGACTCCAACGGGATCCACGGCTTACTCGCTGTCCGCGGGTGGGCCGGTTGTGCATCCCGACGTGGACGTTATCATCCTCACACCCATCGCGCCGCATACGCTCAACTCGAGGCCACTCGTCATTCCGGCGTCCGAAGAGATAGAAATCACCGCCGAAGAGGCTCCCATGGCGACTGTGGACGGCCAGCTTTTCGAGAAAATGGGAGAGGAGGACGTGGTGAAGGTGCGCCGCGCCGGAACGGTGGCGCGGCTTGTCCGGACCGGGCGAACGGCATTCTACCAGCAACTGGACAGCCGCCTCGGTTTCGGCGACCGTTATGACCGGTGAGCAGCCTGAGTTTCCATGCTTCGCGAACTGCACGTTGAAGACTTCGCTCTGATTGACCGGCTCGAAATCGAGTTCGGGCCGGGCCTGACCGTGCTGACCGGAGAGACCGGCGCGGGAAAGTCCATTGTTGTGGACGCGATCAACGCGATGCTCGGTGAGAGGGTGGACACGTCTTCCGTGCGTGAGGGCGCGGCGCGCAGCATTGTCAGAGGAGTGTTTTCGGCGGACAGGTCTGGCGCGGATAGCGGCCGGATAGAGCTGTCTCGCGAGGTCTCAGCACAGGGCAAGACACAGTGCCGCGTGGGAGGCCGCCCCTCCACGCTCTCGGCCCACCGCGAGATCACGCAGCTTCTGGCGGACGTACACGGGCAGCACGAGCATCAACTGCTCCTCTCGCCCAGATGGCAGCTTGCTTTTTTGGACGGCTTTGCGGGCCCTGAGGCGGCTGCCGTGCGGGGCGAGTTCTCCCAGGCGTGGACGCAGCTTCAGGAGGCGAAGTCGGAGCTTGCCCGGCTTTCGACCGACGAACGCGAGCGGGCGCGTCTGGCGGATCTCTATCGGTTTCAGGTGAGCGAGATCGAGCAGGCGGGGCTTCGGGAGAACGAAGACGCCGAGCTTGCGGAGGAAACACTGTGGCTGGCGAACATCGAGAAGCTGTTTCTGGCGGCGCAAGCCGCTCTGGCACATCTCGCCGGTGGGGATACGGACGGCTCTCCGGGAGCGGAAGGAGAGCTTGCAGGCGCGCTGAAGGCGCTGGAGGCTGTGAACGCATTCGACTCCAGCCTCGGCCCACACATAGAGACGCTGAACGAAGCGCTGGTGCGCGTTCAGGAGGTGTCGGAGTTCCTGCGGCGCTGGCGCGAGGATCTCGATATGCCGCCCGGGCGCCTGGACGAGGTTCAGGAGCGTCTCGAGCGCATATCCGCACTCAAGCGCAAGTACGGCGAAACCATCCCGGAAGTTCTTGCGTATTGTGAGCAGGCGGCGCGCGAGCTTCAGGGGCTCGATACATCGGGCGAACGCCGCACGGAGCTTGGCGCGGAGGTTGAGCGGCTGGAAGAGATGGCGTCCGGGCTCGCGGGGCGTCTGAGCGACATCCGGCAGGCGGCCGCACCGCAGCTGGCGCAACAGGTGGAGGGTGTCCTGGCGGAGCTGAGCATGACCGGAGCGAAATTCCTCGTCAGCGTGTCGGAGGACGACCTCGGGCCGTCGGGAGGCGATCATATCGAGTTTCTCATATCGGCGAACCCCGGTGAGTCTCCGCGGCCGCTGCGCAGGGTTGCGAGCGGGGGCGAGGCGTCGCGAATCATGCTTGCTCTCAAAGACGTGATGGCGTCCTCGGACCCAGTCCGGACGCTGATCTTCGACGAAATAGACGCGGGAATCGGCGGACGGACGGCGACGGTTGTCGGAGAGAAGCTCAAGAAGATTGCGGCGGGGAGGCAGGTGCTGTGCGTCACGCATCTTGCCCAGATCGCGCGTTTCGCGGATCAGCATCTCTTCGTTGAGAAGTCGCAGGATCCGGACGCGGGGGGCCGCACGGTGGTTCGCGTGTCGAGTCTGAGCCCGGATGAACGTGTCGCCGAGCTGGCCCGGATGCTTGGCGGCGATCACGAAAGCGAGGCAGCGGTTCAACATGCGCGGGAACTTCTCGGCGCAGGCGCAACAGAAGACAGCTAGGCCCCAAGGCACGCGCATCTCCGGCGCGGTGCGCTGCGGACGGCGCACGAAGGACCTCGTCCGGTGGCTCCAGCGCGGCCAGATTGCCATCATTGACCATGTTGACCTCGACAGCGTGGGAGCGCAGGCTCTTGTTGACGCCGGGGTGGCCGCTGTCGTGAACCTCTCCCCTTCCATTTCGGGACGCTACCCGAACCGCGGCCCCAGCGTGCTGCAGCAGAACGACGTGCCGCTCTACGATGTGTACCAGCCCGACCTAATGGACGAGATTGATGAGAGCGCGCCGCTGGAGATCGTCAACGGGGCGCTGAAGCAGTTCGGGGCGAAGCTTGCCCAGGCGGAGTTGCAGACGCCCGGCATCGTGACCCGCAAACTGGCCGAGAGCCGCAAGAATCTGGACTCCGAGCTTAAGGTTTTCGCGCAGAACACGCTCGACTACGCCTCCCGCGAGCTTTCTCAGCTTCTCGCGCCCGTGCAGCCGCCGCCGGCGCGCGTTTCGCTTCGCGGAAGACACGCGCTCATCGTGGTGCGCGGAGAGGGCTACAGGAAAGACCTCGACATAATCCGCAGCTACATGCACGAGAAGAAGCCGGTACTCATTGCCGTGGACGGCGGCGCGGACGCGCTGCTGGACCTAGGTCTGAAGCCGGATGTCATCATCGGCGACATGGACAGCGTGAGCAATGCGGCACTCAAGTCCGGAGCGCAGATCATCGTCCACACCTACGCGGACGGGCGCGACTCGCCGGCACTCAAACGGGTTGAAGCGCTGGGGATTGAATATGATACCTTCTCCGTTCCGGGCACGAGCGAGGACGCGGCGATGCTGTTCGCGTTCGAGCACGGCGCGGAACTGATTGTGGCGGTCGGCACGCACTCGAACCTGTACGACTTCCTCGACAAGGGGCGCAGTGGGATGGCCAGCACCCTGCTCGTGCGGATGCGCATCGGTTCGAGGCTGGTGGATGCGCGCGGAGTCAGCAAACTGTACACGCCGGGCAAGCAGGGCTGGGCGATCGGACTGGTGCTCGTTGCGGGCGTTCTGCTGCTTGCCGTGGTTATTCAGAGCAGCGAGCCTCTGCAGGACTGGTTCGGCATGCTGGGCAACGGGCTTCGACTCCAGCTCCTCAAGTGGCGCTTCCTAGGCAGAGGGTGACAAACTCTGGATATCATCAGAAGGTTCGCCCGCGTCAATGATTGACCTGAAGTATCACGTTTACAGTCTCGTCGCCGTGTTCGTTGCGCTCGCCGCCGGAGTCGTCATCGGCATCGGCATTGCGGGTGGAGCCGGAGGGCAGGCCAGCGCCATCGAGAAGCAGCGGCAGGCGATTACCGACCTTCGGGACCGGTTCCGCCAGTACAGCGACGAGCTGGGCAGGAAGCAGGCGTCCATGGAGGATCTCATGGGCGACCTCAAGGATGTGGACACTCTTGTCGGGGGCATCCTGCCCGCTCTCGTGGAGGGCACGCTGAGCGGGCGTAACGTGGCGGTGGTTCAGATAGGCGCGGCGGGTGACGTCTCGCGGCTGCAGCGGACCCTTGCCGCGGCGGGCGGCGTGGTGACTTCGGTCACGCGGATCAACACCAATTTCGAGTTCGCCGATGCGAAGCGGATGGCCGGGGCAGCGCAATCGGTTCCGCAGGAGTTTCAGCAGACGCACAAGCTGCCGCAGGATCAGGTGTGGGGGTTCTTCGCATCAACGCTTGCGGGCGGGCGACCGGGCAGTCCACTCGATCCGCTGGCGGGCGCCGGTGTTCTGGAGCCATCGGGCGACTACTCGCAACCGTGCAACCTGGTTGTGATTCTCTCGCCCGCGGGGGAAGATGCACGGCGGGTGGTCGAGCAGTTCGGGGGCGCTCTGCTGGCAAGGCTTCGCAGCCAGAAACTGCGGGTTGTTGCCGCGTCACCTTCGAGTGCCCAGCAGGACGCCGAGAACCCGTGGCACGATCTTGATGTGCCGACCGCCAGCCACTCCGATTACGCGATGGGGCAGGTCTGCATTGTGGAGGCTCTGATGCAGGGCGAGGGGCGCTACGGCCTCGGCCCGTCGCAGAGCATTCTGCCGAATCGGCTTCTGCGCAGGTGAGATCCGGAATGGACCGGACGGCCTGTGTTCTCATCCCCGCCCGCAACGAGTCTGGCAGGATTGCCGCGACGGTGCTCGCCGCTTCAAAGCTCGCGGGAATCTCGGGCATCATCGTCGTTGACGACGACAGCACGGATGACACTGCCACGCTTGCCCGCGAGGCGGGCGCGGACCAGGTGGTTCGCCTCGAACGCAACCTTGGCAAAGGCGGCACGCTGGATGAGGGACTGAAACACTGCTCCTCCCCATTCATACTCATGCTCGACGGCGATCTCGGCGAATCTGCGTCGCTGGCACAGGCGCTGCTGGACCCCGTGCTGGCGGGCGAGTGCGACATGGCCATCGCTGTCTTCCCGGAGCTGGTGGAGCGGGGCGCGCGGGCGGGCGGAGGCGGGTTCGGGCTGGCACTCAAACTCGCGCGATGGGGAATCCAGCTTCTCACGGGGTGCGAGCTTGCCGCGCCGCTTTCTGGCCAGCGCGCGCTGGACCGCCGCATCGTCGAAAGCATGGGCGGATTCGGCTACGGGTTTTCGGTTGAGACCTGCCTCTCCGGCTGGGCGGCGGCGGGCGGCTGGCGCGTCCGCGAGGTGCCTGTCGCGATGAAGCACCGGCGCACGGGCAAGGATCTTGCGGGAATGCGGCACCGCGCACGGCAGCTTCTGCACATTGCGCGGGGGCTTGTGTGGCTAGCGTTCAACAGGCGAAAGGTGCGGCGGGCATCCGATGCTTGAGTTCTGGCAGTCGAGCCTGATCATTGTCGTTCTGGGCCTTGTGCTGACCCTGGGGGCGCACCTGGTCTTTCGGGCATGGGCACCGCTCGTGACCAACTTCAAGGGCAGGCGCGTGCGAACGGGTTACGGGCTCTACGTCAGCGCGTGGGCGCTTGCCCCGGCAGCCGTGGCGGCACTGATAGGGGACGGACCGGCATTCGCCATCATAATCCTCGCATTCGCTGTCCCCGGTTTTCTGGACGACCTATTCGGGGCGCACGGCGCGGGAGGGTTCGGGGGTCATCTGAAGGCTCTGCACAAAGAGCGGCGCGTAACGACCGGGCTGGTCAAGGCGATCGTTGGCGGCGCGTGCAGCCTGGTGGGTGTGACTCTTATTGATCGCTCGAGTGCTTTGTTCTGGCCGCATCTGGCCTGGCCGCACACCGTCGCGGGGGCGGCCGTTGTAGCCATGATGGCGAACTTCATCAATCTTCTCGACCTGCGCCCGGGGCGGGCCGGGTGTGTGGCACTTCTCCTCTGGGCCGCAAGCATGGCAGCCTCTCAACGAGGGGCTCTGTACTTCCTCACCGGCCCAGCGTTTCTGTGCGAACTAGCGCTTCTGCCGGCGGACTCGCGCGGGAGGTGGATTATGGGCGACTCGGGGTCGAACGTTCTGGGGGCGCTCATCGGTCTTGTCATCGTTGTTGGGATGCCGCCGTGGGTGCGGTGGGCTGCGCTTGCGGTTCTGCTTGCGGTCCATGTCTTCGCCGAGCGCCGCTCGATCTCGCGCACTATCGAGGCGATTCCCGCGCTCCGCTGGCTCGACAGCCATCTGGGCGTTCGGTAGGCTCCAGCGACAGCTGAGGCTATACTGAAGGGCAAGGATTCGACACTCAATGGCAACACACCCTTACCACGCTTCGGCAGGTCCGCGCGAGTTTGTCCCGCGTCTTGTGTTCTGGGAGACGACCGCCGCCTGCAACCTCAAGTGCATTCACTGCCGCGCTTCGGCCACGGACTTCCGCCCGCCGGACGACCTGACGACAGAAGAGAGCTTCCGGCTGGTTGACGGGATCGCCGCCGCTGCGAAGCCGATTCTTGTGCTTTCGGGCGGAGAGCCTCTCGTGCGCCCCGACATCTTCGAGATATCTCAGTACGCTCACATGAAGGGCCTCAAAGTCGCGCTTGCCACGAACGGAACGCTGGTGACGAACGATGTCGCCGTACGGGCGAGAGAGTCGGGTGTTCAGCGCGTGAGCGTTTCGATTGACGGCAAAGACGCTGCGACGCACGATTCGTTCCGGCAGCTCGACGGCGCTTTTGACGCCGCCATCCGGGGCATCGAAGCCTTCAAGCGGGCCGGAGTGCCGTATCAGATCAACACGTCCGTCGCCAATCACAACAAGGACCAGCTTCCGGCCATCCTCGACCTGACGCTCGATCTCGGCGCGGCAGCGTTTCATCTGTTTCTGCTGGTTCCGGCCGGGTGCGGTCTTGAGATATCGGCGCAGGAACAGATATCCCCGTGGGAGTACGAATACATCCTGAACTGGTTCTACGACGCCTCGCGCACGGCGGGAATCAGCCTCAAGGCCACCTGCGCCCCACATTACTACCGAATCCTTCGACAGCGCACGGCAAAGGATGGCATTCGTGTCACGGCAGAAACGCACGGGATGGATGCCGTCACCAAGGGCTGCTTGGCGGGCACGGGTGTCTGTTTCGTTTCGCATCGCGGCGAGGTGTACCCCTGCGGGTATCTGCCGGTGAGCGCGGGCAACGTCCGTGAGACACCGTTCGCTGATATCTGGAAGGACGCCGAAGTCTTCCGCGTGCTGCGCGACGATTCGCTGCTGGAGGGCAAGTGCGGCCCGTGCGAGTTCAAGCGGGTGTGCAGCGGATGCCGCGCGCGGGCGTACGGCGAGACAGGAAACTATCTCAGCGAAGAGCCGTTCTGCGTCTATCAGCCGAAGCGGGCGCTCTAGTACATGCAGACGCGTAGTTTAGCCCCTTGTGGGCGTCCCAACGAGCTCGCGGCCTTATGTTGCGAGATTACGCAACGACGTACTAGCGCGGCCCGATCTTATCAAACGGCAGTGGCCTGAACCCGGCGGTATGCGCGGGTGAGCCGGGCTTGATGCGGAAGCCATTCGCGTCCATGTCCCGGAATCCATGGTCCGCCTCCACGACGTTGTCCTTCATCAGGATGACTTTTTCAGTGAGTCCGTCCTGTAGCTCCAGCTACTTGCCTTCCACCCAATGGAATGTTAGGCCGTGGCACCGCCGGAATGCTACAATACGAAGCGAAAGGAAGCATGCGACATGGAAAACCGTGGTGACAGCGACTACGTCATCGAGGAGCTTAGGCGACTGGCCCGTCAGATTAACGGCCTGAGCCGCCGGGTGGATGATCTGGAAGCCGGGCAGGCGCCGAAGCCCGCGCCGAAGCCCGCGCCCCAGCCGCCGCCTGACGTTCCTCCGCCCCCACCGATAATGCCCCCGCCAAGCGTGCCGCCGATTGCGTCCGCGCCCCCCGAACCGGCGGCGATGCCAGGGCCGGTTCGCCGCGCTGCCGCCCCGCGCCCGCCGTCGCCATCCTTCGACTGGGAGCAGTTGATCGGAGGCAAGTGGGCGCTGTGGCTCGGGTCCATCGCCATTTTCCTTGCCGTCGCGTTCTCTCTCGCTTACACGTGGGAGGATCTCGGCCCGGCCGGGCGGCTGATGGTGGGCTACGGGGCGGGTCTGCTGTTCCTGGCGTCTGGCGCTCCTGCTTCGGGACGCGCCGAGAAGTGGTTCGGCGAGGGCCTCACCGGGGCCGGCCTGGCCATCCTCTATCTCAGCACATGGGCGGGAGCCGAGCGGTACGGCGTGTTCCCGCGCGACTCCGCGTTCCTCCTGATGGCGCTCATTACCGCCGCCGGAGTTGCGATGGCGATCCGCTGCGACTCCCAGAGCGTCTGTGTCCTGTCAACCCTGGGCGGCTTTCTGACGCCCTCCATTCTGACGGCGGAGGGCGGCGGCGCGAACGATGCGTTTCCGCTTCTAGCCTATGTCGCCGTGCTGAATGCGGGCGTGCTGGCGGTGTCGCTGTTCAAACGGTGGCGCGGCGTTGTGCTCCTCAGCTTCGCCGGCACTGTGTTGCTCACGGGCGGCTGGGCGATGGAGAGCTACTCCGAGCCGCATCGCTGGCTGGTCTTCGGGTTCTTCACGCTGTACTTCCTCATGTTTCTGGGCGCGGCCTGCTTCTACAGTCTCATCCGGAAGCAGCCGACCGCTGACGAGGACCTTGCGCTCGTGTTTGCTGATGTGTTCGTCTATCTCGCGGCGGGATTGGCGGTGCTGTACGGGGGACTGGGAAACTGGCCGGGGGTGTTTCCCGCGGCGCTTGGCGTCTTTCTGCTTCTGATGGCGTGGGACACGCTGTCCGCCGCGCCCGGTAACGCTCCGCTGCAGCGCGCGCTGCTCGGGCTGGCTCTCACCTGCCTGACGGTCGCGATTCCCGTGCAGATGCGTCAGGGTTGGGTGGCGATTGCGTGGAGCGTGGAGGCAGCCGTCCTCGTAGCGCTGGCGCAACGGCTCAGAAGCCGGACGCTGCAGTGGGCCGGGCGCGTGGTCTGGGCGCTCGCCGCCATCGCCATCGTTGCGGTGCTCGATTCTGTCGAGCCGTCGCGGCGGGCTGTGCTGATAAACGAACGCGCTCTACCGCTGCTCGTTGGCGTCATCTGCAGCGTGTGGATGTGCGTTGCCGGACGCGCTCGGGGCGAAGCGGGCCGCGATGAGTTCCTTGACGTTTACGGTGTGGCGGCGGCGTTGGGCGGCGCGGTTCTGGCGGCCATGGAGACCTGGTACGCCCTGACCTGGCGAGAGTATCTGGCTCCGGCAGGCCTGACCACGCACGCAGTGTATGCCACAGCCTGTCTGTGGGCGGTGTACTCGGTTGTGGTGTGGAGGACGGGCGCGGCGCTCAGAAGCGCGGCCGTCCGCTTCTGCGGCATCATGCTCGCTGTTCTGGCCGGCGTCATTCCAGCGATGCAGACAACGATAGGCTTCGATTCGCAGTGGCAGCCGTTCTGGAACACCCGGTGGCTCAGCTTCGTCATCGCGGCTCTTGCGCTGGCGCTGCTGGCGTGGATGGTACGCAAGGAGCAGGAGAGCATGACGAAGGCGGAGTCGGAGTCTGTGGGGCCGCTCTCCGCGCTGGTGGCTCTGGTTCTGCTGTGGGCCGTGACGGGGGAGCTGTATGCGAGCGTGCGCATCTGGGGCCTAGGGCATCCGCTACCGCCGGATGTTGCGGGAGTTCTGGCTGTCACGATGTTCTGGGCTGTGGCGGCACCGGTTGCCCTGTCGCTCGGACTCACCTGGAAGCTGCCGGCTCTGCAGGCCGTCGGCTGGTTCGCCGGGTTCGCGGCGCTCGCCCTTGCGCTGACGACGGCGGCCGGTACGTGGCTCGCTCTGCAACCTGTCGCGAACATACGGTTCGTAACATTACTGGTGCTTGCGGGCTCGGCGCTGGCGATGTCCAGAGTCTGCGGCGCCTGCCAGGACAGCGAGGCGCAGGCCGTTGGCGCCACCATCGGCCTGCTCGCCGCTGTCATACTGCTGTGGGGGCTGACGCAGGAGACCTGGGAGTTCTTCCGGTTCACCCGCGATCGCTGGGGAGGGCACTGGCGGCTGGCGGCTCAGATGGGCGTGTCGCTGGTCTGGACGCTCTCGGGAGTGCTTTTCCTCATCGGCGGGGTCATGCGCCGGTATCGCCCGGTGCGGCTATTCGCGCTCTTTCTGCTGGGGCTGACCGCGCTCAAGGTGTTCTTCGCCGATCTCGGCTTTCTCGACACGCCCTACCGGATTCTGTCGTTCGCCGGGCTGGGCATGGCGCTGATCGGAATCTCCTGGCTGTACAGCCGCTACGAAATCGGCCGGGACCCGGAGCCCGGCGAAGAGCCGCCCGCCCCCTGACGCCGCGCCTCAGCTCGAGCGCGCGTGGCCGTCTAGGCACAGGATGTTCATGCCATCGTCGTGCACGATCCCGGGCCTGCTGCAGGAATCGATCTGCGAGTCGAACAACCCTTGCGTCATACGATGGTGATGCCTTCCTCGCGCAGCCGCTCAAGGATGGCAGCGCGCAGGTCGCGCAGGAAGTCCTCCTGCACGGCGGGAGGCACACTTCCGGCCAGCCTCAGCGTGATCTTCCCGGCGTCGAAGGCCGAAATGCCCTGCGACTTGTAGGCTTGCGTGAGTTGATACTGGACCGAGACCTCCTTCGCCACCTCGTCCAGCACATCCGAGGCACGGTCCAGATCGGTTCCGGCCGCCACGTTGATATCGAGCGGAACGGTCAGTTCGCCGCGCGAGTGGTTGCAGACGGAGGCGATGTCGCCGTTCGGGAAGATGAAGAGCCTGCCCTGCGCGTCGCGCAAGCGCGTTGTGCGCAGCCCGACGTCGCAGACCGTGCCCGTGACGCCCGCAATCGTGATCGTCTCGCCGATGGCGAACTGGTTTTCGAGCAGAATGAAGAACCCGCTGATCACGTCCCGCACCAGCTTCTGCGCTCCGAACCCGATTGCCAGTCCCGCCACGCCCGCGGCGGTCACCAGCGGCACAGGGTCCATCCCAAGAACGCGAAGCGCCATAATCAGCGCCACGATCGCAAGGACATAGAGCAGCGCGCTTTTCACAAGGCCAGCGAGCGTCTCTACGCGGCGCGACTGCACGGGGTCTTTCTCGATCGCGCTCATCGGGACCGCAAGCCGCCGCACCATGTGAACGATGAGCCAGCGCAGAAGGAGGTAAACGGCAAGTATCTTGAGCAGGCCGAACGACCTGTCAAGCAGGCTGCCGAGAACCCTGTCCCAGTAGCCCTCTGGTAGATGCGCTCCGAAAATGTGCTTCAAAACAGACATGCCGCCCCTACCACGCACCCCCGGCAGTTTCCTCGAACTCCCGCCGCTTCGCTTCCCAGTCCACCGGGCCTTTTCCGTAACAGATGCCTCTGTAGATGCAGCCCTGGCAGACCGGCCCATAGGAGGGCAGGAACTCCTCACAGCCGTCCATCTGCCCGGCGATCGTGTGCGCCTGCTCTTCGAACAGGTCCAAATCGTCGTCCGTCCATGTTGCGGTCGCCTCGCAGCCTCCGGCCAGCGCAACGATGGTCGCGCGGACGGCGCGACCGGGGTAGTGCCTGCGCGTGAGTAGCGCATAGCAGGTCATTGCGATGCTTTCGCGCACCTGCCCAGGCGTAACTTCCTGCTGCCCGCTCTTGTAGTCAATAATCTCGAGCGTCCCGTCCGGGTGCTCGTCCATCCTGTCGAGACGCCCCATCAGAGTGAAGCTGTTATAACGCCACCTGAGCTGCTTTTCGATGAGCAGCGTGCGCGCTTCTCTCTGCTGCAGGCGCTCGTGATACCCGGTTATCAGCTTCCGCCCGGTCTCGAGCGCCTCCTGCTCTTCGTCAGGCGACGCATAGCCCGCGCTTGCCCAGGTGGACTCCAGAGCCTGCACGGCCTGTTCCGGGGCGATCGCGGCCGGTCCGCCGGACTCGTAGATCGCCTGCAGCGCCCTGTGCATGCTCGCGCCGAAGGTGTCGCCGCGATTTGGCCTATAATAGAACTTGCTCAGCCGGTCAACATAAGTGAACTTATACTGGAGCTGGCAGTCGAGCCACGACTGCATCCGGGTGGGCGAAAGGACGAGGGTTTTCTGCTGTCTCGGACGGGCCATGGCTTTTTCATTATAGCCCTACTGTGCGCTCTGCCGTCGCTTGCCGCGGTGCTCTGCCTTGTGCGAGCCTCCGCGCTCGCGGCACCCGGCGCGGCGTGCCTGCGCGACACCTGCCTCAACGCTCTGGGCGAGCGGACGGGCGCGGTGGTTGTGATGGATGTGCGGACGGGCGATGTGCTTGCGGCTGTCCCGGAGGACTGGGCGCGGCGGCCGATGCCGCCCGGATCGGCCGCGAAGATCGTCACTGCGTATGCCGGGCTGTCCGGCGGCAAGATCACAGGCACCACCCGCTTCAACTGCTCGAACGCGCTCGCAGTCGGCGGCAAGGTCCGGCACTGTACCGTACCGGGAGGTCACGGGAGCCTCGATCTGGAGCAGGCCATCGTGCAGAGCTGCAATGTCTGGTTCTATCAGGCGGCTAGGCGCATCGGGACGGAGCGAATCTTGAAGGCGTGGCGCGAGTTCGGGATCACGGGCGTCGAGAAGCGGGCAGAGTCGCCCGAGCGGCTGGCGGTCGGCGAGGAGGGAGTGCGGGTCTCCTGCGTCGAGATGGCCAGGCTGGTGAGGCGCGTCGTCACGCTCAGAAAGCGCGACCGCTCGATGGAGCTTGTCGCACGCGGCATGCGCGGGGCGGTTACGCACGGCACGGCGAAGGAACTTGCGGGTCTCGGGCTGAGCGTGGCGGGCAAGACGGGAAGCCCGTCGCAGGCTTCGGACCCGGAAAAGCGGCATGGATGGTTCGCCGGATTCGCGCCGTATGACAACCCGCAGATCTGTATCGCCGTCTTCTGCCTGGAAGGCAACTCGTACCGCTCCGCCGTTCCCGTGGCGGCGGAGGTGCTGAAAGGGTACTTCGGAAACCGTGCGCGTTAGGTTTGCCGTCGCAGTATTTGCTCTTCTGTGCGCATCTCCTGCCTTTGCGACTGGTCGGACGGTGCGCGTGGGGATCTATCCAGAGGACCGCCTGCCCGCGCGAATCATTGTGGAGGGTTCTCTGCTCGAAGCCCGTCCGCGCAGCGTGACGAAGGCGATCTTCAGTGCGAGCGGGCTGCGGGCGGTCTCGACGCCGCGGCTCGCCGCGCCTGTGGTGGAATCGCGTTCCCCCATGCTCATCAGAGCGGCCGGGTTCCCGGACGTGTGCGCCGCCGGGTCTCTCAGAATCCTCGCCCGGGGCGGCCGCGTGCAGGCTGTGCTGACGCAGCCGCTGGAGGAATACGCGGCGCGTGCCACCGCCCGGGAGATCCCTCTCAATTGGCCTCCGGAAGCCATCGCCACGCAGTGCGTGGCCGCCAGGAGCTTCGGCGCGGCGTCCGCCGGGCGTCACGCGGCGCAGGGCTACGACGTGTGCGCGCTGACGCACTGCCAGCTCTGGTCCGCCTCGCCGCCCCCCTACGCGGCCCGATCCGCCGCCGCCCGCACCGCCGGGATGGTCCTCACCATCCACGGCCAGCCCGCCGCCGCGCCTTTTGCCAGTACCTGCGGCGGCTGGACGGCCGAGGGCGCTCCGGCGGGGCTGGCGGCCTGGTGCCACGCGCGCCGCGACGTTCGCAAAGGCCGGACGCTATGCCGCAAGTCTCCGCACGCGGACTGGTCTACACACCTGACCTACCGTGAAGTGCTTACGCTCTTCGAACTGCCCGCCACGGGCGCTGTAAAACTCACCATTACCGGTCGCGATGCGGGGGGGCGCGTGACGGCCATCACTGCGGCGGCGTCAAAAAGCAAAAGCCTCAAAGGGTCGGACTTCCTGCTGCGCTGCGGTCGCAGGCTCGGCTGGTCGCGGATCAAGTCGTGCCTGTTCAACATCAAGCCCGTCAGCGGCGGCTTTCAGATCACCGGCCACGGCCTGGGGCACGGCGCGGGCATGTGCCAGTGGGGCGCGAAGGCCCTGGCGGAGGCAAAAACAGGATGGCGCGAGATTCTGATGTTCTACTATCCGGATGCGGAGGTGCGAAAACTGTGAGGCTGCGGGTTCTGTCCGCCCTGCTGCTGACAGCGGCCGCCGGAGCGCTGCTCGCCTCTCCGGTGGACGAAGCCCGGAAGGCCACCCGCTCCGAACAGGCGCAAGCATGCAAGATAGCTCGCCGGGCGGCTGCGCAGACGCTTTCCGGAAAGCCTCCCTCCGCGCCGGCGGCGGCGGTCGGAGTTCTGGCGCAGCCACTGCCCTGCTTCGTCACAATCAGCGTGGACGGGCGGCGCAAGGCGTGCATGGGCAGCTTTCAATCCCAGCATGGCACGCTTGCCGCCAACATCGCCGCATCCGCCGCGCGCGCGGTGAAGCTCGACCGCCGGGCGGGGGGCCTCACCGCGGATCAGCTCAGGCGCGCAACCGTCCAGGTCACCGTTCCGGGCGAACGGCGCAGGGTCAAAGACCTGTCGGGCTACCCTCCAGCGAACTACGGGCTGATGATCGAGAAGGACACGAAGAGCGCGGTGCTGCTTCCGGGTGAAGCGAAAACGACGCGATGGCAGCTCGCGGAGGCAAAGCGCCAGGCGGGAATCGCGCCGTCGGAGCCGGTGACCACCTATGTGTTTCGCGCGGTCACGTTCAGCGAGTGGACACCTTAGCCGGAGAGGGCCTGCGCGGCGTGGTAGGAGCTGCGCACCAGCGGGCCGCTCTCAACGTGCAGGAAGCCCATCTCCAGCGCCCTGTCCTTGAACCAACCGAACTCCTCCGGCGTCACCCACCGCTCAATCGGCAGGTGATCGGCCGAGGGCCGCATATACTGACCGATCGTGAGCCGGCTCACTCCGGCGGCGCGCAAGTCGCGGAGAGTCTCGATCACCTCGCCGTTGCTCTCTCCCAGGCCAGCCATGATCCCACTCTTCGTGGGGATGGAGGGGTCAATCTCAGAAGCGGCTCGCAACACCTGCAGAGAGCGATCGTACCTCGCCTGAATACGCACCTGCTTTGTCAGGCGCGCAACTGTCTCCACGTTGTGGTTGAAGACATCCGGGCCGGCGGCGAGCACTACGGCCACGCAGTCGCGGCTGCCCTCGAAGTCGGGGGTGAGCACCTCGATGGTCGCGGCTGTGCCGGCCTGGCGCACGGCGCGGATGCAGGCGGCGAAATGCGCCGCCCCGCCGTCCGCCAGATCGTCGCGGGTGACGGAAGTGATGACGGCGTGCCGCAGCCCCATATCTTCAACCGCTTGCGCGACATGCAAAGGCTCGCCGGGGTCAATGGGCTCCGGGCGTCCCGTGCGCACCGCGCAGAACTTGCAGGAGCGCGTGCAGATGTCGCCCATGATCATAAATGTGGCCGTACCGCTCTTCCAGCATTCGCCCAGGTTCGGGCAGCGGGCAGACTCGCAGACGGTGTGCAGAGACCCCAGAGTCCGCTTCATGCCGTCGTAGGTGTCGAACGATATCGCGCGGGTCCTCATCCACGGCGGCCGCTCTCGTGGCTCTCCGTGGCTCACCTCCGGCGCCCTTCGGTCACGCGCAGGCAGGCCTGATAGACGTCCCCCTCGCGCGGGACCGCCATCTTCTCGATGTTCTTCGCGTAGGGTATCGGCACATCCACGGCCGCGACGCGCAAGATCGGTGCGTCCAGCTCGTCAAAGGCTTCGGTCTGAATCTGCGCGATCACTTCTGCGGCCATTCCGCACATCGGCCAGTCCTCTTCGCACACGACAGCGCGGTGCGTCTTGCGGACGCTATCCAGAACCGTGTCAATATCGAGCGTGCGCAGCGTGCGCAGGTCGACGACCTCGGCCGATATGCCCTGCTCCGCCAGCCGCTCGGCAGCCTTGAGGGCGAACAACGTCATGCGCGAGTAGGTGATGATGGTGACGTCCGTGCCCTCGCGCTTCACGTCCGCCACCCCAAGCGGAACGGTGTAGTCCTCGGCGGGCACTTCGCCCTTGGAGAGATAGATCAGTTCGTGTTCCAGAAAGACGACCGGATCGGGGTCGCGGATGGCGGACTTCAGCAGTCCCTTCGCGTCGGCCGGGGTCGCGGGCAGAACGACTTTCAGCCCCGGAACATGCACGAACCATGATTCGAAGTTCTGCGAATGCTGTGCCCCGAGCTGAAGTCCCACGCCCACCGGCGCGCGCATCACCATCGGCACGTTGTACTGCCCGCCCGACATGTAGTAGTACTTCGCGGCGTGGTTGACGATCTGGTCGAGTGCGAGCAGCGAGAAGTTCACGGTCATCATCTCGACGACCGGCTTGAGCCCGGCCATTGCTGCGCCCACGCCCGCGCCGGCGATGGCCTCCTCGGAGATCGGTGTGTCAATCACGCGGCGCGCTCCGAACTCGGCGAGCAGCCCCTCGCTCACTTTGTACGCGCCCTGATACTCGGCGACCTCCTCGCCAATCAGAAACACGTCCGGGTCGGCCCGCATCTCCTCGCGCAGAGCCTGGTTCAGAGCTTCTCGGTAAGTCAGAATGGGCATGGTCTCTGTTACTCCCCGGACGCGTAAACGTGTTCGTAGAGTGCGTCGGCTTGAGGGAAGGGCGACTCCTCCGCGAACCTGACCGACTCATCAACCACGGCGTCAATCTCCGCCGAGATGCCCCGAATCTCCTCGTCCGTTATGATGCCCGCGCCCAGAAGCTGCTTCTCGTAAATGCTGATGGGGTCGCGCACGCGCCACTCTTCGACCTCGCTCTTGGTGCGATAGGTAGCCGGGTCGGCCATCGAGTGTCCGCGGTAACGGTAGGTCTTCGCTTCGATGAACCAGGGTCCCCGCCCGGCGCGGCATTCTGCCACCACGTCATCCGAAAGCGCGCGTATGGCGAGCAGGTTCATGCCGTCCACGTGAGCGCTCTCCATGCCGTATCCGCTCACGCGGCGGCTGAGGTCGGGCACAGCGGATGCGCGGGTCACCTGCGTGCCCATGCCGTAGAGGTTGTTCTCGCAGACGAAGATGACCGGCAGTTTCCAGAGTGCTGCCATATTGAGCGCCTCGTGAAAGGCCCCTTCGTTTACCGCTCCGTCGCCGAAGAAGCAGACACACACCTGATCGCCGCCCCTGTACTTGATCGCCAGCCCCACTCCCGTGGCAATCGGAAGCCCGCCACCCACGATTCCGTCGCCTCCCATGAAGTTTCGCTCGCGGTCGAACAGGTGCATCGAGCCGCCCTTGCCACGGCAGATGCCCGTCTCCCGGCCGAAAAGCTCCGCCATAATCGCCTTCGGATCGCTGCCGGCGGCGAGAATCTGGCCGTGCTCGCGGTAGGTGCCCATCACGTAGTCATCAGATCGCAATGCCGAGATGATGCCCACCGCAACAGCTTCCTGTCCGATGTACAGGTGGCAGAACCCCCCGATGGACGCCTGCATATACTGCTTTCCCGCCATCTCCTCGAACCGGCGGATGAGGAGCATCTTGCGGTACATCTCGAGATGCTCTTCACGGGGAATCGTCCGCAGCCCCTCCGGTTTTCTCGTCTCAGCGCGCGTTGCCGCCATATCTGCTCCTCTGGTTCAGCATATTCAAAGACACCTGACGGGTTTGCCCTTCACACCAGAGAACGCGCGGATGCGGCGGAAGGACTCCAGACAGCGGCGCTGGCCGCTATTCCAGGCGCTTCTTTACCCGCGCCACCTCGCCCGGAGCGTCAACGAGAAGCCTCTCCTTGCCATAGATGAAGCTGGAGCGTTCGAAGTCGGCAAGCTCGAAATCGGGACCGAGCACGATGGCGCCGGTAGGACAGGCGTCCTCGCAGTAGCCGCAGAATATGCACCGCAGTATGTTGATTTCGTACACGGCCGCGTAGCGTTCGCCCGGCGACTTGCGATCCTCATCGGTGTTGTCGGCAGCAATGACCTCTATGCAGTGAGTCGGGCAGGCACCCGCGCACAACGAGCAGCCGATGCAGCGCTCGAGCCCGTCCTCGTGCCGCAGCAACTTGTGCCGCCACCGCGCGCGGGCGGACATCGGCCGCCTCACCTCTGGGTAGTTGACCGTGGTCGGCTTCCGGAAGACCTGCTTCAGCGTTATTCCGAGACCTTTTATAAACTCAACAAACAATCGCTAGCCCTGTCTTTGCTCCGCCAGCGTCCGGGGGTTAACGCCGTTGACGCCCAGGCTGCCCCATTCCACACCGGCGCAGGCGTCTGCTTCCCGCATCACCTGTTCGAAAACCTCCTCCACGGATGCCAGCGGCCACGGGCTCCCGAGCGCCTGCGCGAGATCGGCCGCTATCTGCCAGCCGCGCTTCGCGCGCCCGCGCGGGCGGATGGCGCGAAACACCCTCTGAATGCGTCCGTCCGTGTTGCTGAAGGTACCGCCCGTTTCCAGAACCGTCAGGCACGGCAGCGCTACATCGGGCGTCACGGGCAGACCGTCCAGCGACCAGCCCATATACACAATCGCTTCCAGCCTGCCGAGCGCATCCTTCACAAGGTCCGCGTCCAGTTCCAGAAGGGGTTCAGCTCCGGCGAGAAAGAGCGCCTTTATCCTGCCGTCCCTCGCCGCCTGCAGCATCTGCGCGCCTGTCATTCCACTGTCCTGCGCGGGCAGGATGCCGAGATCAAGCGCGCCTCTGCTGTTGCAGCAGGGGAGCACTGCGACGCAGCGCGCCTGCTCGCCGAGCGAGTGCGCGAGGGTACCGAGCGCCGCAATCAGCGAGGCGTCTTCGGTCTCGGCAAGGCGGGAGCCAAGGACCACCACCGATGGCGAAGGCTCATCGCGCTCTGCGATCTGCTCTGCAAGCGCCTCGACCACCGCCGCTGCTTTGCCCGGCTCGTACCGGACCTTCTCGGAGGTGTATCCGTCCAACTCAACATCCGAACTGTGCACGCTGACCAACGCCGCCCCGTTCCGCCGGACGGCCTTCTTCACCCGCAGTTCGGTCACGGGTTGCTCGCGGCTCAGATCCACGCCGATTGTGATGATCCGGGCGGCCGCGTCAATGTCCACCAGGGTTCCGGCCGCAAAGCCTGCCTCGCATCCGACGCGGGCGATGTCGGCAAGGGCCGCATCGCGCTTCCGGGCGCTGTGGTCGAGGTTCTTCTCGCCCAGCGCTTCGCGCGCGAGCTTGCCAATTCCGCAAAGGTCTTCGTTCGTGAACGCCGGGGACGCAAGAATGCCGAGCATTCCCGCTTTCGAGTGCTCCGACAGCGTCGCCGCCGCCCGAACGAGCGCCTGCTGCCAGGTGGCGTTCGTCAATTCCTCGCCGCTCTTCAGCTTCGGTTCCAGCAGGCGGCCTTCGTTCACGAAGCCGAACCCGAACCGTCCCTCGTCGCACAGCCAGCCGTCGTCCGTGTGCCTGTTCTCGCGCGACCAGTACCGCACAACCCTGCTTCCGTCCCGCGTGTCCACGCGGATGTTGCATCCCGCCGCGCACCCCGTGCAGATTCCGGGCGAGTGCGCGACGTCCCACGTCCGGCCGAAGAAGCGGGTGGGAACGCCCGTCAGAGCGCCGACGGGGCAGAGTTCAATCGTGTTACCCGCGAACTGGCTGTCAAACGGCTGGTCCGGATGCACGCCGATCTCCTGCCCGTTGCCGCGCTCAAACACACCGATCTGCTCGTGGCCGGAAACCTCCTGGCAGAACCGCACGCAGCGGTAGCACATAATGCACCGTTCGCGGTCGAGCAGGATGTTCGGCCCGATCTGAAGCGGTTTCTCCCAGTGTCTCTTGGGGAACGTGTAGCGGCTCTGGCCCTGTCCGAACTTGTATGTGTAGTCCTGCAGCGGGCATTCCCCGCCCTTATCGCAGATAGGACAATCGAGCGGGTGGTGCACCAGCAGGAACTCGAGCATCCCGCGGCGTGCCTTCTCGACCCGGACGTTGTTCGTGTGGACGGTCATGCCTTCCTTGACCGGGGTGGTGCAGCTCGCGGCCAGCTTCGGCATCCCCTCGATCTCAACCAGGCACATCCGGCAGGCCCCGATGGGCGCGAGCCTCGGATGGTAGCAGAAAACCGGTATCAGAATGCCCGCCTGCGCCGCCGCTTCAACCAGTAGCGTGCCCGGCTCCACCTGCACCGTCCTGCCGTCAATTGTCAGAGTCACCAGATCAGCCATACTCAGAACCGTCTCAGCCGTGTGCCGCCGCCTGTCACCTGTCCACGTCTCCCAGAACGATGTCTATGCTCCCGATGGTCGCGATGGCATCGGCGACCAGTCCTCCCTGAAGCATCACGGGCAGCGCCTGGAGGTTAGCGAACGAGGGAGTCCGCGCCCGCATCCGGTAGGGCTTCGGCGAGCCATCGCCGACAATGTAGAACGACAGCAGCCCGCGCCCGGTCTCGGTCGGAACGTGGGCCTCTCCGTGCGGGGCCGTGAATCCGATGGCCGAGATCACAAAATGATGGATGAGGCTCTCCATGCTGGCACCCAGTTCCTGCTTCGGAGGCGGCGCCATCTTGCGGTCGTTCGCCTGAACAGGCCCGGGCTCCAGCCGGTTCATGGCTTGCCGGATAATCTTGTGACTCTGGAGCATCTCCTCAACACGGCACAGATACCGGTCGTAAACATCGCCATGCGTTCCCGCCGGGACGTCGAACTCGTAGGTTTCGTATCCGCAGTACGGCTCAACCTTGCGGATATCCCAAGCGAGGCCACTTCCACGCAGCGACGCGCCGCTGACGCCGTACGCAAGCGCGTCTTCGAGACTGAGCCCGCCGACTCCGCGCGTGCGCTCGAGCCAGATCGGGTTCTTCGTCAGAAGCGTCTCGTACTCGCCAACGCGGCTCGGGAAGATGCGCATGAATTGCTCAAGCGCGGGCATGAACTCGTCCGGCACATCCTCGCGAAGCCCGCCCGGGCAGATGAAGCTCGTCATCATGCGCACGCCCGAGATCATCTCGAACATGTCCAGAATCTGGTCACGCTCGCGGAAGCAGTAGAAGAACGGAGTCATCGCGCCCATATCGAGCGCATGCGTTCCGAGCCACACAAGATGCGACTGAATGCGCGTCAACTCGGCCAGAATCACGCGCAGCACGGTCGCGCGTGGAGGCGCCTCGACACCCACGAGCTTTTCGACCGACAGCGAATACGCCAGGTTGTTACCGAGCGGGGAAAGATAGTCCATCCGGTCGGTGAGCGCGAGCGCCTTCCGAAAACTGAGCGTCTCGGCGGTCTTTTCGATTCCCGTGTGCAGGTAGCCGATATCGGGAAGCGTCCGGGTTATGTTCTCGCCGTCGAGTTCGATGAGGAGGCGCAGCACCCCGTGCGTGCTGGGGTGCTGCGGGCCCATATTCAGGATCATGCGCCCTTCGGCGTCCGGCTGCCCGTCTGGCCCGGCGGCGGGCTCTATAAGCTGCCTGTAGGATCCCGGCGTGGTTTCGAGCGCCTGCCACCCCGCAAAAGCGTCCTGCCCGGGAGCGGGCGGAAGCGTCTGCGGCTCGACGTCGCCGAAGTTGCCCGAGAACTGCACCTGCTCGCCGCCAATGGGGTAATCCTTGCGCAGGGGATGTCCGCGCCAGTGCTCCGGCATCAGAATGCGCCGCGGGTCGGGATGGCCGTTGACGCTGATCCCGAACATGTCCAGAAGCTCGCGCTCGTGCCAGTTCGCGCCCGCGTAGATGTCCGAGATGGAGTCCACGGCGGGCGCGCTCTCATCGAGCTTCACTTTGTAGTGAAGATGCCGTTTCTGCCCGGTTGAGTAAACTGTGTAGGTAAGGTCGAAGCGCGGCGATTCGAAGAAAAAGTCAATGCCGCCGACGTCCGCGAAGAAGTCGAAGCTCTGCGAGCGCACCCACTGCGTGAACTCGCGGAGGCGCGGACCGCTGACGACGATGGAGCCCTCGCCGGTCGGCCGGTCGGAGAGACTGATGTCTTCCCCGAAGCGTTCCCGCGCCTGCTCGAAAAGCCGTCTGGTGTCTTCTAGATGCACTTTGTCCCTACGTTGCCCGCTATTTCTTCCACGGCGAGGCTACCTTCTCTCTTGGCGCGGGGGTCAGCACTTTGCCGCCGGGTACCGCCTCGCCCACGCGGATCTTTTCCTGAAGCCGCGTGATCGCGTAGAGCAGGGCGTCGGGATTGGGCGGGCAGCCGGGAATATAGATGTCCACGGGCACCACCTTGTCCACGCCCTGAACGACCGCGTAGTTGTTGAACACACCTCCGCACGAAGAGCAGGCACCCATCGCGATGACCCATCGCGGCTCGGCCATCTGCTCGTAAAGCCTTCGTACCACAGGGGCCATCTTCATCGAGACGCGGCCGGAGACGATCATGAGGTCGGCCTGACGGGGCGACGGACGGAAGACCTCGGCCCCGAAGCGTGAAATATCGAACCGTCCAGCGACGGTGGACATCATCTCGATGGCGCAGCAGGCGAGTCCGAACGAAAACGGCCACACCGATGAGCTTTGCGCCCATTTAGCCAGCTTGTCCACTGTCGAGAAGACGATGCCCGGGACGGCATCCTGAGATCCGCTCATAGATGATCAATTCCTTCGCGCGGGCCGCGCCGGACACACTACAGGTGCCACACAAGGCAAAAGCGCCTCCGGCCCTGCGATGGCAGGTCGCGAGACGCTCATCTCAGCCGCTTCGACCCTGTCCAAGTGTGGCAGAATTCGCGTCTGGCTGTCAACAAGCAACGGAGGGAATTGTTGTTGGTCTGAGATTCTGTCACCCGTCTCTGATGTCCGGCATCTCCGCTGCCGGACAGGCGTCTGCGGGGCCTCTGATCCCGGCTACGACAGCTCGTCGTAAACCTTCACCAGCTTGCTGGAGTAGTGATACCACGTGTTGTTGAGGGCGGTCGCGCGCGCGGCTTTGCCCATCGTCTCCCGCAGCCCGGGGGTGTCGCGAAAGAGCAGAATCCGCTCCTTGATCGCCTCCACGTCGCGGGTGGGCACAACGAACCCGTTCACGCCCTCCTCCACCACATCCCGCGCCCCCGTATTGTCCGAAATCACCACAGGCACTCCGCACGCCATCGCCTCGGTGACGACCATCCCGAACCCGTCCTCCACAGAGGGGAACACGAACAGCGTGCCCTGGCGGTACAGTTCGGCCAGCTCCGGCCGTGAGTCCACATGCCCCACAATCTTCAGCCCCGGCAGGCCCTCATACTGCTTCAGCATCCCGACCGCGTCGTCCAGCACCACCCCGAGCAGCCAGATCTCCGCGTTCTTGAGCGCCAGTTCCTTCCACGCCTGCAGCAGATACTGCGGGCCTTTCCGCAGGCAGACCATGCCGCAATAGACAATCCGGAACACGTTGTCATGCTTCGGCCCCGGCGTGAACGCTTCGGTATCCACGCCGTAGTTGATGACGCGCACTTTCGCTTCGGGGACGCCGTGGTTCACCAGGCTCTGCTTCGCGAACTCGCTGCAGACGACGACCCGGTCCGCCATCTCGATTTCGCGGATGGCTTTTCTTATCTCGAACGGGGCGGTGCTGCGGCCCTTGAAGCCGTACTTCCGCTGCTCCGCGCCGACGAGCGCGCTCATATCGAGCGGGTGCGTGTTCGGACGTTCGAGCACCAGCCGTGCTCCCAGCTTTGCCGCACGCCTGAACGAGAACAGCGTCTGGTTCGTCCAGCCGTGGAAAATGCCCCCCGGCGTCAGAAACTTGCGCGCCGCGAGGTCGTGCCCGTTATCCACCAGCAGCATATCGAGCGAGAAGCGCGCACGGAAGCGGTAGGGGATGCGCGTTCGCATCGCCGCCATTCTGGCTTCGGGAACGATGCGGATCAGTTCCGGCGGCACCTGGCACTGGGCCGCCGACGGCACGTACACCTTGCGGAGGTGCCTCTGTCTGTGCGCGGCCATGCAGCCCTGATACGCGATGTAGCCGCACCCCCAAGTCGCGAAGGGCCGGGCGATGGAGTGCTGAACCTGTGGAGTGTTATCTATTGCGGATCACCTTTGCCGGAACGCCGCCCACGATTACCCCCGGCGGAACGTCTTTCGTCACCACCGCCCCCGCCGCCACGACCGAACCGTCGCCGATGGTCACTCCGGGCGTAATGACGGCGAAGTTGCAGATCCAGACGTCTTTGCCGATGATGATGTCCGCCGATTCGCCGCGCTGGTCGCGGATGAGTGTGTCCGGCTCCAGCCCGTGCGTATGGGCGATAATGGTGCAGAACTGCGACAGCAGCGTATGGTCGCCGATTTCGATGCGCGCGCCGCCCGTGCGCACGTTGCAGAACTCCCCGATGCCCGTCCGCTTGCCGATGATCAGAGCGGCGTTGTTTTCCTTGGGCTCCCGGGTTTCGTTGGTGATCCAGACCATGCTGTGCTGCAGAATCGCCGACCCCTCGCCCATTTCGAACGCGCACCAGAGATCCCACGTGATGTCCGCCGAGTAGTGGATGCTCGGGAACTTCCGCCGGATTTCCCACGCAGCGATGTCGTTCTTGATGACGTGCTTTGCGCGCCCCCACAAGTCGAGCGCATAGCTGCCCCAGTTCATGCCTTCTGATGCTCCCTGCGGACGCGCGGAGTTGCAAGCAGATGCGCAAGCTCCCGCTCGCTCCAGCGGCCCGGCGCCGGGTTCGGCCGGGTTCCCGCGAGCTTCTTTGCTTCCTTCGCGGCCTGCGCCAGCGTCCGGTCGCCGCGCGCCGCCGCTTTGGCCATCATCATCATCATCCAGATTCTGTGCTGCCGCAGCAGCCACGGTTCGTGGATGTTTTTCAATATGAAAGATACCCGGTTGCGCAGCACAATCCTCTGCCGCCGTTCGGCCTGCGACGTGCTGTTGATGGTCTGGTGCGGATGCCGGTGCCAAGCGACGGCACGCGGCTCGTTGACGCACCGCCAGCCGCGCATCCATGCGCGCCAGCACAGGTCTATATCTTCCCAGAAGTACGGCGCGAACAGCGGATCGAATCCCCCGAGCGCATCGAATCGCTCTTTCTTCACGACCATCGCGCCGCCCACGGCAAAGGCGATGTCGGTCCGGTCTGCCTGGAACAACTCCGGCCGTCCGCCTCCGGGGAACTCGGTATGAAACAGCCCGCGCCGGAAAGGCAGCGCCGTCACGCCGGCATTGCCCGAGCCGTCCGACGTCTTCAGGTGGAACCCCGCGGCGAACACATCCTCCGGCGCGCACGCCTCGCACGCTGCTGTCAGGCACTCGGGCGCGAGTTCCAAGTCCGTCATGCAAACAGCGACGAGATCGGCCCGCGCGGCGTGAACGCCGTCGTTGACTGCCTCACCGAAACCGCCGTTGGCATCCCTGCGGATGACCTCCACATCCGGCGCCGCTTCGCGCGCGGCTTCGGCGCTGCCATCCGTGCTTGCGTCATCAACGACGATGATCTGCGGTGCGCCCGCCAACCGCGCTGACTGCGCGACGGAGGGCAGGAACTGCCGCAGCAGATCCGACCCGTTGTAAGCCGGCACGACAACGGCAAGCGTCATCCAATCCGTGCTTTCGCCGAATGTCCCACGCGCACAATCGCCTCGCCGCATGCCCGCCGCTTACGGCGCGGGCGCCTGCTTCACCGCGTCCGCTGTCAGCGGCTTGCCCTGCCCCTTGTTTTTGCCGGAGACGATGACCCGCACCCCAGGCTTCGCAAAGACGGGCAGCGCCTTTGAAAAAACCGTCTTCGGTCGCGCGGGGCTCATTTTCGCCGGCTTCTGCCCGTAGGTCAGCACCTGGTCCGCAAGCAGGTTCATCCGGGTTTTGTCCGCGGAAACAGTGTCAATCACGCCCACAAGGGCGATCTCGCCAGCTTTGAGCGCGGGCCAGGCAATGCCGGAGCCCTGCGCTGGCTGCGCCGGGGCACCCGCTGCAGATCCCGCCGATGGCGCCCCCGGATTGTAGCCCGGAAAACTGAGCGAGCTGATCATCATGCGGACAGCGTCCTCGACCTGTGACTCACGGGCTTTGGGGCCCATCGCCGCAACTCCAACGGCGTGTTTCGAATCGCCCGGCAGAGGGCTGATAGCGCCCGCCTGTACGCCGTCGCCGCTGCCGATTGCCTGCTTGATCCATGCCTCCTGGGCCATCGCGGCAGCTTCTTTCGGAATGGTGAAAGTGAAGCCGTTGAACACCATCCTCTGCCCCGAGTTCGCCTGCCAGCGCCGTACCGCTGCCTGAGGAGCCTTCATGCTCATCATCACCAACGTCTGTTCCAGCAGCACCGCCGGGGGGACCTTGTCCTTCTCCGACGCCACGAACACGGCATACACCATTCCACCGCCGGTAAAGGCCTCCGCGAAGATGTCCTGGCCGAGCGGAATGGCCACGGTCTGTTTGTCGCTCGCGGCCGGGAGGCTGAGGGCGAACCCGTAGCGCGGATACTGAAGCTGCGTCACCTTCCCCGTGCCCGGGGTCTGCGCGAACGCCATGCCCGCCGCGCAGACAAGAACAACTGTGGTTACGAAAAGTCTCATATCAATCTCCGTCAAGCCGGGCCGTCAGCCCGCGGGCTTGCCCGCCCAGAGCGCCCCCCGCTTCAGAAGCAGCCCGAAGTTCTCGTCCTGGCAGGCCGCCGGGTCGTGCCCGAGCGCAAGGTAGAACACGCGGCCCTTGCCCCACTGCTTCGTCCACGCCACCGGCCGCGCGACCCCCTGCCAGAGAGCCATCACAAGCACGTGCACGCGCGGGTCGTAGTCGGTGATGTACTGCTCGTCCGTCACTGTGAACTCGTCCAGCCCCTCTGTGATCTCATGCTCCCTGTCGAGAACGCTGACCATGTAGCTGCGGTAGTGCGGGTGTGTTACGAAATGCCCGCCCACGAGCGCGCGGTACTCCTCGGAGTCCTTGAACGAGTCCGCCCCCGAGTGCACCGGCACGAACCCCTTGCCGCTAGCGACAAAACTGCATAACCCGTCGCGCTGGGCGGCGGTCAGGGACCCGATCGTATAGTACAACACGACCGCGTCGAATGCCCCCCCGCCGAGTTTCGTGAAGACGTCGAGATCGTCTTCGACATGCGTAACGTCGAAGCTGCCCGCCGCGTCAAGATGCTTCTTGATCTCGACGCCGCAGCCCTTGTGATCGTGAATCTCGCCGCCTGTGAACAATAAGACTCTGGTTTTCGACATATACCTCACTCCAATATCTGTTGTGGCCACATAGGACTTGCCGCGCGAAGCCTGGTTTTCCTGCCTCATTCGCGCGATACTGCCCCCGGAGTTCGCCTCCAGCCCCCTATTGACGGCAGGAGCATCGTTGCCCGGGCGGGAAGCATGCGGCGAGGCTTGTTCCTCAAGCCAGAGAGGATGACCGTCCCGATGGATCTGAACACCGTTGCTACTTTTCTGCTCGTGCTCATGGCGGCTGTCTGCTGCGCGGCGACGCCCGAGAACCTGTATAAAGCCGATCTCGTCGCGTATCCGGGCGCGTGGGCATTCGATATCCCGCGCGAGTCCATCATTCTCGTGAGCGACGATCAGTTCGAAGCGCTCTCCGACCCCGACCGCAAGCTGGACCTCAGCCTCACCTTCGGCAAGCGCGAAGAGAGCCTGCGGCAGGTCTGCGAACGCGCGAAGGCCCGCGGATGCCGCACGCTCATTGTCGCGTTCGACCATTTCTTCAAGCAGTACCGTCCGGGACAGGACGCCCCGCGCCGCCTCACTCCCGACATGCCCGAATACGTGCAGCTCATCGCAAAGATCAGCAAGTTCGCGCAAGATTACGGCCTGGGCCTTGAGCTGAGCCTGCTTTCGCCGCTGGAGATTGGGCCGGCATACGCGAAGGCGACGGGCGAATCAGGCGTCTGGATGCACTATCGCAAGGGCCTGCGCGACCCGAAGTCGGGAGCGTTCAGCGTGCAGATGTGGCGGCAGAAACGCTGGGTCAACAACAAGGGGCCGCTCGATATCAAACAGGCCGGCGTGCGCGTGTTCGCGTTCAGCGAGCAGCCCATCTGGCGAACGCCCTACCGCGCCGTTGATCCGGCGAGCATCGTCGAGATCACGACGGACGCGCGCGTGGAGGTGTGGCCGTCGGATCTGAAAACCGGGGAGTACCTGGCGCAGCGAATCCGCGTGTACGGCAAAGGGACTTCGGCGGGCGAGCGCAACCGGGTGCTTGTTGTGCAGAGCTACGAGACCCCCGAGATGGACTACTTCAGCCCGAAAGCGCTCCCCTACCTCAAGAAGCTCGTGGACAGCTACGCCGATGCCGGGGTAAAGCTCAATGCGCTCTACTCCGACGAGATGCACATTCAGCAGGACTGGGGCTACAGCAACCACCACGATAATGGAGAGTTCGCGCTTCGCTACGTCAGCCCGAATCTCGCCGCCGAATACGCGCGGCGCTTCGGCGCGGAGTACTCAGATTTCGCGAAATACCTTGTCTATTTCTGCGAAGGGCAGGAGGACACAGCCAACGATCTCTCCGCCAGGACGGCTGTGCAGCACGTGTTCGGCACGTCGCCCGCCGACATCCACCGCACCATGCTGTTCCGGTCGCGGTATTATCATCTTCTGCAAGACGGGGTCGTGGATCTGTTCGTGCAGGCGAAGCGTCACGCGGAGGAGCGCTTCGGGCACAGGCTCGAGGCGAGAGCGCACGCTACCTGGGCGGAGAGCCCGACCTGCGACCGCTGGGACAGCGGGCAGGTCAACGAGAACACGCGGCGCTACGAGTACACGCCCGACTTTCTCTGGTCCAACACCGTGCACCAGTCCGCGGCCGCCTGCTCGGACTACTTCCGCTGGGGCGATTTCCTTACCGGCAACGGCAACGACCATGCGGAGGGCGGCTGGCTCGACCGGAACTATCTGGGGCTGACGCTTGCCTGCTCCACGGGCATACTGAACGGGGTGCCCTTCTCATACGGGGCGCACTGGGGGATGCCGCACGAGATATCCCGGAGGCGCACCTGGCTGACGGCGGCTTACGGAACAAGCGGGAGCCTGTACGGTCTCGTGCAGGGAATGGAGCATCGCGACGTTGACGTGTTGATGCTCTATCCTCTCGACCTCGTCTCGGTTGACAACCGCTTCGGGAGCTGGATGACTCAGTTCGGCTATGCGAACCTGATCACACCGGCGAAGCTGCTGGAGATGGGAAAGGTGGAAGGCGGGACTATCAAAATCGCCGGGCGGTCGTTTGGCACGCTGGTGGCGCAGTTCGAGCCGTTTCCTTCGCGAAAGCTCATAGGGATGATGCGCGAGCTTGCCGAGGGCGGCGGGCGCGTGATCTGGAGCGGGCCTCCGCCGCTGCTCTGCTCCGAGGGCGACGGTATACAGGCCGAATGGCGCGAGCTGTTCGGCTGCGAACACGACTACACGCAGGACTGGGGGATGCGCGTCCCCGGGCGGCAGGTGACGTTCGAGGGCGCTCTCGCGGGAGTCGCGCCGATGACTGTCCTCACGAGCTTTGTGGTGGATCGGTTCTATCCGGTGACCCCGCGCGAGGGCGCAAATGTCGCGGCGCGTTCGGGAAAGCATGTTCTGGGCGTCACGCGCTCTGTTGGAAAGGGCACAACGGCCTTCCTCGGCTGCCGCCTGCGCGACGACCAGTCCGCCAGCCTCGGCTACGACGTGGATACGCTGTCGCGGGTATTGGCGGCGCTCGGGGCGTATCCGCCCTCGGGCAAGGCGGCGGTCAACGACAACACCGAGTTCGTGTCGCGCTTCGGAGACTACCTCGCCTGCCGCTTCCCGAACGGGGCTATCACGATTGCGAACCACCTCAGGGCGTTGGAAGAAGGATGGGAGGGCGGCTTCGCGCGCGATGCGAAGCGGGACGCGGAGTATCTTGCCTCGCACCCGCTGCCGACCGAAGAGATTCACCTCAAGGATTTCCGCGTCAACGGGCACACTGTGACGTTTGACGGGCTGCAGGCGCTGGCGTTCCGACTCGACGGCGCTGGAGACATGGCGGCGTTCGCCGGGACGCAGTTCTCGTCGGTCACGATTGACGGGCGCGAGTGGAAGTTCGCGGACGGGCCGCTTGCGCATCTGGTGTACGGCCCGGTAACGGAGGATCGCCGGGTGCCGGGAGGCGCGGTTCTTCAGGTGCGCTTCGACGGCGCGCCTGCTGTGCGTATACCAGCGAAGGGGCTGCCCGAAAAGGTGAGGGTGTTCGCGGAGGGAGCGACTCCGGGAAGCAGGGGGGCGGAGGCCCCGTGCCGCCGCGAAGCGGACACTCTGGTCATCGAGCGCAAGGAGGGGGTGACGCCAGAGAGGTGGCTCTTTGTGGTGCCGGATTGACCGCGGGGCGCTGTCTCTGCTCTCGGCCCTCACGCGCCGGTCTTCGGGAAGGTAGTGGCAGATCCCCCGGCGAAGTCTTTGGCGCAGCTGCCAGACGGCGCGACAGGAGACCTCGCCCGGCTATGCTCAAACTGCTTCCGTTCGCAATCATCATTCTGACACTTGCGCCTTCAGCGCAGGCGGCTCAGTCCGTGGGCGAGCTGCGCTTCAGAGACGAGTTCATCAAAGGCCTGGCGCGATCCGTGCCAGCATCTTCGGGGTAATGCCGAGCGCCTTCGCCTGCGCGAGTGCCCGCGTCTCGTTCCACGTCTGCACTCCGCGCCGCTGCCGTTGCACCGCTTCCCGGCTGTCGTGGAACAGTTCGCCGAGGCCCTGTAGCACGGCCTTGCCGTCCTCGAAGCTGTCCCAGTCCATCCGCAGCACATTCTGACTGCCGATGTACTTCAGCCCTTCCTCCACCACGGCGTCAACGTCGAACAGTTCCCCCTGTTCGGGTTCCCGGTCGTCCTTCACCGCCGCGAAGTAGATGTCATCCGGATTTGACTCGGCAGGCGGCGTTCGCTCGGGCAGGAGCGGGGTTCCATCCTGCCGCGTTGCGCCCTCAAGAAGCTGTGCTATACTGATCGTGGACGGCCCTTGAGGCCTCTGTGTGGCGCTGCTGGCGCTTGCGCTTGCAGGCAATAGAGTTATAGCCCCGGGGCCGTCCATCTCAATCTCCTCCAGAGCGTGCAGGTTCTTACGGCCTACTCTGTAGCCGATCACGGTCAGTTTGGCGCGGTGCAGCTTTTCGCCTAGCAGTACCGGCGCGTAGAGGCGATGGATAGCGCCAACTGTGCTTCGTTGCTTGCTGTCCTCGTGCGTCTCCGCAAGCACAGCCCGCTGCGCAATGTCTTTCAGTCCGGCCACCATCTTCAGCGCCTCGGGGCTCTGCGCAGGGAATCTGGCGATCTTGGCCGCGGCCTGGTTCGGCAGCAGCTTGAGCTTCAGAAGAAGGCCGGTTCGCGAACGCCCACTGATGACCTGGCGGCCTTCCTTCTCTACGGTCAGGAAGGCCCCGCCGAGGCCACGGCGGCGGAGGAAACGGACCGGCGCTCCCATCTCGAGGACGGCAGCGGCAGGCCCACGGCAATGGTTCGGCGCAAGGGCCCATGGTTCGTCTGCATGTCGGCTGATTGCTGCCCGGTGTACGCAAACCGCTGGAGAGCGGGGCCGGCCAGAAAGACCTGAAGGAGCCTCTCATGCTTTCGGGAGCGGAAACTGGCGGATGGATCGGGCAGGGGAACAGGTGCCTGTCGGTGCCGGAGGACGCCCGCGCTCAGTGGCCGGTTCTTCCGCACAACCCCTACCGCAAAGACGGCCGCGCCGAGTTGAGTGAGGGGAGGCAGGTTGTCTCGGCGCAGGTTGCGCCCGAAACGCCGCAGCGAGTGTTTACGCTGGGCATCGCTGACTGACCGGGCGGTTCAGGAGTGAGCGCCGGGGCAGGCCGTCACGGGGATATTGCCGGACTCCGGCGCGGGATCGAGCAGCTTTTCCATAATCACTGTCGTGCCGCCTGGCCCGGATGCCAGCTTCACCCTGTCGCAGACAGCGAGTATCAGCGTGTAGCCGAGTCCCACTGTTGACTTGGTCGTGTAGCCGTTCTGGAAAGCGACCCTCGGGATGGCAAAGGTGTCAATGCCTTCCCCGTGGTCCACGACCGCGATCCAGATGGTGCCGCTGTCCCTCCCGCCGAAAAGCTCTCCGCCCGAAGCATGCTTGAGCACGTTTGTGGTGGCTTCTCCGATAGCGATCTCGAAGTCGCGCGCCGCTTTCTCGCTAAGGCCCTGCGAGCGCGACCACTCGCACGTCAGCCGCCGTGCCTCGCGCAGCTCCCCGGCGTGCGAAAAAGCAAAATGAAGCGTGGGGGCGTGGATGAGATCCCTGGCCTCCTCCGGCTCCACGAGCTGGAACCTGCCTGCCGACATCGCAAGGACAGTCTCCCGGTAGAACGCGCGCTTATCGCGCTCCGTGGCCAGGGCTGCCTCGCGGCGTTCGGCTTCGGCCCGCTTGCGATCGCGTATGTCACGCGCGGAGGCGAACGCGGTGGGGACTCCTTCGATATCGTTGACGTGAATGCTGACCTCGACGGGAATCCCGGCGCCGCCGTTTGCGATAAGCACGGTCTCGAAGACGGCCTGGCGCCTGTCGAGAAGCATCCATGAGTTCTCCCGGAGTCTTCGGCGCAGGATGGGCTTCACGAGGTCGAGCGGGGTCATCTGGAGCAGCTCAGCGCGGGAGTAGCCGGACATGCGCTGTGCCCCCGTGTTGGCGTCCAGCAGCAGGCCCGGTTCGCCGTTCGGACCAAGCTGGTAGAGATAGACGGCGTCGTTGACCCCGTCAAACAGCAACTGCATGCGCGCCTTTGCGCGCCACAGGTTCGCCACCGCATCGCGCACCAGCAGATACAACAGCGCGGCGGTGACGGCCACCAACAGGAGCCCCTTGAGGATGGAGGGCAAGGCGAAGAAGCGGGCGGCAGACGGCCCGTCCGCGGGCAGCCTGCTTGCGAGCAGATCGCCCGTGAGCAGACTCGTCAGAATAACGTCAGAAAGCAGAATCCAGCATGCGGCGGCCAGCGCGTATATCAGAGCAACGCGCAGGGCCGGGTTCCGCCCGTCAGGCTGCATTTTCGGCTCCTGGAGTGTCCCGGAAAACAAATTCGCCTCGCGTCGTACAGAAGCTTCGGCGTCTGCAAACACCCTTCTATAGTCCCCTTTATCGCGCATCCGGTTCCCTCGCGCCCGAAATTGCCCCGTCAGGGCGTGTTTCGCGGGTTCAGGAGCACGGACAGGAATCCATTTGCGGCGTCGGGTAGAATAGGTTCGATATGGACTCGATCATAGACATCACCATGCCGCTTCACGACGGGATGCTGCTCTACCCCGGATCTCCGCCGTTTTCAATCGAAAGGTACCGGAGCATATCCTCAGGAGACACATCCAACAACTCCCGCTTCTCGATGGGAACGCACGTGGGGACGCATGTGGACGCTCCGGGGCATTATGTTGACGGTGGCCCCGGCATTGACATGGTTGATCCCGCTATCCTGATCGGACCCTGCCGCGTGTTTCGTTTGCCCGGCAAACAGATCAGCGCGGAGGTGCTTCGAGGTCTCGATATGGCGGGCGTCACCCGCACTCTGTTCCGGACCCCGAGTTCGGACGATCTGGCGGACCCGGAGTTCAAGACGGATTTCGCGCATGTGACGGGGGACGGCGCGGAGCATCTGGCGAAGATGGGGGTGAAGCTGGCCGGTGTTGACTATCTTTCGCTCGACCGCTACAAAGCCCCCGGACACCCGGCGCATCATACGCTGCTGGGCGCGGGGGTGGCTGTCATCGAAGGAGTCGTCCTCTCGGGCGTCGAACCGGGAGATTACGAGTTGATCTGCTGCCCTCTCAAGATTGCCGGGGCTGAAGCAGCGCCGGCAAGAGTCTTTCTCAGGCGGTAAGCGCGCGAATGCCCGCTTGCGCCCCACATTTACGAAAACGGAGATACCCAACTGCAGTGAGTGAAGAGCAAACAGTGAACAGCAACCTGGAACAGACCGCCGTTGATACTATCAAGATGCTTTCGGTGGACGCCATCGAGAAGGCGAAGTCCGGGCATCCCGGCCTGCCTACCGGCGCGATGGACTATGCATATGTCGTGTGGACGAAGTTCCTTCGTTACAACCCGAAGGATCCCGCATGGCCGAACAGAGACCGCTTCGTGCTCTCCGCGGGTCACGGGTGCATGCTGCTCTACTCGCTGCTGCATCTCACCGGGTACGGCGTGTCGCTCGAAGACCTGAAGCAGTTCCGCCAGGCGGGCTCGCTTACGCCGGGACATCCCGAGTTCGGGCACACGCCCGGAGTCGAGGCCACCACGGGCCCGCTGGGTCAGGGCTTCGCGAACGGAATCGGCATCGCGCTGGCGTCGAAGATGATGGCCGCGTGCTTCAACCAGCCGGGCTTCGAGTTGTTCGATTACACGGTGTATGCCCTGGTCAGCGACGGCGACCTGATGGAAGGCATCTCGCACGAAGCGGCGTCGTTCGCCGGGCATCTCGGCCTCGGCAACATCGTCTATCTCTTCGACGACAACAGAATCAGCATTGGCGGGAGCACAGACATCACCTGCACGGATGATGTGGCGAAGCGCTTCGAGGCGTACGGGTGGCACGTTCAGAGCGTAGACGGTCACGACCGGGCCGCCGCCGAGAAGGCCATCGCCGCCGCCCGGGCTGTGACGGATCGCCCGAGCATCATCGCCTGCCGCACGCACATCGCGAAGGACGCCCCCACGAAGCACGACACTCCCGGCGCTCACGGCGAGCCGCTGGGCGCGGACGAGACAGCCGCCATGAAAAAGGCGCTCGGCTGGCCTGCCGAGCCAACATTTCACGTTCCGGACGGAGTGTACGATCTCTTCGGCGTGCGGCCGAAGCAGGTGGAGGCGGAGTACGCGGCGTGGAACGAACTGCTGTCCCGCTACCGCCAGGCGCACCCCGACCTCGCCGCCGAGCTCGACGCGATGCTCGAAGGACGCGCCCCCGCAGACCTGGCTGACCGCCTGCTCGACACCGCGAGCGCACTCGACACGGACGCCACGCGCGGATACGGCGGCAAGATCATGCAGACAGTCGCGAGCCTGATGCCCAGACTCGTGGGCGGATCGGCCGACCTGGAGCCCTCCACCAAGACGCTGCTCAAGGATACGGCATCCGTCGCGACAGGCGACTTCGCCGGACGCAACATCCATTTCGGAATCCGCGAGCACGGCATGGGCGGCGTGGTGAACGGGCTGGCGTATTCGGGCTTCTTCATCCCGTACGGCGCCACGTTCATGGTGTTCTCCGACTACATGCGCGGCTCGGTGCGCGTGTCTGCGCTCTCGGGGCTACAGAGCATTTGGATCTGGACCCACGACAGCATCTTTCTGGGCGAGGACGGCCCGACGCACGAGCCGATCGAGCACCTTGCGTCATTGCGCGCCATGCCCAACCTGAGCGTCATCCGCCCCGCCGACGCAGCCGAGACCGCCATGGCGTGGGCCGCCGCTATCCAGAACACGGACCGTCCGACGGCGCTGCTGCTTTCGCGCCAGAAGGCTCCTTCGCTCGATCTGGACGACCCTGCCATGGCTAAGGGCACCCTCAAGGGCGCATACGTGGTGCAGGACGCTCCCGGCGGGCAGCCGGACGTGATCGTGATTGCCACGGGCACCGAGGTGCGGTTTGCTCAGGACGCTCTGAAAATGCTGGATGGCGTGATGGCCCGTCTGGTGAGCATGCCGAGTTGGGATCTGTTCGAGCAGCAGCCGAAGGAGTACAGAGACAGCGTCCTTCCGCCCGGTATCACGAAGCGCGTGGTTGTGGAGGCCGCCTCGCCGTTCGGGTGGGAGCGCTACGCCGGCACGGACGGGCTCCTGATCTGCATTGACCACTTCGGGGCGTCCGCGCCGATGAAGGACCTGCAGAAGCAGTTCGGGTTTATGCCCGAGCAGATCGCCGAGAAGATCAGCGAATACGTAAGAGGCGCCTGACCACGGCGGGGGTGGGGAGCATTCGCGGGAGTGTAAGCTGTATTACGCCGGCGATGCCGGTTTTGGGGAGATAGTTTATGTCAAAGTCCATATCTGATCTGCATTGCGAAGAGAAACTGGCAAGCGTCGCCGCCGAAATCGCACTTGACGGCTTCAGGGGTCCGGGAACGAGCGAGTTCCCCGACTGCCCGGGGCTCAAGTACCTCGTGAAGGCGGGCAGCCAGCCCTGGTTCGATACGGGCAACAAGGCCGAGGCGCAGCCCCTGTGGGCACGTCAGATGCGCGGGCTGACTACCAACAACACGCTCGTGAACCAGGTTGTGCAGACGGGAGTCGTGGATAGCGTTATCGAGACCGCGGCCCGCAGGCTGAAGGAGGCCTATCCCGGCATGTCCGAGCGCGACTTGGTCGTCGAGACCGGGTTTATCCTCAATGCCCGCATCGCGCTCGAGCTGGTGGAGATATTCGGCGCGACCGTGAGCGTTGAACTGCACCCGGACCTCGCGGACGACTGGCGCATGACGCTTGAGTTCGGCAAGCGCTATTTCAACATATGCCCCGAGCGCTTCCTGGTCAAAGTCCCGATGACGCCGGACGGGTTCATCGCCGTGCGCAAGCTTGCGGACGCAGGGGTGCCGGTCAACTTTACCCTGGGCTTCAGCGCCCGGCAGAACTACTTCGCCTCCCTGTTCTCGCGCCCAGCATACGTTAACGTCTTCCTCGGCCGCCTGGGTGTCGTCGTGAAGGACAACAATCTCGGGAGCGGCGAGAATGTTGGCGAGCGCGTTTGTCTGGTGTCGCAGGAGGAGGTCGAGAAGCTGCGCGAGGAGGACGCCGCGCCATCGAAGCAGATTGCCGCATCCATCCGCACGGGCAGGCAGGTGCGGGAACTGGCGGGTGTGGACGTTCTGACGATTCCCCCGAAGGCCGCGAAGGAGTATCTGGACTCCAACCCCGCTCCGGCGGACGTGCGGCGGCTCAGCTCGGCAGACTTCCCCGTGAAGTTGACCGCGAATGTATCGGGTAAGGGGCGCGTGGAGACGTTCTGGGAAGTTTCGGACGCCTTCCGGAGCTTTGCGCGAGCGGCCGCGGAGAAGGTGGAATCGTTCGACTCGGGCGAGAAGATCCTCAGCTTCGCCGCCGAGTGCGGCGTCAGCGATTTCTTCCGGCAGTGGAGTGCCGGGGAGCAGGCCGAGATCCAGAAAGGCGGCAAGATTCCCAGCCTGCACCGCTGGTGCGACGTTGCCGCGGCGGACGATGTAATGACGCAGGCGGCGCTGCAGTCCTTCGCGGTTGACCAGGGCGAACTGGATGCAAGGATTGCCCGCCTCATCGCTGGCTGAAGCCGGGAAATGATGGTGTGCTGAACCTGGCGGAGAATCCGTTTCGCGCGGGACTCACCGAGGAGCGCGCCGCCGAGCCGTGCGCGGTGGTCATCTTTGGGGCGACCGGCGATCTGACGCGGCGCAAGCTGATTCCCGCCCTGTTCAGCCTGTATCTGCAGGGGCTCAGTCCGGCCAGGTTCGCCATCATCGGCTTCGCGCGGCGGCCGTGGAGTGACGATCACTTCCGCGAGCAGATGCGCTCGGCGGTGTTGGAGCATTCCTCCGCGTCCGTCTCGAACCCGGACGCGTGGGAGACGTTCGCGCGCTCGCTCTCCTATGTTCAGTCATCGTTCGGCGATTCAGACGGGTACGCACGGCTCAAGGAACGGCTCGCGGAGTTCTCCCATACGAACGGCGTGCCCCGCAACGCGATCTTCTACCTCGCCACACCCCCGTCCGAGTATGCCGCCGTCATCGGTCATCTCGGCGCGTCGGGCCTCGCGGACGCAGACGGCGGATGGCGACGCGTCATCATCGAGAAACCGGTCGGTGCCGATCGCGCCTCAGCGCGTGAGCTGAACTCGCACGTCCGCGGCGTCTTTCCGGAGTCGCGCGTTTATCGCATTGACCACTTTCTGGGCAAGGAGACCGTCCAGAACATCCTCGTGTTCCGCTTCGCGAACAGCATCTTCGAGCCGCTGTGGAACACGAAGTACGTGGACCATGTCCAGATCACCGTGGCAGAGCCGATGGGAGTCGAAGGGCGCGGGGCGTTCTTCGACAGGGCGGGCATCGTGCGCGATCTGATGCAGAACCATCAGCTCCAACTGCTCACGCTCACAGCAATGGAGCCGCCATCGTCGGTGGACGCAGATGCGGTGCGGGCGGAGAAGGTGAAGGTGCTGCAGGCGGTGCGTCCGCTTTCGGGTGAGGATCTGGTCAAGAGCGTGGTGCGCGGCCAGTATGCGGCGGGGTCGTCGCAGGGCGAGCACGTTCCGGGCTATCTCGACGAGCCGGATGTCGCCCCGGACTCCAGCACCGAGACGTTCGCGGTGGCGCGGCTGATGGTGGACAACTGGCGATGGGCGGGAGTGCCGTTCTACCTGCGCGTGGGCAAGCGGCTGCCAAAGAAGGTGACTGAGATCTGCCTGCTGTTCAAGGCGGTGCCCGGCATCCTGTTCGGGGCGGGACACAGCCAGCCGATGACCCCGAACCTGCTCGTCATTCAGATACAACCGGACGAGGGCATCTCGCTGCGGTTCACCTGCAAGGAGCCCAGGCCGTCCATGAGCCTGCAGCAGGTGCGGATGGAGTTCAACTACGGCTCATCGTTCGGGACGCCTTCGCCCGAGGCGTACGAACGGCTGCTGCTCGATGCCGCCATCGGTGAGCAGTCGCTTTTTGCGCGAGAAGACGAAGTGGACGCAGCATGGCGCATCGTTGACCCGATGCTCGCGCACTGGGCCGAGCGCGGACGGGAGGGGCTGAGCAGTTACAGGGCGGGTGCCTGGGGCCCGGCCGAGTCGCTCGATCTGCTGCGCCGCGACGGGCGGCGGTGGCGGAGGGTATAGATGCCGCGGAGTGTCGAAACCTGGGCGTATCCCGTTCAGCTTGCGGATATCGAAGGCCAGTTGTCCAGGCTGTGGGACCAGACCGTGACTCCGGGCGGGTCACCGTCCGCGCGCACTGCCGTGCTGACCATCGTTGCGTTCTGCCGGGACAGCGGCTCGGCAGCCGAGGTCTCGAAGCTGGCTGCGGCGGTCGCCACCGACCACCCGTCACGCGTCATCATCGTCACGAGCCAGCCCGGCGAGCCGGACATTTCGGCTTCGGTTTCGGTTTCGTGCCAGCTTCTGGGGCACATCAACAGGCGTCTGTGCAGCGAGCAGATTCACATCGAGGCACGCGGCATGGATTTCGAGCGCATCGGCAGCTTCGTCCAGCCGCTCGTGCTGCCTGATGTGCCGCTGGTGCTGTGGCTGGCCGAGGCCGGGGCGCCGACAGACCCTGCTTTCGACAGGCTGGCTCAGGTTTGCGACAGGGTTCTTCTGGACATGCGGACCGCCCGCGAACCGGCGGCGGTTTTCGACTGGGTGCTCGGCGCATCGCAGCCTGGAGGCCCTGCGGTGGTGGATCTCGCGTGGGTTGCCCTCGCGCCGCACAGGCTGGCGTTCGCTCAGCTTTTCGACCCCGAGCCATCGCGCGCCTTTGTCTCGCGCATAGACTCCGTCACCATCCGGTCGAGCCGCCCGCGCGATGGCGTGCGCGTGAACGCGGAGGCTCTGCTCATCGGCGGGTGGATCGTCAGCCGTCTGGGATGGGATGGCTTCAGCTTCGCGCGCGAAGACAACGCCGGGCTGCACCTGGCTGCTCTCGGGGGCAGACAGCTTCATCTGCTGTTCGACGCCGCCGCTCCCCTGCTGGGCGTGGCGCTGGAGGCCGGGGCCGAGGCATCGTTCGAGGCGAGCTTCGATGAAGAGCGTCAGGAGGCGTTGCTCACGAGCCGTGTTGGCGCGCAGACGAGTGAGACCGCCGCGCGCCTGACCATCCGCACGGCGGATCAGGTGCTGTGTGGCGTCCTTGAGATAGCGCTGCTCGATCCCCTGTACGCCGGGGCGCTAACCTCCGCGTCCGCGATTCTGGCGCAGGTTCAGCCCTGAACGGGCGTCCGGTAACCGTCAGAGCTTGACGCTGAGAACCTCTCCCGTGCGCTTGTAGTTCTGCTCGATTCCCGTCGGCTTGCCGAGCACGTCCGCATCTAGGTCCAAGAAGTCGAACGCCCCCGTCCCGCAGGCGATGTGCGTCGCGGCCCCGATGCCAACCGGGCTTTCGAGCATGCAGCCGATCATCAGCTTCTTGCCTTCGGCCCGGCAGAGCGCGATGATGTCGAGCGCTCCCGTGAACCCCGACTTCATCAGCTTGATGTTGACGCCATCAACCGCGCCCGCCTTGAGCAGCTTCATCACCGATGCCGGGTCCACCGCCGCCTCGTCGGCGATGACAGGCTCCTCGATGTTCTCCTTCACATAGCGCAGACCTTCGATGTCATCCCTGTTGACGGGCTGCTCCACAAGCTCCGGCACGATACCGAGATCGTTCATCTTCGCGACAAATCGGACGGCTTCATCCGCCGCGAATCCCTGGTTGGCGTCAATGCGCAGCTTCGCCTTCGGCGCGCCCAGATGAATCTGCCGCACACGCTCCAAGTCCGCGTCCCGGTCCTTGCCGCCCACCTTTATCTTCAGCGACGAGTACGTGCCCGCCGCTTCCTTCGCAAGCTCGTGCGCCTGTGCAGGGGGCAGAATCGGGATGGTGAGGTCCGACACGACGGAGTCCTTCACGCCGCCGAAGAACGTCGCCATCGAGATGCCGTGCTTCTTGCAGAAGAGATCCACCATGGCGATCTCGAGCGCCGCGCAGGTGGTCGAGCTCTTCGGCAGCGCACGCCGCGCCTCGCGGCAGAACCCGAGCCAGTTGTCCACCGGCCAGTCCCTGAGATGCTCGGACATCGCACCGATGTCGCTCGTCACGCTTTCGCGGGTTTCGCCGGTAACATACTGCACGGGAGTCCCGTCGCCCCGCCCCTCCAGCCCGTCGGCGGAGTGGATGGTGATAATCAGCGCGTGCCCCACTTCGGTGCGCCCCTTTGCCGTTTCAAATGGCACCTTCTGCGGGATATCAAGATTCGCGACTGTGATGCTGCTGACTTTTGACATTGCTGAGACTCCTGTGACCGTGTGTTCGGCTGACTATACAGTAAGTTTTGCTTGGACGGCTGTTTCTCCTTGCGAGAGTTGCAGCAGGAGGCACAATCCGGCGGATACCGGGGCCGAGGCCAGGACACATTCCGATGCGCCCGTAACTCTTTCGGAACCCGTGAGGCCGTCCGCCCAAAGCATGACTCCGGCAAGCGGTGCCGGCTGCTCGCAGAACAGAACCGCGCGGACGGTGATGTCCGCCCCCGATTCCTCAAAAACAACGTCCCTTACCCGCACCAGCGGCGCGGGTGACTCTGGGTAAGGGTCGTTCGCGTTCCCGCCCGAACGCCGGGCGGTGTAGTCGTAGAACTCGACAGGCAGCGCTCCTCGCGACTTCAGGAACGCCATCTGGACATCCGTGTTCTGAAACAGGACGGCGGCATCGCCGCGCACGCGCCGGTTGTACTCGTCTCCGGCGCCCAGAACGGGGTCCTGCCGCCAGTCAATGTCCCCGCAGTAGAAGACGCCCGGGGGAGTGTGAGGGTGGCTGGCGCGGTAGTGCTGCCACACTTCGCGATACCCGGCCTGCTGGACATTCACGCACTCATCGCCGCTTGCCGCGAGCTTCGCATACTCCGCGAACATCCCATCGAGCATGAAATCCTTGTCGTGCCCCTCGGTCTGGTAGTGCCGCGCTTCTTCGTTGATGTCAATCACGACCGTGCGGTTGAACGCGCTCTGCGCGAACATCTCGCGAATGAGCGCCGCCGAGTAGCGCAGCGCGTCCGCTTCGGTCTCGAATCCGCCCGCATCCCTGCGGTTCGCGTCGGCCGGGTCGAGCGAGAACGTCGCCGGGAACCCGCCCGCCACGCACGCGCAGATGTCCCGCGTCAGCCATTCCAGCATCAGGAACTCGTTCGGCTCATCGGGACGCGCGGGCGCCTTGACGTTCCAAAGCGCGGGGTAGTACGGGTTGAACGGGCATCCCAGCCAGGTGCTTTCGTCAATCCCCTTCTGGTGCCAGCAGCTTCCGGCCAGGTTTCGGGTCCACGCGAAGCTCTCCTTCGGCAACATCAGAATCGCCTGCAGGTCGCTTTCGTAGAACTTCAGGCTCCACAGGCCGTCGGGGGTGAACCCCGCATCGGCCGAGTGCGCGGCGATCCAGCGGAGGACGGCTTCGGTGTCCTGCTTGTCCACCTCCGGCGGCGAGGTCGTGAGCTCCATTGTAACGAGCAGGCTATCGCCCTCCGCCTTCCAGCGTAGCAGATCCGGCAGCAGCCCCTCGCGGTTCAGATACTCCTGATCGTTGATCACCCACGAAACCGGCTGGCCATGAGATGAGGCGATCCGCTTGATGCGCTCAACGGCGTCGCGAAGGTCGTTCGTGTGCTCGTAGAGATGGCCCGAGCGCGGGTGTCCCGCGTAGGTGAAACGCGACACCGGGCAGGTATAGGTGAGAAAGACGTCGCGGGTTGCGTTGCTCATTGCGTGAAGCGCAGGCTGTTGACGATCTGCTCGGCTTCGGTCAGATCGGACGGAGGGTCGGTCGAGACCACCCTTGTGACCTCGTAGTAGCCGCCCTTGGAGTCAATCCGAATCACCCTCAGCCGCTTGGGCGTTCCCTGAAGCTGATTCGTGTAGGCGCTGAACAGGACTGTGCCCGTGTTCAGCAGCGCCATGCCCTCTTCCGCCGGCGATCCGGCGAACGTGATGCTCCGGCTCTGAATCTCCGTGCCGCCCAGCTCCTGCCAGCCTGCGGTGACCCCCTGAGACGCCGTCGGCACGCCCATGACCCGGGCGCCTTCGTCCGGCGCCGCTTCTGTTTGCGCCTGCGAAGGCGAGGCTGCTCCCGGAGTCCAGGTCACTTTCACGAACGGCGGGTACTCCCCGAGTTCGGGGCCCTGTTCCATCGGGCCAGGCTTGTGGAACAGCACGATGCGCACGACCCCGGTCTTTGCATCCTCGGTGATGGCTATGTCGCTCAGCTTCCAGTCGCCCGGGTAACTCGCCGTCATCTTGTATTTCGCGCTCGTCCACGTTGCCGCGCCCGCTGGCGCGCTGTCGGCGCTATCCTTGCCGCCTCCGCATCCGCCAACGGCCATCGCGACTGCTGCTGCAACCACTGTCAAAGCGTATCGTTTCATTAGTTTGAACCCTGTTTGCCTGCGCCGTTCGCCGCCGCCCCGTTCTGTTTGGCGGCTGCCTGCGCGGGCAGCGCGGTGGCCGGTTTCGGCGCGGGTCCCACCTGCACCACCGCCGGGTGCGGCCGGTACACATCGCTCGACACCTTTTCCACGCGCTCCTTGCCGTTCTCGCTGAAGATGCGCTGAACGCTGACGGCGTATCCGGCGACGCCTTTCTCGACAACCCGGCGGCTGCCCGGGCGCATCGCCGGATTGACTTCCGTCACCGTCCCGTAGGGTATCTGCCGCCCGAGATTGCGCACTAGGCGCACCTGCTTCTTGTCAGACGCCGCACCGTAGATCGTCGCCGTCATCTGCCCGCGCGAAGCCCCCGCGCGAATGAAGATAGCATGCTTCAGCGGGTTCTGGAACTTCAGGTCGATCTGACCGTACGAAACCGTCGCATCCAGCCCGATGGGAACATACACCACCGCCATCGAGTGCTTCGATCTCTGCCGTATGTCAAGACCCGCAAGCAGCGCGGCGTTGTACAGCGTGCTCGACACCTGGCAGATGCCCCCGCCCGTGCCCGGCTCCATCTTGCCGTTCACGAAAATGATCGCGTCCCTGTAACCCGCTGCCTTTACGCGGGGCCCCACGCGAGAGTTGTACGAAAACGTTTCGCCAGCTTTCACGATGGCGCCGTTCACGGCCTTCGCGGCCAGACGGACGTTCGTGGAGCGGTCGCGTTGTTCCGGATTGTAGCGTGTCATGTAGGTTGCCAGAACGCTGTCTATCGGGGCGAGGTCCTCAAAAGTCACGGACGGCTTGGCTTCCTTGAGGATGACGGGAAGCTCCACGGACGTCGTCGGGGTGGTCACCTGGAACGCCTCCGCCCGCGCCAGCGACGCCGGCACGTCAATGGCGATGCCAGACTGCCCGCGGTATTTGTAGAGTTTGCCGCCGTCCGCAACGATGCTGGCGTCCCTGGGCTTCAGTTCGTATCGCTCGGCGGCGGTGTTCAGGAGCACCCATCTCAGGGCGCCCTTGTTGTAGCTGGCAAAGAGCGGCAGGTTCACGCCCTGCGACCGTGCCCGCCACCTGTCGGCGTAGCGCTCGCCGATCCAGTCCTTTCGGCCCACAAGGTACGCATCCGACACGCCGCGCCGGATGTCATACCTCAGACCGACATGCTTTGCGGGCAGGTTCATCGGCTTGCCGCTCTCGCCGGGGTTCAGGCGAACGACGGTGGATTCAGGGATTCTCTTTGAGAGCACGGCGGCCGCCGCTCCGGGAGCGTGCCCGCCGAGCGGAACTCCCGCCACCGAAACGCCGCCAGCGATCTTACCGCGGCTGTCAAAGATCCGGTCGGGCACATAGACGATGAGCGCACAGGCGAGCGCGGCGGTGGCCAGAGCGTAGAAGCGCGATCTGCCTCCGGCGCGGCTCTTTCGGGCCCTGCGCTTACTCACGTCTGCGCCAGACCGTCTCGCCCGGACGGTCCTCCAACTCGATTCCCGCCTGGCCAAGGCTGTCCCGCAAATCGTCGGCGAGCTGATACTGCTTCGCCGCTCTCAGGCTTGCGCGGGTGCTGATGATAATGTCCATCAGGCTCGATGTCAGGTCGCTGGTTTCGCCCGTTTCCTCGCGCAAAATGCCGAGCACGTCTCCAGCGGTCTCGCGGAGGGTGTCCGCCGCCTGCTTCAACGCGTCCACTGTGGGCAGACTGTCCGAGGCAAGCGCGGAGTTGATGTCGCGGCAGAAGTCGAAGACAGCGGCGATTGTGGCGGAGGTGTTGAAGTCGTCGTCCATCGCCTCTTTGAAGCGCTCCCGCGCTGCCACTGCCGCTTCGGCCAGCCCCGCCGCCTCGCCGCCGCCGCGCGCGATTGTCTCGTTCAGACTTCGCCAGGTGTTCGTCAGCCTCTTCAGGCCGGTCTCGGCGGCGTCGAGCGCCTCGTCGGTAACATCAAGCACGCTGCGGTAGTGCGTGGAGAGTATGAAGAGCCGGATCGCCTCCGGGCTCCACCTGTTGAGCGCTTCCTTCAGGAAGATGGCGTTTCCGAGCGACTTGCCCATCTTCTTGCCGCCGACAGTCAGCGAGTTGACGTGCAGCCAGTACCGTGCGAACTGCGCGCCATTTGCCGCCTCGCTCTGCGCGATCTCGTCTTCGTTGTGAGGAAAAACGTTTTCGAGGCCGCCGCCGTGAATATCGAACGTCTCGCCCAGATAGCGCTTCGCCATCGCCGAGCACTCGAGGTGCCAGCCGGGATAGCCCCAGCTCCAGGGCGACGGCCACTGCAGGATGTGTTCGGGTGCTGCCTTCCGCCAGAGCAGGAAGTCCGCCGGATGCCGCTTGTTCGGGTCCACCTCCACGCGCGCGCCGGCCTCAAGTTCATCGAGCCTCCGGCCGGAGAGCTTACCGTATTCCGGGAACTTCGTCACGTCGAAGTACACCAAACCGTCCGCCTCGTACGCCACGCCTTTCGCCAGAAGCTGCTTGATGATCTCGATCTGCTCGGGGATGTGCCCGCTCGCGCGGGGGGCGATGCTGGGGCGGCACACCTTGAGCGCGTCCATATCCTGGAAGAAGCTGGCCGTGTAGGTCTCGACCACTTCCATCGGGTCGAGCCGCTCGGCTGCCGCCCGCTTTGCGACCTTGTCCTCGCCCGCGTCCGCGTCGTCCGTGAGGTGCCCCACATCCGTGATGTTCATCACATGCTTGACGCGGTAGCCGGAGAAGCGCAGATATCGCACGACGGCGTCCATCGCAACATACAACTTTGCATGCCCGATGTGAGCGTGATCGTAAACTGTGGGACCGCAACAGTACACGCCGACAAATCCGGCGGTCAGAGGTACGAAGTCTTCCTTTGTGTGGGTGAGGGTGTTATAGACCCTGAGGGACAAGTGATTGCTCCAGCGTTCGTCAGATATGGCCCGTCGGAGCAGGCGCGCATCTGCCTCCGAGAGGGCTCGCCCGCCCTGCCTGCACAGTATATCATGCGGGACTTCCTGCTGGACTGCGGAGGCGGTTGATTATGCTGATGATTACCGATATCCGGCATCTCCGCTGCCGGACGGGCGTCTGCGGGATCAGAGATCCCGCAGACGCGTCTTGAGTTTGGCCATTGACAGATAATTAGCGTCCACTTCTACGTGGGGTGGACTATTTTGTGCGTTTGTGGTATCTAGTGATATGACTAGAGCCTCAGGAGGTCACCCGTGGGATACCCAACCAAAGTCCAACTCATCAAGCGCAAAACAT
>JBPOJE010000104.1:0-28644 GCA_052033935.1 Armatimonadota bacterium
TTGCGGCGCCGCCCGAAAACTTCACCACGGGAGTTCAACTACTGTGACATCACGCACCACTACAGGCTATGGGAGAGGAAGCTACCAGTGAACGCAGATCCTCCACCAGCAAACCGGACGCTCTCCAGCGCGAAGGCGGCCAGACAGGACGAGTTCTACACCCAGTACGGCGACATCCAGAAAGAGGTCGAAGCCTATCTCGAGTTCGACCCCGACACGTTCCGCGGCAAGGTCGTTTACTGCAACTGCGACGACCCGTTCGAGAGCAACTTCTTCAAGTACTTCGCCGCCAACTTCAACAAGCTCGGCCTCAAGAAGCTCGTCACCACCAGCTACGACGGCTCGCCCATCGCTGGCCAGGGCACCCTGTTCCCGGAATACAACGAGGGCAATGGCGAGCGCCGGAAGCCCAAAGCGCTCGCCTTCGAGATTGAGCAAGTGAAGGATGTCACCGGCGACGGCGCGACGGGGATCGAAGACGTCAGGCTCTTTCTGGAGCAGAACCCCCACACCCGCACGCCTCTTGCTGGCGGCGGCGACTTCCGCAGCCCCGAGTGCATCGCGCGCCTGAAAGAGGCGGACATCGTGGTCACAAACCCGCCCTTCTCTTTGTTCCGCGAGTACGTCGCACAGCTCGTGGAGCACGGCAAGAAGTTCCTCATCATCGGCCCCAAGAACGCGATCACCTACAAGGAAATCTTCCCGCTCATCAAGGACACACAGTTATGGCTCGGTGCGGGATTTGCCAATGGGAACGCGTACTTCAGCATTCCTGCCGACAGGGCGCGGGAGTTTGCTGACGGCGTTTATGACGAGAACACGGGACTCGTCAAGTTTCGCAACGTCGGCTGGTTCACGAACCTCGACCATGGGCGCCGCCACCAGGAGCTGCCCCTCATGACCATGGCGGACAACCTGAAGTTCAGCAAGCACAAGGAGATCAAGGGCAAGGCGGCGTACGACCGCTACGACAACTACGACGCGATCGAGGTGCCGTTCACCGACGCGATTCCCAGCGACTACGATGGCGTCATGGGCGTCCCGATCACCTTCCTCGACAAATACAACCCGGAACAGTTTGAGATTGTTGGGATCACGAAGACCTGGGATGGCGGCGCATGCAAGACCTATCCAATGCAGACGCAGATCAGCAAAGACGGAAGCACGTCGCTGGTGTCTAAACTCAATGACGGCCCGGCGATAAAGGTGAGCGATCCGCCGATGGGTCAGACCTACTACAGGGTAGGCACGGATAGCTTCATTCAGCTTTATGCGAGGGTTTTAATCCGCCACCGTATCACAAATTGGATGGAAGAATGACATGAATACTGTACTGAGAACCGACATCAACGTCGCTGACATCTGTCAAGGGTTTGTGTACAACCAGTTGGAGGGCAAGGGGCTGTTCGGGCTGGGCGGAAAGCTCACCATCCAGCCGGAGTACCAGCGCAACTACATCTATGCGGACAGCGGCGGCAAGAAAGAGCAAGCAGTTATCGAATCGCTGCTCAAGGGCTATCCTCTGGGGCTGATCTACTTCAACAAAGTCGCCGACGACAGGTTCGAGGTGCTGGACGGCCAGCAGCGGATTACCAGCATCGGACGGTTCGTCACGAACAAGTTCGCGATCATGGATAACGGCAATCCGAAGTATTTCGACAGCCTGCCCGCCGACCAGAAAGCCAGGATTCGGGACTCGAAGTTGCTGATCTACGAATGCGAGGGCACGGAGACCGACATTAAGAAGTGGTTTGAGACGATCAACATCGCAGGTGTGCCGCTCAACGACCAGGAGCTCTTGAACGCCATCTACTCCGGGCCATTCGTGACGCTTGCGAAGGCCGAGTTCAGCAACAGCCAGAACGCGAATATCCAGAAGTGGAGCGCGTACATCAAGGCCGAAGTAAACCGGCAGGGGTATTTGGAGCGGGCGCTGGACTGGGTGAGCAAGGGCGATATCGGCGGCGACATGAGCCAGCATCGCTACGACAACAACATCACCGAGCTAAAGAGCTACTTCGACACCGTGCTCGACTGGGTTTCCACCGTTTTCAGCGACGTTCTGAAAGAGATGCAGGGCCTGGAGTGGGGCAGGCTGTACGAGGAGCATCAAGGCACGTCCTACAATCCGAAGAAGATGTCGGAGGATGTGAACCGGCTCGCGGCCGACGACTACGTGAAGAACCGCAGAGGAATTTTCGAGTTTCTGCTGGGCGGCGCGGTTGATACGAAGTTGCTGGAGGTCAGGGTATTCGAGACTCCGGTAAAGCGGGCCGCATACGCCCGGCAGACACAGGCAGCCGAGGCCAACGGCGAGTCCAACTGCCCGCTCTGCGCCATCGGGCCCGCCGCGAACAAGAGCAGAATCTACAGGTTCGCGGAAATGGACGCGGACCACGTTTCGGCGTGGAGCAAGGGCGGCGCAAGCACAGCAGAAAACTGCCAGATGCTCTGTATTACGCACAACAGGGCGAAGGGGAACCGGTAGCGACACCACACGTCATGCCGGACTTGATCCGGCATCCAGAAGGCTGACGCGGGGGGTCCTGAATCGAGTTCAGGACGACGTGGTACGGTTCATGACGACGACGTAGCAGGACGTCATGCCGGGACTTCGAGACGCCGAAGCAGGCGTTGACGGCTACCCGGTTGCGATTATGATTTCGTCGAGGGTGCGCTTGGGGACATGGTGCACGCCGCCGGAATCGCGCCAGTAGCGGATGTTTCCGTCTTTGACATCGTCCAGCACGACGGTTTCGGCGGGGTAGCCGAGAGCCAGCACTAGAAGGATCTGATAACGCTCCGAGAGCCCCAAAGCTTCGGCCAGCTTCGGCCTGTCCACCGAACCGATCATGCAGCCCCGCAGGCCCTTCTCCACCGCCCCCAGCATGATGCTCTGCGCAGCGATACCGTGGTCGCACCCGAAGTTCTTCGCAATCTCCGTGTCGCCCAGGATGACGATGTACGCCGCCGGACGCTCGCCCGGAGCGGGGCCGTTCCAATCCGCCAGATAGCCCGCCCACGCAAGCGTGGGGAATACCTTCTGGTTCAGTTCGGCGCTGGACGATAGCACATACTTGAGCGGCTGAAGGTTGGCGGCGGACGGCGAAAGCCGCGCCAGATCTACCAGTTCGCGCAGAAGCCCCGCCTCGACGGGCCTGTCCTGGTGAAACCTGCGATAGCTCCTGTTCGCCTCTACTGTGTCGTGAATCATGCGGCTATGCTGCTGCCTCCCCGGCCGCCCGATGGCAGCGCGGACGCGCGAATCTCAGCCTTTCTTCGCGGGCTTCTCGTCGGTGATGTCCTCGATAATCGGGATGACCGGAGCGACCTTCTCCGGCTCCTTCTTCGGCTCAGGCTTCTTCGGCTCGGCCTTTTTGGCCTCAGGCGCCTTCTGAGTCTCGGCGGGCTTCGGAGCCTCGACAGCAGGCGCGGGCGCCGGCGCTGGAACAACTATCACCGCGGGCACAGCCGCCGCAATCGCCGTATCCCATCGCACGGCCGCCTTGAAGTCCTGCCCGGCCGGAAGCTCAACATGGTTGCCCTTCACAAACATCCCGCCGACAAGCCCCACTGGTCCGAGCAGCGCCGCGCCGCCAACCGTGGCGCCCGCGGCATAGCCCATGGACTCTTCTTTGCGCGTTTCCTTCGACCACGGCCCGAGCGCAACAGCAGTACCGTCCACGGCCTGCACCGCGCCGAACTCGAAACTCAGCCGGGCGCTGCGCCCCCAGTTCCTGGGCCCGCGCACTTCGGTGATGGTCGCTGTCGTGGTCTCGTCTTTTCTGATAATGAGCCTAGTGCCGAGATAAACGCTGTCCGACACCCGCAGATTCACAACATCCCCCGGCTTCGCGTCGCGCGTGGAGACAGGGGCGGTAAGCCGAAGCTGCACCAGCGTTCCCGCGGGCAGGTTTATGTGTGTGGAAGCGGTGGTCGCGGTGACGGTAACGGCCTGGGCGGCTCCGCCAGAGCCAGCATCCGCCAGCGCCCCACCCGTCAACAGCCCCAACGCAATGATCACTGCAGCCATCCTGGTCAGCATTTTCATTCGTGAACTCCCTTTCTACGTCCGGCTAAGCCGGTAACAGTCTATCAGACTCGAGCACTTTCAGCAGCGCGGGGACGTCCACCACGCCCTGAAGCCGCGCCACCTGAACGCGCACTTTCGAGCTATCCGCGGGCTGGTCGCGGACAATCGCCATCCGCAGCCCGAACAGCCCGTTTCCTTTCGGGCCGCTCCACACCAGAGTCACCGAACCCGCGCGGTCATACTGCTTGAAAACGCGGGTCATTCCCCCGGCCTGAGGGATTCGGCCGTAGAAGCCGATGACCTGTTGCTGATCAACGGGGCACTCGACGAGCATTTGGAGCATCTGGATGTCCGTCACGCCCTCCAGCGCGCAGGCGGTCGGAGAGGCGGACGCCTCAACGGAGAGCGATTCGACGAGGAAGGGCAACAGATCCTCGCTCGTGAGCAGCGCTTCCATCTCGACCTGTGCGCCCGGGTAGTAGGGGATGGACGGCGACTCGCCCGCGCCAGCCGGCGCGGCCATGGTCAGCGCCACCAAAACACAAAGCCCCCACCCGCATCTTGTTATCAAGGGTTGATCACCTCCCTCGAACAGCACGCCGGGAAAACCCTCCGGCCGTCCATCATGTATCACAGACGCGGCGTCTGTAACAAGCGGCCGCGCGTCAGGCGCTGGCGAAGGCGCGTTCAGCGTTGGTGGAGAAAAGCTGCCTCTTCTCGAAGTCCTTGAGGCCGGCTTCCTCGACCATGCCCAGCGGCACCGACGGGTCCACCAGCGGCGCCCCGCTCCCGAACATGATTCGATTCCCGTTCACGACCGGCCACGCCTCGCGGACCTTGTCGGGCGAAATCTCTCCGGTGGTGGAGAGGTAGATATTCAGATTCTCGCGCGCGGCGGCAAGCGCCGAGCGCCAGTCCCTCCCGCCCATCCCGACCAGCACAACCTTGATCAGCTCGAACTGCTTCGCGATCTCGGCGGCGGCGTACACGCACTCGCGGTTCGGGGCGCTGATGAGCAGGGGCTTTCCGAAACGGCGATACGCGTTGAGGATGTCGTGGCACTCCGCTCCGCTGACAGGCGTCTGGTCGTTGCCCCCAATGAGCAGCAGCCCCACGAACTGGCGGTTCGCCATATACTTGCGCACGGACTCGATGGCCTCCGGCGGATGGTTCGTGTTGACGACAGCCCACGCGAGCAGCCTGCGCTCGCCCTCTATTTCGCGGGCGAGCCACTCGTTGCCCGCCTCGAAATCGCTCGCGATGGCAAGGGAACTGGCGGCGATGGCATGGGTGATGCCACGCTCGTCCATGCACTTCAGCAACTGATCGCGCCCGAACGGAGGCGCCAGCGGAGCACCGGACCCGAGAAGAACAAAAGTATCAATCAGAGCCAAGGCGCCCTCCAAACACGCGCTTCGCATTACCGTAGAGAATCGCCTCAATCACGTTGTCCGGTAATGAAGAGGTCTGAACGTACTTCAGAGACCCCTCGATGCTTCCGCGGGGGGCGGTTGATCCGAACAGAATGCGCTCGGCGCCGACGATTCCGGCAAGCTCCGGCAGCAACCCGACGTGCGTTATCCCGTCCGTCGAGAGCAACCAGTTCTCCATCTTCGGCAACACCGCCGCGACTTCGGACAGGCAGTCGGGCGTAACATGAACAAGAATGAGAGGGACCCGGGCGGCGGTGGGCATCTTTGACAGCCCGGTAATCTGCCCGGTGGAGGTGATGGCCACTGAGACGGGTACCCCCGACGGGGCGAGGGCTTCGAGACACATCTCGAAAGGAGCATACTGCCCGACCGGCCAGTTGTGCAGTTCCGGGAAAAATCGGACGCAGGCAAACGGCTGCCTGGCGATCTCGGCCGCCAGTTCCCACGGCTTGATGTACCGGCTGGGGTCGAGCACGGCGGCGGGCACGAATCCGGGCACTTCGGCAAGAACCTTCCGCGTCATCCCCAGAATCCGGGGATCGGCCTCGAAGACGGCATCGGTCGAATGCGCGATAGCCTTCTCGATGCCGCGCCCTGCGACGGCCCGCTTCAGTTGCTCCAGCGAGAGGTCCGCGCCGCCCGCCGGCCACGAGCCGAAGAGTGTGTAAGTGTCAATGATTGGCATTTATGTGTTCCGCGTAAGCGCCCGCGCGCCGCAGCTGCGCCGTAACGCGCTCCCGGCCCATTACGGCAAGCGCGGCGAACAGGCTCGGGCCTACCGTCTGGCCGGTGCACGCAACCCTCACGGGGTGGATGATGCGTCCGCCTGTGCGTCCCATCTGCTTTCCTACATCCCGGATGACAGCCTCAATGGACTCCTCGCTCCATTCAACCTCCTGTAGCGCACCCGCCAGCGTTTCGAACAACTCGCGCGCCCCGTCCTCGGCAAACCACTTGCGGCCCTTCTGCTCGTAGTCAAAATCTTCTCTGAAGAAGTAGCCCGCCACGTCGGCGATATCCGGCAGCACCGTCAGACGCTCTTTCATCACGCCGCAGACCGCCGCGATGTAGGCGTCATCCACCGGGGCGGATATGAGCCCGCGCGCTTCGAGCACAGGACGGGCGAGCGCCGCCAGCCGTGCGTCCGGAAGCAGACGCAGGTGCTGCCTGCTGATCCACTCCAGTTTCTGGACGTCAAAGACGGCCGGATGGTTCACCATGCCTTCGATATCGAACGCGGCGATCAGCTCTTCGCGGGTCATCACCTCGCGGTCGTCGCGGGGCGACCAGCCGAGAAGCGAAAGGAAGTTCACCAGCGCATCCGGCAGGTAGCCGCGCTCCACGAATTCGACAAACGAGGTGGCCCCATGCCGCTTCGAAAGCTTCGAGCGGTCGGGCCCCAGGATGAGAGACGGATGCACGAACTTCGGCGGCTCCCATCCGAACGCCTCGTACAGCCGCACATGCTTGGGCGTGCTCGCAACCCACTCGTCCGACCGGATGACGTGGGTGATCTGCATAAGATGGTCGTCCACCACGCTGGCGAACTGATAGGTCGGGAAACCGTCCGCCTTGATCATCACGAAGTCGTCAATCAGAGCGTTGTCGAAGCTGATGTCTCCCCGGACTTCATCGTGAAACGAGGTTTCGCCACCGAGGGGCATGGCGAAACGAACGACGTGGGGATCGTCCTCGGTGCGCCCGTGCGAGTCCTCGCGGCAGTGCCGGTCATAACCTGTGGGCCTGCCAGCCGCCTTCTGCGCCTCGCGCATCTCCGCAAGCCGCCCCGGGCTGCACCAGCACCGGTACGCCCTGCCCTCGTCCACGAGCCGCCGGGCGTGCTCGCGGTAAATGTCCAGCCGTCCGGACTGAAAGACCGGGCCTTCGTCCCAGTCGAGCCCGAGCCACGTCAGCCCATCTTCGATTTCGGCGACCGCGCCCTCAACCAGACGTGAGCGATCGGTGTCCTCGATTCGCAGCAAGAACGACCCGCCGTGCCTCCGCGCGAACAACCACGAGAACACCGCATTGCGCACGTTGCCGATATGCATCGAGCCCGTGGGACTCGGAGCAAAACGTGTCCGGGGCGCCATCAACTGTGCCTGTCTCCAAACAGGGTGGCGCGCACGGCCTCAGGACTCCCGGATAACATACTTGCGCTTCGACTTGGTGAACGCCTGGCCGCGCTTCTTTTCATCGAACCCCCACAGGCCGGTCTTGCTGTTCCGCGTGAAGCAGGGATACCCGCTCAGAATGGAAGCGACCAGCATCCTGCGGACGCGGCGGATCAGGTTCAGTTCGACGAAGAGACGCGGGAAGCTCACACCGCCCGTCTGGCGCTCGAGCATGTGGCACATCACCCGATAGGTTGGAAGACCCTCGCCGTCGGCTTCTTCCTTGAGCTGCAGGAGTTCGAGCAGCCTGCCCGGTGGCACCGAAGCGGTCTCGTCCGCCTCGCCAGAATACTCGAGATCGAAGCTGCCGGCGTTGCGCGTCGCGCGAATGTGGAAGATGCCTCCCGAGATCGGCATGTCATGGCGCGTGTAGAAATCGCCCAGCCCGTACACGAGCCGTGTGGACAGGTTGACCCACGCCGGGAACTGCGAGTCGCCGTCACGCACGACGATCTCCTGAACCGGCGGTTCGGCGGAAAACAGACCCTCGGGGAGTTGCGCCAGCGGGAAGGTGCCCTGCTGCTTATGATGGTACATCAGCACGCAGGAGGCCTGATCGGGGCGCTTTGCGGGGCGCTCCGGCTCGTCCTCGTCGCCCACGTCCTGCACCAGAGGCGTGCGCACTTCCTTGGCAAGCTTGCTCTCAAGTCCGGCAAGCTCCATCTCGAGGTCAAAGCGGTCACCCTCGATGGTGGCAAAGTCGTATTCGGGGATCACGAGCGCTTCGGGCACTGCGAGGACGTCTTCGGGAACGAACCCTGCCGGGCGGAAGCGGCCCGCTCCGAGCCAGGCAAAGCGCGGGTCGTAGCGGAGATGTTCGACAAGCATCTGCTCGGTCGGCTCGTAGGCGCGCTCGCCCGGCTCGATCTCGAAAATCTGAAGCATCACGTCCGAGAGAAGGGTCGTCTCGGTACGGCTTTCGACGATGCGCGCAATCTCTTCGAGGTCGGCCTCGGTCAGCTCCGGAGGAGCGCTCTCCTCCTCTTCGTCTTCCTCTAGCTCGTCCTCTATGGACGCTTCGAGATTCTTGAGCCCGTCCAGCAGCGAGCGCCCGGCGCCTTCCCTGTACACCTGCTGCGTGGAAGCGATGACGATCTCCGGATCGGCGAGGACAGACTCGTACAGCGCGGCCGAGTCGAAGTCCACACCCAGCGACTCCCACGCGAAGAACGAGAGCACCTTGAACGGAACCGGCTCCGCCGACTCGAACGCCATCTGGATAGCAGCCCCGGTGGCATCCGCCGCCCAGTCCACTTTACCGGCCGCCTTGCGGAACGGCTCCACGTCATCCGCATCCATAAAGTTGTAGAAGAGGATATCGGCAGCGCTGTCGTAGTCTGTATCAAGCACCCACGAGGCGAGCGCGAAAGTGTCGCCCTCCATTTCGTAGAAGTGCGCCGAATCGGAGAGGAACTTGCGCACGATGCGGCCCATGGACTCGGTGTCGCGGTTCAACAGAACGGCCATTTCGTTTGTGAGGCAGTCCACAGTCAGCGGACGTCCGGCGCCAACGAGGAACCCTTCCAAAAGCTGCTCGAAGGGGGTTTCGGCTATCTGCCATCGCGCCGCGATGTCCCACTTCCGCTGTGTCTGCGCGAACCGCTCCGATGTGCGAAGCGCATACTTGGCGAGACGGAGGTTTACCGCCGGGTGATCCACGGCCGCAACCAGTTCGCCCGTCTTTCTGGGGACCGACTCAAGCAGGACGTTGAAGATCTTGTCCTGCAGTATTGTGAGGGCAAGCGTCTCGTTTACGGCGCTTGCCGGCTCGGCAGTCTTCTTTGCCAAAGGTAGTATCCTCCAGTATCGGCTTGCAGGATTGCAGCCAAAGCCCGATCGCGCGGGCGCTCAGTCAGCAGAATTGTCCGCCGGCTCATCATCAACGCGAGCCACCATGTCGTGCGTCGAGGTCTCAGTGACGCGAGCCCTGACGAATTCGCCGGGCCGCGCGCGCCATGCCAGCAGCGTCACCGTTCCGTCCACGCCCGGAGCGTCTCTCCCGGAGCGCCCCAGCCAGACGCCCTTCCGGGACTTCTGTTCCACGAGCACGTCTATCTCCCTGCCCGCAAGGGAGGCCAGGCGCCTGGCCGATATCCCCGCCTGAATCTCCATCAGGCGCGCCGCCCGCTCCCGGGCCACATCGGCGGGCGGGCCGCTGCCCAGATTATACGCGGCCGTGCCGTCCTCGCGCGAGTACACAAAGACACCCGCATGATCGAGCTGCGCTTCCTCAAGAAAAGCGCAGGTTCTCTCGAACGCCGCGTCCGTCTCCCCCGGGAAGCCTACCAGAAACGTGCTCCGTACAGCCATGCCCGCGTCGCGTTCGCGCAACTTGCCCAGCAGATCCAGATAGCGCCCTGCGCTTCCCGGGCGCCGCATTTTCTTCAGAACGGCATCATCGCCGTGCTGAAACGGCAGGTCAATGTACGGCGCCAGGTTCCCAACATCGCCAAACAATTCTATGATCTCGGGCGTGATTCTGCCCGGATGGGCATACATTATGCGCTGCCAGCGCAGTTCTTCGATACGGCCGATCTCGCGGACGAGTTTCGCCAGCGTCCAGCCACCGCCCTCACGTCCCCAATCCCTGCCGTACAGGGTCGTGTCCTGCGCAATCAGCACGGCCTCTTTCAGGCCGTTGTCCACCATCATCCGCACTTCGTCGAGCACAAGCTCGGGAGGGCGGCTTCGCCACGGCCCCCGAATCGCGGGAATGGCGCAGAACGAACATCTGTGATCGCAACCCTCGCCTATCCGGATGTAGGCCGTCCACGGTGGCGTCGTCAGCAGGCGTGCGCCGGTCTCCTGGCACGGAGCGGACGGCTCCGGGGCCACGACCGGCCGCTCGCCGTCGAGCGCGGCGCGGACGAAACCCGGCAGGCTTGCATTGTGCCCCACGCCGACGACAGCATCCACGTCCGGATAGTCCCGCGCGATTTCCTGCGCGTAGCGCTGGGCGTAACAACCCGTCACAACGACGCCACGGCATCGGCCGCCGCGCTTCTGGCGCAGGGCGCCCCTGATGGCAGCGATGGACTCCTGCTTCGCCGCCTCGATGAACCCGCACGTATTGACGACCAGCACGTCCGCGTCTTCAGGGTCACCCACCAGCACCCAGCCATCCTGCGCGAGGGCGGCAAGCATCTCCTCCGAGTCCACCTGGTTCTTGGGGCATCCGAGATGGATGAGGCCGAGGGTCCCGGCCCCTGGCGGCCTAGAACGGGGCTTCTTCGTCTTCTTCCGCGTCGTCGTCATACACCCCGTCCCGCTCGGCCGCGGTGGTTCCCGACGGCAGGCCGAGGATACTGTCAATCTGTTCCGGGCTGATGAGCACTTCGCGCGGGTTGGCGCCGTCGGCCGGTCCCACGATGCCCTGCTGCTCCATCGCGTCCACCAGCCGGGCGGCGCGCGTGTATCCGATCCGGTATCGGCGCTGAATCATGGAGGTGGAAGCGCGGCCCTGCAGGACGACCAGCCGCACAGCCGGCTCGTAGTACTCGTCAGAGAGCGCGGCATCGTCCATTCCGCCCTCCGCGCCGTCCGTTGACCCGGCCTCGACGGGCGTGAGCGTGTACTCGGGCGGGTGCTGCTGGCGCAGGTGTTCGACGAGCCGCTTAACCTCGTGCTCGGACACGTGCGCGCCCTGAATTCGCACGGGCTTCGGCGCGTCTATCGGGCGGAACAGCATGTCCCCCTTGCCCACCAGCCGCTCCGCGCCATTCTGATCCAAAACCGTCCTGCTGTCCACATGAGACGACACCGCGAACGCAATCCTGCTGGCGATGTTCGCCTTGATGGTTCCGGTCACGACATCAACGCTGGGGCGCTGGGTGGCGATCACAAGATGAATACCCACTGCGCGCGCAAGCTGCGCGATGCGGCAGATGCTGCCCTCCACCTCGGGGGCGGCCTGCATCATGAGATCCGCCAGCTCGTCCACCACGATGATGATGTAGGGCATATGGTCACGCGGCTCGACCATCTCGTTGTACCCCTGAATGTTGCGCGTGCCCTTGTTCGAGAGCTTGTCGTACCGCCGCTCCATCTCCTGGACGGCGGCCCGCAGAATGCCGGCCGCGGCGCGCACGTCGCGGATGACGGGACAGATGAGATGCGGAATCCCGTCGAAGAGGCTCAACTCGACCCGCTTCGGGTCTATGAGGATCATCTTCAGCTCTCTTGGCGTGGTGCGGAACAGGAGCGAGCTGATGAGCGAGTTGAGCATAACGCTCTTGCCCATGTTCGTCGCCCCGGCGACGAGCAGGTGGGGCATCGCCGCCAGGTCCGCCACGACGGGGCGGCCGGAGACATCCAGCCCCAGCGGAAAAGCCAGCCGGGACAGGTGGTTTACGAGTTCCGGCGTGCCGAGCACATCCTTGAGCCCTACCAGGCCCCGGTGGCGGTTCGGAACCTCGACGCCGATGGCGGCCTTACCCGGGATGGGCGCCTCGACGCGCACGTTGATGGCGGCCAGGGACATGGCGATGTTGTCGGCGAGGCTGACGATCTTGTTGACCCTGATGCCTGGCGCCAGCTCGATTTCGTAGCGGGTGACAGTGGGACCGTGGGCGATCTCGACGACGTTGGCGGCAATCTTGAACTCCTGCAGCGTGCGCTCGATGATCTCGACCTTCTCGTTCAGTTCCTCGGCGCTGCGCTCCGGAGTGGGAGGGGAGTCGTCGAGCAGGTCAACGGGCGGGATGGTGTAGTCGGTGTCGTCGGTCGTGATGTCGAGCCGGGGCTGCGAGGCAGCGGCGGGCTGTTCCACGGGAGCCACCCGCTCGCCTTCGGCGGCCGCGTTCCGGTTTTCGATGGCGCGGGCTATGACCAAAGTGCGGTCCGGCTTGGCGACGGCCTGCTCGGGCTCGGGCGGCAGGGGCTTCTGCTTCTCGGCCTTCTCCGCCTTCCTGCCGCCGCGACGGGCGGGCTCTTCCTCATCCCCCGCTCCGGCGGAACGAAGGAGCGCGCCGAGGTTAGAGAACAGCGGCACGTCAATAATCAGGATAAGAGCGGCAATGGCCGCCGCGCCGAGCAGCACAAGCCCGCCAGCCTTTCCTAGGGCGACTATCAGGAAATACGCGATGCCCGCGCCGATGTATCCGCCACCCTGTCGCATGGCGGCTTCGGAGAAGAACAGCGATGGCTGCGTGCCCGCAGCCTTGAGGATGTGCAGCCAGCTTATGAAAATGACCCACAGCGCCACGCAGGCGGCAAGGCGGCGGCTGAACCGCACGCGCAGGCGGCCGAACAGCAGAGTGGCCCCAGCGAGGAAGGCGAGGGCGGGAACGATGTACGCGCCGGTACCCGCCATCAGACGCAACAGGCTTTCGATATCGCGGCCAAGCTCGCCCGCCTCGCGCGGCGACGCAAGGCTGACGAGGCTAATAACACCGAAGGCCACAACAGCGATCCCGGCTATGTCATAGCTGATGGGCGAAGGCGCGGGCTGCGCCGGTTTTCGTGTTCTGGAACCCGTCTTTCGCATCAAACGTACTTCGGCAGTATATCACAGGAGCCTCACCCCCGGCGGGCGCGGGAGCGGCCTCCGCGAGACGGTAAAGGTATTGACAATCGTACCCGAACGGTGTACCTTGTGCCAGTTACCACTCGCGCGCCCTTTGGCTGCGGAAGGCAAGGGAACGGATTCCCGGGGGCGCCGAAGAGGACGGGCCAGCCTATGAAATGCCCCTACTGCGGCCATCAAGAGGATAAAGTTCTCGACTCCCGCTCTTCAAAGGACGGGGAGGCCATCAAGAGACGCCGCGAATGCACCTCCTGCGGCGGACGCTTCAACACTTTCGAGGAGATAGAAGAGCGGCAGCTCATCGTCATCAAGAAAGACGAGGCCCGAGAGCCGTTCGAACGCTCCAAGATTCTCCGGGGAATGGTGACCGCCTGCGAGAAGCGGCCGGTCAGCACCGAGGCGCTGGAAGAGGCTGTTGATTCCATCGAGATGCACTTTCGCGGTCTGCCGTCGCGTGAAGTGCGCTCCCGCGAGATCGGCGAGATGGTGATTGACAAGCTGCGCGCCCTCGACCAGGTGGCCTTCGTGCGTTTCGCGTCTGTGTACCTGGAGTTCGAGGACATCCACCAGTTCAAGGAGATCGTGAACATGCTCGCGCGCCACCGCAGGGTGCGCAAGACAGCCGGGGAGTAGGGCTTCAGAGACTTTTCACCCGGCGGGATGGCCGGGCCATTGAGAGGTTGACCATTGCAGGGACACTCTGATCGGAAGGACAGAAGAACCGCGGGCGCTGATGCCGCCCGTCCGCGCCAGCGCCACCCGGATCGGCTCGTGACACTGATCGAGACACCCACCGAACACCTTGCCAAGCTGATCAAGTGCAAGCTGGAAGTCGCCGGGATTCCGTGCGTCATCAGCGAGGCAATCGTGAGCGGCCCCAAGCTGACCCACGCCGAGTCGTTCTGGCAGTCCAACCACGTTCTGGTTCCGGAGATGCTTCTGCCGCAGGCGCTGATGGTCGTCAGAAGCGAGGTCATACAGGTCTAGACGGATACTGCGGAATGGACTTCTCGCATTGACACGGCAGGGGGGCTTGGTTATAGTAAAACAGCTCGGGACGGGCTTCCCGGCGCGGGGGATACCAGCTTACCTTGAAAGACCTGTACGAGATTCTCACAATCCTGGAGAGCGACGGACGGCTGACGGCCGGGCAGATCGGCGACATGCTCGACAGACCGGCCGCCGAGATCGAGAAGGTCATAGGCCAGGCTGAGGCCGACGGCATCATCCGGCGCTACAAAGCGGTCGTGGACTGGGACCGCGCCGGACAGGAGCGGGTGTTCGCGCTCATTGACGTGAAGGTCACCCCCACGCGAGGCGCCGGGTTCGACGATGTCGCCGAGCGCATCTGCAAGTTCCCCGAAGTCGTGAGCCTGTACCTTATGAGCGGAGAGTACGACCTGCGCGTCATCATCCAGGGCTCCACTATGCAGGAGGTGGCGAACTTTGTTTCGAACAAGCTGGCCACGATTGACCGGGTGCGGTCAACGGCGTCGCACTTCGTGCTGAAGCGCTACAAGGAAGACCGCGAGATCTTCGCGGAGAAGGACGCCGACCACCGGCTGGCCGTCACCCTGTGACCGTTTCAACGCGGCGCGCGGGCGCGCCGGAAAGCGAGCCCTGATTCCCCCAATGCGCGGCATTGCATCCAACGTGGCATCGGTCTCGGCGTCGGGCATCAGGCGGTTCTTCGACATCGTCGCCGACATGACGGACGTGATCTCCCTCGGCGTCGGCGAGCCGGACTTCGTGACCCCCTGGCGGCTGCGCGAGGCGTGCGTCTTCTCGCTGGAGCGAGGGCGCACGAACTACACCTCCAACTGGGGCCTTTTATCGCTGCGCAAGCTCATATCCGGGCATCTCAAATCGCTCTATGGCGTTGACTATCAGCCCGAAGACCAGATTCTGGTGACTGTGGGCGTTTCCGAAGCGCTCGACCTGGCGCTGAGGGCCGTTGTTGACCCGGGCGACGAAGTGATTGTTTTCGAGCCCTGCTACGTCTCTTACGCGCCCTGCGTCACGTTCGCGGGTGGCACACCCGTGCGAATTCCCACGTTTGCCGAAGACGGCTTTCTGCCCCGGCTGGACGAGGTCCGCGCCGCCGTGACGCCGCGAACGAAGGCGATTCTGCTTTCGTACCCGAACAACCCAACCGGAGCGACGGCGGGCCGCGAGTTCCTGAAAGAGCTGGTGGAGATAACCCGCGACGCCGACTGCTATCTGATTTCCGACGAGATCTACGACCGGCTGACGTACGTGGGGACGCACACGTGCGTTTCGTCGTTGGAAGGCGCGGCGGAGCGCACGATTCTGCTGAACGGTTTTTCGAAGGCGTATGCGATGACGGGGTGGCGCATCGGCTACGCGGCTGCCCCGCCTGACATCGCCGAAGCGATGATGAAGATCCATCAGTACGTCGCTCTGTGCGCGCCGATTACCGCGCAGGAAGCGGCGGTGGAGGCTCTCACCGCGGGCGAGCAGAGCGTGCGCGAAATGAAGACGGAGTACAACCGCCGGCGCAGGCTGATTGTGAAGAGGTTCAACGAAGCCGGCCTCAAATGCGGGGAACCCGGGGGCGCCTTTTACGCGTTCCCGTCGGTCAAAGAAACCGGACTGACTTCGGAGGAGTTCGCGGAGCGGCTGCTGTACGAAAAGAAGGTGGTCGTCGTTCCGGGCGGCGCGTTCGGGGAATGTGGAGAAGGCTATGTGCGCGCCGCCTATGCGACGTCGCTCGACAAGATCGAGGAGGCCATGACCCGCATAGCGGAGATGGTCGCCTCATTGCCCGGAACTGCTGGAGATACATGATGGTGACCGACCGCCCCAAAGCAGGATCACAGCGACGGCGAGCGGCTGCTCTTCTGATTGCCGCAGTCCTCTTGTGCGCCGCACCCGCGTTCGCCAAACCGCGTGCCAATGCCGTGCGCCTGTGGACGGCCTGGGATCAGAACTACTTCTACGCAGCGTTCGACATCACGGACCCGGACATTCAGGGCAACTCGAAAGCTGCCAACGCGCCGGTAGGCGACGATGACGCGGTTGCGCTCTACTTTCAGGCCGACCGGGCCACGGGCCAGACGCTGACTCCGGCATCCTACCGGATGATCGTCAGCGCCGCCGGAGGCGCGCAGTTCGCCGTGGGCTCGGAAGAGGGCTGGCAACAGAAGAACATCACCACGTTCAAGTACGCGGTCAGGCTGGATGGCACGCTGAACGACGATCAGGACGATGACACCCGGTTTCAGGTGGAGGTGGCGGTGCCGTGGAAGGAGATGGGGATTACTCCGGAGATCGGCGCTGCAGTCGGCTTCAACATCGCCATCCAGATGAAGGGCGAGAACAGCGGGTCGGTGAGCCTTTCGCCGGATGTGAAGACCGAGCTGGACAGGGACAATCCCTCCAAATGGCAGGAACTGTGGCTGCGCGCCGCCGTGCAGCCGATTGCCATCAACAGCCCGGGCAGGGTGATGTGCAACCGGATTCTGGCGCACGCTCCGATTGTGGACGGCCGTATTCTCCCCAGCGAATACACCGAGAAGAACGTGCTTCAGATCGCCAAGCCGCCCGTTGACGCGGCGCGGCATGTCATCCGCGATTTCCCCATCGAGGACCTGGTGTTCGGGGTGTATCATCTCGACTTCGCGACCGGCCCGGAGAGCGCGGCTTCGCAAACGGCGTATGTGCACAAGCCGCTCGGAGGATTCGGACCCTGGTTCGACCCATCCACAATCCGCTGGCATCACGCACAGCTTCTGGACGCCCAGCGCGCGGGCATGGACATGGTGCTTCCGGTGTTCGACGGCGGCGGCGAGGAGCGCGTGGCGGCGCTGGCGGCGGCGCTCGGCGATATGACGGCGCTGGGTCAGGGTGTGCCGCATGTGGGGCTTATGCTCAAAGCGGAGAAGGGCGCGGACAGACAACGCACCTGGAGCACAATCCGGCGGTTCTGCGAGCTGGTCAGTCCCCGGTTCCTGGCGCAGGTGAGGCTCCCGCAGTCGCGCGGGGGGCAGAGCGCGCTGCCGGTCTTTGTGCGGGGCGAGATCGCGCTGACGCAGGAAGACCGCGACTGGTTCGACAGGCAGGCGGCGGAGGCATTCGGGCTGCGCCTGCTCTGGGTGGCGGACGATGGCGGGCGCACGGCGGCGCCCGCCGCTGATGGTGTCGCGGCGAACAGCCGCGAGACCGGATGGTCGCTGGACGAAAGCGGCTGGATAAAGGTGGCCGCGGTGACTCCGGGATGCGTAGGCGGCGAGCGCCTGCTTGCCCGCGCCGCGGGCGAGACCTACCAGAACGCCTGGGCCGCCGTCATCGAGAAGAAGCCGGACTGGGTGCTGATAGATTCGTTCAACGACTGGCGAGACGGCTCGGAGATCGCGGAGTCGTACGAGTACGGACTGCTCTACATTGACGCGACCGCCATACAGGCTTCGCGCTTCAACGGGCAGAAGGAATACGCCGCCAAGTATCTTTCATCGTTTGTCCCCCGCAAAATCGCGCCCGGCACTCTGTGTACCGCCCGCGTGAACGTCCGCAACGCAGGCACGAAGCCGTGGAAGGTGACCGACCGGGTGCGGTTCACCTACAGATGGTATCAGGGCGGCAGGCTCTACTCGCAGGGCGTCGCCGCTGTCCCGCTGCAGAAGGATATCCCGGTCAACGGCTCGGGACAGATCTCCATCGGGGTGGCTCCGCTGGACACGGACAAAGACCCGCTGCCAGCCGGAGAGTGGCTGCTGGTGTTCGATTTGATCATGCCGGACGGCAGGACGTTTTCGAGTCAGGGCGATCATCCTCTGGCGGTGGCGGTGACAATCGGCGATCCGCCCGTGCTGTCGGCGGAAATGCTTTCGGCCGAGATTCCGCCGCTTATGATGCCCGCGGAGACCTACACGGCCCCGGTAACGCTGCGCAACGACGGTGCCACGGCGTGGTCAACGGGCGGAAGCGTGGGGATCGTTCTGACGGCTTACGCGGACGCCGAAGGCGGGCGCAAGGTCCTCGAGACCTGGACCGCGCCCATCCCCGAAGAGACGCTTCCGGGCAGGATTGTGACGGTGCAGGTTCCCGTCAGCATCAAGCCCTCCACGGCACTGGCGAACAAGCGCATTATGATTGAGGCCCGGCTGACCGCCGACGGCAAGACAGCCGGGGCGGAGACATGCAGGCCGCTAGTGGCATCGGCTCTCACAGCGCCGGCCCAGTGGGCGCCGTCTCTCACCCCGCCGTCGCGGCCCCTCGCCGGTCTGGAATATGGCAAGGCGGCGAAGTTCGCGATTGACGTGCTGAACAAGGGGCCGCAGACCTGGCGCGGCGACGCGCGGCTCGCGGCCGATCTGTATTCGATTGACGGCAGTCTGCTTCTGGCCAACGCCGGAACAGGCAAGCTGCGGCGCGGCATCAAGGCCGGTGAGAAGGTCACGGCGAACGTTGAGCTGAAAGCGCCGTTCTACCCCGGCCAGTACGTCGTGCTGTGGACTGTGAGGGCGGGCGACACCGACACCAGCCTTCAGCCGCTCGGAGGTTCGGGCGACGCGGTATATATGCAGTATCTGACGGTCAGCGCGCCCGGGCTGGAGGTCGTGGACCTTTCGGCCGCGCTGGACTCGGACGTGCTGGCGTCCGAAGCGAACCCGGCGGACGGGGAGTTCGGCGAAGGCGGCGCGAGCTTCGCGGCGGACATGCTTCCTCCGCTGGTTGTCCCCAGCCCAACGCCTTCACGGCTGCACCCGGTGGGGATGTTCGAGAACCAGTCCGGTAACGCTGCCGCCGCGCGATGGATCAGCTTTGCCTGGCCCGCGCGCAAGGACGGCGAGAAGAACGCCGTGGCGGCGAAAGGGCAGACCATTGCCGTGACGCCCGGGGCGTATGCGCGGGCGCATATTCTGGCGGCGGCATCGGGAGACGCGGCGGAGGCCGAGTTCGGGCTGATGTACGGCAGCGCGGGGCGGAAGGTAAAGGCCCGCGTGGGCGGCTGGTCGGCCCCGGGCGAAGGGGACATCGTCGCCTACCGCACGGCGCTCAGGATGACTCCGGCAGGCCCGGAGGCGAAGCCAGCATTTCTGTACGATGTAGTGATCCCCGTGGATCCGGCGCAGCAGCTTTCGGCTATTCGCCTTCCAGAGAACGCGGCAATCCGTGTCCTAGCGATGACGATCGAGAAGCCTGCTCCTCAGAATTCGAAGAAGAAGTAAGCAGCCGGGCGGGGATTTTGCCCGACTCCGCGACGGCGATCGTCTCGTCCAGCGACAGCGTGCAGCCACCTCCGCCCATACCGAGCAGGTTGAGGGCGGCGGCGGCGGATGCGAACGCCATGGAGCGCGGCAGATCCCAACCCATCACCACCCCGGCCGCCAGCCCGGCCCGGTAAACGTCCCCGCAACCGGTTGCATCCACGGGCTGCTCCACCCGAACGGTGCCCTGGCGATGGATGATGCTCCCGCCCGGCCCGGCAGCGAGCGATCCGCGCGCGCCCAGAGTGATCACCACCTCCGCTTCGTGCTCTCGCGCGGCGGCGCAGGCCATATCCGCCAGTTCATCGTCCGATGCTTTCGGGTTGGCTTCCTGATAGCTGGTGACGATCAGATCGGCGCACGCGGCGATCTCCGGGCGTCTCAGCGCATCCATCGCAACGATTGTGAATCCCGCGTCCCGGGCTGCCACGGCGGCTTTGATTGCCATCTCGCGGCAGTACGGGTCGAGCGTGAAGACGCGGCATGCAGGCAGTTCGTCCGCAGGCTGCCCACGCATGATGTCGAAGTGCCGTCCGAACATCGTCCGCTCGCCGTCGGGCGTCGCGAAGATGTTGCAGTACGGCGTGTGCGCCTGATGCGAGCAGATGAGCCTGCTGATGTCCACATGCTCAAGCTCCCCCAGCCGCTCCAGCAGCCACTGGGCGCGCTCATCGCGGCCCAGCACGGTTCCGAGCAGCAGGGTGCGCATCCCCCATGCGTTCAGGGCCATGCACGAGTTCGCCGCCTCCCCGCCCACCGTCAGCCGGTCCTCCTGAATCCAGGTTGACGACCCGAGCGCGGGGTAGTGCCTGATGCGCATGATGCGGTCCTGGCAGATGGTGCCATAGCAGATGATGTCGAACACAATGGGCCTCCAGGAAGGGATTATACCCAGCGGCCGCACGATGCGGACGCAACCGGGGCAGGGAGAATGGCTTCGTTTCGCAAACACTCATCTGACGCCGCGAAGCAGCAGTCGCGGCAAGTGAGGTTGCAAATGCGTATATTATCGTTTGCAGTTGCGGTTCTGGCAGGCCTGATAATCGCCGGTCCGGCATCGTCCGAGTACAGGGCATTCTGGGCCGACGGGTTCAACGCCGCATTCTATACACCCGAACAGGTGGACACGCTGATTTCGCGGCTGAAGGAGTCGAACTGCAACTCCATCTGGCCGCAGATGCGAAAGAGCGGCGACGCGCACTACAAATCCACCTACGAGCCGTGGGCAAGGCAAAACCCGCAGCATTTTGACGCCCTGGCCGACATCCTAGAAAAAGCCCACGCCGCCAACCCGCCCATCGAGGTGCACGCGTGGATCAACACCTGCGCCGTGGGCGGCCACCTGAGCCCGGGCCACATTCTGAACGCCCATCCGGACTACACGAGCATCTCGGATGCGGGCGTGGCCTACGACAACGAGGCGATGAAGATTGACCCGGGCAACCCCGGCGCGGCCGACTGGACATTCCGGGTATATCTGGACGTGGCCCGTCACTACAACGTGGACGGAATCCACTTCGACTTCGTGCGCTATGGAAACGCACACTGGGGCTACAACCCCCAGAGCGTGGCGCTGTTCAACAAGACGCACAAGCGCACCGGCAAGCCCGCGTTCGACGACCCAGAGTGGCAGCAGTGGCGGCGCGACCAGGTCACGAACCTGGTGCGCAAAGTGTACGCCCACTCGAAGGCGCTGAGGCCCGGCATCAAGGTTTCGGCTGCGGCGGTCTGCTGGGGCGACGGCCCGCAGAGCATGGATGAGTGGAAAAAGAGCAGCTCGTACAAGAACGTTTACCAGGACTGGCGCTCGTGGATGGAAGAGGGAATCCTCGACATCAACTGCCCGATGATGTACTTCTCGAACCAGAAGCACCGGGACTACTGGCTGAACTGGAACGCGTTCGCCAAGGACAACCGCTTCAACGGGCAGCTTGTCATCGGCTCGGGCATCTGGCTGAACTCCATTCCGGACAGCTTCCAGCAGATACGCGACACGCGGGAGATTACCCCTTCGGGCGGGCAGGCCGACGGCGTGCTGCTCTATTCGTACGCGGGAACCAACGCCGCTTCGGACGGCCAGAAGCCCGGCGGCTACAACCCGGAGTTCTACTCGGCGCTCTCCAAAGCAGGCAAGCACGGCGACCCGCCCTTCTCCGAGCCGTCGTCCATTCCGGCGCCGCGAGCCAAACGCAAGGCGATCGTGAAGGGTTTTGTGCTGACCGACCCGTGGCTGGCGCCGCTCGCGGGGGCGAAGGTGCGCCTCATCGGCTCGGACGGCGCACGGGAGATGACCACCGACGTGACCGGCTTCTATGCGTTCATTGAGGCGCCCGCGGGTGAACAGACGCTGGAGGTCTCGATGCCGGGCTTCAAGACGCAGACGGCGAAACTGCGAATCTCCGGCGGGCCGCAGATACTCACCGCCAACCGCTACCTCACCAGCGCCGCCCGGCCAAGCGGCCTGATCAGCGACAAGTGGATCGTGAGCGGCGGGGACAACACGTTCCGCGACACGCTGTATCTCTGGAACCCATGGCAGCAGACAGGCCGGAAGGTGCGCATCGAAAAGCAGCCGCTGCCCTTCCAGCCAGGCGACCGGGTAGCTGTGGCCGACCTCCCGGGTGGGCTAGCGCCCGCGGTTCGCCTGATCGGGATAGACGAGAACCTCCGGAACCAGCTTCCGCCGGGCGAGACCATGCCGATTGTCGGCCTCTCGAAAGACGACTGCAAGACGGGGCAGTGGGTGCGCCTGTCCGGGACGGCGAAATCGCTGAATGCGGACGGTTTCGTGCTATCCGACGGCGCTTCGGACGTTCACATATCAGCCAAAGATCTGCTGGATAGCCGCTGCTTCACGGTTGGGACCGGAGAGCAGCTCGAGGTTACCGGGATTGTGGATAAGGAGGGCGGCCTGCGGGTGTGCCCGACGGGTCCGGACGACATCGCCCGCAAGGACAAGGCCTAAACCACCTGCAAGACAAACTATAAAAGTGTGACAAATGGAGGGAACTCATCGGACGGGAATCTCGTCAGCATGAGTGAATAGCTTCCCACCCTCCTTCTCTCTTCTCCCCGGCCGATGCAGATCGGCCGGGGCGCGTGCGCGTCACAGATCAACGAACGAGAACCGGCTGTCGAACCACTCCGGGTCCTCCTCGCGCAGCCGCCGGTGGCGTCCTTCGTGGCAGGTAACGATGATGATCTGGTTCTCCCGCAGAAGTTCGCCGCCAACCAGCCGCATCCCGCGCTCGAAGCGCTCGTCGTCCCAGGTTAGAAACGGGTCGTCGAGCAGCAGCGGCAGCGGCTCCTCGCGCGAAAGCGCGCGGCAGATGCCGAGACGGCAGGCAAGCCACACCTGATCCTTCGCGCCGGTGGAGAGGTGCGCCCCGACCTGCAGCGAATCGAGCCACGCGCCGCGCTCTTTGTCGTAGAGGCTGAAAGTGAGGTCTTCAGCGAACAGCACCCGGGACCAGCGCAGATCGAGTGTCTCCAGCAGATCGGTGACCGTATCATTCAGCCAGCCGGACCAGAGTTTCCGCGCCTCGGACCCCGCCTGAGCCAGCGCTTCGAGGGCGATGCCGGCGGCCTGTTGGAAGCGATGGGCACGCGCCAGGTACTCCTCGAGCCGCGTGACGTCATCCTCCACGGCAGGCAGGTCCTGGCGGACGCGGGTGAGGGTCTCCCAGAGACCGAGGGACAGCTCCTGAATGCGGCTTCGGGTCTGGCTGAGGGCCGAGCGTGCGTTCTCAATCCGGGCATTGGCCTCGACGGGTGGAAGGGCAGCCTGATCGCTGGCATTCTGCACTTCGGGCTCCAGCTTGGCGCGCTCCTCGTTGAGCCGCGCGTGCTCGTCTTCGGGCAGAAGGCGCGCGCGGGCCGCCGGGAGCAGATCGGCGCGGACCATCCGCAGCCTTCGCGCCTGTGCCGCGCGGCTTGAGAACTGCTCCAGCGCCTGCCCTGAAGCGAGGTCAGGGGATATGCCCGCCGCGCGCCGGATGACTGCAAACCGCTCCGAGAATTCGGCCTGCTTCTGCTGTGCTTCGCCCGCGGAAGCCTCAACGTCTTTCAGACGGCATTCCAGCCTGTCGCGGGTATCCCGCGCATCAATCGCGGCGAAGGCCTGCTTGAGCAGTTCGGCGATCTGCCCGGAGACCGGGGCCGATGGGTCGAGCACGCGTCCGTAGTTCGCTACAATTTCTGTTGCCCGCTGGCGCAGGACGGCGGCTCCCTCTCGCGCGGCGACGAGGGTTTCGCGCAGTGAACGCCACCTGAGCAGATCGTGCCTGCCCGCCTGCCACTGCCGCCTTGCCTGGCAGGCCTGCTCCAGGCTGCCGAACCCAAGCGCGGCGGCGGCGCTCTGGGCCACCGTTCGCAGTTCGTCTGCCCGGTGCTGCCCGTCCCGCAGGCGGGCTTCGAGCACCGCCAGGCGGGCGCGAAGCCCCCGCTCGGCGCGCCCCCCGGCAAAAGCCCTCCAGCCGGCGATCAGCGTGAGCAGCGCGACAGCCGCCGCTCCCGGAAGATAGCCCGCGCCGATCAGCCCGCCTGCTGCCACAGCAAGAACCACCGCGACAGCCCACATTGCGGCGGACGAAGGGCGCATGGCCCCGAGCGCCGCCATCATGCCGTCACGCTCGGCCTCGAGCCTTGTCCGCTCGGGAGACCAGACTGCCTCGTTGTCCATATATGCCGCGAGCGGCTGCTGGTGTTGGGGTGACGCCTCTTCGAAGGCGGCGAGTAGCGTCTCAGCGTGCCCGGGACCGCCGGGAAGACGCGACACAGATTCAGCAGAGGACGTCTCGGCCGCGGCGAGTTCCCGCTCCGCCTTCTGTGCGAGCGCCACCAACGACTGCAGTGCACCCACCTGTTCGCGCGTGACATTCGACAGACTTCCCGCCGCATTGAGGTCCGCGACTGCCTGACGCAGACTTTCGCAGACCTCTTCCCGCTCCGCGCCAAGCTGCCCGGCCCGTTCCGCGGCCGCCTCGATGGAGGCGGACAGGCTCGCGGCGCGCTGCTCATCGCCCTCGGAGAACTCCTCCAGCCCGGCAAGCGCGGCGGCCTCCTTCTCAAACCTGCTGACTTCAGCCACCGCATTCTCGTGCGCGGACAGCCGTTCGGATATCTCGGCCAGCCTTGCCCGCGCTCCGGCGGCCCGGGCATCATCCACGGCCGCCTCCAGCGCCGGCAGCTTCGCCCGCAGCTCTTCGAGCTCCTCAAATGCCGCCGCCTTGTCCGAACGCTCCTGAACGAGCGAATCCCTGCGATGCCTTGCCTTCTCCAGAGCCTCCGAGGCACGGTTGATGGCCGTTTTGATCTGAAGGGATCTTCCCTCGTGGCCGAGGACCTTCTGAAGCGCGGCTTCGATGTTCCGGCGGGCGGAATCCGCCGCGACATCCGAGCCGGAGAGCAGTTCCTCAAGCCGGGCGACGATTTCGCTCGAATCGGACAGCGACGCCTGCTCCTTGCCCGAAACACAGGCGATGCGGCGGAAATCGTCCCCGCCGATCTCAAGCCACTCGCGGGAGGGCTCGTCCGTCAGATCGTGCGTCAGATCGGTGCCGGTGGTCAGGTCCTTTGCCTGGAAGCGGCCGCCACGGAAATCGTGGATCAGGTGCACCTGCCTGTCGCGCACCGAGACGGCCGCCTCAACGCCGAACGCGCCGCCGTCCCACGGGTCGTAAATGGTTCGAAGGGGAACGTTGTTCTTGCTGGCGCGCTGTTTGGGCAGGCCGTAGAGGGCGGCGATGATCGCCTGCACAAGCGCCGTCTTGCCGCTTTCGTTCGGCTCGGCGACTATGGCGGCGCGCCCGGGTGGAAAAGTGAACTCCCGGTCCAAAAGCGTTCCGAACCCGCGTATCCGAAGGCTGTCAATTCTCATCGGGGAAACTCACGGTTCTATCGTGGATGGCATCCAGCCCCATCAGGAGGGCCGCTTCGCAGAGACCGACCTGCTCCGGTTCTGCCGCGCTCATCTCGCGAATGCGCCGCACAAACCGCCCTGGCAGCCCATCGGAGGCGGCCAGGGCATCGAGATCGTAGTCGGGCATCAGAGCGGAGCGGTCGCAGTGGAACGTGAAGAGTCGGCTCAGGAAGCCCTGCGGGAACGTGAAGTCGAGTTCTCGGGGCGCGCGCCCGGTCAGCTTCACATGCACCAGGTCTTCGTCGGCCGCCTCCGAAGCCGCTGACTCGACCGCCTCCATCACCTCGGGCAGCCCCCGGCTATCCACAGGAACTTCGAGCTGCCAAAACCGGCGCTTCGACACCGGGACACGCTCGATCTCGACCCGTTCGCTGTCCACCGTGCCCACAAGCGCGACGCCTTCGCCGCACTCGTTCAGTCCGCGCCCCTGCGGGCAGCCGCTGTAGCCCCCGATGACCTCACCACCCGCGTTCTCGATGAGCGCGGGCGCGTGGTAGTGCCCGATTGCGGCCCAGTCGAAGCCCTGCCGCTCCAACTCAGCGGCGGTGAAAGGCAGGGTCTTTTCTTTTCCGGGCGCGCCCTCGAACTCCCGCGATCCGTGAAACAGCAACACGCGCGCGGCGGCATCGGCGCGGGGGACATCCCCTGCGATCAGCCTCTCGCTCATCGTGCCGGCCCGGGTGTGCGCGATTCCCGTGATGCAGAACTCCTCGCCCGGAGACGTGAAGGTTTCGAAGTGCGGTTGGGTGAAGATATGTACGTTATCCGGCCACGCCATCTCCGGATACCGCTCGGCCCAGCCAGCATGGTAGGGGCTTCCCGGCCAGCAGGGGTCGTGGTTGCCGGGGGCAATAAACACGGGGATCGGCGCGATGGAGCGGAGGCAGGACACCGCCCACGAGACGTGCCGGGGAGCGACAGCATCGTCGTCGAACAGGTCGCCGGGTATCAGCACGGCGTGCACTTCACACTCGCGAGCCAGTGTCATCGCCGCGCGAAACGAGGCGCTGACGCATTCGGCGACGTCGTCGCGTTGAGTCTGCGACAGCCAGCGCAGGTTCACTCTTGAGCCGAGATGAACATCGGATACTTGCAGGAATCTGAACGCCATGGCATTACCCGTTAGTAAGCGTTCGCGCTGACTGGGCTATCTTCCTGCGGAACGCGGGCTGCCGCAGGAAAAGAGGGATCCGCGGGGAAGGTTCCCCGTGGGGAAGGGACGATCAGGAAAGCATGGGAGACACACGGCAGTCCCGGCCGCTGGCCGGCATTCTTCTCGTAGTCCTTGCGCTCGGGATCACGGCGGCAATGGTCTCGATTACGGTTGCGGGGGAGCCACGCGTGGGCACCCTGCGAGGCCGCGTTGTGGATGCGGGCGGGCAGCCTGTCGCGGGAGCCTACGTCACGGTTCCAGACGTGAACGAAGACGATACCCGCGATGTAATGACGGATGAAGACGGCTTCTGGCGCGCCGCCAGGGTCCCGGTGGGATACCACGAGATCACAGCCATGCGCCGAGGATTCCGGCCGGGCAGCCAGAGGAGCGGCTCGCTGAATGAGGGAGAGACTCTCACCACGCCCATTATCGTGCTGCGCCCTCAGGCTGATTCCGCCTTCCTCTACTCCCTCTCGCAGAACGTGATGCCCGGCGAGCGGATGCAGTTGTCCATCAGCGGCACGTGCAAAGAACCCGAGGCCAGGGTCAGGTTTGCCATCTTCCCTTATGATCTTGCATCGGCGCAGACGGGACAAGGAACGAGACTCAGCGATCCCGCCAGTCTCCTGGATGGCTCGCGGGAGCCGGTCTGGTCGTGGGAGCGGACGTACAGCACCTCGGACAAAGACGGCTCGTTCTCGGGCGAGCCGGGCACGCCGCCGCTCGACCGCACAGGCACCTACATCATTGTCGCCAGAGTGGGCGATGTCACCCCCTGCCAGACCGTCAATGTCACCAACCTGAGCGCGGTCGTGAAGCGTGACGGCGGCGAGATGGTGGTCTGGTGCGTAAAGAGCAAGAGCGGTGCCCCTGTGCCCGGAGCGTCGGTTGAGGCATTCAGGGACGGCGAGATCGTCGCGTCGGGCATGGCGGACAGCGGCGGCATCTTCCGGACGGGCGTTGCCGGTGAGGGAGAGACCGTCGTTCTTGTCCGCGGCGGAGGCTCGCTGGCCATCGCGCGGAACTGGCATTACGCCAGCCCAAGGCGGGACAGCCTCATCTACACCGACCGTCCCATCTATCGCCCCGGACACACTGTCTGCTTCAAAGGCATCTTCCGCAAGCAGAAGCCGGGCGGATTCGACGCCGCTTCGAGCAGGCCGGTGCTGTTCAAGATCGAGGATCCGGAAGGAGCGACCGTGGCCAGCATCCCCGCCACCACGAACGCCAACGGAACGGCGGACGGCAAATGGACCATCGGCGAGGACGCGCGGCTGGGAAGGTATTCGCTCACGGTGAATCTGGACGGCGCGCACTATTACGCCGGGTTCTCGGTGGAGGAGTACCGCAAGCCGGAGTACGCCGCCAGCCTCAGCATCAAGCAGAACTACCACATAAGCGGGGAGCCGCTGAAGGCCACTCTGCGCTCGAACTACTACTTCGGGGCACCCGTGGCGCGGGCCGAGGTCACCTACGTTGTGTACAGCTCCGAGTACTACTTCTGGGACTATGAGAACGATTTCGAGTCGTGGTTCGCGGAAGACGAGGAGGGCTACGGCTACGCGTACGGCGGATATGGGGACGTTGTCACGGAGGGACGCGACGTCACGGACGAAAACGGGGAGCTTCAGATAGAGCTGGGCACCCAGGGGGTGGAGGACGCCTCGCGCTACACGATCGAGGCGCGCGTGGTGGATGCGTCCATGCGCGAGGTTGTGACCCGCGCGGACACGCTGGTGGTTCCGGCGGACTTTCGTATTCAGGCCGAGCCGCGGCGATACGTCGTGAAGCCGGGCGCGGAGGCGGTCTTCGACGTGAAGACGATGGACTGGGACGGCAAGCCCGCCCCGAATAAGACACTCGAAGCGGAGATCGAGTGGGTGTCCTGGGGGCGGCATTCCGAGAAGCGCAGCCTTGCCGCGGCCCTGACCGTGACGACCGGGCAGGACGGGCGCGGCGTACTCCGGTGGAAGCCCGACGAGGAAGGGTATGTGGAGGTGACCTTCCGAGGCAAGGACCCGGCCGGACGAGTGGCGCGCGGAACCGCGGGTCTGTATGTGGCGAGTGAGACCTGCGAGGGCTTCGAAGAGAAGCGCCCGGACAACCCGCTGACCGTTGTCGCGGACAAGAAGATGTACCGGCACGGCGACACGGCGCGGCTTCTGATCAACACG
>JBPOJE010000039.1:0-11699 GCA_052033935.1 Armatimonadota bacterium
CGTTACGAGCGCGGCGTATGACCCTGCGGGCGTGAGCGCGACCGGTACGTACTATCTGCGGGTTCGTGCTCGCGACGGCGCGGGCAACGACGCTGATGAGTGGACGACGATCTTCACGTTCATCTACGACGGTTCTGGCACGGATGCACCCATCGTGTCCGATGACGGCGCCTACACAGGATCGACAGCGAAGCTGAACGGCTCGTGGGTGTCCACGGATCCGGACTCGGAGATCGTGGAGTATCAGTACGCGGTCGGAACAAGCCCGAGCGGCACGGACGTCGTGGGCTGGACATCGGCCGGGACCGCGCTTGAGGCGACGATTGACATCCCGGCGCCGGGCATGAGCCAAGGTCTGACGTACTACATCTCGGCGAAGGCCAGAAGCGCATCGGGCGACTGGAGTGAGGCCGGGACGTCGGACGGCATACAGGTTGCGCCGCCGGTGCAGACCATCGCCGAGGCGAAGGCTCTGGCGGACGGTGAGCCGGTCGCTCTCCGCAACAAGGTCGTGACCGCCGATGTTGGCGGCGCCTACTACATCGAGGAGACCGACTGGTCGAGCGGCATACTGGTGCTGGGAGCCGGAGTGCCTCCGGGGACTCTGGTGACTGTCGGCGGGGTGATGGGCCTGAACGAGCACAATGAACGCGCCATCACCGGCGCGGCGACCGTCGTGGAAGCCGCCAGCAACCCGCTGATTATTCCGTCCGCTCTGAGGATGTCGGGCAAGAACCTCGGTGGTCAGGACTTCAACGCCTTCACCTCCGGAGCGACGGGCGGTATCGGCCTCAACAACGTGGGCCTGCTGTGCCGCATGACCGGCGTACTGACTTCGGCCGGCGAAGGCGAACTGTGGCTCAGCGACGGTTCCACAGAGCAACCGGTGAAGGTAGCCGCCTACCTGACCGACATCAGCGGACTGCAGGTGGGTGACCTGGTGATCGTTACGGGAATATCCACGCTGGAGCTGGACGGCGGGGTTCTTTCGCCGGTCCTCAGGGTCACCGACCCGTCCGGGATTACGAAACTGAACTGACGCCCCGTTAGCGGGGACAACCAGACGAGATCACCCCGGAGGGGCCGGCAACGGCCCCTCCGGGCCATAATGGAGACCGCAAGACGGCCTCCGGCCTCAGAACACACAGAACCCCGGGAGGTAAGACAGTCAGAACCCATCTTGAATGCTATCCGTGCCTGGTCCATCAGGCGGTTGACGCGATTCAGCGCGTGGTGGACGACCCCGAAACCCAGACTGCCGTGCTGCAGAGGGCTCTGGGCGTCCTGAGCGAAGTTGCCCCGAGCGATTCGCCTCCCCTGGTGTCATCGAAGATTCATCGTGCGCTGCGTTCAGCAACGGGAGACGCGGACCCGTACAAGGAGATCAAAGAGCAGAGCAATGCCTTCGCGCTGAAGCTGTTGCCGCGGTTTCAGGAGAGGGTGCGAGCATCGGACGATCCGCTCGGGGCGGCTCTGTGCTTGGCGATTGCCGGCAATGTCATTGACTATGGTGCAAAACGGCGCGTCTCCGAGCAGGCGATGTCGGCAACCATCGAGAACGCGCTGGACGCGCCGCTCGACGCGGCACGTGTGCGGGAGTTTCGCGAAGCCGTGGAGGCCGCGGACACCATTCTGTTCCTGGCCGACAACGCCGGGGAGATCGTCTTCGACCGCCTGCTGCTGGAGCTTCTTCCGCTTCACAAAACCACGCTGGCGGTGCGGGGCGCGCCCATAATCAATGATGTGACGCTGGACGATGCCCGCACTGCCGGGCTGACAGATATGCTGCTGGTGATTGACAACGGTTCGGACGTGCCCGGCACGGCGCTGGCGGAGTGCTCGCCGGAGTTCCAGAATGCGTTCGCTGAAGCTGACCTGGTGATCGCCAAGGGGCAGGGCAACATCGAGACCCTGTTTGAATCGTCCCAGCGCATTTGCTTTCTGCTGCTGTGCAAGTGCCCGCTGGTTGCGGGGATGCTGGGCTGCGGCGTCGGCGACATGGTCATCCGCTGCAGCGATGGAAAACCGGCCCTTGACCCGGCGGCAACGGCTGCCGGATAATGCCGGCAAGGGCTGACCGGCAAGATGAAGCCTCGCACGGACGATGGAGACGGACATGATGCTTAAGACTCTGACGGCTGTTGTTTTTACCGGCGTGGTTGCGCTCGGCGCTGCCCTTCCCGCGTTGGCCGCGCCCGCGAAGAAGTGGACTATCGGGACACCGATCGTCACGTACTGGGCGGGGCCGGGCTGCGGCTTTATGCCGGTGAACGATGATACCGCCGCGCAGCTTCGCGCCGGAGGGTGGAATCAGGGCTGGGCCGACACCCCCGAGGATCTGAACACCTACCACCGCCACGGCTTGCGTGCGATGCTGGTGATTCGCACGCCAGACGTGGACGATCCGGAGCAGGCGAAGAAGCTGGAAGCTCTGATTGAGCAGGTGCGCGATCATCCGGCGATGTACGCCTACTATCTGGTGGACGAGCCGGGCGCGGGGGCGTTTCCGATGCTCGGCAAGCTCGTGGAGTTCTTGCGCAAGCGCGACCCGGCGCATCTGGCGTTCATCAACCTGCTGCCCACCTACGCCAGCGCGGCTCAACTCAACGTGAGCGATGATGCGGCGGCGCGCGCGAAGGTGGGCTACCCGACCGACTTCGCGGGCATCAGTACGGACGATGGCACATCCATGCGCTATCGCGAGCACCTGCGCCAGTTCGTCGAGATCGTCAAGCCCCGGCTGATCAGCTACGACCATTACCACTTCCTGAAGAACAGCGATGGCGGTCAGTACTTCCTGAACCTCTCGCTCATCCGCTCGGCCGCGCTGAAGGCGGGGGTGCCATTCCAGAACATCATACAGGCGTGTGACTCACCTGCCGAGGGATGGCGCGGACCCGGCGAGCACGAGATTCGCTGGTTGACGTACACTTCTCTGGCGTACGGCGCGCAGGCAATCGCGCACTTCCGGTATGACATCGGGTTCTGGACCGACCCGAAGGACCCGGCCACTCTCCGGCCGCTCTTCTGGGCGGTATCTCAGACGAATCGGGAGTTCGTGGCGATTGCGAGCGAACTGCAGCGGCTCAGGTCGCTGGGAGCGTATCACTTCGGCACGCTCCCGCTGGGAGGCGAGGTGCCTCCTGAGGCGGCACCATTCGCCCCGTCACCCAGGAAGCAAGAGATGTTGCTTGGATACTTCGGCAGGTCCGTGGGGCGGCCCACCCACGTGGTGGTTGTGAACCTGAACTACAAACAGCCGGTGACGGCGAAGCTTGCCGGACCCGGCCCGATGCAGGTGTTCCACGCGGCAACAGGCCTCTGGTCCGAACCGTCGGACGGCTCTCTGGTGGAGCTTGCCCTTCCCCCGGGAGGTGGCGCGCTCGTGCGCCTTGCGCGCTAGTTCGCTCGCACCGGCCCGAGATACGGGAGCAGGTGGTGCCACGGCAGACGCGGCCCCATGCCCGGAATGGAGGCCGCGCCTGCCGCCCGAGCAGGGACGGGCATTCATCCCGCTTGCGCGCTCGGGGCCATACTGCTAATCTGTGCGCAGCACGCGGATTGCCGGCCCCGGCCGGCGCAAGGTAAGCAGGTAACTATGGGACTGGCGCGAACACTCAGCTACATCAAGCAGCGGCGGGCAGGCATCCCCGAGGAGATTGAGAGGCAGCACGCCTATCTCAAGCTCGAAATGGGCATCCTAGCACCGCACCTGGAGCGGCCGCTCGCAGGAGCGCGGGTGCTGGACATCGGCTGCGGACAGATGCTCCCGATGCTGATCGGACTGACCGCGGAAGGCTGCAAGGCGACGGGCATTGACCTCGACCCGTACCTTCCGGGAAAGCACCTCACCAACTTCACCAGGCGCTGCCGGGAAGAGGGCGTGGCCCGGGCGGCTTCGCAGGGCTTGCGCAACGTTCTGGTTGACGAGGCGGTGGGGCGGGGCCTTGCCCGCAAGCTCGGGGCCCACGTCACTATTCGCGCGCTCGATGTGAGGGTGATGGATATCGGGAAGCTGGACTTCGAAAATGGCACCTTCGACCTGATGACATCCATGGCGGTGTTCGAGCATATCGCCGACATGCCTGGGGCGCTCGGCGAGATCCACCGCACCCTGAAGCCCCAGGGCGTTGCCTGCCTCCATGCCCACCTGTTTCCGTCCTACACGGGCGGGCACAACCGCGACATGCTGGACGCTGCCGGACAGCCTATCGAGTCCAGCGTCCAGCCCTGGGACCATCTGCGCGGCAACAACCACCCCGCTCCGGCGTATCTGAACAAGTACCGTATGGCGGACTTCCGCCGGTTCATCGAGGAGTCGCCGCTGGCGCTCGAAGCGTGGCACGCGCACCCGCCCGGCGAAGGAGATGAGGCGAGGCTCACCCCGGAGATTGAGCAGGAGCTATCGGCCAAAGGGTACACTCGCGACGACCTGCTGACCACAAGCCTGCACATCGTCGTCCGCAAGCCCTGAACCCACGTCCGTAGCGCGCACGAGAGAAGGCAGACGTCCCCGCTTGTGGTAAAGTGGTAGCGAGAGACAGTCAGGCGGCTGTCGTCCTGCCCCAGCCCTGATCCCTTGGCCGGTGATGGGAACAGCCGCCAACGCCTGACGACACGCGCCTCGTGAGAGGCTGCGGAAATACCGCGATATGAAGAGAAGCGCCTTGAGGATTTTCAGAACACCGCTTTTTCTGTGGGCTGCCGCCGGTCTCCTGCTTCTGGCTGCCGAATGCGCACGCGCGGCCGACGTGGCCGACTACTCCTGGGTGTTTTCGGAGAATGGAAACTATCTGGGCTGGACCGCCGAAGACGCTGACACGTCCGGCGTGGACTCTGGCTATTTGTGGGCAGAGAGCGACGAAGCCGTCACGTACTACGTGCATCAGGATGTTCCCGTCCAGGCACGCAAGGACCACTACGTCCAGTTGCGCCTGCGCCTGCGCCCAAAATCGAGCCCCACCGCGCGCTTTGGCCGCACCTACGGCGGCATCTATTTTACCACCGACGCCGAGACTTCTTTTGACGAGGCCAAGAAGGTCACATTCTGCACCTACGGCACAGGAACATGGAAGACGTACAACATCTGGATGGGCAACAACGCGAAGTGGTCGGGAACCATCAGACGCCTTCGCGTGGACCCCACGACCTTCCCCGACGCGCGCATTGAGATTGAATCCATCAAGCTGATGCAGGACCATACCGGCCCGGAGTTTATCCTTAAGAACAACTGGACGTACTCCGACAACGACACCATCAGCTACAACACCCCCAGCCTAGTGCTGAAAGACGCGTACGACAAAATCTCCGACCTGTCCCGGGTGGAGTTCTACCGGCGGCCCGCAGGTGGGACAAACGCCGACTGGGTGCTGGCCGGAGGCGACATCTCGGCTGTTGACAAGTGGCAGTTCAAGTATCCTGCCCTGCCGAATGGCAGCTACGATCTCGGCGTCAAGGCCTACGACCAGGCATCGAACTCGAACAATTGGGACTACCCCGAAGCCATCGTCCACAACCTCACGATCAACACTGCGCTGACGCCCCGGATTGATGTGGACGCCGCAGGCTCGGCGGAGCCATTCGACAAGCTGATCGCCGGCAACAATCAGATCTGGTACCGCTGGTCGGACAGCTACAACCCGGCTACCAACAGCCTCTACAGCAGCAGCCTCGAGTCTCTGCTGGCGGATTGCGGCATCACGGTCATCCGCTACCCCGGCGGCTGTCACGCCGACACGTTTTATTGGAAGAAGAGCATCGGGCCTGTCGAGTCGCGCCCGGTGCAGTATGGCAACCCCTGCGCCCCGGTGCCGAGCAAACAGGGCCCGGCGAAGTTCGGTCTGGACGAGTTCTGCCGCTGGTGCGAGGCCAGAGGCATCGAGCCCATGATCACGACGCGTTTCCGCTGGCCCACCGCGGGAGGTGCGCCGGGGCAGGACGGGCCGCACCCGTATCAGGAAGCCTTGGACGACGCGGTGGATCTGGTGGAATACTGCAACGCGCCGAACGACGGTTCGAACTGGAACGGGGGCACGGACTGGGCGGCGGTGCGCGCGGCCAACGGGCACCCGGAGCCATATCATCTGAAGTATATTGAGATCGGCAACGAGCCGTTCAACCCCGATCCGTGGGGCAGCCCGGGTCTGGTGGGTCTGGATGGCCCCTCCGAGTACGCCCTTGCCTTCCTGAGCTACTACGACGCGATCAAGGCGACCGATCCCAGCGTCATCGTGACCCCCAGCGCCTACCTCGACTATCACGGGGCAAACTACGGCAACCTGGTGGACAAATGGCCGTATCATGTCCTCTCGATTGACGGTCCGTTCATCGAAGAGGCGCAGTTCCACCAGTATTACCCTTACAGCCCATCGCAGCCGGACATCGTCCGGCTGTACAACGAGACAATGGCGGCGGCCAAGGCCTTCGACGACGGCCTCGGCGTTTACCGGATGATCCAGAAGCAGACGAACCCCGATCGGACGGACCTTATCAAGATTCAGCTCAACGAGTGGAACGTCAACTACTACTGGTCGAACAACCCCACATATGGCTGGATCAACATGGAGCATGTCCGCACGTGGAAAGCAGCCCTCGCGACCGCCGACAGCTTACGCATATTCCTTCTCAACCGCGACCTTCTGAGCGTCGCCTGCCACTGGCTGATGCAGGACGATCGCTGGGGGCTGGTGCAGAACGACAACGTGACCCCCAACCCGGTGTGGTATGTGTTCTCGGCGTTCAACCACCACTTCGGAACGAAGCTGATACCGTCGAAGTTCACCGGTGCGCCCACGCTTGACTGGGATGGATATCAGGGACAGACTCCGAGCCTGCTGAACATCCCGAAACTCACCGGTATGGCGAGCCTGAGCGAGGACGGGCAGACGGCCTATCTCTGGGTCATCAACAAGGACAGGTCCAACCCGATCACGTCGGCTGTGAACCTGGCCGGGTTCCTGAAGCCCGGGCAGACGCGACTTCATGCGGAGATATGGGAGCACAACTCGCTGGATGTTGACGACTACACGACGAAGCGCAACGTCTATCGCAACATCACCAACGCGTTGTACGACCCGAGCTTCAACTATACGTTCCCCGCGCACTCGCTCACGACGTTCAAGATTACGGCTGCGCCTCAGTCCGGCGGAACGGCCCCGCAGATTGCTATCGGCGCGCCGTCGCTTACCGCCACCAGCACGCAGGACGTCAGCTACACGGTCACCTACAACGGGGCGTATGAGGTGACGCTATCTCCGGCGGACATCACGCTGGAGGCGACAGGTTCCGCGGTCGCGACGGTAACGGTGTCCGGCTCGGGGCCGACGTATCGCACCGTGACGCTGCGCAACATCTCCGGAGACGGCGAGCTTCGGATTCGGATTGCGGTGGGCACGGCGCACGATGGGTTGGGGAACTACGCTCCGGCGGCGGGTCCGAGCGGCACGGTGACGGTGGACAACACGGCGGCTCAGGTGACGATTGGGGTGCCGTCCTTGGCGGCGACGCGCAACGGTCCTGTGAGCTACCCTGTCAGCTTCGTGGACGCGGCATCTGTGAATCTGACGGCGGAGCATGTGACGCTGAACGCGACGGGCACTGCGGCGGGGACGGTAAGCGTTTCTGGCTCCGGCCTTCTGTCGCGAACGGTGACGATTGACGGGATCAGCGGCGACGGGACACTGAGCATCTCGATAGCCGCGGGCGCGGCGCAGGACGTTCTGGGGAACCTGTCCGAGGCGGCAGGTCCAGGTTCGGCGGTGGTGGTGGACAACACAGCGCCGTCGGTGCGCTCGATAGCGGGTCCGTCGGTTTCTCTGACGAACACGGGGCCGGTGAGCTACACGGTGATGTTCACGGAGGCGGTGACGGGCTTCGACTCGGCGGAGGACATTCAGATATCGGCGTCGGGTACGGCGCAAGTTGGGAGCGTTGGGATCAGCGTGGACGGAAGCGGTCCTTCGGCGGGTCCGTACACGGTGACGCTGGGCCAGGTCACGGGTGACGGGAGCATCGGGATTGCGGTCAAGGAGGGAGCCTGTGCCGATCTGGTGGGTCTGACGAACGGCGTTGGGGTTGCGCAGGATTCGTTCCTGGTGGACAACACAGCCCCGACGGTCTCGATCGGGGCACCGTCGGAGCCTGCCACACGTTCCGGTCCCGTGACGTACACGGTCACGTACGCGGGCGCGGAGACGGTGACGCTGACGCCGTCGCTGGTGACGCTGCACAAGATGGGCACGGCGAACGGCACGGTGGGAGTATCGGGCACAGGCACGACGCGGACGGTGACGGTAAGCGGCGTGACGGGCGATGGCGAGCTCAGCATCAGCATTGCCGCCGAGAGCGCGTCGGACGCGGCTGGGAACCGGAGCGCGGCGGTTGGGCCGAGCGCGAGCTTCCTGGCGGACAACACGCCGCCAACGATCACAATCGGACCTCCCTCTTCGTCGGTGACCGGCGCGGGCCCGGTGACTTACACGGTGACTTACGGCGGAGCTGCCGGGATTTCACTCACGGCGGCGAATGTGACGCTGAACAAGACGGGCACCGCGGACGGCCTTGTTGTCGTGAGCGGCACGGGAGGGCTGTCGCGGACGGTGACGGTGAACGGCATCACCGGCAACGGGACTCTCGGCATCTCGCTTGCGGCGGGGACAGCCATTGACGCGGTGGGCAACACGGCGCTTGCCGCCGGCCCCAGCGTGGCGTTCACGGTGGACAACAGCATTCTGTCGGTGGCGATCGGTCCTCCTTCTGCGTCGCTGACAGCGTCGGGCCCGGTGACGTACGGAGTGCATTTCACGGACGCCGCCTTGGTGACGATGAACGCCTCGCATGTGACCCTGCACAAGACCGGGACGGCAAACGGGGTGGTGAGCGTGTCGGGCAGCGGCCTCACGGATCGCCTGGTGACGATATCGGGGATCACGGGCGACGGAACGCTCAGCATCTCGATCGCGGCTGGCGCGGCGTCGGGCCGGGGCGGCAACCCGAGTCCGGCATCCGGTCCTGCCAGTCCGGTGACTGTTGACAACACGGCTCCGGGGGTTAGCATAGGCGCGCCTTCGCCCGCCATTGCGGGCTATGATGGGGCGAGCTTCACGGTGAACTACACTGGCGCCGACAGCGTTTCGCTGGCGGCGGATGACATAACGCTGCACCGGACGGGCACAGCAACCGGAACGGTAAGCGTTACGGGCAGCGGCAAGGCATCGCGGACGGTGCGTCTGACTGGCCTGACGGGGAACGGGACGCTAGCAATCTCGATTGCCGCCGGGACAGCCTCCGACACGCTGGGGCACACCGCACCGGCGGCGGGACCCAGCCAGGCACTGACCGTGGACACACTCGCGCCCGGAATCTCTCTCAGCGCTCCATCAGTGCAGCGAACGGCGCGTGGCCCGGTCACTTACACGGTGACATTTACGGACGCCAGCGTGGTGTTGCTGGCACCCTCCGATGTCAGGCTGATCACATCCGGAAACGTGACGGCCAGCATTCAGGTAACAGGCAGCGGCGTCACCAGCCGCACGATCACCGTCGCGGACGTCAATGGAAACGGCGACCTCGCGCTTCAGCTTCGGCCAGGAACCGCCCAAGACAGCGCGGGCAACACCACCGCCGGAATCGGGCCGACAGCGGTTGTGCTTGTTGACAACATGGCCCCGGCGCCGGTGACGGTATCTGACGAAGGGCGTTACACCTTCTCGACGTCCGTGCTGAGAGGCTCGTGGACCCCCAGCTCGGACGGGACGGGAGTGGGGCTTGCGGGATATGAGTACGGGATAGGCACCAGCCCGGCAATTCCAAATGTCCGGGACTGGACAAGCGCGGGCCTCAACCTGAGCGCCTCTGTATCCGGGCTGTCGCTGGTACCTGGGCAGACCTACTATCTGCTCGTTCGCGCGGTTGACATTCTGGGCCACCAGTCCGCCGTATCCGCAAGCGACGGCATCGCGGTTGCCCTTCCGGTTGAGCGGATCGGCATGGCATGGCAGGAGGCGGATGGCGCGGGCATCACGCTTCTTAACAAGGTCGTCACCGACAGCGTGCCCGGGCAGTTCTGGATTCAGGAGGCCGACCGCTCCGCCGCCGTCAAGGTCATCTCTGACGTCCCCGTTGAGGCCGGCGATGTTGTGAACATCGCGGGAGCGCTCACAATCAGCGGCGGCCAGCGCGTGTTCGCGGCGGACGTGGTGGAGATCGTGAGTTCGGCGGAGCTTCCGCTCGCGCCGTGGATCAACCTGGGCAATGTGGGCGGCAAGAGCTTCAACGCCGCCACTCCGGGCATCACCAACGGACACTCGCTCTACAACGTCGGGCTGATGGTGACGGCGGTGGGCGCAATCACATACATCAGCACCGCCGACTCGAACGACCAGTATTTCTATATGCGCGACGGCAGCGAGCCGGCGGCATCGGGCGTACGGGTGTCCACCGGAAGCAGCACCCCGCCGGCGGGCGGCATGGTGCGCGTAACGGGCATTATCGGCCTGCGGCAGAACGGGGCACTCCTGGAACCGGAGCTAACCGTCACGGACGCGGCCCGCATCCAGCCGGTGGCTGCCACTGAGCCGTTCAACTCCATCGGGCCGCCCTCTCCCGCCTCATCGAGCGCCGGGCCGGTGACGTTCACGGTCACCTACGGCGGCGCAGCGAGCATCACGCTCAAGCCTTCCGATGTCGTGCTCACCAGAACCGGCACGGCGAACGCGGCGGTGTCGGTGACGGGTTCGGGGAACGTTTACAGGCAGATAGTTCTGACCGGTCTCAGCGGCAGTGGCGCCATAGCTGTCGGCATCCGCGCTGGCACGGCGGTGGACAGCGAAAACCGCGCCAGCAGGGCGGCCGGTCCCAGCACCCCGGTTATCGTGGACAACACCGCGCCGCGCGTTTCCTCCATCAGCGCGCCGTCCGTGACGGCAACGAAGCGCGGGCCTGTCAGCTACACGGTGATGTTCACCGAGCCGGTTACGGGTTTCAACGCGAGCAGCGATGTGACCGTCAGCAGAACGGGCACAGCCGAAGTGGGAGTCGTGACGATTTCTGGCACGGGCGCCGGGCCCTACACCGTGATGCTGAGCAGCCTGACGGGCGAGGGCACGCTGCGGATTTCGGTTCCGGCGGGAGCGGCCTCAGACGCGGCGGGCAACCCCAACGCCGCCAGCGCCGTCAGCGCCGCCTTCAGTGCGGACAGCGTGGCACCCACGCTTGTTCTGGACGCGCCGTCGGCGGGCTACACGAACACCGGGCCGGTAACCTACACAGCGATATACGGCGGCGCGACCGCTGTCAACCTCACCGCCGCGGACATCACGCTAGTGAAGACCGGGACCGCCACGGGTACGGTTGCAGTCTCGGGAACGGGCACGGCTGTGAGGACGATCACCATCTCCGGCATCACAGGCAACGGAACGCTGGCGGTGTATATCGCTCCGGGAACCGCCTCGGATAACGCGGGGAACCTGGCGCCCGAGTCCGGAGCGGGCGTACCGTTCGTGGTGGACAACATCGCCCCGAAGGTGACCGTGAGCGAGCCTTCGCGGGCGGTGGCAGGGGAAGAGCCGGTCAGCTACATCATTAGCTACGAAGGCGCGGACGCAGTGACGCTCTCGGAGGAGAACGTCACGCTGGAGGCCACGGGAACGGCCTCGGGCCAGGTCGAGATATCCGGCAGCGGCAGGCTCGAACGCGCGGCA
>JBPOJE010000082.1:0-14930 GCA_052033935.1 Armatimonadota bacterium
CAGCCAGGACTTCGTGGAATCCGACAGGGTCGCGCCGCTCACACCCGAGGCGGTGCCCGCCTGCGTGCTGTCCACCGGCTGAAACACGCAGGTAAGCCTGCCGTGGCTGTCGTACTCGTAATCCGTCCGGTTACCGAGCGCGGCCGTCGTCCAGCTCAAGCGCCCGTCCGGCAGGTAGCTGTTCGTTACCGTGGCATCTTCGTAGGAGGAGCCGTTCCTCCACAGAGTGGTGGTTCGCGTTGGGCCGGGCCTGTAGTAAGTAACGCTGCCGACCTCATCGTCGTAGGCATAGCTCGTCACCATATCGTCCGTGCCCTCGATGTCGGGCACCGTGGACGTGCTGACGAGGCCATACAGCTCTTCAGCGATCCCGCTCTGGCCGGGGAGGAAGTAGGCGCTCTGCTGATAGGGGCTCCCGTAGCTATCTGTGTCGCTGGCATACACAGCAGTCACGAGGGCCGGATACGTGCTGTCCCGCTCGTACTTCGTCCATTTCCCCCGTGCGTCCTTGATTCGCTCGACAAACGGGGTGACCGTGCTGCCGATGACTTTGTAGTAGTACTCGATGGTGCCGACGCCATCGGCCAGAGTCACGGTGCTGATCCTGCCGTTGTCGGCGTTGTACGCGTAGGTGTTGCCGTTGCCATCCTTATCCTCAAGACGCCACACCTGCCCTTTGGCGTTGGCCTGCTCAGGAACCTGCGTGTCAAACCTCCCCAGGAAGCCATAGCGCTTGTAGGTGGTCGTCTGGACTGCTGCCAAGCCGCTGCCGTTGTACGCCAGGCGCTCTTTGCGGAACAGATATGTGTCCTGCCCCTCCCAGACCGGGTCTTCTGCCTGAGTCGGCCGGTAGTAGTAGTACTTCGTCACCCGGTCCGCCGTGTCGTCATCGTTCCCGCCAGCGGTTGCACGCCTGCGCACGACCGTCACACCATAGGTGGAGTTCCCCGAAGTCTCGTTCGCTATGCTCTCTGTGCCGTACGAATAGACCCGGTGGATACCGGCATCCGCATTGACGATGGTGTGGACCGGCCTGGCCCGGCCAGCCTGCGGGGTGCTGTAGTAGGTAATGGCGGTGGTCTGCTCGTCGGCCGTGCCGCCGTTGTCGTCGTGCTGCGTGGTGGTTACGCCGGTTATCTGATCGTAGTCGTTGTACGAGTACGCCGTAGTGCGCCTGAGGAGCCAGTTGCCCCCAACCAGGTCGTACTTGCGTATCTCGGATATCTGACCGCTCCCGTTCGAACCCACTGCGACGTAGGTGAACGCCGTCTTGCGGGTCCCCCCGGGCGCAATCACCTCCGTCGGCCCGGGCTCGCCACCGTCGACCCCGTAGCTCCACACTCGCCCGTACGAGTCGCGGACCTGGGTCACGTGGTCCTGAAACACACTGTCGTATGAGAACACTGTCTCTCGCAGGCCGCTGGCGCCCCACATCCGCTTCAAAGTGCCGTTGTCGTTGAACTCCTGGCCCGAGCCATCAGCCCGCGTCAGCGTGCGCGTCTGTGCATCCCACGCCCACCCGGGCATCTCCACGCCGTTGAACGAAACCGGGCTGTTCGCGCTCACGCAGGTGCCGTCCGGGTATACCCAGCACTCGCTCCCGTCGCAGCCGACGTTCTTGTAGCCGCTGGGCTTGATCGGTTCCTCCGGCTCCGGGCAGGGCATGGCAGCCCCAAGCTCGCCGTCGTCTTTGCACTCGCGGCACAGTGGGATGAATGTGCTCCCGTCTCGCGTATCGGTGGCTACGTCAGCGTTCCTACGCGAAACGGACTGAAGCCCCGTGCAAGTATCGCAGTCGTCGTCGTCCTCGCCGTCGTCGCCAGGGCCACCGGCATCGCGCGGCCTGCGTGGCGCCGTGCAGCAGTCGTCGCTGTGGACAGTCACGCTTACAGTCTCTTCCCACGACGCTTCGGCATCGTTGACGGTAGCCGCGGCGTCGTCGGCGTCAACTCGAACGTTCACTACGTATGTGCCGGGTGCCTGCCAGCTTGTGGGACCCCCAAAAGTGACACTGGTAGTTGTGCCATCGCCAACAAGTTCGCATTCCTCATTGACCCACTTGCCGGTCCAGTCGCTGTCCGTAGCCTCGGCGCTCACCTGCAACACCTCGCCAACGCACAGGCTGGTCTTTGATACCTCTACCCTTAGTTCTATCCCAGGCTCGTCGCAGGGCGGGCAAGCCGGACATGGGACACCACCATCCGCGCTCGGCGGACCGAGGAAGACGGCGCCCAAGACCGCAAGCGCTGCAATCGTACTAGTGGTCTTCCGATTTCTGAACTTCATCTTGGATCTCCTCTTCGCTCCATGTGGTGCTAGTTGCTGGGCGTACTCAGAAGCTTGCCGGCCAGCCGGACGTGGTCCGGCTCGTGAGGGTAGAGGGCTGCGACAAGCGCGGCAGTCGCCCGGGCCTGCTCCTCCATACCGAGCGACCTGAGTATCCGCCCCTTCCACACCAGAGCCTGCGCGCCTAGCGATGACATCGGCTTCTGCTTAAAGGGAGTAGCTTGGGCTTCGTCAGCGAATGGAGCGATTGCTGCAAGTGCTTCCGCACGGCTGCCTGTGCGCCAGAGGATCATGGCGTTCAGCACCCCGGCGTCAAATCGAATGAAGCTGACCGGTATGGAAAGGGCCGCTTCGGGTTTTGTCGCGGCAAGCTCCAGCGTGCGCCGCAGCTCCGGCAACGCCTCCGCCTGCCGATTCTGAAGAAACAACGCCGCCGCCAGCCCATGTCTGGCCAGCATCTCGAGCGCCGGCGGACCTTCGCCGCACGCCGCAAGCGCTTCCCGGTAAGCAGCTTCCGCCTCCGGCAACTGGCGGGCCCAGTAGTAGCTCTCCGCGACGCCGACCTGACAGAACGTCGCGCCCGTCTGCATGCCCGGCTGATCGCGGAGCCACACAGCAGCAGCGCTCAGCCGCTCGCGTGCCCTGACCAGATTGGCCGCCGCATCCGGTTCGTCCGCGTCCGCAGCCTTGAAATAACGCATGATGGCGGCATATCCATACTGGGTGTAAGCCGTTGCCTTGCGCTCTAGGGGCTGCGCCGGATCGTTTGCAGCCTCCCAAAAACGCATCTCTGCCTTCTGCAGATCGCCATCGAGCGTGGCAAGATAGCCGAGGCGCAGCTTCGAATCCGTCGAGTCCTCTGTCCCGGGGAATTCCGCTGCTGCCCGCTCAAAAAGCGAGGTTGCTTCAGCCCTGTCGAACTTCAGGCATGCGTAGCCCGCAAAACGCACCCCGGCACCTGCGGCTGGTGTCCCTGGCCACCGCTCCGCGACCTGCAGGTACAGGTCGCGAGCGGCCCTGTAGTCCTGCCCAATCTTGTACACGCACCGCGCGCGTCCCAGCATCGCATCCCGGGCGACGCTGTCGTTGGAGGAATCGGAGAGCACCCGGAAGAGGGGAAGTGCGTCCGCGTAGCGGCCCGCGTCCAGAAGCGCGGTGGCCTGTGTCAGCAGGGCGGGGTCGTCCTGGCTGAATGCAGATCCACAACTCAGAACAGCCGCCAGCGCTGCGGCCATTGTCACGAAAAAACACGTCTTCGACTTCAACTGCTGGCTCCTTTCCGCGCGGGGGTAGCCACTTAGGGCTTCCGCGCAGTATGCCCCATGCGGGGCCAGAACACAACTAGTGGCACTTAGCATACGCCTGCACGGCCATCCGGTCAAGAGGTCTATAGGAAGTTTTTCTATACTTTTTATATTTCCCCGTTGCCGCCCGGTCCAGAGGCCCGGGAGAATCACGTGCAAACCCGCCATTGACTCCGGGCGGCCACGATTGTACACTGAGGGCGTGGGAGAAGCCCGCCGGGCGGGGTATCTTCCCCTCCAGCGTTCAGCATCAACGGTGGTCAGGCGCCTTCGGAGGCCGAAGCGTGCAGCAATCCGGGAGCGAATATCTTTGAATCCAGCAGCTATCAGAGGGGGCGCACGACGTCCCGTCCGGGTGTGGGCCTTACTTGCGGCAGCGGCGTCCACGTTGGCCTGTGGCCCGGCCATTGCCGCCGATGTCCTGCAGCCAGCGCCGGGGCGAGCAACAGCCCACGATTCCACCACACTCAACGCCCTGCAGCATATCGGCGGCGGGAAACTCGCGTCCGTGACGCAGCCGAAGGCCGCCCCACTTCCTCTGGCCCCCCCGCGCGCCCACGCTGCCGCGAAGGCGGTTGCCGGCGGGACGCTGGATGCGAAGCATCAGGCCACGCTGGCGGCCTCCGGACCCTCGCCCGAGCCGCTCGCCAGCTTCGCGGCGCTGGGAGACAACCAGACTGTCATCCCGCCCGACAGCAATGGAGCGGCCGGGCCAAACCATCTGATGGCGGCCCTGAACAGCGAGATTCTGCTGCAGTATCGCACGGGGGTGGAGATTTCGAGGATGCCCCTCAGCCTGTTCTGGGCTGGTCTCAACGGCACGAACCCCGACCCGTACTGCCCGAGGACCGTTTACGATCCATACGGAGGGCGCTTCATCTTCACGTGCGCCGCGAACCCCGTGCGCGCCGACTCCGCCCTGCTCGTAGCGGTGTCTCAGACGGGCGACGCCACTGGAGCTTGGAACCGCTACCTTATTGACGCGGATGCGCACGATACCCATTTCGCCGACGCTCCGAGCATCGGTTTCACGAAAGGCTGGATTATCGTCCAGGTCAACATGTTCCCGATTGCCGGAACCGGTGCGATGTACAGCAACATCTACGTCTTCGACAAGGCCGATCTGTACGCCGGTGGGCCGGGGCTTTACAGCCTGTTCCGCGACGATACCGGCTTCACGCAGGCGCCCGCCCTGACTTACGACGGCTCCGTGGACACGGCTTATCTGATGGAGGAGTACTCCGAGAGCGCCAGCGGGCAGCTCCGGCTCAGCAGCATCACCGGGCCTGTCGGCCAGGAGGTCTTCAACCGGGGCATCGCATACCCCACAGGCCCGCTCGGCTGGGACTTCGTTTCGGCAACCGGCCAGGACTGCGCCCCGCAGTCAGACTCGGAGATGGGAATCAACACGGGCGACGCGCGCCTGACGAACCTGGTGTACCGCGACGGGAGCCTGTGGACCTGCCACACCGTGTTCCTTCCGCAGGGCGAGTCCAGCCGAAGCTCGGTGCAGTGGTGGCAGATCGGGCTTGACGGGGCTGTTCTGCAGAGGGGGCTCATTGACGACCCCGGCGGCGCGGAGTTCTTCGCCTATCCGAGCATTGCCGTCAACCGGAACCAAGACGTGCTCATCGGCTACTCCCGCTTCTCGGAGACCCGCTACGCGAGCGCTGGCTACTCGTTCCGCGAGTCAGCCGACACGCCGGGGACGCTGCGCTCCGCGGCCATGCTCAAAGAAGGCCTGGCGCCGTACTACAAGGTTTATGGCGGGCTGTCCAACCGCTGGGGCGACTACAGCACGACAATGGTGGACCCCATCAACGACGTGGACTTCTGGACGATTCAGCAGTACGCCGACGAGCCGCTTGAGGGTGTGGATCGCTGGGGCACCTGGTGGGGGAGGATTCCCGGGCCTCAGCCGAAGCCGGATAATGACGAGTGCGCTGGGGCGCGGGTGATCGAAACGCTCCCTGCCGTGATAACCGTGAACACGCGCTCGGCCACATCCACCGGTGACCCCTCCGTGCCCTGCGTGCCGGCGTTCGGCAAGGGCGTCTGGTTCTCGTACCAAGCGGACGCCAACGGCCTTATCACGGCCGACACGATGGGCTCCGACTTCGACACCGGGCTGGCGGTCTTTGCCGGGGACTGCGGGAGCCTGGCGCAGGTCGCCTGCGATGACGATTCCGGCGGAGGCGAGGGGGCTGCCCGCGTAATGCTGAATGTTTACGCTGGCATGACCTACTTCTTCCTTGCGGGCGGTTACCACGCGCAGGGTGGGCATTTGAGGTTCCGCATCCAGTCCGCGACGCCCTCGATTCTTGACTTCTTCCCGGAGATGGGCGCCGTGGGCACAAGCGTGGATATCAACGGCAGCAGTTTCTTCGGGGCGACTTCGGTGGAGTTCAACGGAGTCCCTGACCCGACAGCCGTGGTAGACTCGGCGTCGCACATCAGCGCGCGGGTTCCGGCGGGGGCGACCACCGGTCCCATCACCGTCATCACTCCGGGCGGAACCGCCGTAAGCGAAACAGACTTCATAGTCGTTCCTTCCATCTACATTGACGATACATCGGCGATCGAGGGGGATTCGGGCACGAGCAGCGTGGTGTCCACCGTGCACCTCTCCGCCCGCGCACAGACGCCGGTAACGGTCGCCTACAGGACGGCGGACGGAACGGCAACGGCGGGACAGGACTACCGGGCGGCGGAGGGCTCCGTAACGTTCCCGCCGAACTCGGACACCGCTCTCATCACCATCACCATCATCGGTGACACGCTGGAGGAGGAGAACGAGCATTTCTTCGTCCACCTTTCGAACCCGGTGGGAGGGGTTCTGACGGGTCATCAGGGGCGTTGCACGATCATAGACAACGACTCGACCCAGCCGGTTATCATCGGGGAGGACACCCGAATACTGACGGAGAGTTGTGTTACGGAGAACCAAGCGATAGACCCCGATGAGCGGGTGACGGTTGAGCTGACTCTCAAGAACATCGGCCCCACCGCCACGGAGAACCTCGTCGCGACTCTGCTTCCTTCCGCGGGCGTCAGCAACCCGGGCGTTGCGCAGGAGTATGGCGTGCTCGACGCGGATGGCGGCACGGGAACGAAGCCGTTCTCGTTCACCGCAAAGGGAACCTGCGGCTCCAGCTTTGCCGCCATCCTGAAGCTCGTGGACGGCGAGAAAGACCTCGGAAACGCGACGTTCAGCTTCGTTCTGGGGCCCGCCGGCGTGGCAAGCGTCTTTGCCTCGGAAGCGGCGATTACGATTCCAACGAACGGGAAGGCGGATCCGTATCCGTCCACCATCGAAGTATCGGGCATGCCGGGGACTATCAGCCGGATGACGGTGACGCTCAATGCGGTAAACCACCTGTACCCCGACGACCTTGATATCCTTCTTGTGGGACCGTCGGGACAAACTGTTATGCTGATGTCGGATTGCGGCGGGTCTCACGACCTGATCAACACCACCATCACATTTGACGACAACGCGGCGGCTCCCTTGCCCGACAGCGCTGCTATAGTCAACGGTTCCTACAAGCCCGCGAACTACACGCCCGCCGACAGCTTCCCTCCGCCCGCGCCGCTGCAGCCCTACGGGGCGACTCTGTCGGCGTTCAGCGGGCTGGACCCGAATGGCCTTTGGAGTCTCTACGCGTTCGACGACGCCCTCGGAACCGGCGGCGTAATCTCCGGGGGGTGGAGCCTCTCGATTACCACGGGCACGCAGATGTGCTGCAGGCTTGCGGACCTCGCCCTCGCCAAGTCGGCCGGCCCCGACCCCATCACGAACGGCAGCAAGCTGACCTATACTCTCACGGTCACCAACCTCGGACCGTCTCAGGCTACACACGTGGTGGTCACCGATCCGCTCCCGGCGAACACCGAGTTCGTGGTCGCGACGCCGAGCCAGGGAACCGCCGTCTTCTCGGACGGGACTGTTACGTGCGATATGGGCACTGTCGAGGCGGGGGCGCAGGCGCGCCTTACCATCGTCGTGAAGCCGACTGTGAAGGCGCCGCTGACGAACACCGCCAGCGTCACGAGCGCTGACCCCGATCCCGTCCCGGACAACAATGCGAGCACGACGGTGACGCAGGTGGGCGATCCCGCGCTTGTCATCGAGGACATAACGGTGGCGGAGGGGCATTCGGACGTCACTTACGCCAACTTCGTTGTGTCTCTCTCCGCGCCCACGGATCTGGAGGTTCGAGTCAGCTATGCTACCCGGGACATCACCGCTCTGGCGGGCAGCGACTACGGCGGCATCAACGGGCAGCTCATCCTCGGCGGCAGCATCACACAGGTGACCGTCCCCGTGGCGATCTACGGCGACCGCGTCGAGGAGCCAAACGAGATCTTCGCGCTCGTCCTGTCCAACCCGGTCAACGCCACCATCATTGACGATGGTGAGGGGGTATGCTCCATCCGCAATGACGACACGCCGCCGGTCATTGATTCGGTTGAGATTGCTCCACTGATGTGCGCGACGGACGAAGCGGTGCAGGTGAGCGTGCACGCCACCGATGACTACGGAGTTGCGTCCGTCACGGCCGGGGGCGAGCCGCTCGTCAGCACTGGCGGTGGCTACTGGGAGGGCTTCGTTGACGTTGATTCCGAGCTCGGAGCGCACCCGCTGGAGGTGGTGGCGACGGATACGGACGGCAACTCGGTGACGAACTCCGAAGGGTCGTACCGGACCGTCCCATCGGTAATCATCCGGAACTCCGCCACGGCGGAGACGATTATCGACGAGGCGTGGCAGAACTTCCTGTTCACAGTGATGGGCAGGGTGACGGTGCTCGATGCGGGGTCTTTCTTGCTGGACGACGGTTCGCCGAGGAAGGTGATGGTGCGGGCGATTGGCCACACGCTACAGACCGGCGACCTGGCGAAGGCCCGCGGGGTGATTGACCAGACGACGAACCCGCCCACGCTGAACAGCTCTCTCGACAGGATCGAGAAGCTCTTCTAGACCGTTTTGCGGGAGTCTGTCATCACGATAGACGCCGACATTCGCGGCTGGCTGCAGGCCGAACTGTGCGACGTGTTCCTGCGCCTGCGCCTCGAGTTCAGCGGAGCGGTGGTTTACAGCGCAGCGTTCTGAAGAATGGGCGCCGCGCCGAAGGACGCGGCGCCCGGATGAAGTCGCAGTCTGTCGCTAGGGAGCGGTATCGTCCAGAATCTCGCGGAAGTGCTCGGCGTCCCTCTTGAGCACGTCCTGCCATTCCTCTTTGGGGAAATTCCCGAGCGACTCGTCTTCCAGGCAGAGATCGCCCGCGTATCCCGCCGCCCGGAGTATCTTTACCACCCGAGAATGGTCCACATCGCCGTCCGGCAGGGGTGAAACATACGTGCCGTACTCCCATCCCAGCTCGCGCTGTGTCTCGCGGCACTCCTCGGGATAGTTAATGTTCTTCGCGTGGGTGTGTTTCGTGCGCGGGGCGAAATGCTCGATGATCTGGTACACGCGAGAGAGCGGATGTCCCGCCCAGTAGAAGTTGCCCGTGTCCAGCGTCAGCCCCAGCCTGTCCGACCCCACCAAGTCCAGCACGCGGTCCAGAAAGTCCGGGTCGTTACCCTGGAATCCGTGGTTTTCGATGCCCATCTCGACGATGTGATAGTCCGTCTTGTCGAGCACGCGCTTCATGCAGTCCGCGAAGTGCTCGACGCGCGCGTCGAGCGGTATCTCGTGCTCTCCGGTCATGACCGCGTCAATGCGCACGGCCGGGATTGCGAGCGCCGCTGCCGCGTTCACGACCTTGATGACCCATTCCACCTCGGCGTCCGAGTCTTCGCGGTTGAAGTCGTTGCCGAGCATAAATGCGCTTGCGCGCACACCGTGCGCCGCAAGATGCTCCGCGAAAGCCTCAATAGCCTTCTCGCTGTCGAGAATGGCGTGAGTCCGTCCGTCCTGAGGCTCGAGATACAGCACCGACATATCCCGCCTGACCTCAAGTTCGACCGCCTCCATCCGAAGCGCTTCGAGCCCCTCCAGGATAGTCGGCCATCCGTGCAATACGATTCCGTCTCTGACTGATGCGTACATTAGACGTGTTTCCCCTGTCTGGTTGGCTGGCGCCCGCCGGCGGCAGGCTCCTCCCCTGTGGGTTCGCCAGCAGCCTCACAGCCTCCTGCCCCCTTACGCAAAGCTGTTTCCGCAGCGCTGGCGCAAGCGGCGCGGCAAGGACTTTGCGGCGCCGGCGCATAATCGGAGTGGCATGATGGATACGCTGTTTCCCGCGCGATGCGTCCTTGTTCTCGCGGCTCTCGCGCTCGCCACTGTCCCTGCCCGTAGGGCGACTCTCAGAGCCGCCGCGACGGTCAGTTTCGGCAACGTCACGGTCAGGGACCGGGTGGGAAGCCTCGACCTCAGCTTCAGAGGCAGGTGGTTCGCTCCCGGTGAGACCGCCTCGGCCGAGTTCCGCTCCCCCGGAAAGCCGTACGCTCTTCTGTTGCGGACGGTTGTGCCCGACGACCTGCCCGGACACACCATCGCCTACTCGGTGGAAGTCAACGGTAAGGTGTGCGGCAGGCGTGAACTGCGCACGGAGGGGGTGGGCCGCCGCTCGCAGTTCGTGCGGATAGACGACCGCGCAATCTATTCGCGGCGCACCCAGCGGCTGGCCATACGCAATACGGCCCGCGAAAAGCTCTTCATCGAGTCCGCGCTCGTGCTTCCCGGCTATCTCGACGCCATCCGTCAGCCGTTCGGCGACTCTGATTTCGTGCTTGCGTTCCTGATAAACGGCGCTCGCGCGGGCCACCCCGATCTCAAGCGGATCAAGGACTTCCGGGCGGCTCCGGGAGTCACGCGGGCGATATCGAGCGAAGTGCCCTTCGCCATCGCTAACCGCGAGGAGCTCAAGAAGCGCATTGATGGCTTCGCCGATGCCGTCGCGGAAACAGGCTGGCCCGCCGTCCCGATCCCCATATCGTGGTGGGCCGGGACGCCCTCGGAGATACGCGAACGGCTGGACTTCCAGCAGGTGTGCTATTCGAAGACCGACAACTACGACGAGGGGCAGGGGATCAAGGACCTGCTGGGCGACCGGTGGCGCATTGAATACGGCCTGACGACCCCCAACGTCTGGAGCAACACCCCCTGGGCGACTATGAACAGCGCCGAACTGAACGCGATGCGCAGGCAGCGGCTCGACGACATTATGCCGTATCTGCTCGGTAAGCTCGGCGGCAGCGCAATTGCGTATATCACCGAAAACGAGCCGATGTACTGGGCGGGGATGTTCCCCGACGGCAACTACCCGGTGAAGCGTGAAGACCTGCTGGCCGACTTCAATCCGGGGACGGTGGCGGACGCGGCGAAAGACGGCGTCACCCTCGACCCAGAGGATGGGCTGGACATGACCGAGCGGCTGTGGCTGTTCGGCAACCTGAACCGCTATCTGGCGGCCACTTCGGGCTGGATCGCCGCGCACACGGGTTCTGTTCCTGTTTATACGCACGCTCTACTGGAGGACCACTTCCCGATGAAGGATTCCGGGCGCGCCCGGCCGGCGATGGAGGCCGCCGTTGCTCCGCCGCGTCCCACTGGTGTTGAGATACTCTGGGACACGAACATGGACAAGCTCCGGCGGCTGCGCGAATGGGGGCCATGGGCATGCGTCAACCGCGAGGAGGGTGACGGCCGCCCCATCAGCCAGCATATTGGCATGGCGCTTGCTCTGTATGCGATGGGCGCGGACATGCTCAACAGCTACAACTGGCAGGGTATCCAGCCGCCCGGGCGCTGCGACGAGTACTTCAACGGGTTCACGTCGCGCCTCCCCGAGTCGCTCGTCTGCGGCGACCCCGAAGACGCAACCGCCACGGAATGGAAGGCGGGTTGCCGTGCCGTCTGGAAGGCCGGGGCCGATCCGGACATGCCCTGGGGAACGAGGCTCGGCGTGAAGGTGAGGAACAGTTCAGATGCGCCCGCGACGCTCACGCTGTCCGTTATCGGAGCTTCGGACGGAGCGCTGGCGGGATACTGCCGCAAGTCCGTGCCCGCCGGGGCGCAGGGGTGGGTCAACCTCGAACTGGACAGCATGACCGATGCCCCCCAGTACCAGGGTCTGGTGTTCGATCTTCGCGCGAGCCAGGGAGTGTCGCTCGCGTTCGCGGGAGACCGCCCGCTGTATCGCTGGACGCTCGACTGCGCGGAAGAGCGGTGGCGCAGCCGGATAATCCGCGACCTGAGATGATGGGGCATTTCAGCCATGACTATGGCTGTCCAGCGCGTGTTCCTGCTACAATAGCGCCGGTCTAACAAGCCGCAACACACGTGAGTTTGGAGATATCGAATGAAGGTCAAAGTTATAGCCGAATTGTGTGCTGGCGAGGGCGTCTGCGAGGCCGAGGCCCCGGACGTTTTCGAGGTTGATGGTGATGTGGCCGTGGTGAAGTGCGAAGACGTTCCGCCAGAGCTCGAGGAGCAGGTTCGCAATGCTTGCGCCAACTGCCCCACCGAGGCCATCCAGATAGAGGAATAAAGCGGCGCGCTGCCGTCTTGTTTCGGTATTACAATCAGCGCCCGGCCCGGGACATCCCGCGCAGCCGGGCCTTGTTTTGTACCGAATCAGGCTCCCCAGACGCTTGCATCTGAAGGGGCCTCTGGATAATACTCTTGTACCTTGAAACCGAGCCTGCCAACGCATGACATTCGCTGATCCCTTCGAGTCCAGACCCTCCGAGGGTGGTGTCTCCTCGCGCCAGCCCATGATCGTGCAGGGAGGCATGGGCACGGGCGTGTCCAGCTGGTTCCTGGCGAATGTCGTGGCGCGGCACGGACAGCTCGGGGTCGTGTCCGGCACGGTCATAGACGGCATCGTGGCCCGGCGTCTGCAGGAGGGGGATCCGGGCGGTCATATGCGGCGCGCCCTCGCGAGCTTTCCTTTCCCGGATGTCGCCGCCCGGGTTGTGCGCCGTTACTATGTCCCGGACGGCATCGGTGAGGGGGTTCCCTATCGTCGCATTCCCACCTGGTCGCTGCATGCCGATCCGGCGCTTGTCGAGTTGACGGTCTGCGCGAACTACGCCGAGGTGTGGCTGGCCCGCGAAGGGCACAGCGGGCTGGTCGGCATCAACTACCTCGAGAAGATTCAGACCCCACACCTGGCGTCGCTGTACGGCGCGATGCTCGCAGGCGTGGACTACGTGATCATGGGCGCGGGAATACCCGTGCAGATTCCGGGCGTGCTCAACCAGCTTGCCGAAGGGCTGCCCGCCTCTATGCGCGTGCACGTGGAGCAGTCCGAGCCTTCCGACGATTTCCGGGTCACATTCGACCCGTGCGCCATCACCGGCGGGAAGCGCCTCGATATCCGGCGGCCGTTCTTTGTTCCCATCATTTCGTCGGCCACGCTTGGCGAGATGCTGATCACCAAGTCGTCAGGTGTGGTTGACGGCTTCGTTGTGGAAGGTCCCACGGCCGGAGGGCACAACGCTCCGCCCCGTGGCAAGATGGTCCTCAACGACAAAGGCGAGCCGGTGTACGGCCCCCGCGACCGGATGGACTTCGAGAGGATGCGGTCGCTCGGGCTGCCGTTCTGGGTGGCGGGGTCGTACGGCTCCCCAGAAAAGCTGAAAGAGGCGATCGAACTCGGGGCGGTGGGCGTGCAGGTTGGGACGGCGTTCGCCCTGTGCAGCGAGTCCGGCCTAGCCGGGAACCTGAGGCGGCATCTGATCCAGCTTGTGCTGGAGGACAGGTTCGAGGTGCTCACCGACCCGCTGGCGTCATCTTCGGGTTTCCCGTTCAAGGTTGCGCGGATCGAAAGCACGCTCTCCGAGCGAGAGGTTTACGAGGCCCGCGAGCGCGTCTGCGACATGGGATATCTGCGGCGTCCGTACAAGAAGCCAGACGGCTCAATCGGCTACCGGTGCTTCGCCGAACCTGTGACCTCGTACCTTGCGAAGGGCGGGAAGATCGAGGACACGGTGGGCCGCAAGTGCCTGTGCAATTCGCTGCTGGCGAATATCGGGCTAGGGCAGGTCCGCAAGGATGGTTCGCGCGAGCTGCCGCTGGTGACGCTGGGGGACGACGCTTCGTTCGTCAAGCGTATTCTCGCCGAAGGCCGGACATCGTACTCGGCCGTTGAAGTGATTGCCTATCTGCTCGGCCAGACCGTGGAACAGGTTCGCGCTGTCGGCGAGGCCTCAAGCCGCCAGGGCTGAGAGGCGCGCCAGGCAGCAGGGAGAGGAGGGGACGGAGATTTTTTGAACGATACGCAGGCACTCTGGCTGATTGCAGCCATCGTTGCTCTGGACATCTTCGTCATCGGCGCCGCCTTTGTGTGGGCTCTCCGTAGCAACAGGGGCGCTGCCACTCTGCCAGCTACCAGTAAAGAGGCGGCCCCGCCGCGGAGAGGCTGAGCCTGGCGCTCCTTCCCTGCGCGCGGGACTGCAAAAAGGAGACCAGCTTGTAGTTGCGGTCAATGTCGCTCTGATAGCGCGGGCTCGACATGGATGGGCAGAACGGATTGAAGTTCTTCATTCTGGCGGGGTCGAAAGCCGCGAGTGAGCCGGAGGGCCGCTGCTCCGACTGCTTACGGCGGGCGTCGTCAGACTGCAGCCGCATCACGCGCTGACCAGCTTCCCTGACCGCGCGGTCCATCCTGGCCGCCTGAGAGTGATCCATCACGCGGTGCAGATCCCGGATCGAGGACCTGGCCTGGTCCTGAGAGAGCCTGGGTTTCGCCTTGAGCGACTGAATCACGCTGAGGATTTTCTTTGCCTGGTCCGCCCTGATTGCCGTGCTCTTCCAGCGTTCGCACTCCACCAGCCCCTCAGTGGCCATCGTCAGGAGCTGAAGAAATGTGTATCTGTGCTGCTCGTGGAACTTCCGCAGCGCCTCGGGGCCCGCTTTGTCGGGCAGCTGCCGCTGCGCGGAGGCAGGCGCACATATCGCCGCGATGCACACAAGCACCGCAGCCAGCAGATGCCGGATCTTCATAGTGAACATCCTGGTTACGCCGCTGCTGCCTCCGGCCCCCGTCACTCGTAGCGCAGGGCTTCGATGGGATCGAGCGCGGATGCCTTCACTGCGGGATACATACCGAAGAAGGTGCCCACAAGGGCCGAGAACGCGAACGCGACAACAATCGGCGGCGTGGACAGCAGCATCGGGAACCCTAGCCCGCCCCTGTCCGCCGGCAGCGCCATCCACATCGAGACGCCCACGCCAAGGCCAATGCCGATCAGCCCGCCCACAAGGCTGAGGGTGATGGATTCGATTAGAAACTGATAGCGGATATCGCGCCGCTTGGCCCCGATCGCCTTGCGGATGCCGATCTCCCGGGTCCGTTCGGTGACCGACACCAGCATGATGTTCATGAT
>JBPOJE010000020.1:0-54115 GCA_052033935.1 Armatimonadota bacterium
CGTTACGAGCGCGGCGTATGACCCTGCGGGCGTGAGCGCGACCGGTACGTACTATCTGCGGGTTCGTGCTCGCGACGGCGCGGGCAACGACGCTGATGAGTGGACGACGATCTTCACGTTCATCTACAGCGCCGACGCGCCGACGGCTCCGTTCGTGTCGGATGCCGGGCAGTACACGCCAGTGGGCAGCACACTGCAGGCGCGCTGGACGGCCAGCACCTCTGCCTCCGACATCGTGGAGTATCAGTACGCGGTCGGCACATCGAGCAGCACGCAGGATGTGGTGGGCTGGACCTCCGCCGGCCTGCAGCAGCAGGCCGACATAGCCATCCCCGCGCCGGGGCTGGTTGCCGGCCAGACCTACTACGTGTTCGTAAAGGCTCAGGATGCTGTTGGACGCTGGAGCGAGATAGGAGTCTCGGACGGCATCACGGCGGTTGCCGCAATCGGGCGCATCGGTGAGGCGAAGGCTCTCGAAGACGGCACGCCGGTCGCTTTCGTTGGGAAGTATGTCAGCGCCAACCTGGCGGCGGGCAGCAGCACCGACGGAGTCATCCAGGAGCCAGACCGTTCGAGCGGCATCGCCGTTGACCAGATGGCGCATCCGGTCGGGACTGTCGTGAGTGTTGCAGGTGTCATCACCACGCAGAACCAGGTCCGCACCCTCACCGATACGGTTGCCATCGCGACCGCGGCCTCCAGCCCTGAAACGACGCCGGTTCCGCTGCGGATCCGCGCGGACAAGATGGGCGGCGAGGCGCTGAACACGCGGACGGCCGGCATCACCGGCGGCGTCGGCCTCAACAACGTGGGCCTGCTGGTTACGGTGCAGGGCAAGGTCACCGAGTTCCTCGGGACGGACACGAGAATCGGTTTCCTGCTGGACGACGCCAGCGTCAAGCCGGATGGCACCCCCCTGCTTCTGCAGGTGTCTTCGGGCCTGACGGTTGACCTGAGCGGCCTGGAGATCGGGGACATGGTCCGGGTAACCGGCATCTCGACACTGGAAGAGAGCCTGCTCGCGGACGACACCGTGGTTGTCATCCCGACGCTGCGGGCACGCGGTGAGCCGGGAGACATCGTCCTGCTGGACTGATCCGGTCTCTGTAGATGAGGACATAAGCGCGTGGCCCGCTGGCGAAAGCCGCGGGCCACGCCTGCGTACGCGTGCGCACCCGCCAGAGGATGCCCGCGCCCGGGCGCCGAACGTACGGGAGATACGATCACGCCGGGGAGGCTGCCGCCATCAACATCATCGAATTCGAGGAAACACTTATCGCGATGCGCAATGCGCACTACCGGAACCGGCACGTGGAGGCGCCGGGGGAGGGCTTCCGCCCGGTCGGAGGCAGCGTCGCGGACTTCTGCGCTGCAGAGTGCCAGGGCGAGCACCACTTCTTCTACATCGAACGCCGCCTGCAGGAGGGGACGCCTTTCTATCCCGGGCACGAAACGTACCTGGGCCACGCCTCAACTCGGGACTTCTTCGATTGGACCGTGCACGACCCCGCCATCTGGATTCGCCCCGGCACCTGGGAAGGCGCGCACGTGTGGGCCCCAAACATCCTCAAGCGGGGCAACGCCTACATGATGGCCTACACGGGCATCAACGAGCGCATATCGCAGGACATCGGGCTGGCGTTCAGCAGCGACCTGTTCAACTGGACCCGCTGGGAAGGCAACCCGCTGTCTCCCGCAAAGGACCGTCCGTGGAGCTTTTGGAGAACGGAGGGAATTGCAAGCTGCCGCGACCCGCACCTGTTCGAGCAGGACGGGCGGGTCTTTATGATCTACACAGCCAACACGCGCGAGGGCACCACCTGCATCGCTATGGCTTCGTCGGCCGATCTCGAGTCATGGGAAGACCACGGCCCCATTTTGGTGGGCGCGCCGGACGGCTACGAGCCGCGCCTGCAGGGCGGGCACCCGCAGGGCAGCCTTGAATCGGCGATCCTGCTGAACCGCCGCAGGCGATGGTTCCTGAGCGCAACGGCCGCCGTGCGAGGCTCGGAGATCCGCAACTGGATCTTCGAAAGCGGCCGGTTCGACAGGTTCAGCTTCTCGAGCGGGCGTCATCCGTTGGGTGAGGTGGACTGGGCGGATGAGGCGCCCGTCGCGAGGTATCTTGAGACGCCAGCAGAGGTGCGCGCCTGGGTGAAGCCGTAAGCGGGGGATTCATACCCCGGCCCGGCTGCAGAGATCGGGCCGGAGTGATACCAATAGCGCGAGCCTGTCAGTGTCCCGGGATAGCGGGCACTCCCTTGGGCAAGTTCTTCGGCATCTGTTTCATGGCGTCGGCCATATCCTGCACCTTCGTGCCGGCCGGAAGCTGAAACTCGCTGTCCGGGACCGCGTTGATCGCCTCGTATTTCAGTTTGACGACCTTGCCCTCGGCCTCCATCTGCCTCGGCAAGCCGTACTTCTTGTCCATCTGATCCTTGATGTTCGCGTCCTGTGGGAGGGCCATCTTCGTGGCAGTCTTCGTCTGCGGGTTGAACATATACTGAACCTTCTTGTCGAACTGCGTCAGCACCCAGCCCTTGTCACCCATGTCCATCTTCATCGCAACCGGCACGCCATCCGCGAGCTTCATACTCTGCCTGGTGGTCGCGCCGCCCATGTCCATCACCATCGTGTAGCTTTTGACTGCCTTTCGCGCTGACGCCATGTCGGCCCAGACGTCACCGGAGAGCGCCTTCGGCTCCGCTGGCGCAGCGGGTGCCGCTGGCTTCAAGGGGGTTTTTGCCGCGGGCGGCGGTACGGGACCGGACCCCTTGGTCACATCGGTGCCCTTCTTCCCACACCCCGTCATGAATAAAACGACCAGAGCCGCCGCGCCCAGCGCTGCAAGGGGCGCAATCCAGCGAGATTCCACCATTTCTGTTGCTCCTTCCGGCGGGATTGCCTCTTCAGTGAACACGGTATGCCGAAGAGTCCGATTGTCTGTTCCGCACAACGTATCGGCAACCCAGTCTGGCTGCGGCCTTGCCCCGAGAGCGTGGCTGCCTGTAGAATAGCGCAAGCTCGCTAACATTTCGTGAGGTAACAAATGGCTTTTTCCCGCACCAGTTTTCGCCCCGCGGCAGCGGCGGCAGCGGCAATCCTGCTCTGCTCGGCCGCCGTCATGGCCCGGCCGCTCCCGAAGGATGGAGACCGCATGGTCTTCCTCGGCGACAGCATCACCGCCCAGCGCATCCACACCCGCTATGTGATGAACTACTTCGCCCTGCGCTACCCGGACATGCTGATCACCTTCCGCAACTCCGGCTGGAGCGGCGAGCGCGCGCCAGGCGGACTCGCCCGCCTCGACCGCGACGTCCTGTCCCTCAGGCCGGACGTCGTCAGCATCTGCTACGGCATGAACGACGGCGGGGTGACACACTTCGACAGGAAGCTGTACGCGAACTTCATGGACGGCATGACCGGCCTCGTGGACAGGCTGAAGGGCGCAGGCGCAAGGGTGGTTCTGCTGCCCCCGGGCATCGTGGACCCCGATCGCAAGAACTGGAACCCGCCCGAGAAAATGGCCATCTACAACCCCACGCTCACCCGCTTCTCCGACGGCGTCATACTGCTGGCAAAGCGCGAGAACCTACCGTGCTACGACCTGAACCGCCTGATGACGGACGTTCAGAAGCGCGCGAAGGCGGACGACCCCGAGTTCACGATGATCCCCGACGGCGTTCACCCAAGCGCGTCGGGACAGGCGCTGATGGCGTACGCCATGCTGAAAGCGCTCGGTTGCGACGAGCAGGCGTCCGGGCTGACGATTGACGCCGCAACGGGAAAGGCCGAAGCCGACCGGTGCCGCGTGAGCGGCCTGAAAATCGGCAAAGACGAAATCAGCTTCACGCGCACCGACGCCGCGCTTCCGACGTACTTCGATCCCGAGGCGGAGGTCATATTCCGCTACTGTCCCATCCCCGAAGAGCTCAACCGCTATATGTTCCGGGTCAGCGGGCTGAGCGGCGGATCGTGGAAGCTGATGGTAGAAGGGATTGAGACCGGCTCCTTCACGGCCGCAGAGCTGGCTGTCGGCGTGAGCCTGTCCGGCCTCCCCGGGCCATGGAAAACTCTGGGCGAGGAGGTCAACCGCCTCACAAAAGAGCAGGAAGCGCTCTTCAATACCCGCTGGCGCGATGTTTTCCTCAAGATTCCACCCGAAGGCTCCGCCGAGATGCAGACGCAGATTGCGGACCTCGACCGGCAGGTAGCCGAGCGCGAGAAGGCCTGTGCCCGCGCCGTCCGCGACCGGAGCTGGAAATGGAAGCTCACGCGACAGCCGTGATCAGACATACGCTTCCCGTTCTTGCGCTCGGACTGGCGGGCGTCCCTGCCTTCATGGCCGGCGTCAAGGACGAACCAAGCTGTCACACAACGAAGAGGGGTTTGCTATGACACAAGACACAGGCATCCGGATGGGTGTCATCGGATACGGCGGGGCGTTCAACATGGGCCGCGCCCATCTTTCTCAGGGCAGGGACGCGGGTCTCATCCCGTCCGCCGTGTGCGACCTCGACCCGGAGCGAACCGGGCAGGCGCAAGCCGACTTTCCAGGCATCTGGATAGGCAACAACGTCGAGGAGTTCCTGGGGAGTGCGCCAGTTGACCTCGTAATCGTTATCACCCCGCACAACACGCACGCGGACCTCTGCATCAAGGCATCACAGGCGGGCAAACACGTCATCACCGAGAAGCCGTTCTGCATCACCGCGGACGAGGCTACGGCCATGATCGAGGCGGCCAAGAGCGCGGGCAAGATGCTCTCCGTGTACCACAACCGCCGCTGGGACGGCGACTTCATGGCCATCTGCCAGACCGTTCACGGCGGTACGATCGGGGACGTGTTCTCGATCGAAATGGGAATGGCCAGTTACGGGCACCCGGGCCACTGGTGGCGCAGCAACAAGGAGGTATCTGGCGGGCACTTCTACGACTGGGGCGCGCACATGGCGGACTGGATGCTGCACATAGTTCAGCACCCGATGGTAGACGTCACGGGTATCTTCCAGAAGCGCGTCTGGATGGACGTCACCAACGAAGATCACACTCAGGCGATCATCCGCTTCGAGGATAACATCTGGGGCAACATCGAGATGTCCAGTATCGCCCACGCACCGAAGTCAAGATACCGCATTCTGGGCACGAAGGGCGCGATCGTGGACCGCTGGGAGGGGCATTTCACGCTCTACAGCGAGGTCGTCGGCCTTCCTGCCGAGTCCAAAGTGCCTTACCTCAAGGACGACTGGCCAGCTTACTACCGCAACATCGCCGCGCACCTGACCGAGGGGGCCAAGCTGGCGGTGACCGCCGAGTCCGCGCGCCGCATCATCTCGCTCATCGAGACGGCCGAAAAGTCCGCAAAGGCCGGTAAGCCCCTCGCGCCGCCTTTCCGCTAGCTATGGAGTGCGGCAGGTAACTGCCGCTGTTCCACTGGACCCCACTGTACCCCCCGCTGGACTCGGATTTGAAATACGAGTCCAGCGGGGGGGAGAGTCCAGCGAAGCGACGTGACGGTCAGCGCCGCCTACTTCCTCCCGGCCGGCTTCTTCGCCGGCGCTTTCGGCTTTGCCAGCGCCTTCAGCTTCGGCGTGAATGCCTTCACACCCGCCGGCTCGCCGAGTGTCTCCACGTGCCCGTCCAGATACACGACGCGCATCTCACAGCCGGGGCCAGTAATGACGTTGTAGTCAAGCGGAACGCTCGTATCCCACTCAAAGAACGCAATCACTTCCGCCGGGTTCAGGATATCGTTCTGATTGAGTCCGCCGAGCTTCGCGTTGAACTTGTACACGATCCCCTCGTCCGCCCACGGCGACTCGATGGACTTGCCCATGGAATACGGCTCCAGCGCCTTCGGCCACGTTCCTGCCGGCGGGAGTTTGCCATTGTAATCATCCGCGTACATCCGTAGCGCAGTCCCGAGCATCTTCAGGTTGCTCACGCTCAGGCTTGTCCGAGCTTGATCCTCTACATCCAGGACTTTCCCTTCCCCGTAGGTCTGCTTGGCCGTCACACCAAGAACCGCGGCGCTGAGAAGGCCGCCCACGGCAATCACCGGTGTCGCCGGGTTGATCTCCGTCCCCAACGCAATCTGAACACTGATGTCTTCTTCGTTCAGCCCGACCACCGCACCCAGACCGTTTGTCCCTTTGAGCGCGTCCGTGACCCATTTCATCACGGGCGAGGTGTACCGGGAGCCCATCGCCTCGCACAGGTCCCCGAAAGCGCTCACGGCGCTCAGGCCCATCCAGGCGTCGGCCGCGTGGGTGCCCGGCATCTGCCCCATCGCGCCCGAGTACGCCGGGTTCGATGTCAGCGAAGTCTCCGGGGTCACCAGCGCCGTCTTCTGCACGCTGCGCCAGTCCGAGCCGAACACCACCGCGCTGCCACACTGCCCGATATAGCCCAACGTATCGGCGCTCCCCTGTGCCGGAATCAGCTCGGCCATTGCAGGCCTGCCCGGCGACACAACCCGGAGCGCCCCTTTGCGCATGCCCTGTTTGGCGAGCCCTTTGTGGAACTCATCGAGCAGCGCCGCCGCCGCTGCCTCGTCCGAGGTCCGCACCACCACCACATACGCGGGCTTCGGCAGCAACGCGGTCATCGCGACACCCGCGGGAGCATTTCCGGCGCTGCCCAGAAGAAGCAGCGCCGCCGTCAGGTCGGGACGGCTCTTGCCCAGTTCTTTCAACTTCTCATCGAGCGGAAGCGCCATCTGCGCCGAAGCCGCCGTCAATGCCGCGAGTGAGTTCCGGGGCAGCATCTCCTGAACATTGCCTGCCGCCTCCGTCCCTGCCATAAACGGCCCCGCCATCATCGCGAGCATCGGCGGCATCTTCCCGAAAACCGAGAGCACGGCACCCTTGTCGCTGAGACGCACGCCCCCATGAGGGTTGACCGACCCCGCCATCCCCAGCATGGCGGTCTTGCCCATTCCGCCATCCCCAGGAGTGGCGATACCCTTCATCAGCTTCGTCGTGTCAATGGCGAATGACATGATATCGCCGCCATGGCTCTTGAGCTGCTCGGCGGCGGGCAGCGCTCCCGCCTCACCCGCCGCAAGCGCGGCCTTGATGGTGTCCACGCTCTCGGCGAACAGCACGAAACCGTCCCCCACCGCGTACGACGGGGTCATGTTCTCCCGCGGCATCTTCCAGATGAAAACTTCAGCGCCCGACACCTGATGCACCACCGGGTCCACCATCCGGACAACCGAGCCGACAGCTTCGTTCAGCGCCGTCTTTGCCAGCTCGCTGTCCTTGCAGGCGATGGCCACGATCACGCGCGGAATCGGCTTCGCCATGGGGTCAACACCGATCGCCATCTTCTCGTCCCACCACGGCAACACGCCCTTTTCGGGGTCCAGCTCGATACCAAACGAAGCGATCAGCTTCGCGAAACCGCGTGATGCGGCGGCCACAGACTCAACATACTGCGGATCGTCCTTGAACTTCTGCAGATACGCGCCGCTTGCGTTCGCCGAACTCACATCAACGCGCGCCACCAGCGGCCACTCGCCCGGCACCAGCTTCAGCAGATCATCGGGAGCGCTGCGCACCGGCGGCGCCGCCAGCAGAATAGCAGCGGCCGCTATCGCCGCCAGCATGGGAATAGCTCTTGCCCTGATCATGTGTTCCACCTTTCTCGTGAACCCGCACTGCCAACAGTCACACAGTGAAGCTTACCCGGCCCCAGACCGCAATCCTCTTCTGCCCCTGCTACTCGAACAAATCGAGCGACTGCTGCCCGGCCAACTCTTTTCTTACCCGGCTCCAAGGATTCGGGCACAACTGCTCGAAACGCACTCCGATGAGCGGCGACAGACGCAGCGCGAGCGTGCCGTCGCCGCGCCTGTACAACTTTACGTAGTCTCCCAGCTCAACGCTGGACAGCATCCCGGCAGCGCGTTGCAGCGACCGCCCTTCCAGGCTCTTTGCCGTCACCCGCGTGCGGCGGCTGAACTCCTCCACTTTGAGCCGCCCCTGGTTTATGTCCTTCATCAGCCCAAGATACAAGTCGCGAATCTCGCCCGCCCGGCCCTCGATGATCAGGTCCACCGCCTTGCCGATGAACGCGTGACCGAATGGCTCGTCCGCTCTCGACCGCAGCGCCGCCCCGCGGTAGATTCGCTGGCCCTCGTACCCGGCGAGTATATAGTTCTTGACCCTCAGCGACAGCATCATCTTCCATCGCCCATCGTGCGCAATGTGAATCCCTTCGGGCATGGCGGCCGAGATGCTCTCGCCTCTTCCTCCGGGGTCTGGACGCTCTCCGGTGGCTGGAAATAGACCCCGTCCGTATCTACTTCGATGACCGCGCTGCCCGTGCGCTCCAGTTCGCTGACAATCCGGAGCACAATCTCCTGTCCCCCGGCGGTCACCCTCTCGGCGGCGTCCGGATCGTTGAAGTAAAACGATGCGCCGAGATAGCCGTAAAACGAGTTGGTGAGTATCTTGAACGAAGCCTGCAGCCCGTCCCAGGTGGCCCGCTCGGTTCCGGCTGACTCCTTCTTCCGCGCTTTGGCGTCGAGACGCCGGACGGTCAGCTCCTTCAAGAGCGGCAGAAACACCCCGAGAGAATCCGACGCGGGCGCAATGCCGCGCGACAGCATGAGGCTGGGATAAAGGCTCTCGACATCGCACTTGACCACCCGCTCGATGAGCCCGGTTCTGCGCAGTTCGGTGTACCCGCCCGCGACAGCGCGCGGCGGGGACGCCTTCGGGATGGCGTACCCCATTCGGAGATACTCACGTATCAGCAGAAGGTTGATCTTCTCGCCGGTTCCGCCGCAGGCGTTCGCCTGGTAGCTGTCGGGCACCATCTGGCTCACGAAGAAGTCCGCCGGCATCACGATGCGCGCAAGCTCGCCCGTCTCCCGAACGTCATCCAGCGCATAGGCGCGCACGAGGCCAGGGTCCTCCTTCCACAGCCTATCCATCCGCCGCCGGTCCACATACACCCTGTCCGGCCCGGAAAGCCCCAGTTGAACCGCCACCTCCTTCAGCCCGTGGCTCGTGAACCCGCCCCGCCCCACGTCGTAGCGCTGCACGCCGAAAAGCGTGTCAATCACGCTCCGCCCCTGAATGTAGATGGGGGTAAGCGGCCGCGTGATGCCCCCGAAGGGCAGGTTGCGGCGCGATCCGGCGCGCGGCGCCGACCCGTCGCGGCCCCAGTTCATCGAAACTCCACACACCCGCGACCGCGCGGCAAGATATGGCAGGTCGAACCAGAATATGTTATGTCCCTCGATCACGTCCGGGTCGCGCTCTGTCATGACCTCGTTGAGGCGGGTCAGGATCTGGGCCTCGCTTCCAAAGACAGCCTCGCTGAATCCCCGGTTGTCCGACACCGCCACCATCAGAATGAGCGCGTCCGGGTTTGCGTATGACAACGTGTTCGTCTCGATGTCCACCTGCATGCGCCGCGCGTCGTCGAACGCCATGCTCTTGAAGAACGTGATGCCGGTCTGCATCAGAAACTGGCGGTCGAGCGACCCGGGGGCGACAACGTCCTCCCGCCGATGCGAGCCACGGCCGCCATTCAACGGTCTCCGTCAGCAGCTCATCGCCAGCCCTGCGGTACACCCGAGCGAAAACGTCGCTCGCGTCACAGCCGACGACGCCTTCCCTTGTGTCCGATCCGAAGAGAGCGCTGTTCAGGGTTGCCGCGTTTTCTGTTGCCATGTTCTACATTATGACCCTTCCCGCTGCCATGAGGGTGGTTTCCCTTGCACAACCCAAGGCAGGTGCCAGCTCGGTGACAGTGGAACATTTGCGATTGTCGCGTCGTTTTTATGATACAGGGCGGGGCGGAATCATCGGAAGCCCCGCGCGGCCGCATCGGGCATGGCTGATACTGGCCGGGCGCACTCAGAGCGTCCGATCTCCCCGATCGTGCGGCGGCCTCTGCGACATTGCTCAATACTGACAAGCTTCTCGCACGCGAAAGACACTTTCGGGGACGGGCTGTCTGCTATCATTTCCTTACTGCCTATCCCCCTCCCCGAACAATCGCATGCGGGCGTCTCGCTGTACGCACCTTCCTTACTGGAGGTTACGCACATGGAATTACAAAGCGCGGAGCCGCGGCGCAGGCGAACATCCGGGGCACAGCGCGCTGACGCAGAGCCCTCCGATGGATACCTGAGCCACGTAAGCCGCTGCCACCTCCTCACTCGCGGGGAGGAACAGGACCTTGCCCGCCGCATCCAGGCGGGTGACGAGCGGGCGCGCCACCTGCTCGTCGAAAGCAACCTGCGCCTGGTCATCAGCGTCGCCCGGTCGTACCTCAGCTACGGAGTGCCTTTCGAGGACCTGATTCAGGAAGGCAACATCGGGCTTATGAAGGCCGCCGAGGCCTTCGACTGGCAGAGAGGCTGCCGTTTCAGCACGTACGCTGTCGGCTGGATAAGGCAGTCCATCACGCGCGCCATCGAACAGCAGGCCCGCCCGATCCGCCTGCCCTCCTACGTACTCCAGTTGCTCCGGGCGATAGGAAGAGCCCGCGAAGCCCTCTCGCAGGAACTAGGACGAGACCCCCTTCCAGACGAGATTGCCCCGCGCGTCGAACTCCCGGCCGACAAGGTCAGGCGGCTGCTGGTCTGCCAGGAACTCGTGCTGTCCCTGGACGACAGGTCCGACGACAACTCGGAGGTCCCTCCACTGATGGAAATGCTCGAAGGAGGCGAAGATCCGGTAGCCCTAATGTTGCAGGACGAATCTGCCGATTATCTTGACCGGTTGCTATCCGTCCTCTCCTCCAAAGAGCGAGTGATCATCGAAAGGAGGTTTGGGCTGATCGGTGCCGAAAGGATGACTTTGAGGGAGGTAGGACGCCTCCTGGAGTTGACGCGAGAGCGCGTGAGACAGATTGAAACGAGAGCGATCAAGCGGTTGAGAATGGCCGCGCAGCGAAATGCGTTCCGCGTTTACTACGACACATAGGCGCAATTACAGGATACCCATGAACAGCAAAGCAGAATACGTTGGCTCCCAGTGCACAGCAGGTGTAGGGCAGGCGCAAAGGCCATCCGCGCCGGATTCACTCACTTCTCGCGAAATCGAGATCCTCAACCTGATTTTCTCCGGCCGCGCATCCATTGAGGTTGCCGAACTGCTCTGCGTTTCCAAGAGGACCGTGGACTTCCACCTCAGCAAGGCGTACACCAAGCTGGGCGTGTCGAACCGGATCCAGGCATTCAAGCGGGCACTGGAGCTCGGCCTCATCTCCTGATTTCCTCTCCCGGTCATCCTGCTCTTCTCCTTACGGGGCGGCCTGCACAGGCCGCCCCGCTTTCGTTCAGAAATCAGAAACTTGTACCCTATTTCTGGTAAATACACTATTGACAGGATGCCCACGCCGTGCTAGTATTAGCACACTAGCGATAGTCAACTGGTGACGGCCACAAAACAAGGCCGGGGCAATCGACGCTTCTTGGTTTCCACGATTGTCCCAAAGGCCCGGCGAGTTTCACCAGGTGACAGAGGCCAGTCGGCCTTGTTACAGGGATCGTTGCCAGAACCGGGTAAAGACCCGCCGCGCTGCCGGTATTGCGCGTCACCGGCACCGAACGCGGCTGGTCAGAGGATGGCCCGGGCAGGCAGCACTCCGCAGTATCCAAAGGAGTGTCCGCTGCCGCGGACGAGGATCCTGAAGGGCTGTTGGCACGCTGCGGGGCAGTCGGCTTTACCTGCTTGAGCCGCAAGGCCCATCGAATGTCAGATCTGACACACAAGCAGAGGGAGGAAAGATAAACATGAAAAAGGTGCTCTTTGTGATCTGCCTTGCAGGCACCCTTATGACCGCTCTGGCTCTGGGTGCTCATGCGTCCGAGATCGCTACTGAAGAATCTTGGAAAGTATACCTCGTCGCGGCATCGGGCGGCGATGCCGTTACACCCAACGACAACGCCGCGCCGGCGTTTGCCCAATCGCACACAAGTAGCACGATCATAGATGATCCATCAACCAGGGACTGGACGGAGGGCACTCCGCCGCCACCCACGGACGCTGGACAGGCGGTCGGCGGCTGGTATCGCCCGTGGGGTGCCGATGGGGCATACGGCCTCTTCCTTACGGACAGTCGTCGGCCGCTCGAAGCTCCTTACCACAAAGAGTGGAAGGACTTCGTGGTGCACGTCAAGTACTCGGCGATGAAGCCCTATCCGTCAACCAGCCTCGTCCTGCTCGTGGGCGGCAGCGGAGTGCCGAACACAATTGATGGATTTCCGGTTCAGTACAAACTGGTGATGACGTTCCACCCGGCCAGCTATGAGGGTCCGACAGAGTGGACCCTGCCACCGTACCCGGTGCCGGAAACATCCACAAAGACCCATTGGACGCAGATTGCCCTCCCGCTTGAGGGAACGATCAGCAACTCGCCGATCTCCGGTACCGGCCCGCTTGGGGATGGGGCTGAACAGGTCTACGGCTACAGGTTCGACTTCATCGTTACCCCTGAGCCCGGCAGCCTGCTGGCCCTCGGAACCGGACTGGCCGGCTTCCTCGGCGTCGTCCGCCGCCGCAAGAGCTAGAAGCCAGTCGAAACAGATAGATTTCTGTTTTCCGCCGCTCCGGCCTTCGGGCCGGGGCGGCTTTTCTTTGCCCGGCGCCCAGAGGAGACCGACGCGCCAAAAAAGGCCGGCCCCTTATCGGGGCCGGCCCCGGACAGAGTATGCGTCCCGGCTATGATGCTCTACAGCCGATGCGTCTTCTTGAAGGCCTTGACGATCTTCGAATCCAGCGACGGGAACCTCTCAAGGCACGCAAGCCGTTCCCTGTTCAGATCCACCACCATCTGCTCGCGAGTAGCGGTGTCGTAAAGACGCCGCGGGTCCAGTGGTGCCATGTCGTAGATCTTGCCTCCTTCCCCCGTGACGCCCGCGACGAGCACCTTCATGCCAAAGTCGTCGTCGTCGTTCCAAACGCCGGTCTCACGGAACAGTGCGCGGGTTATGTAGCCCACCCCTGTCTTCCAGGGACGGTTCGCCTGCCGCTTCGGGTTTCTCAGGTCATCCGGGTTCGGAATCTCCCCCACGCCGCCCGTGTTCATCAGGAAGCAGCGCACCTTGTTCTCGTAGCGCTTCAGGTAGTCGTAGAAGATGTTCCCCTCTTCTGCCTTGTCGCCCACGATGAACGGGTTCGTGCCGACGGTGCGGATGGACTGACCAATTCTCGTCGGATCGCCCGCCGCCGTTTCGATGGACTCGCCGAGCATGAAGTAGGCCGCCGCCTGCTCCGGGTTCATTTCGCGCAGAATCGGCGCGATGGTGTTCCTGCGGGTGTTGAATATGAACACCATGCTGTCCACGTCATCCAATGGCGGAAGATCAATGCAGTCGTAGCGGCGGCTGGCGGGAAGTGCCGTGATCGGCAGAATGCCCCGCCCGTTCGCGCAGAGGTCCTCTTCAAGATACTGAATGTTGCCCTCGAAGTCTATGTAGAGGTTCTGTGAGACGAACTCCGCCGATTCCGCCGCCGGGCGCAGAAGCACGTCGTCCTCGTCTAAGTCCGTTTTCAGGAACAGCGCCTGCTCGGTACCCAGAACCCGTCCGTCCTTCAGCCGCAGTCCCACGAAATCGTCCTGAACCACGAGCGACTGCTCGCCTTCCTGATCCAGATAGTGCGTGTGCCCCACGTTCGTCGTCTTGCCAGTACCCGAGTTGCCAAGAATGGCCACGGCGTAGCGCTTCAGGTCTCCGGTGACAGCGCTCCTCGCGACCACCACCTTGGTACCGGCGTGAACACCGAGTAATCCCTTCTGTTTGGCGCGCCACATTGCCATACGGAGGAAGCCCTTCTTAGCTTCCCCCATGTAGTCACAGCCAATGCCCAGCGTCACGTTCTCTTCCGGGAACACGTAGAACCGTCCGAAGTCGCCCGTCGGGAGGTCCGGCACAAGGAGAATGTGGAAGGACTCGGCCCCGGACACCGGCTCGCAGCGGCGGAGCATCTTGCCCCACATATAACCCACATGGTGGTTGGCCCGGTTCTTGGTGGTGACGAGCAGGCTACAGTTGAAGGTGAAATCCTTGTCCTCGCCGCTGCCCATCACCCGCTGCACCATGCTCACGGGAAGCTGGTTCGCGTGTCCGGGGTAGGTCCTACCTTCGTACTTCCCGCCGAAGATGCGGGCCGCGTAGCTATCGAGCATCTCCGCAGTCGCGACCTGTTCCGGCATAGGGTTCCTTTCGCGCACGGCCTCGCTTCCAAGAATGGCCGTGAACTTCGCCGAGCGGTTCCGGACTTTGGTGTCCCAGTTGTATCCGCCGTACACGTTGCGCTGGCCAAGCATGAGGGCTATGCGGCCCAGCTCCGGCCCGGTGTACGCGGTCACGTTCGTACCGACTCGCTTGGAACGCTCCTGCAACTCCTTGATGCGTCTGGCTATAAACTTACCGTCACATTGAGGCATTATTCTGGTATCTCCCGGCATGCGCGGCCCAGAGATGCGCCGCGCCTCGTGCATTATGCCACATGGTTGCAATGGCAACAAAAGCCTTCGCCACTTGCCCCGCAAGCCCACGCAGGCTATCCTGTCCCCGGAGATCGAGGGGCAGGGAGTGGTTGAAAGGATACCTGATAAGAAGCTATGACATCCGGAACACCAACCAGACTCGCCACAGTCTGGGCAATCACCGCAGCCGTTCTCCTTCTGGTTTCAGCCGGTCAGGCCGCCGCCGCGCCGGAGCCTGCGGGTGCCGTGGCGGTTTACGGCGCGACTCCCGCCGGCATCTCGGGTGCCATCGCGGCAGCGCGGATGGGCTCGGACGTCGTCCTTATCGAGAGGACCGCTCACATCGGCGGGCTGATGGCAAACGGCCTCGGCGCAACGGACATCAAGAACCGCGGCGCCGTCGGCGGACTCTTCCTCGAGTACGTAAACAACATCCGCAACTACTACGCCGCAAAGTACGGGGCGGATTCCGCGCAGGTCAAGGCATGCAACGACGGCTATTACTTCGAGCCGCACGTCGCCGAGCTTGTCCTAAACAATATGGTCAAAGCGGAGGCCCGCATCTCGCTCTACACCAACCTCGAGCTCAAGTCGGTTGAAATGCGCCGTGGGAGGATTAAGTCCGCCCTGTTCAAGGACCGGACGGGCGGCCAGGATGTCCGCGTTGCCGCGCATGTATTCGTGGATGCGACGTACGAAGGCGACCTCGCGGCCGCGGCGGGAGCGCCGTACCGGCTCGGGCGGGAGGCGCGCAGCGAGTTGGGAGAGCCTTACGCCGGGGTCGTTTACATCGGTTACAGATCGAGAGTCTATTATCCGGAGCTGTCAACCGGTGAGGGCGACAAGCGCATTCAGGCGTACAACTACCGCCTGTGCCTCACCAGCAACCCGGCCAACCACTCCCCGGTCACCATGCCCGACGGCTACGATCGTCACGAATACCTGCTGCTTGCACGTGAAGTGCGCACGGGAGTGGTCAAGTCATTCAAGGACGCGGTGTCCATCATCGACATGCCAAACGACAAGTCGGACACGAACAACCACACGATACCACTCATCTCCACCGATCTTCCCGAAGAGAACTACCCCTACCCTGAAGCGAACTGGGAATGGCGGGACAAGTTCGCGGTGAGGCTGCGAAACTACACCCTTGGCCTGCTCTATTTCTGCCACAACGACACCTCGCTGCCCGACTGGTTCCGGGCTGAAGCCTCCCGGTGGGCGCTGGCGAAGGACGAATACCAGGACAATGGCAACTTCCCGCGGCAGATATACGTGCGCGAAGCGCGACGCATTGACGGTCTCTACAACTTCACCGCCCACGATGTCGTGCTCGATCCCGGGCAGCACCGCACCCGCCTCCAGCCCGACTCGATAGCATGCGGATCGTACGAGATGGACAGTCATCCCACCCGCAAGTACGAGCCTGGAATCCCCGTGCTCGAAGGACTTCTCGGGGTCCATCAGTATCGCGAGGTGTATCAGATTCCCTACGGCGTGATCGTTCCGAAAAAGGTCCGGAACCTGCTTGTCACGGGCGCGATCTCGGGAACACACATGGGCTTCTCGACGCTTCGCATGGAGCCCTGCTGGATGGCGATGGGGCAGGCCGGAGGCATCGCCGCGCACCTGGCGGCAACAGGGGGCAAAGAGCCCGCCGCGGTGGACGTGCCCACGCTACAAAGAGAGCTTCTGAAGCAGAACGCCGTTCTGATGTACTTTGACGACGTGGACTTCACCCACCCCGACCGCGCTGCCATCCAGTTCTTTGGGTCGAGAGTATACAACTCGTACAAGTTCAACCCGGCTCAGGTGCTCGACCGCGCCACGGCCGCGCTCTGGCTGGATCTTGCCAGGAGAGTGGACCTCTTCGGCGCCAGAAAGCGGCATTCGTACCGGCCCTACGCGGACATTCCTGCGAAGCACCCGGCCCTGCCAGCCATCCGGGCGCTCGAAGAACGGGGGGTATTCGGCGACCATCCCGAGGGCAGCGAGTTCCGCCCCTACGAGCAACTCACTCCCGGGGATGTCGAAAGCTGGTTCAAGGCCGCCGGAATCACCACTGACCTCTCGGCGCTGGAGGGGCGTCCGCACGTGCGCCGCAGTGAGTTCCTTACCCTGCTCTATAGCCTGAAGGACAAATAGAACAGTTGAAAGCAATCGGAGTCATACCGGCCCGCCTGGCGGCCACCCGCCTGCCCAACAAACCCCTGCTCGATATCGCGGGGAAACCCATAATCCAGTGGGTCTGGGAGCGGTCCTCAGACGCCCGGTTGCTGGACGCGGTGCTGGTCGCAACGCCCGATCCGGAGATTGTCAGCGCCTGCCAGAGCTTTGGCGCGGAGGCGGTACTCACCAGCCCTGACCACGCCACCGGCACGGACCGCGTGGCCGAAGCAGTGAGGTCGCGCGAGGCCGATATCGCCGTCAATATCCAGGGCGACGAGCCGCTGACCCATCCGGAGGCCCTGGACGCGCTCGTCGAAGGGCTGATAGAACAGCAGGACGCCGCGCTGGGCAGCCTGATGTTCCCGTTGGGCCCGGACGACGACGCAACCGACCCGAACCTAGTGAAAGTGGTCGTGGACCGCTTCGGGTTCGCGCTGTACTTCTCTCGTGCCGAGATCCCCTATCCCCGGAACCCGTCGGACGTGCAGCGCTACGGGCACATGGGCATCTACGCATGGCGGCGCGAGCGGCTTCTGGAGTTCACCGCCATGCCGAGGGCAGGTACCGAAGTGTCAGAGTCTCTGGAGCAGCTTCGCGCGCTCGACGCCGGGTGGAGAATCTATATGGTGCGAACCGAACACCGCCCGGTCGGCGTGGACACGCCTGGCGACCTAGAGCGCGCCCGGCGGGCGCTGGGGGGCTGAGCCCTACCAGCCAGCAGGAAGGTATCGCCTGGGGATATACGTCGCGGAGTAGCTGTACTCCACTCCACCGCGGCGCGGATACACGAAGTACGGCCCGTATGGCCCGAGCACGAGATACGGGCGGCGGCTGATCACGACCGGCCCGGGGCTGAGGGTGCGATAGACCGGCAGCCGCCCCGAGCGCGGCTGTGTCCGCGGGGTCATCAGGATGTCAATATCCGGAAGGCTGTCAACGAGCGCGCGAAGCTCCGCCTGGGTGATTGTCGTGGAGATCTTCTCTTCGTCTTTTCGCGATGGCGTCTCGTCTGGCGCGGCAGGCGAGGTTGCGGAGACCGCCGGCGCGGGAGTTGAGCGAGGGCGGATGTGATACACGTCCATCTTCCCGCCCTCGTCGTTCTCCATCTGCTCCTTCTTCCAGTCCGCGTCAAGCGATCGGCAGATCGCGGAGAGCGCACTGGTGAACGGGACATCCGTCAGCGCGAGGTCGAGGTTGCCCCGCACGCCGGGGTCGAGCACAATCGCCTGGCCAGCGGAGTCCGAGAGCTTCTGCAACACCTCGCGGACGGGCTGCCCGGAGGCGTACACGCTGATGTTTGCACCCTCGCATCGCAAGGCGGCTGCGGACGCCAGAGCAAGCAGAACTGCCAGTTGTAAAGCTCGCGCGAGATTCATTGCAGGCGGTTCTGATGCGCGGCCGGACGGCTCCGCGCATCATCGTTTCCTTTATTATTATGACGCCGCCCGTACCGAAAGGCTTCACCGCAAGAAACGCAAGATTATTTCGCCGCGCTATTCGTGGCCGCCGTTGACACCTTGGGAGTCCTCTGGTACGCTTTTTTGGACCCGGAGACAAGGCCCTGGGAGACAATGCGTGGCCGGGCTGAAGCCGGCAATCGAATGGTAAACTCCATGCAGGCTACGGATTACCGCCCTTGGGGTATACTTCCTCAGGGCGAGTGACGGGGCGGGGCTTCAGACTGTTACTAATCGGCTCTATCAGCACTTATTCGGCTTCTCTGTTTCAAGCAACAGCCGGCCTGATGACCTGGGAGGATCTTTATGCGGCGTGCCGGAAGGCGTTTGTCTGGATTTACCCTCATCGAGCTTCTTGTGGTGGTCGCTGTGATCGCCATCCTTGCCAGTATTCTATTCCCCGTTTTCGCCCAGGCAAGGGGCAGGGCCAATCATGCCGCATGTATTAACAACCTGAAGCAGCTTGGGACAGCCTGCCTGATGTACGCGGATGACTGGCGCGGCTTCTTCCCGTATCCTGGCGGCAACGACGATTTTCCCGCCTACGATCAGGACACCGGCGGCGGGTTGGACAAGTACCTCAAAAACAAGTCCGCGGGCTCCACTGTCTGGCGCTGCCCGGCGGGCATCAAGCCCCCGGCGGGCCAGGCCCCCACACCCGGCACCAGCTTCGCCAGCATGGGGCGCAGCTACGCCATGAACGACTATCTGCGGCCGCACAACCGCGGGCGCAACCGATGGCCTCCGACCGACAGGACGCCGGCCCTGCCGGGCATCAACACGTCTCAGCTTTCGAACAGCGCCCAGACCATCCTGTTCTTCGAGACCCATCAGCAGGCCGACGCCACCGCATACCGCAACGGATCGCCGCATTTCCGGCAGAACACCGGCGGGGAGCCGACCTGCATGCACTCCGGCAAGATGAGCGTCGTTATGTGCGACTCACACGTACAGAACGTCTTCCCACCAGAGACATGGTCTGCTGACCGGCCGATGGGCGGCCCGAATGTCGGCATGTATCGCCCGAAACCCAATGCCAGAGCCATTCCGGCACGCGGGACCTTTGCGAGGATTCCCGACATGTGGGTACCGTTCGAGAACTTCGAGAACTACCCTTCGCAGTAGGATTACGATGGGCGGGGCCCCGAGCGCCCCGCCTGGTGCACTCAGCGCGACCCCTGGGGCCCCAGCCGGCCTCCGGACCGCTTTGCTGACAAGCCGGATTCCTGTAGTCCGGATCGGTTCGAATCTCACTCGTCAGAGATATAGAAGGAGACGAAAATGCTTCGCACGCTACTCTGTATGGCGGCGGCGCTGGCCATCGGCCTTACGCCTGTCGCGGCAGACACTATTGTCCAGTGGGACATGGAGAGCGGGACGCCTTCCGGCGGGACCGCCCAGTCCCCGTTCGCCGAGTTCCCCACGCCCAGCATCGGAACCGGTACAGCTTCATACAACGGCCCAACACCGCCGAGCACAACCGATCCGGCGGGTCCTGTCGGGCAGTCCTGGTATTTCACCGGCTTCAGCAGCGCGCTTGCCTGGAGTTTCTCGCCTTTCTACAACGTCACGGGGGTTATCAGCGCCACCAATCCTGCGCCGAAAACAGCCTGGGCGCAGTTTCTGACCAGCACCGCCGGGTGGCAGGATATTACCCTCTCGTTCGCCCAACGCTGGACTTCCACCGCGCCGAACACCGCCGTGCTGCAGTACACCACGGACGGCACAAACTGGACGGACTTCCAGAGCTACTCAGCGCCAAAAAAGAGCACTTGGTACACCCATAGCTTCAACCTGTCGGGCATCGCTGACGTCAACAACAACCCGAACTTCGGATTCCGGATCGCGGCAGATGTTGACGCTGTCTCGGGAACGTACATAGGCCCGGAAGGCGGTACCGTCGCCACGACCGGCAACTGGCGGCTCGACGCCGTGACTGTCACGGGCAACGTGTACGGGGCTGTTGGCCCCATGGCCACTATCGGCGAGCCGGACAAGACGACAACCATCGTCGGACCGGTCAGCTTCCCGGTAACCTTCGACGAGCCCGTCACGGGCTTCAACTCGGCAAGTGACATCGTCGTGGACACTGGCGGCACCAGCGCATGGGTCGGCACTGTGACCGTCACCGGAACCGACGGGACCGCGGGCCCCTACACGGTGACACTCTCAGATATGTACGGCCCGGGAACCGTGCAGATTTCCGTCGCGGCCGGTGCGGCCAATGCTGTTTCAGGCGGCGCGGCCTGCCGCGCAAGCGCCCCCAGCACCGTCGTGAACCTGATCTCCTCGCCCCTGGCGAATATCGGTTCCCCGTCCACCTACTTCACCAACACCGGCCCCGTGAGCTACACGGTCACGTTCAACGTGCCTGTGACCGGGTTCGACTCGGCGAGTGATATCACCGTCAACGCCACCGGAACCGCCGCTGCCGGTACCGTTCAGGTCACCGGGACGGACGGAACCAGCGGTCCCTACACTGTGACGCTCTCGAACATCATCGGCACGGGCTCGCTCGGCATCACAGTCGTTGCCGGTGCGGCCCAGGGCGAGGGGGTCGGCAACCTGGAGAGCTTCCCTAGCTCGACCTTCACTGTCGTTCAGTCGCCGGACGCCGCCGCGCAGTGGACGTTCAACTCTGTTCCTGCGGATGGGAAGGTGACCACGGGCACAACGGACTCCACCACCGGAAACGGAACGGCAAGCCAGGATGCGCTCGGGACATTCACCTTCGCAACCGGCTTCCCCAGCTCGGGGCCGGACAACGACAACAGCGGCTGGAACACTGTTCCGCTGGCGGGTATCCCGAACGGTGCGACAGATCCGCCGATTGGGCCCACCAACCCGCTGCCGAAAACGCGCTACGTGCAGTTTGCGGCTGACACGACGAACTTCAAGGACATCATCCTGAGTTTCAACATCCGCTTCAGCGACACGGCTGTCAACACGTTCGCGCTGCAGTACACGGCGGACGGCACGAACTGGGTGGACTTCGCGTCCTACACAGCAGCGGCAGGAGGCCAGTGGTACTCGCTGGTGTATGACTTCTCAGCCATCACCGCGGCCAACAACAACCCGGCCTTCGCCGTCCGGATCGCGGCCGATGTTGACCCGGCAGCGGCCGACTACCAAGCTGCAAGGAGCACCTACACAGTGGCGCCCGGCGGTACGTGGCGATTCGACAACGTCACGATTTCCGGCGTGTTCCAGGGCGTAGCGAGCACGCTCATCAGCGACATTCGCAACAAGTCGAACGGCGATGCCGTCACTCTGTCCAGCAAGGTGCTGTACCTGAAGGGCAACGGCTTCGGCTACATCGAGGAAGCCGACCGCTCCAGCGGCATCCGCATCCAAGGCTCCATTGCTCCGGCGGCTGACGCACTCGTGAACCTCGCCGGAATCGTGCGCGCAACGCCCAGCGGCGAGAAGTACATCGAGCTGACGAGCATCTCCGGGGCGGGCGCGGGAACCGTGCGGCCCTTTGTGGCGAACAACAGGAACCTTCAGTCGCCGCTGATTACCGGCCTGCACGTGAAGGCGGCCGGGGTGGTTCTGAGCAACTCGGTCACGGACTCGTCGTTCATCATCAGCGATGGTTCGGATGACACGGGGATCGGAGTGGTCACGAGCGGCATACCGGCGGTGAACGAGGGCGATTTCGTGATCGTCAGCGGCGCGGCCGGACTGGACGGATCACGGATCATCTATCAGAAGTAGCTCGCCTAAGCGAACTGCTTCGCAGGCCTCCCGTTGGACGGGTCTTTTTTCTTTCCTGAAAATAGTACTTGTTCTAGCGGGAAGCCTGTGGTATGCTTGATGTCAGTCTTGTGATGGGCAGGGAAGCTCGCGGTTTCACGCGATTGTGGACTGAAGCTCAAAAGACAGAAAGACTCCACAGACGCCGGCGGAGGTCCCTGTTGCAGACTGTTGAACTTTTGAGTCCATCACAAGCTGTAGGCCGGAAGCGGCCGGGCAACCCCCGGCTGTGGCGGCAACCAAACTGACAAGGCTCGCCGCACGGGAGTAATGGCAGCTCATGGACTCCCTGGCGGCGGGCCTTGTCCTTGCACGACGGGCAGAAGGCCGTTCAAGCAGCCACGCATGATGAACTTTTCCACAGTCTGTGGGTTGCGCCGTGGACTAGCTGGGGATTTGGACGAGTTTCCCACACTGTGGCCCAGGCAGGCCGATGGTTATCCCCGTCGTCCAGAGACAGGCGGCCGGTATCCGCGCTGTTTCCACCGCGTTTTCAACAGGCACGGCACGCAGGCCGCCTGCGTGTTTCCCCAGCTTCCACAGGGCTTACTACGGGTACTACGACTTCTTAATATATAGAATATGTTGGCAGAGGCTATTCTGGGGATGGGAATGCGTTGAACACGAATGTATCTCAAAGGAATCAGCATTCAGAACTACCGCAATCTCGAGCCCATCTCCATAGCGCTCGGGAAGGGGTTCTGGGCTGTGCTTGGTGAGAACGGACAGGGAAAGTCGAACCTGCTGGAAGCCGTCAGCGTCCTGTGCATGGGGCGATCGAGAAAAGCCAGCCGTGACAATGACCTCATCCGATTCGGCGAAAGCTTCATGCGCTTGGAAGGCAGGTTCTCGCGGGAACAGCGGGGAGACCTCGAATCGGTGGTGCGTGTGTCGGAGCAAGGTAAGGAACTGCTGCTGTTCGGGTCAGCGGTGACGCGGCTGGCGAAGTTCATCGGCGAGGCCTCGTGCGTGCTGTTCAACTCAAACGACGTTGAAATGGTGCTCGGAGAGCCGTCGGGGCGCAGGCTGTTTCTTAACGAAGCGCTGGGGCAGGTCAATCAGGCGTATCTGTTCGATCTCAGCCGTTGCCGCAGAGCGCTGGAGCAGAAGAACCGTGCACTGAAGGATGTCAAGAAAGGATACGCTCTGGCATCGAGCATCGGCATATGGGACAGCCAGATCAGCCAGCACGGAGGCCGCGTGTGCGCCCGGCGCGCCGCGTTTCTTGGGAGGCTTGGTGACGAAGCGGCGCGTCTGTACTCCAGGCTCTCCAGCGGCGCGGAAGCGCTGGAAACGCGCTACGCTCCGAGCGCGGGAATGCCCGATGACCCGGAGAGATGGGCCGAGCAGATTGCCGAAAGGATCGCGGAGAGGAAGCAGGACGAGATACTGCGGGGGGTGTCGCTTGTGGGGCCGCAGCGGGATGACTTAACGATGACCCTGGACGGGGCGGACGTGCGCTCTTTCGCATCAAGAGGACAGGCCAGGACGGTGGCGCTTGCTCTCAGGCTCGCTCAGTGCAGAATCGCCTGCGAGAACACGGGCGAGTGGCCGGTTGTGCTTCTTGACGATGTGTTCGCCGAGCTCGATGCATCGAGACGCCAGCTCGTGGCCGAACTCGCGGGCGAAGCGCAGCAAGTGTTCGCCAGCTCGGCTTCTGAGAGTGATCTCCCGCCGGGCATCCAGCCCGCGCCGCGGGTTATCCGGGTGTGCAAGGGGTTGTCCGCGATAGAGGAGAATGCCGGTGCCGTACATGCGTGAGGGTGATTGGGACCACTGGGAGCAGGTGGGGCCGCTTCTCGTGCGCGTGCTGGAGGGAATGGGGCTGTACCGCCAGGTGCGCGAGTGGAAGGCGTTGCAGAGCTGGGAGGAGACGGTGGGGGAGAAGATGGCGGCGCGATCGTCGCCCGTGCGGGTGCAGGACGGGGTCCTGTGGCTTCGCGTTGCGGGGCCGCACTGGGCGGCCGAGATAAGTCTGCGCAAGCAGGACATTCTGACCGCGCTGAACAAGGAGGCTGGTAGCGAGGTGCTGAAAGACGTCCGGTTTGTGGGCGCGTGGGACACCCGCAGGCTGGGCGCGGCGCAACCCGGGCGGAAGGCTTCGCAGGAGAAGCCGGGCTCCACGCGGAATGACGAGTGAGGTCACGCGCGACCCCACCATTACCGAAACATCAGGAAAAGGGACGACAGGACTATGGCCAAGAAAATCAGGCTGGGCTTCATCGGCACGGGCGGAATCGCAAAGAACGCCCACATGACGTCGCTGAAGAATATCGAGGATGTTGAGCTTGTTGCGGTCTCGGACATCAATCAGGAGACGGCGCAGTCGGCGTCGGACATGTTCGAAGGCAAACCGAAGGTCTATACAGACTACAAGGAGATGCTGAAGAACGAGAAACTGGACGCTGTTGATGTCTGCACGCCGAACCTCTATCACAAGCAGCCGTCAATAGACGCCCTCAACGCGGGGCTGCATGTTATCGTCGAGAAGCCGATCGCGATGAGCGCGAAGGAAGCGCAGGCGATGTGCCAGGCGGCGAGAAAGAACGAGCGCAAGCTGATGGTGGCGCAGTGCCAGCGCTTCCGGCCGGACGTTCAGCTTCTGAAGAAGATGATTGACGCAGGCGAACTCGGTGAGATCTACTATTCGAGGGTCTGGGCTCTGCGCAGGCGCGGGGTTCCGGCCTGGGGTGTGTTCATCGAGAAGGACAAGCAGGGCGGCGGCCCGATGATAGACATCGGCGTTCATATGCTCGACATGGCGTTGTATCTGATGGGGCATCCGAAGCCTGTGGCTGTTTCCGGCAAGTGCTACACGAAGTTCGGCACGCGCAAGGGCGTGTTCAACCCGTGGGGCGAGTGGGACCCGAAGAAGTACACCGTCGAGGACTACGCGGCCGGATTCGTGCGATTCGACAACGGGGCGACGCTCTCGATCGAGGCGAGCTTCGCGGCGAACATCAAGAAGGACGAGCTGAACGTGACGCTGCTCGGGACCGAAGGCGGCAGCGACATAGACCCGTTCCGCATCTACAAAGAGCGGCACCAGCGCATCATCGTGGAGGAGCCCACCATGCTTCCGGAGGTGAACACCTACGAGGCGGAATTGAGGGAGTTCTTCGCGGCGATTCGCGAGAACCGGGATCCGCTTGTGACCGGCGAGCAGGCGCTCATGACTCAGCAGATTCTGGACGGGGTTTACGAATCGAGCCAGAAGGGCAAGGAGATTCTGATCAAGTAGCGCTGCAATGAAGGCAGCCGTTGACGCAGGCACAACTTGCGGCCGGGCGCGGAGCCTCTGGAACCGTGTCCGGCCGGTTCTGGCTCTAGGCGCCATTTGCGCGATGGCGGAGCTTGCGTACTCTGTCGTCAACATCCTGGCCATCCCCGTGTACGTCTCTAAGGAGCTGGGCCTCGGCGCGTTTGTGGGCGTGGTGATGGGTGCGTTTCTGCTTGCGGAGGCGGTGGGGCGTCTGGTGCTGGGAGCGCTGAGCGACTATGTGGGCCGAAGGCCGCTGATCGTGCTTGGGCCGCTGGTGTCGGCCGCGGCATCGCTGGCGGTCATCCACGCCGGAAGCCCGGCCGCCCTTGTGCTGGCGCGGGTGTTCGACGGACTTGGGGCCGCGGCGTTCTGGCCGGCGCTGTTCGCGGCCGCCGGCGACACCACGAGCGAAGAAGACCGCGGCACGGGGATGAGCGTGCTGAACGTGGCGTATATGGTGGGGCTGGCGTTCGGTCCTCTGGCGGGCGGATGGATCAACGCGGAGTTCGGCACTCCGTCCCGCCCGGTGTACCATGCGGCGTTCTACCTCTCGGCGGGGCTGTTCGCGGCGGTAGCGCTCATTGGGCTGCTGTTTGCCCCCCGGCAGGCGTATTCGGGGCTGGCACACGAGGCGGGCTGCGAGCGGTTCGCGGGCGCCGGTTCGATGGCGCGTGCCGCTGCGCGCGCATGGCGGCTTCTGCTTCTGGCGTTTGTCACGTTTCTCGCTATAGGGCTTCTGATACCCGTGGTCGAGCTGTACGCGTTGGACCGGTATGGGATAGACCAGAAGACGTTCGGGTCTCTTTTCCTGGCGCCAGCGGCGGTTGTAGCCCTTGCCGCGGTTCCGCTGGGGAGGCTGTCAGACCGCTGGGGGCGCGTGCGTTCGATTCGCGCGGGGATGCTGCTGTGCGCGCTTTCGCTGTGGGCGGTGCCTTTTGTAGAGAGCTGCACGGTGCTCTCTGCCGGGGCGATACTGGTGGGCATCGGGTTTCTGCTTGCGTTTCCGGCCTGGATGGCGCTTCTGACGGAGATAACGGACGCGCAGTCGCGGGGCGCAGTGCTGGGCGCGGCGGGAATGGCACAGGGTTTTGGGGCGATATCGGGCACAGTGGCCGGCGGCAAGCTATATCATGGCGCGGGCTTTCTGCCCGGGGTATCCGCGCACGACGGCCCGGTATTCCTTGCGGCGGGGCTTCTGACGCTGTCCTTTCTGCTGGCAACGCTTCTGCTGTGGCCGGGGCGGGGTTATGATGGGCCAAAAAAGGATGGGCCGGGAAGAGCGCGTGTGGAACAAGCCGCCGCGCCCCAGCGTCAATGAAATGGCCTAAAAAGCCTGAGAGTGTCCTGAAGTAGGGAATGTGCGCTTCTGAGCACGCATCTGGGTGGCGCGGCCAGTAGGCTGCTAGGGGCGCGGGGAGATTCTGCCCGCGCTTCCAAACCCCGCCCGAATGCCTTGACTGATGTGCCTCCGCGGCGCGCTGACACTGATCCGGCTAGTAACCGGTTCCACGGATTGAGGAGCATCCACGAGCAGCGGGTTCGTCCCGCGGTTCTTCCGGATCAACAAGAGACACTCGTGCTGGCAGTGTTTGTCAGAACTGTGACTGCCGGGCGGCTGGCCAGTTCACATCTCGTGGTCTGGACGGACTTATGCTCGAAGATACCAGGCCGCGCGCAGGCACAGGCTGGCTTGAACGAACGGGGCTCGGCTGGTGCCCATGCATTGCTGTGGAGCGACCGGAGACGAGCGACCTTCTACAAGAAGGATCCTTCCAGGTGAAGGACAGGAGATGCGCTATGAAAACGCGTGGTTCGGCCCCCAACAGGGGCTTCACCCTTATTGAGCTTCTCGTGGTGATCGCGATCATCGCCATTCTTGCGGCGATTCTGTTCCCGGTCTTCGCGAAGGCGCGGCAGGCGGCTCGGGCGTCGAGCTGCCAGAACAACCTCAAGCAGATTGGCACCGCGCTCAACATGTACAGCCAGGACTACGAAGAGACTTACCCGACGAACAAGAGGGTCTCGAGCGACACGGCCTTCACGCCCCAGGCCCTGACCCATGCTAACCCGAGCAACCCGCCGGCGAATGCATCCGTCAACTTCGTGGACGGCCTGAGCATCTACATCGCCAAGAACCCGAAGGCTGATGTCGCCAGCGTCTGGAAGTGCCCGGCCGTGGGAGCCTTCGGCATTACCAACAGCCCGACTCTTCCCGGCTACGGCGACAACCGGATCACCTATGGTATGAACTGGTCCCTCTTCGAGGAGACGGAAGGAACTGCCAAGAATCCGTCGGCGACGATGGCGTTCCGTGAGTTCGGCGCCCAGCTTCAGTCGAATGCCGTTGCGATCACGTCCGGCGCTGCTACTAAGCCAACCCGGATATTCCTTGGCGACCCGGACGACATGCCCGTCTCAAAAGACAACACGAAGGGTCACGGAAGCAAGACGCACGTGCTGTTTGTTGACGGCCATGTGGAGGCTTTCCAGGTCTCCCTCCTGAATCGTGATAACGTTGTCAATAATAACGTTGCCCGGCCGGGTTCGTGGTGCCTGCAGGATGCGACAGGCGCGGCCAAGATCTGGCTGACTCCGTAAAGCAGTTGTTTTCATAGCGCACCCCCGGGTTCCGCCGCTGGGCAGCCCGGGGGCGGCGTTTTGAGAGCAGAGGTTTGCCGCGGGGCGCAGGCGCCGGGCGGCAGATAAAGAAAAACCGAATAGCGTGAGCAGGGAGAAATGCCCGTGCGGACAGTCTGCGAAGCGGGGTTCTGTCTTGACTTGAAGAGAACCGGCGGAGGAGACGAAGCTTGTTTGTCTCGATGACCAAGCCTTATTATCCGTCATACCATCGTTTCCTCGCCAGGCCAGAGAACCTCTTCTCGTAGCCAGTTGCCCCCGAAAACGGGGACGCGTGCGCAGGAGGCAGACGGGCCGTTTCCCCCTCAGCCGCGGACTGCGGGCTCCCGGGTTGCCGATGTGCCTGTTGGAGGCGGCGTGCAGGCTTCTTGCAGCCGGCCGGGCGAAAGCCCGGGCAGAACCGGCGGAGCTGCGCAGCATCGGGCGAGAGTCCGGAGTGTGCGGTATCAAATAGTGCCGAATGCAATCATCCCCGTTAGACGGGGCATAACTTTCGAGGAGAGTTACGAAATGAAATCGAGAAAGGGCTTCACGCTCATCGAGCTGCTGGTTGTTATCGCGATCATCGCGATCCTGGCGGCGATTTTGTTCCCTGTCTTTGCCCGCGCCCGCGAGGCAGCGCGCAAATCGAGTTGCCAGAACAACCTGAAGCAGATCGGGACTGCTCTTAGAATGTATGCGGACGACCACGGCAACACGATGCCGTGCTCCGACGTGCGCCATGGCGCGGCGAACAAGCACTCCGACCCGGCTTTTTGCACGACGATCGGTGAGTACCCGCCGAGGCCAGGCTTGGCGGCGGGGCAGTACACGATAGCGACCTGCCTTTCGAGCTACATCAAGGCGCGCGAGGTGTTCTTCTGCCCATCTGACTCGGCCAATGCGGGTACGGCGGCGGATCCGATTTCCTACATCTACCGCCGGTGCGTGGACCTGTATGCGTCGGACAGAAACGCCAACGAGAGCGCATTCGAGTATCCGGCCAGCCAGATGACGTTCGTTGACCGCCGCGGTTTCCACAGCGGCGACTCTGGCAAGGGCTGGCAGCGGGGCGTCAAGCTGAACTGCGTGTTCCAGGATGGTCACGTCCAGTTCGCTACCGCCGTTGGCGGCGAGAGTGGGGTAACCGACTTTTCTGGTACCGCCTGGTTTAGCGCAGCTGGCTGGCCCATGCACTACAACTGCGAGGGCGAAACAGGTGCGAGTATCGGTGCGAAGAACGAGGTGGATTTCTGCAACCCGTCAAAATACAGGGACCAAGTCAACTAAGGCGTTCATTCAGGCATAGGCATTCTGAACAGGTTGGGCCCGGCGGGCATTCGCCCCGCCGGGCCTTTTTCCATGGGTGGGACAGGGTTTGCAGACCAGTGAACGTTATGCCGGACTTGATCCGGCATCCCCTGGATCGTGCGGTGGGTCTTGAATTAATTTCAGGACGACGTGGTGGCACGTCATGCCGGACTCGATGCGGCACCCCCGGGTTGAGGCCGTGCTGTGCGGGAAACCTGCGGCGCGCTCTGCTATAATGCAGCCCGTTGGCGATTGGGAAGGCGGTCCGGCCGGACCCGGCGGCCGCCACCCAAAAATGGAGGAAGAATCCATGGCAACAGTTGCAGAAAGACAGCCCGCGCCCGATTTCACCCTGCCTTCGAGCACAGGAGGCGAGATCTCGCTATCGGACTATCGTGGCAGCAAGAGCGTCGTCCTCTATTTCTATCCGAAGGACGACACCCCGGGGTGCACGAAGGAAGCCTGCTCGTTCCGTGACAGCATGGCGGAGTTCGAGAAGCTCGGCGCACAGGTTCTGGGGGTCAGCAGGGACTCACTGGGTTCGCACCAGCAGTTCGCGGCGAAGTATCAGCTTGCGTTTCCGTTGCTTTCGGATGCGGACGGGAAGCGTACGGCGTGTGGCGCGAGAAATACATGTACGGCAAGAAGGTGATGGGGATCGTGCGGACGACGGTGATCATCGACAAGGATGGCGTGATCCGCATAATCTACCCTAAGGTGAAAGTGGACGGGCATTCCGGGGAAGTCTGAAGTCGTTGGATGGTTAGGAGCAGAGCGCATTTGACACAGAGCAGAGCGAAAATGGGGGACGGCAGTTGGTAGCATCGCAGAACCCGAACGTGCAGCAGGCAGACATGAGCGGCGAAACGAGGCGCCTGGAGAAGTGGATCGTGGCCGTGGGTCTTATTGCCCTTGCGCTTCTCGCCGCCGGGTTGGTGACTGGGGAGTATCAGCCTCTGGCCGTCCTTGGCGCTCTGGTGTTTCTTGTGGCGATATCGTGGCTGTGGAGCGTGGCCGTTGACCGGATGTTCAACAGAGCGCGGCAATGGAGCAAGAGCAACGCGCCGCAGCCTGTCGCGTGGTCTGCCGGGGGCTCGCAGGCATTGTCACCGGCGCACGCGCTGCGGAGGGTCGGCGGCGGCCCGTCGGCGCTGTCGGTCGGGACCCTGGTCGAGTGCGGCGCGATTCCGGCTGTGTTGCTGTCGGCAAGCAGCAGCGATGCTTCCGAGAGGGTGGCGGCGCTGAAAGTCGAGGCGTTGGACTGTCTGAGGGAGCTGGCGTCGGAGCTTGAGGCTATGGGAAGACCGCAGGATGCGGCGGAGGTGCTGCGGTCCGTGGACGGGGCGTCGGATGTCGCGCGCGACGAGATGTCGGAGGCTCTACAGTTGGCGCGAGACGGCGATTACGAGCGGGCGGCGGCGGCGCTGGAAGGCGTGGTTCTGACGCAGCCTTCGGGCGCGGCCTGGTACACGCTTGGCGTCTGTCAGGGGATGACAGGAAAGGCGGCAGAAGCGGCGCAGTCGCTGTTGAAGGCGGCAGGCGCGGGCGCGGATTCGGCGGCGCTGCGGCTTGCGTTGGGGAGCGCATACGCCGAATTGGGTCAGTACGACCGGGCCGAAAAGGAGTTCACGGCGGCGGTGGCGATGGACGGCGGGCAGGCGGGCGCTCACGCGGCGCTCGGGGAAGTGCAGCTTGCGCAGGGCAAGACGCAGAACGCCGCCTCGCACCTGGACGAAGCCCTGTCGCTGGGGCCGGGGCTCGCGCTGGCTCGCGCCGCGCGGGGACGTCTGCACTACCAGAAGGGCAACAACGCAGAAGCCGCGCGGGATCTCGCAGAGGCGGTGAAGGCCGACCCGGACAACCGGGACCTTGCCTTCAACTACACCGCGGCGCTGGAGGCGGCGGGACGCAGCGACGAGGTAATCTCCTTCGCCAGGCCGATTGTGGATGAGCACCCGGACGCGGAAATGGCACAGCTTGTCGCCGAGGCGCTGGAAAAGAAAGGCCAGACCGAAGACGCGCGTGCGTATCTGTCGCTGACGGCGGAGCTGGCTCCCGAGAGTGGCACCGCCAGAGTGAAGCTGGCGCGGTCGCTGAGGCTCGATGGCCGCCTGGATGAGGCGATCTCCGAGGCGGAGGCTGCTGTGCACGACAACCCCAGATCGGCGGAAGCGCTTGTGGAACTCGGACTCGCGCTGGAAGCCAACGGCGATTCCGACGGCGCGCTGCAGCGTTTCCGGTCCGCCGTCCGGATGGACCGGTCTTCGGCGGCTGCGCTGACGCAGCTCGGGCGGGTGATGCTCGCTACGGGCCAGGTGAAGGAAGCCACGCGGACGCTCAAGCAGGCAACCGGCCTGGCCGGGGCGTCAGCGGATGCCTTCTACTGGCTTGGCGAGGCTCATCTGCTAATGGAGAAGCCGCTGCTTGCCATGGAAAGCCTGCGCGAAGCGCAGAGCCGCTCTCCGGAGCGCCGCGGAGACGTCAGCTACGCTTACGGCCGCGCGATGCTGGGCGCCGGGCGGGCGAAAGAAGCGGCGGAGGAGCTTCGGCGAGCACGCAAGCTGCTGCCGGGCGTGCCCGAGGTTGAGCGGGATCTGGGATACTCGCTGCACCGGTTGCGCAACTACCAAGACGCGGTGCGCTCTCTGAGGGCGTACCTTGCCGCGAGTCCGGACACGGCGGACGCGGGCGAGGTGCGAGCGCTGGTGGAAAAGCTGTCCGCGGGCTGACCCCTCTAGCTCCTCTGTAAACTTTTGCATAAAACACTCACAATTACTACTTCACGCTGGTATAATCGAATAAGTGTTCTGTTATACAGCGAGGAGAAGCGGTCAATAGAGTCGTTTGACGCCCCGCGGTTGGGCGAGGATGAGAAGCGGCTTGTAGTCTGGGCGCTTGCGGCGGGTCTGTTGTGCGGGGGCAAGCGCAGGGAGGCGTACACGGAGGCGCAGCTTGCGCGCAAGATGGCGCTCGATCGGCGTCAGGCCGAGCGGTTTGGCGCGGACAGCCCGCCGAGCGCGGGAGGGCCGTATCTTCTTCGGCGGGAGCTTGAGGAGTTGATTGAGTTGGCCGGTCTGTCGGACGATCAGCGGCGTCTGGTGGCGATGGCGGTGCGGGGGAACGGTCCGTCAGAGATCTCCCGGGAGCTGGGCGTGCCGCGCGCGGCGGCGCTACCCTTACGCGGATCTGTATGAAATCTGCGACAGCGAGACGCGGCCCTGAAGAGCGGCAACGGGGCCTGCTACAGCACGGAAACGTCGCTCGAGTCGCCCAGCATGAAGCGGTAGGCGCGCGGTTTGAGGCCGCTACGCGTGACGCGGACGCGGCGACCGAGCAGGCTGTCCACCATGCGGCCCTGCAGGTCCTCGATGACGCAGTCTTCCAGGATGATGGAGTGCTCGATTTCGCTCCGTTCGATGATCGTGTTGTCGTTGATCGAGGTAAACGGCCCCACGTAGGCGTCCACGACGCGGCAGTTGCGTCCGATGACGGCGGGCCCACGGATGGTGCTGCCGGTGACAGTGGAGCCCTCGCCGATGCGTACGCGGCCGTGTATCACGGACTGCTGGTCCACCTCGCCCTCCACGAGCGTTTCGATGTCTTCGAGGACGATTCGGTTGGCCTCGAGCATGTCGTCGCGCTTGCCGGTGTCCTTCCACCACCCGCGGATGATGTGGGCGTTGACGCGGCGGTTGGTGTCCACGAGGTACTGGATGGCGTCGGTGATTTCCAGCTCGCCGCGCCAGCTCGGCTTGATGGCGTTGACGGCCTCGAACACGGTGCTGTCGAACATATAGACGCCGACGAGCGCCAGGTCGGACTTCGGCTCCTTCGGCTTTTCGACCAGGCGGACGATGCGGTCGCCGTCGAGCTCGGCGACGCCGAAGCTACGGGGGTCCGGCACGTGCGCGAGCAGTATCTGGGAGTTCGGAGTCTCTTCCTTGAACCGCTCCACCAGGCCGGTGATGCCGTCGCGGATGAGGTTGTCGCCGAGGTACATCACGAAGGTGTCGCCAGCGATGTAGTCCTCGGCGATTTTGACTGCGTGTGCGAGGCCGAGCGGCTCGTTCTGCTTGATGTAGGTGATCTTGACGCCCCACTGCGAGCCATCGCCGCATGCGGCTTTGATCTCTTCGTGCGTATCGCCGACGATGATGCCGACGTCTGTGACGCCCGCCTCGCGGACGGCTTCGATGGTGTAGAACAGGATGGGCTTGTTTGCGACGGGCACGAGCTGTTTGGCGCTCGTGTGCGTAATCGGCCGAAGCCGCGTGCCTTTTCCACCGCTCAGAATGAGTGCTTTCATCGTATCAGACCTTCCTGTTACCCGGACTCCCTGTTATATGCGACGCCGGGGATCAAAAACCCTCCGGGGCCGGGCTCTTGCGTTTCAGCGGGGTGCGCCCCTGAAATGATCGGCGACCCGGGTGATGATTGTACCAATGGGGGTCTCCGGGGCAAATCCCGTAAGCTCCTTCAGCCGCGTGGTATCGGGCACGCGGCGGCGCATGTCCTCGAACCCGCCGCCGTAGGCGCAGCCGTAAGGGACGTACTGCAGGGGTGACTTCGATCCTGTGATCTCACGCACCCGGATGGCGAGGCCCTCGATGGTGATCTCCTCGCCGCCGCCCATGTTGAATACCTGCCCCCGTGCGTGCGGGGTTTCCATCAGCCGCCGGATTCCCGTAATGGCGTCGTCCACGTACGTGAAATTGCGGCGCTGGCGGCCGTCGCCGTAAATCTGGATCGGCTCGCCTTTCAGCGCCTTCTGCACGAAGTTGGGGAGCACCATGCCGTACATCCCGGTCTGCCTTGGCCCCACCGTGTTGAAGAACCGCACGATGACGGCGTGGATGTCCCTCTCCCTGTGGTGCGCCAGCGCCAGGAACTCGTCCATCGCCTTGCTTGTGGCATAGAGCCAGCGCCGGATGCTGGTGGCGCCTATGATGCTGTCGTCGGTCTCGGCCAGCGCGCTCTTCGCGTTCTTGCCGTACACTTCGGAGGTGGACGCAAGCAACAGGGGCACGCCGGGTTTCAGAGCCTCCAGGACGTTCTCGGTTCCTTTCAGGTTCACCCGTATGGATTCGAGAGGCCGGTCCAGAATGCGCCGCACCCCCACCGCCGCCGCTAGGTGATAGACGCAATCTGCCTGAGCGATGAGGTCTTCGACGAGCGGCGCGTCGAGAACGCTGCCCTCGACGACACTCAGCGGGGCCGTGGACGGAATGTGCGCAAGGTTGTGCCGGGAGCCGGTCGAGAAGTCATCGAGAACAGTGACCCGAAACCCGCCGTCCAGCAGGCTGTCCACGAGGTGCGAGCCGATGAAGCCTGCGCCTCCGGTAACGAATGCTCTCATACAGTTCCTTCCTGCGTACGTGGTTCCGGCGGAGGTCCGTCCCCATCCACCGGCCCGGGCTGCACGCTGTTCGCCCGGACGATGGCATCGGCGGCGATTCTGTAGAGCCCTCGCCCGGACGCACAAAGCGCCAGAAGCAGGGCGCAGTAGAGGAGACAGAGAACGGCCGCCCGTTCCACTCCCGTCACCATCGCGCATGCGGCAAAGGAAGCCGCTCCCGCGATCACTGCCCCGGCGGCCAGCCGCATCAGTAGCCGTTTCCAAAGACCCGCTCGCACTTCGCGATAGACTCCCGCAACGCCCATTCCCACGGCGGCACCGCCGATTGCAGCGGGAGAGGTGATCATCAACGTGTGCCTGATATCGCCGATACCGCTGATCCGCAACGCCTCGACAGCCGCCAGGAAAGCTGCAACCGCAAGCAGCACATCCACTAGAGCGGCGGCGAAGTGCTTTTTGTACAGCCGGACAGGATCGAAAGCCGAGGGTTCGTCAGGCGGCTGAGCGCCCGCTTGGTCTTGATAGACACGCACCTGAGCGAGCACGCGGCCGGAGGTGAGCAGCAGGGCGGCTGCGAGCGCTCCGGTGACGAAGAGCGCCATTGAGCGGTACCTCATCGCCAGCACCCCCAGCCAGCCAAACAGCAGGCTGGCGGTGCACAACAGCAGCACGGTCTGCGGCTCGGACAGCCCGAGCCTCACAAGGCGGTGCGAGGTATGGTCGCAACCGCCTTCCGATATCGCGCGCCCGTTGATGGTGCGGACGATGGTCACGAAGGTGGTATCGAAGATGGGAATCGCGAGGACGATGGACGGAAAAAGGATGGCACCGGACATCGTTGTAATGGAGCCCGAAGTTCGAATAGCCAGCCCGGCCAGCATCAGCCCGAGAAACAGGCTGCCGCAGTCGCCCATATACACCCGCGCCGGGTAGAAGTTGAAGATAAGAAAGGCGAGCAGGGCTCCGACTAGGGCGCCGGCGGTGATCGCGCTCATCGGTTGCCCCGTCAACGCTCCTCCCGCCACCAGCACGAGCGAAGAAACGAGCGCAATCCCCGCTGCGAGACCGTCCATGTTGTCCAGCAGGTTGATGGCATTGGTGATGCCAACCACAAATAGAACGGTGAGCGCGATGGAAAGCAGCGGGTGTCCCGCGAAGGCGAAATGGACGCCGAAGGCCACAAGGATGCACGCCGCCACAACCTGCGCAAGCAGCTTGTAGTGCGGTCCGAGGGTGAAAATGTCGTCAATCAGCCCGACGACGAACATGGCCGTGCCCGCGAGATACAGACCCGTAAGCGGCCAGGAATGCGGCACAGCCGCGAACACGGCAAGGGACACGGCCGCGTAGATAGCGACGCCCCCCATGAGCGCCGTTGGCTTGCTGCCCCAGCGGTCTTTGCGCGGGGCCGCGACGAAGTTGAGTCTGCGCGCGAGCGCGATCACGACCGGGACAAGCAAGAGTCCTGTTGGGAAGGCGGCAAGGGCGGCCGCGCAAGCCCGCAGGAGCACAGCTTCGGGTGTCACCCCCCTGCCGTCTCCATCTGCTTTCTGAACCAGGACACAGTGCGGTCCATGCCCTCGGCTAAGCTGATGCGCGGCTCATAGCCGAGCATCTCGCGCGCCTTCGAGATGTCAGCGCGTGAGTGCTTCACGTCTCCGGCCCTGGCGGGCACGTACACTGGCGACTGGCCGGAGCCGGTCAGAACGCGGAGCCTTGCGAAGAGGTCGTTCAGCGACATGCGTTCCCCGGACGCGACATTCATGGTTTCGCCGAAGCCGCGCGAGGACTCAAGGGCGAGGATGTTCGCCTGCACGATATCCTCGACATAGGTGAAGTCGCGAGACTGCTCGCCGTCACCGTAGATTGTGGGTTGCCTGCCGTCAAGAAGAGTGGTGATGAACTTCGGGATCACCGCCGCGTATTCGGAGTTTGGATCCTGCCGCGGCCCGTACACGTTGAAGTAGCGCAGGCTCATCGCCGGGAGTCCGTAGAGTTGATAGAATACCGAGCAGTAGTACTCGCCCGTGAGCTTGCCGATGGCGTAGGGGCTGAGAGGCCGCACGGGCATGTCCTCGGTTTTCGGGAGCGAGGGATCGTCACCGTAGGCGGCGGATGAAGCCGCGTAAACGAAGCGGGAGAGCCCGGCATCGCGAGCGGCGATGAGCATGTTCAGCGTTGCGTTGGCGCTGGCGTCGTTACAGAGGATGGGGTCGGCCACCGAGCGGGGGACGGAGGGAATGGCCGCCTCGTGAAGAACCGCTTCCACGCCTTCCACGGCGCTGACGGCCTGCTTGAAGTCGGCAAGGTCTAGCTGCCGGAACTCGATTCTGTCCGCGACCGCCGCAAGGTTCTCTTTCTTTCCCATGGCCAGGTTGTCGGCTACCACAACCTCGTAGTCCTTCTGAAGAAGACCCTCGACAAGGTGAGAGCCGATGAACCCGGCTCCTCCGGTTACCAGTACTTTCATAAGACACTTTCAGTTTGCCGCGGTGTTGTAGTGTGGCGTCCGCGGCAACACAAGGCAGTAAACCTTGATTAGGCCGCCGGGCGCAACCTATCCGCCGCAAGGCGTCTGTACAGCGCTTCGATGTCCGTGCAGAGGCGTTCGATTGAGAAGCGCTGGCGCACGTGCTCGCGTCCGGCCCGTCCCATCGCCTCGCGTTCGCCCGACCTAAGCAGCCGCACAACCGCGCCTGCCAGCGCTTCCGGGTCTCTCGGAGGAACCACGAAGCCAGTGACGCCATCGCGGATGATCTCGCGCGTTTCGCCCGCGTCCGTGGCGACGGCTGGCGTGGCGGAGGCCAGCGATTCGATCAGCGCGACGGGCATCCCCTCGTTGTCGGAGCAGAGCACCGTCGCGTCCGAGCCGGCGTATATGCGCGGCAGGTCTTCGCGGAAGCCGAGGAAGCGCACGCACGAGTCGAGGCCCATCTCCTTCGAGCGCGCTTCCAGCCGTTCGCGCTCTGGGCCGCCGCCCGCGACGGCGAACACAGTCTCGGGCATCTTGCCGCGGATGAGCGCGACGGCGTCGAGGAAAACGTCGTGCGCCTTGATCGGCACGAGCCGCGCCACTATGGAGACGACTCTTGCGCCGGGCGTGAGCCCGAGCTCGCTGCGCAGTTCTCCCGCGTGCGCTTCGGCCGAGTAGAAGCGCGTAAGATCAAGCCCGAGCGGGATGACCTCGAACTGCTCCGGGAGGCCGATTCCGAGGCTGAGAATCTCGTCTTTCTGGCGCTGCCCCAACACGACGATGCGCGTGGAGATGCGCGCGAGGGCTGTTTCGAGCCGGACGAACAACCGGGTCTTCGCGGGAGAGAAATATCCGTGGAAGACATGCCCGTGGAACGTGTGGATGCGGATGGGCACGCGGGCGAGCAAGGCGGCCGTTCTGCCGACCGCGCCGGCCTTGGCTGTGTGCGTGTCAACGATATGCGGACGCGTCTGCCTGAAGCGCCTGTAGAGCTTGAAGACGACGGCCGGGTCGCGCACGGGCGACAGTTCGCGGCCGAGCGCCGGAATGATGTGCGGCGTGACGCCATTTGCCTCTGCCAGCGCGAGCATGTTCCCCTCGTGGGGGGCTTCGACGCCGGTGATAAGCTCGGTGTGTATCCCCCGCTCGCGCAGGCAGCTCGTCAGCAGGATAGTGTAGATTGCGGGGCCGCCGATGTTGAGGCGCGCGATTACGCGCTCGACGCGCAGGTTTGGCTCAGAAGTCACCCGCCGCCTCGCTCGCGAGGTCGGAGATCAGGATGTTGATGGCGATTCCGAGCGCGGCGCCAAGAATCAGAGACAGCGCGAGGTTGACAGGGAGGTTCGGGCGCGCCGGGCGGACGGGCACGTGGGCGCGGTCCACGACCTGGTACACCCTGGCGTCGGACTGCTCGTCTATCAGCGCGAGCTGGTGCTGTTCGGACAGGCTCTGGAATAGCTTCGCCTTCAAGTCAATCTCGCGCTGCAAGCGCGCCTGTTCGAGCGCGGCGGACGGTACCGACTTCAGGCGCGCGTTGCTGTCCTCGATGGCACGCAGCACCTCGGCCTTCTGAGCTTCGAGGGAGCTTTTCTTCGCCTTGAGCTTCGCGAGTTCCGGGAGCTGGCCGGTGTTCATCAGGTCGCTGTTGACGCCCTTCAGCGATGTTTCGATCTCCTGCAGGCGGCTCTCGAGCTGGGCCAGAGCCTGCACGGCGGCCCGGGTCTGCTCGGGGAGGTTGACGATGGACTCGCGGGCACTTAGCTCGCGCTGGCGCTCTTCGAGGGCGTTCAGTTCCGCTTCCAGATCGCTGATTTTGTCGCCGATGAAGATGCGTTTTCGCGCGTTTGCGCTGACGACCTTGCTCATCAGGTGGTCAACGTAGCCGTTGGCGACTTCGGCGGCAAGCTCCGGAGATGTGCTCGTGACCTGAACACTGATCAGCCCCTTGCGGTTGTCCTCGACGCGCGTCATCTTCTGCAGCGTGCGCGGCGCTGTCGAGATGGTGAACGCCCGCCCGTCCGTGAAATCCTTGTTCGAGAGCAGCGAGAGCTTCTTGACGATCTCGCGGGCGAAGTCGGCGCTCTCCAGCAGCGCCATCGCGTAGCTTGTGGGCTCCGGTACCTGCATCATCGAGGCGAGCGAACTGAGCTCGGACGGAAGGGCGATTGCGCGGGAGTTTCCGCGTACGAAGATGCTTGCGCGGGCCTTGTACTGCTTTTCGGTGCGCGCAGAGATGATCCACCCTGCCAACAGGCAGACAAGCACCGAAGCGAGGATGACAAGCGCCCACCTGCTCACGTCACCGATCCGGCTGCGCCGGGAGGAGTGTCTTATCTCTGTTTGCCGCATGTTCAGTCGGGTGGAAACCGCCCCAGCGCCAGCACCGCGCGAATCGCGTCCCCCGGAACGTCATGGTATAATGGCCGCGCCCGACTGTCAAATCGCAGACCCTCCATGGCAACAGAAAAGACCTTTACAGGCCCGCCAGTCCGCTCGAAAGACAGGTTCCTCGTATTCGGCTCGCCGGCCATAGAAGAAGCTGAGATAGATGAAGTCGTCCGCTGCATGCGCAGCGGATGGCTCGGCACGGGTCCTAAGGTCGCGCGCTTTGAGGAAGATTTCCGCGCTTACCGCCGCGCCGGACATGCGGTGGCGGTCAATTCGTGCACGGCGGCGCTGCACCTGAGCATGCTCGCGGCGGGAATCCAGCCGGGCGACGAAGTTATCACCACTGCGCTCACCTTCTGCGCCACCGTAAACGCCATCATCCACGCCGGCGGCACGCCGGTCATTGCCGATGTAGACCCGCGCAGCATGAACCTGGACCCCGCGGATGCCGCCCGCCGCGTGACGGACAAGACCCGGGCGATTGTGCCGGTGCACTTCGCTGGAAGAGCATGCGATATGGACGCTCTCGGGCGGCTGGTTGAGGAGTACGGGCTGAAGGTCATCGAGGACTGCGCGCACGCCATCGAGACGGAGTATCACAGGCGTCCCGCGGGGACGATTGGCGACTTCGGGTGCTTCAGCTTCTATGTCACGAAGAACGTCGTCACGGGTGAAGGCGGAATGGTGGTGACGCAGCGCGAGGAGGATGCGGCGCGCATCAAGATTCTGGCGCTTCACGGGATGACGAAGGATGCCTGGAAGCGGTTCGGGGATTCCGGGTACCGTCACTATCAGGTGGTGGAGTGCGGCTTCAAGTACAACATGATGGACATCCAGGCGGCCATCGGGATCCATCAGCTCCAGCGCGTGGAGCCGTACTGGCAGCGGCGCCGGCAAATCTGGGAGCGCTACAACGCGGCCTTCCACTCACTGCCGCTCGGGCTGCCGGCCGATCCGGAGCCGGACACGAGGCACGCGCACCATCTCTACACCATCCTTGTGGACGAGGCGCGCGCGGGGGTGAGCAGAGACGCGTTTCTCGACAGGATGACCGCCCATAACATCGGGGTGGGAGTTCACTATCAGAGCATCGCTGAGCATCTATTCTATCAGGAGCGCTACGGGTGGCGGCCCGAGGATTATCCGAACGCGATGGCGATCGGGAGACAGACCGTGAGCCTTCCGCTATCCGCGAAGCTGTCGGACGAGGACGTGGAAGACGTAATCGCCGCGGTTGAAAGGTCGCTCGGCTGAGGACGCCATGCGCAGGCTCGTTACAGGCGCGCTCTTTGCCTATCTCCGCGTCTTCTACCGCGCAAAAGCCGCGCTTCTGAGTCTGTTTGTGGGCGACGAGGCACTGGCATGCGTGCTTCACGACAGCCTGTTCCCGGCCCTTGTGCTTCAGATAGGCGGGGCAAAGCTCGGCAGAAACACGCGCATCAACCGCTGGCTCACGATCCACGAGTCGCGCGGGAGCTTCCGGAATCTGACGGTCGGCGACGATGTGCATATCGGCAAGCATGTGCTGATTGATTTGACCGGCAGGGTGACGATCGGCAATCGCGCCGGGATAGGGATGTTCTCGCGCGTTCTAACGCATCAAAACCTGGGCGGCAGCGCGCTCAGCGAGAAGTATCCGCCGGAAGCGGGCGATATCATTATCCCCGATGACGTGGTGCTCGCTGCGGGCAGCATGATGCTCTACCCCACCGTGCTGCAGCCGGGAACTCTCGTCTCGGCGGGGTCGGTCACCAGGGGAACGTACGACAGGGCGGGCGTGCTCGTCGGCAACCCCGCGCGGATGTCGCTGGATTTGCGCCGATCCGGCGCAGCGAAGGAGTAGCGGGGTTTGCACGGCCAGAACCTGAAGAACCCGGCACAGCAGAACATCGCCGAGCTTGTGCAAGAGATCGGCGCGCAGAACCCGCTACAGCAGCAGTTCGCGCGGAATTCCGCGGCTGGTCTCGACGGTGAGGAGCGGGAGTGGTTTGGGGCGTATCTCGACTACTGCCTCGCCTCCGGGCAGAGTCTGGCCAATCTTGCGGCCTGCTACAATCTGCTCGTGAAAGACACGATGTGCGAGCAGATGTACTTTCAGCGCCACGGCCGCTATCGCTGCTCGAACTACAGCGAAGTGTCCGATGCTGTGTACCAGAACCCGGAGTACATGGAGCAGTATATGGCGGGGCTGGCGCTGTCGGCGTTTCTGTGGCCGAACCATCGCAAGATGCGGAAATCGTTCCTGCGGAAGCTGCCCCAGGAGTGCAGGGGGCATTATCTGGAGGTTGGGCCGGGGCACGGGTTCCACATGATGAGCGCCATGAGGCTCTCGGCGTACGAAACGTTCACCGGCGTTGATATCAGCCCGAAGAGCATCGAGATGACCCGGAGCATCATCGAGAGCGGGTTTTTCGGACGGTGGGAGAACTACCAGCTCGTGTGCCAGGACTTTCTGGAGTGCGAAGCGCCGCAGGCGAAGTACGGCGCGCTGGTGGCCGGCGAGGTGCTGGAGCATGTCGAGCAGCCGCTCGCGTTTCTTAGGAAGGTGCGCGAGCTGGCCGCTCCGGGAGCTTTCATTTACGTTACGACAGCGATCAACGCTCCTGAGATTGATCACATTTACCTGTTCGATTCGGTGGAGCAGGTGCGGCGGATGACGGCGGAGGCGGGTCTGCGCATCGAGGATGAGGAGGTGTTTCCATATACTGGACTCTCGCTGGAGGAGTGCGAGGCGCGGCGGCTGCCAGTCAATCTGGCGCTGGTGCTCGGCACATAGGTTATGAAGGGCAGCGGTCTGACATTTCATCATCTGGGGCTGGCGGTGAGCAAGCCCGAGCGCGCCGTGCGGTTTCTGGAAGGACTGGGCTACACGGCAGGTGAGCGGCGGTTCGACGAGGGCCAGAACGTGAACCTGATCTGGTGCGAGGCGCCCGGTCAACCAGCCGTCGAGATCATCTTTCCGGCGGACGGCCCGGGGCCGCTCGACTCGATTCTGTCCCGATACCCCGAGATGGTGTATCACGTCTGCTACAGCACTCCTGATGCGCAGGCGGCTCTGGCGAAGCTGAAGGCGGCCGGTCACCGCGTGCTGCCTGTGTCGCCAGCGAAGAATGCGCCGCTTTTCGGCGGCCGGAAGGTGAGCTTCCATCAGGTCAGCGGGTTCGGGCTTATAGAGATTGTGGAGGAGACGTGAGCGCCGCGCGGGAAGCCAGGACGAGCCTTGCCGGGATTGTCGCTGCCGTCGCGCGGGCGGAGAGCTCGCCGGAGCAGCCCGCCGTCTCGGCCCGCATCAGCATTCTGCGCAACTACACCGTCGAGCCTATCGAGCCGTTTCTGAAGAGCCAGCTCTACCGCACCGGCATCCGGCCGCACGTGCGGTTCGGTGGATACGACACCGTGGCGCAGGACTTGATGGATGCACGCTCGGGGCTGCTCGAGCCCGCGCCGGACATTCTGGTCCTCTCGCTGATGCTGGACATCCTGGAGCCGGACTGGAACGCGCCCGGATGGAGCGCGGAGGGCCTTAGCGACCGGCTTGCGGGCCTATGGGAACTGGCGGCTTCCAAGACGGACGCCCTCATCGTCCTCAACACGTTTCTTCCGCCACCCTATCCCGCCGGGGGCACGATTGTTTCACGTGCAACATCCTGCGCCGAGGAGCAGATTCTCCAGACGAACCAATTTGTCAGAGAGTTCGCGCGGGAGCGGCCGGATCGGTTCTTTGTGGCGGACTGGGAGCGCCTGCTGCGCGTGCTGGGCGAGCAGGAGAGCCTGGACAGGCGTTACTGGTATCTTGCGAAGGCACCGTTCCGGAGGGCGTTTCTGGAGGCGTACGCGCTAGAGATCGTGAAGCTCATGCGTGCGCTGAAAGGGCGAAGCAAGAAGTGCCTGGTGCTGGACTGCGACAACACGCTGTGGGGCGGCGTGGTTGGGGAGGATGGGCTGCAGGGCATACAGCTCGACCGCAATGAGTATCCCGGAAAAGCGTATTTCGATTTTCAGAGGTCGGTGCTGAATCTTGCCGAGCGCGGCGTGCTGATCTGCCTGTGCAGCAAGAACAACGAGGAAGACGTCTGGGAGGTTCTCGACAACCACCCGGACTGCCTTCTGAAGCGGTCGCATCTCGTGGCGTGGCGGGTAAACTGGCAGGACAAGGCGACGAACATCGCGGGGCTGGCGGAGGAGCTGAACCTGGGGCTCGACAGCTTTGTCTTTGTTGATGACGACCCGGCTCAGTGCGAACTGATCCGGCAGGTGTTGCCGGGGGTGGAGGTGCTTCAGACGCCCACGAAGCTGTACGCCTACCCCGACCTGCTTCTGCGGGACGGGCTGTTCGACACTCTGGGAGCGACGGACGAAGACCGCCAGCGCGCCGCGCTCTATCAGACGGAGGCAAGGCGCAGGGCGGCGCGAACTGAGTTCGGTGATCTGGACGGATACTTGCGTTCGCTGAAGATGCGGGCCGACATCCATCCAGTGCGGCTGGAGGAGCTGCCGCGGGCGGCGCAGCTTACGCAGAAGACGAATCAGTTCAACCTCACAACGCGCCGGTACACCGAGGCGCAGGTGGCGGCCATGGCGGCATCGCCGGAATGGTCGGCGTGGACTCTGTCAGCGCAAGACAGCTTCGGCGACATGGGACTGACGGGAGTGCTGATCGCGCGGCGCGGCGGGAGCGTGGGCGTGATTGACACCTATCTGCTGAGCTGCCGCATTCTGGGGCGCGAGCTGGAGTATGCGTTCGCGGAGACGGTGATGTCGGCGCTCGAGCGGTCGTGGGGCATCAGTGAGTGGCAGGCAAGCTACATTGCGACGCTCAAGAACGCTCAGGTGGCTGGGTTCTGGCAATCGCTCGGGTTCTCTGTTACCGCCGAGGACGGAGACGAAACGTCCATGACAGTGGCGGCCAGCCGCAGGGTGCGCTATACGAAAGACTTGGTAGAAATCTCATTTGCTGAGGAGCAGCATTGGAACAACGAGTCAGGGAAGTGATGGCGGCCATTCTTGGCCTGGAAGAAGACGAGATCGAGGACGATACATCGCCGAACACCGTCGAGTCGTGGGACTCGCTCAAGCATATGAATCTTATCCTTGCGCTGGAAGAGGAGTTCGACGTCGAGTTCAGCGATGATCAGGTGGGAGAGCTGACGAGCTACGGGGAGATCCGCGAGACGCTGGCGGAGCTGGTGTGAACGCCGTGCGCGCGGGAACACAGGGGGCCCGGAAGCGGTCGAACCTGCTCACCGCGCGCATACACGACCGCGAGCTGAAGCGGTGCGCCGGTCTGTATCTGAAAGGCAGGCTGGCGGACATCGGCTGCGGCGACAAGCCGTACGGAGATCTTCTCGCTCCGTTCGTCGAGGAGCATGTCGGGATTGACCACGAAGGCACGCAGCACGACCGGTCCCGGGTTGATCTCACAGGGACGGCGTACGGCATCCCGGCGGAGGACGCATCGTTCGACAGCGCGATCTGTACGGCGGTGCTCGAGCACCTCGAGGAGCCAGAACAGGCGATTCGCGAGTGCTGGCGCATCCTGAAGCCGGGCGGGCATGCTGTCTATACCGCGCCGTTCATCTGGCACGTGCACGAGGAGCCTCGGGACTTCTATCGCTACAGCAGGTACGGGCTGGAGTATCTCTTCCAGAAGGCGGGGTTCGAGATCGTCGAACTGAAAGCGCTGTCGGGCTTTTGGACGACCTTCGGCGTGCTTCTGGTTTACAAGATGCAGTCGCTCAACCGGGGTCCCCTTCGCTGGCTGAAGATCGCGGACGCGCTGGGCGCCGTGACGCAGTCTGTGGCGGGGCTGACGGACCGGCTCGACCGCGCCGAGCAGTGGACATGGATGTACTTGGTTGTTGCGAGGAAGCCTTGACTCTGCAGGAGGTCCGGGAGTTTCTGGAAGCGCACATCCGGCAGGAGGCGGCGAGTATGTTCGGCCTGACGCCGGGCGCGTGGCTGGGGCGGGTTACGGACAACTGGTTTAATGACACGGCGAACTACGATGGGCGCTGGGCGCTGATCGAACAGCGCGGCGCGGCCGGGGGGCGGGTTCTGGATATGGCGGGGGGCTGCGGGACGTTCGTTCTGTACGGGCTGCACGCGGGGCGCGACGTTTTGGGGATCGAGCCGGCGGGCTGGAAGCGCGAGTACTTCCAGCACAAGATCGCCGCTGCCGGATACCCGGACGCCTGGCGCGAGCGGCTTGTTGAGGGAGTTGGGGAGGAGCTTCCCTTCCCGGATGCGAGCTTCGATCTGGTGACGACGTATCAGACTCTGGAGCATGTCCGGGATGTGAGGCGGTGCCTGCGGGAGATGCTTCGGGTGCTGAAGCCGGGGGGAGTTCTCTACGCGCGCGCGCCCGACTACAACAGCTTCTTCGAGCCGCACTACCGCCTGCCTTTTCTGCCGCGCATGAACCGGCGCGTTGCGGCGGTATATCTGAGGGCTCTCGGGCGGCCAGTGGAGGGGCTGAACACGCTCAACTGGGTCACCGGGCGCGGGGTGCGGCGCGACATCCGCGAACTCGACCCGCGTGCTCTCATCGTGGACAACCGGCGCTGGTACGCGCGGGACCGGAAAGACCGGATCCGGCGGAAGCTCCCCGCGCCTCTGCGCTCCGGGGTGGCTGTTGCGATCGCGGATGCGCTGTGCGGGGTCAGAAACGGCCTCATCGGGCTGGCAAAGACAGGCCGGGAAGAGAAGACGATGGACCTATGGGTGACCCGGGGGAACTGAGCCTGGCCCAGAGGGCTTCGAGCGGGTTCCGCTGGGCGTCCACGTCGCAGGCCGGCCGCAGCGGCATCCAGTTCGTCTCGAACGCCATCCTCGCGCGCCTGCTTTCGCCAAAGGACTTCGGGCTTCTCGGGATGGCGCTGATTGTGACCGGGTTCGCGAGCCTGCTGAGGGATCTCGGCACGTCGGCGGCGATAATACAGCGCAGGGATCTCTCGCGTGGGCTGGTTTCGAGCGTGTTCTGGATAAACGCCGGGCTTGGTCTCACGGCCGCCGTGCTGGTGTTTGCCACAAGTCCGCTGGTGGCGGCCTTCTTCAAGCAGCCGCCTCTCACGGGCATCCTTCGGGCGCTCTCGGCCAGCTTCGTTATGGCGGGCCTTGGGGTGGTGCATCAGGCGATGCTGCAGCGGTCGCTGCAGTTCCGCAGGCTGGCGGTTGTGGATTTGGTTTCGGCGTTCGTGTCCGCGGCGGCGGGCATCGGCCTCGCCCTAGCGGGCGCGGGGGTGTGGAGCCTCGTTTGTCATGCGCTGGTGCTGGCGCTGGTCTCGACCGTGCTGTTGTGGGTGGTGAGCCCGATGCGCCCCGCGTTCGAGTTTCACTGGGGCGAGGTGAAGCAGGTCACGAGCTATAGCCTCAACCTCACCAGCTTCAACGTCTTCAACTACTTCATCCGCAACGCGGACAACCTGCTCATCGGGAAGTTCCTCGGGGCGGGGGCGCTGGGTTACTACTCGCTGGCGTACAGGCTTCTGCTGTTCCCGCTGCAAATCATAACGGACGTTACCAGCCGGGTGCTCTTCCCCGTCTGCAGCGAGCTTCAGGACGACCACGAACGCTTCCGCCGCGCCTACCTGAAGGCGGTGAGCGGCATCGCTGCGCTGAGTTTCCCGCTGATGCTGGGCATGGCGGCGCTTGCCCGGCCGCTCATCACGGCGGTTTTCGGGGAGCAGTGGGGGCCGTCGGTTATTCCTCTGATGATCCTTGCACCCGCGGGGATGCTGCAGTCCGTCACGGCGACGGTGGGGCCGATCTATCAGGCGAAAGGACGCGCCGACTGGCTGTTCTGGTGGGGCGCCGGCGCGGGCGTTGCGGTGCTCGTTGCGTTTGCTGTGGGCCTGCGCTGGGGAGTCATCGGCGTTGCGGCGGCGTACGCCGCCGTGACCACTCTCCTAACGATTCCCGGGCTCGCCATCCCGTTCTCGCTGGTGCAGCTCCGGCTTGCGGCGTTCTTCGAATCGCTCTGGCGTCCGATGGCTGCGGCTCTTGCGATGTGCGCCCTGCTGGTTGGCGCCTCCTGCCTTCTTGACGGCAGGCTGAGGGACTTGCCGGAGCTTCTGCTGCTCGTTCCGACGGGCGCGTTGGTTTACACCGGCTTCAGCCTGCTGATCAACCGCAATCAGATGCGCGAGCTGCTGGCGGCGATAGGGGGACAGCGTTGAGCCTGCGGGTCATTCACAGCTATCCGATCTGGCTTCCCCGCACGCAAGGGTGGATGCACGCGCAGGTGCGCTGCCTTCCGGGGGACATCGAGTGCCACATCGTCTGCGAAACGGTCGAAAACCCGGACGAGTTCGGATTGCCGAACATGCACGTCAGCTCCTGCCGCCCGCTGCCGGTATCCGTGTGGGACAGGGGCATCCGAAAGCTCGGCCTCAGAGACCACCTTTCGTTTCTCACGAGTGTGGCGAAGAGCACGGGCGCTCGTCTGCTCCATTCGCATTTCGGCAATATCGGCTGGGCAAACCGCCGCGCGGCCCGGGCCTGCAAAATGGCTCACATCGTGACCTTCTACGGCGCGGACGTTACCATGAACCCGCGAATGGACGCGTGCTGGCGCGGGCGATACGCAGAGATGTTCGGAATGGTGGACCGCGTGCTGTGCGAGGGGCCGCATATGCGCGCTGAGGTCGTCGCGCTCGGATGCCCGCCGGAGAAGGCCGTCGTGCACCACCTGGGCGTGACGCTGGACGAGATCCCCTACGAGCCGCGATCGTGGCGGCCGGGTGAGCCGCTGCGCGTGCTGATAACTGCGTCCTTCCGGGAGAAGAAGGGGATCCCCGATGCGGTCCGGACGCTCGGGCGCGTTCAGAACGAGGCGGAACTGGAGGTCACAATCGTGGGCGGGGCAACGGGCGAGGAGCGCAGCCGCGCCGAGGAGCGCAGAATACTGGCCGCCATCGAGGAGACCGGTCTCGGCGCGCGGGTGCGGCTGGCGGGGTTCTTGAACGGGCACGATTTGCGGCGGGAAGCCGGGCGCGCGCACGTCTTTCTATCTCCGAGCATCACCGCTTCGGACGGCGACACGGAGGGCGGCGCCCCCGTCAGCATCATCGAGATGGCGGCGAGCGGAATGGCGATTGTCAGCACGCGTCACTGCGACATTCCGGGGGTGGTTCTGGATGGAGTGACGGGCTATCTGGCGCCGGAGGGCGATGTGGATGCGCTCGCTGGCCGCCTGCTTAGGCTCATCGAAGACCCCGGCGGCTGGCGCGCCATGCAGGACGCAGGGCGGAGGCATATCGAGGAGAACTTCGACGCCCGGACTCAGGGGTGGAAGCTGGCACACATCTACGGGGAGCTGATGCGGAGTTGAGCGCCCGGGGAAAAGCCGTGCTCGTGGCGCCCTACTGGGAGTCGCCGGGGCATGTCGGCTTCAAGAGGGCGGCGCGGTTCGCGCGGTGGATCGTCACTTCGGGGCGCGAGCTGGTCATCGTTCGCGCCGGGCCGCAAGGCAGCGTTCGTCTGCTGCGGCCTGACCTCTCCTCTGCTCCGTGCGCCGGCGCGCCCGCGGACACCTGCGGCCGCGTCGTGACCGTGCGCGACCCGCTGGGGCTGAAGGTGTATATGGGCAGCGTGGGGTCGCCGGGGCCGGAAGGAGCGTCCAGAACGACAAGGGGATGGAAGAGCTCGCTGGTGAGCCTGGTTTTCAACCCCGACGCCACCGCCGCGTGGGCGCGCAAGGCGGCGCGGAATCCCGTCGTGCTGGAGCATTGCCGAGGCGCGGAGTGGGTGGCCGCATCGAGTCCACCGGAGGCCTGCCATCTCGCGTCGTACTGGATCGCGCGGCAGACAGGGGCGCGGCTCTGCGTGGACATGCGGGACGGCTGGCTGGACGATCCTCTGAAGCCGTTGCTGCAGCGCTGGGCGTGGCGGCGCTGGCTGGAGGGGCGCTGGGAGTCGCGCGTGCTGCGGCGGGCGGAGCAGGTGTTTGTGACGTCGGATGTCTGGATGGAGCTCCTCAACGACAGGCTGCCGGTCACCCGCGGCAAGACGGCGGTGCTGACGAACGCCTACCCCCCCGGGCCGCACCCGGAACCGCCGCCCCTTCCGAAGCAGGAGCGCCTGACATTGATTCACGCCGGACGCCTTGCGGGCTCGCGCAACACGCAGACTCTGGGAGCGCTCGTCTTGCCGCTCATGGCATCGCTGGACGGCCCCTGGAAAGCCGATGTGCAGATGGTGGGGTCGCTGAACACGGACGATCTTGCTGAGATGGAGCGAGCGCGCCCGGCGTTCGAGGCGGCCGGCTGGACGCTGTCGCATCACGCGGCGGTCCCTTATGCCGAGATGCAGGAGTGGTTGCGGATGGCGGACGGCCTGCTGCTGCTCTGCGCGTCGCGAGCGCCGATCCCGAGCAAGCTCTTCGACTACATCCCCACCCGGAGGCCCATCCTCTGCGTAACCCCCGCAACAAGCGCCCTTGCGCGGGCGGTAGCGGACATCCCACAGGCAGTCTGCGTTGATCCGTCCGGCAGGGATACCCATGCCCGGCTTGCGTCCGGGTTCCTTGCGATGTGCCACGAGGGTCCCCGCGAGGCCGCCGTTCCGGAACGGTTCTCAGACGAGGCGCTGTCGCGCATATTCACCGCGGCGCTGGACGCGGCGCGGCCGGAATGAAAACCGGGCGCATGGCGCGAACACTCCCTGTGTAATGACCCCGCAGATCGGGCCGCGCCCGCGCGCCATAACCTTCGACAGAACCCTGAGAACCCTGCGCATCAGGGCTGTTCTGCTCTTCCTCATCGCCGCCAACGTGTTCGACATGGGCGGGGTGGTTGGGGTCAAGTACGTGTCGTACGCGTGCGCGCTACTGTTCGCCCTTCCCGAGCTGTTTCATGTTCGTGCCCCCAGGGGCGAGCTGCTGGCGGTGTGGCTTTTGTTTGCCGTGTGGCCGACGTATGCGCTTGCGCGCGGGATATACGCTGGCGCGGACATCGGGCTGGCTGTCAGCCAGTCCACGGCGTTTGCGGCCGCGCTCCTGTTTTACTTTCTACTGAGCGGGAACAGGAGCATGTGGGCGCTGAGGGTGCTGTTCGCGACGCTGCTTGCGCTGGCTGTCTTCTCCATGGCGTTCATGCTGCTTGGCCTGACGCTTCCCGGAAACGGCATCTTCAACGCGATCATGGGTTATTTCTCGTCGGACCCCGGTCACGGCTACTTCGGGATGCGGATGATGGGCCCCGCGCTGATTCCGAACGTGTACTTCAGGGCAACGCTGTTCTACGTTCCGGCGGCGGTCTATTACCTGATCACCGGGCGCGTGTGGCGAGCGCTGGCGCTTGCTTTTGCTCTACTTGTCTGCCTCTCGAAGGCGGGGCTCCTCATCACGCTTGCGTTCTTCGCAGTCTATCTGCTGCTGCAGCGCCGGGCGGGCATCGTGCAGAAGGCGCTGGTGCTGGCCGCCGTCGCTGCGGGGGCGGTAGCTCTCGCGCAGGTGTCCCCAACTTATCTGAATCTGATCTTCTCGTCCGCGACGGGCGAAAGCGAGACGGTTGCGCTGAGGGTGCGGCATCTCGGGAGCGTTGTTGATCTGTTCGCCGACAATCCCGAGTATCTTATTCTTGGGGCGGGCGCGGGGACGGAGTTCTACTCCGAGGGCGAGGGCGGCTGGGTGGCCAATATCGAGGTGGATCACCTCAACGCGGCGCGCAAGTTCGGGCTGCCCTGGCTGCTCGTATTCACGGCGCTCGTGTTCACCGCCGCGTGGAGGCTGTTCCGCAGTGGAGATTCGGAGAAGCGCGCCGTGGCGGCAGCCGTGACGGCGAGCTTTCTGGCGGCAGGAACGAACCCCGTGCTGCTTAGCCCTGTCTCGCTGATGATCATCATGGCCGCGCTTCGGGCCTCCGGGGTCGCCGATGACGCCTGAGATCGCCGTCCTGCTCTCCACATACAACGGCGAGCGCTTCTTGGCGGAGCTACTCGACAGCGTGCTCGCGCAAACTCACGATCCTGCGCGCGTTATCGTCCGCGACGACGGGTCCGGCGACCAGACGGAAGCCATTCTGGCGCGGTATGCCGCGGCCGATGCCCGGTTCAGCGTGTCTGCCGGAGAAAACCTGGGGCCGGCTGCGAGCTTCAAGACACTTCTTCGGCAGGCTCCCGAGTGCGATCTCTATGCCTTCTGCGACCAGGATGACGTCTGGCTTCCGGACAAGCTGGCAAATGCCGTGCAGACGCTCGCCGGACTGCGGCAGGACCAGCCCCTGCTCTGCTGCGCGCGGCTGGATTACGTGGCTGCCGATCTTTCACGCATCGGGCTTTCGCCGCTGCCCCGCGCGCTCGGGTTCGGCAACGCGCTCGTGGAGAACGTCGCGACCGGGTGCACCATCGTGATGAACCGGGCGGCGCGCGAGCTTCTGCTGCGGCACTCGTGGGATGGCGCCATGATGCACGACAGTTGGGCGTATCTCGTGGTCACGGGCGCGGGCGAGGCTGTCTATGACCCGCGTCCGGCAGTGCTCTACAGGCAGCATGGAGCAAACACTATCGGAGGGTCTCCGGGCATGGCGGGGCAGCTTGCGCGGCGCACCGTGCGGTTCATAAGCCGCCGTGACAAGCCCGTTCGCTATCGTGACCAGGCCGCGGCCTACCGCGCGGCTTACGGCGGCAGCCTCCCCGATGAGAAGCGGCGTGTTCTGGACAGGTTCGTGGACAGCAACAGGAGCCTGCGTGCGCGGCTTGCTTACGCTGTGACGATGGACGTGTGGCGGCAGACGGCGCTCGACAATCTCATCTTGCGGGCCCTGATTGCCGCCGGGCAGTACTGACCGGGGACGTCAGACGTCCAGAATGGTTCTTTTACCGCTGCTCGCTCGCCGACGGAGAATGTCCCGGGTGTCAACGACCAGGCTGCCGTGAGCAATCACCAGATCGTAGTTCACGTCCGTATGGTCCGTGCAGATAACGACGCAGTCGGACTCGCGCAGAGCCGCCGGCGTCAGCTCCACCGACTCGAACCGGCCGACCCCGTTATCGAAGCTGCCGACAAGCGGGTCGTGATAGCGGACCCTGGCCCCCGCCTTGAGCAGCCTCGCGATCACCTTGATGGCGGGCGATTCGCGGACATCGTCAATGTCCTTCTTGTAGGCAACCCCGAGCACCAGCACGTTCGCCCCGTCGAGCGACTTTCCGCGTTCATGCAGCGCATCCTTGACCTTCTCTACCACCAGTATCGGCATCCTGTCGTTGATCTCGTTCGCAAGCTCGACGAACTTCAGGTCGCAGCCGCACTGCCGCGCCTTGTAGAGCAGGTACTGCGGATCAACGGGAATGCAGTGTCCGCCCACGCCCGGACCCGGCTTGAATGTCATGAACCCGAACGGCTTGGTTGAGGCGGCCTCGATGACCTCCCAGACCGGTATTCCCATCTCCTCGCACAGCAGAGCCATCTCGTTGGCGAAGGCGATGTTGATATGCCGGAACGTGTTCTCGTAGAGCTTGCTCATCTCCGCGACGCGGGGGTTGCTGACGCACATGACTTCATCCGCGACGATCCGGTATATCTGCTCCGCGAGGGCGGAGGCGTCCGGCCGGGTGCCGGCGACGACCTTCGGGGTGTTGCGGATCCCATAGGTGGCGTTGCCCGGGTCAATGCGCTCGGGCGAGAACGCCAGGTGAAAATCCTGCCCGGCTTTCAGCCCGGACCTCTCCAGAATCGGCTGAAGCACCTCTTCGGTGGTGCCGGGGAACGACGTGGACTCGAGGATAACGAGCTGCCCGGCGCGGAGGTTCTCCGACACGGTGCGCCCCGCGGCCTGCACGAACGAGAGATCCGGCTCGTGCCCGTTAACGCATGGCGTGGGGACGCAGATGATGACGGCATCGGACTGGCTGATGCATCCGGGATCCCTTGTGGGAGTGAATGCGCCCGACTCGACAAGCGGCCGGATGCGCTCGGATGGGACGTCGCGGATGTAGCTCTCGCCCTGGCGCAGAATCTCCAGCTTGAGCGGGTCTATTTCGAAGCCGCTGACCCGGACTCCTGCAAGCGCGAACTCAACCGCCAGCGGAAGCCCGACATACCCCAGGCCGACGACGGTGATTCTCACATCGCGAGAAGCGATTCTGTCTATGAGATTCATACCGTGAACTCTCCCACGTGGCCGCCGGTCTGGCCAGTTGATTGTTCCGTATAGCACAAGTTTTGGTACACCCGGTACTCCTCCTCCACCACTCACCTTACCGTGGAACGAGCCGCCACCCTCGAATCCCCAGGTGCAATAAAGAAGGAGTGGGCTCGCGCGCCCTCCGTTGCTGCGCCGATGAGGTCCCACTGGCACGCACAGTCCGGAACACTGAACCTCCGAAGTGACCCTTTGTATTCTATCCCCGGCTTTGGGGTATGTCAAACCAAAACGGGCGGTCAGGTTAGCGCGGATATGACGCGAATCTCCTTGACCTGAGAGTGCACGCGGGCTTACCATCAGTGTACGAACCGGCGGAGGCCGTTCAGGTTGAAAGAGCAGGCCGTGCCGGTGTTCTCTGGAACGGCGGGCCGAAGGACAGGCAAGATCGGTGCGGCCGCCGCTTCGGGGCGTTCGTTTCACTGCGGCCCTCGCAGTACCCGATTCGAGGCGTGAAGTTACCCGAAGAACAGGAAACACTGAGGAGACGACGATGAAAGAGCAGAGATCAACTGTATTGTGGTTGTTTGTGGTTCTGGCCGCCTCATGCATTGTTGCGTGGGGGGGCGAGTGGTGGAGCTTGGGCGTAGTGCCCTATGACCCGGCGGCTATGCACTTCAATTACACCCCCGAGCAGGCGGTAGAGATCGCACGGAACTGGACCGGCAATCCGCAGGTATCTGTCGAGTTCAGAGGGGTCTATGAGGACTATCCCTATGTCGCACCTTGGTA
>JBPOJE010000111.1:0-23245 GCA_052033935.1 Armatimonadota bacterium
TCACCCCACAGCAGATGCTCCGGGTCCTCGATCTGCGACAGAACCTGCCGCATTACATTAACTGACGCTATACTCCTCATCGGGTGCTCCTCTCGACTGGTTTGCAGTCACAGACTCTTTCGAGACAAGAGCACCCTCCGCCTTTTTACACACTACAAAACTACGCTACCCGCTCCCGGAGGCAACGAAAACGGGACGCAGGAAACCCTGCATCCCGTTTCACAATCATCGCCAGGCAGGCGGCTCAGTCGGGGTCGAGCCGCCGCTTGCTGATCTCGTAGGCGGAGATCATCCACTTCGACCCCACCAGCTCGAACGTGTAGCGCTCGTACTGAACGGTTCCGAAGATCCCCGAGTCGCGCAGCTCGTGCTTCGCATACACCATGACCTCGCCGGGCCGGACTGGAAGGACGCGCTGAACATCGAACCGGCGCGTTCCCTGATCCTCCATCGTGTCGCGCATCCGCGACAGGAATTCGCGGTCCTGCACCCAGTAGAGGTACTCGCCCTCCTCATAGAGACGGATGGGCAGTTCCCTGTCGAGGTGATCGCCGATCAGGCCGGGATCGTCCTTCAGCCAGGCATCACGGATATCCAGTGCGGCATCCTCCACTTCGTCTCTGTCGCGGCGGTATCCCGGCCACGGCTCGGCGGTAGAAGGGGACTCCCGATAGGTGCTGGTTGACACCGTCTCCACCCTGTAAGTGGTGGATGCAGGCCGGTAAACAACGACCACGCTGCTACCATAGTAAGGATCGTAAACGTAGTCGTTGTACCCCCAGTAGAAGTAGCTGCTGGTCCGGTACGGCCAGTACTGATACACCGGATACGGCACATACCGGTTGCGGGTGATGACGCGCACGGGCGGGCAGTGGCCCGCGTACTGGCGCCAGAACTCTCTCTTGGGCTGCCGGTGGGACCGGGAGCGATCCCAGAGCAGGGTGTAGCGCTCGAACGCGCGCGGCGGCTCGGCGCTGCGGTAGCTGGTGATATGATCCGGGATCTTGATGTCCGCGGGCTGCGACGGGTGCTTGGTTCGCAGCCACTGGTTGAACTCGGTGCGCCTCGGCCCGGGGACGGTGCGGTCTATGACCGTGAACCTACCCGGAGCGGGATTGTTCGCGGCAGGCGGGTGCACCTGGCCGGGGCGGTTGTTGAAGCTGTTGCCCTGCTCACGCCGCACGTCTGGCGCAGGCTCAGGGCGCGGCTGTGACGGCTGTTCGACAGCGGGCGGCCTAGAAACCAGCGGCGCCTCGCGCACGCCGCCCTGATTCTGGCGGTTCGCGGGCGGCTGAGGCCGGGCGGTTCCATTCTCAACGGAAGGACGCCGGGGCGTGATGATTATCGGCTCGTCCGCCGGCTCGGGGCTGTGAGGAGGCGCGGGTCGCGTCTGCTCGGGTCTGCGCACAGGCTCGGTCCGGTTAGCGGGCGGATCGTTTCTGGGAGCCGGCTGCTCGGTGTGGACGGGAGCAGGCTGCCGCGGCGCGGGTTCGCGCTCGCGGACTGTGGGCACCTGCGGCTGCGGATCGTTCCTGCGTTCGGGAACGCGGGCAGGCTCACGGCCGCCCGTGCACTCGGACGGCGCGGGTTCGCGCTCGCGGGCCGTGGGCGGAGGGGCCGGGTCCTGGCGGCGTTCAGGAGCGGGCGCGGGGCGCTCGGACGGCGCGCGGCCAGACGGCGCGGGTTCGCGCTCGCGGGCGGAGGGCGGAGGAGCCGGGTCCTGGCGGCGCTCAGGAGCGGGAGCAGGCGCGGGGCGGCTGGGCCTTTCAGACGGCGCCGAATCGCGCTCGCGGGCCGGGGGTGCAGGAGCCGGGTTTTGGCGGCGCTCAGGAGCGGGCGCGGGGCGCTCGGATGGAGCCGAACCGCGCTCTGGCCCGCGAGCGGACCGACCCTGGCCCGTCACGGGCACAGCGGCCATCAGGCCCGCAAGAACGGGCAAAGTGATCAGAAGCGCTAACCTTCGCATTTGAGACACCTCCCCAGACAACAGGCAATACCAGGGCAGATCACGCTCGAACCGCTCAGCGACGGCTCCCGGAGTCACCACCTACAAGAGCGCGGGGGACTCTCACGGCCCCAAACCCGCTGTCAGGTCGACTCAGAACGTGGCTGGCGGGTTGCAGTTGATGCAGAAGGGGCACTACGCCGCGCAATCACGCTTATCACCATCTGCTCAAGCTGCAGATCGGCCTGCGCGTAGGCCAGAATAAGCCAGCGCGCGCGGTTCACCGCATCCACTCCCCGGGCGAGGTCAGAGGCTGTCCAGCCGGCCGGAAGCGGCTGCCCGAGCCGTGACTGCCACTCGGCCATCACTGCGTCCAGCACCCACGCCAGCGCCTGCCGCTCGCTCGCCCCGTCCTCGCCAGGCAGATGCTTGCGCGCCCGCCCTGCCAGGGAACTCAACTCGGAAGCCAGCCTGAGCGCGGCGCGCATGTCGGCCGCCAGCAGCGCATCCGTCCAGCCCCGCACCCCGGCGAGGATTTGCAGCAGATCCTGGTTGCCCGACAGGCGGATGGCCCGTCCGGGCGCTCCCACCGCATAGTCCGCCAGCCTGCCCGCACCGGCCTCATCCACGCCCACGGCCGCCAAGAACTCCCGGATACGCTCTCGCGCGACGCCTTTGAGCGGAATCTCGATGCTGCGTGAGCGGATGGTCGCGAGGACCGATTTGGCCGACGGCGCAAGAAGCAGAAGCAGCAGGCGCGCGGGCGCATCTTCCAGAACCTTCAATGTCGCGTTCGCCGCCTGCTCGTTCAGCGTCTCGGCGCGCTCCACAATGAACACCCGGCGCGGCCCGATGTTGGGCGCGAGGCTGGCGATGTAGCGCAGCTCGCGCATCTGCCCGATGGTGGTCTCTTCCTTGGGAGGAGCGACCCGGAGGACATCCGGGTGCGTGCCCGCCCGCGAGAGTTCGCACGAGCGGCACTCGCCGCACGCCCGGCCATCTTCAAGCGGCGTCAGGCAGACAAGATCTGCGGCAAGGGCGAGAGCGAACGTGGTCTTCCCCACCCCGTCCTGACCGGTTACGAGCAGGGCGTGTGCGAGGCGCCCATCCGCCGCCATGCCGCGCACGGTCGCGAGAGCCTGCTCGTGGCCGAGCAGGCCGCTGCTGTCACCAGCGCTCAAAGGACTCCACGTCCAAGACGAACGCCACCGCCCCGCCGACAACCACTTTCACCGGCGCCTCGATCATGCCCGGCGTCGGCAGCACCTCCGGCGGAGGCACACTCACATACTGCTCGCGCGCCTGCGAGTTGTCGCGGATGATGGCGAGAGCCTCATCGAGGCGTTCGTCTTCGATTCCGAGCAGCAGCGTGACGTTGCCGTCGCGCAGAAACCCGCCCGTGCTGGCAATCTTCGTGTAGAACATGCCCGAGGACGACAGCGATGCAGTCACCGCCTTCCGATCGCGTTCCTGTATTATGGCAATCAACAGCTTCATTGGCCTAACCCTCTCCGTCTTATCCGCCGTCGGCAGGATTCGTCAGGCGTTTGAGCGAGGGCCTCAGCGCCTGCATCACGCGCTGGTGCACCTGCGCTACACTACGGCTCGCATCAATGACGCGGATTCGGTGCGGCTCCGCCTCGGCCTGCTCCAGAAAACCCCGGCGAACCGCCTCGTGGAATGTGAGCTCTTCGGCCTCCATCCTGTTGCGCTCGTGATGCGCGAACATGTCACGAGACTGCCTGGCCAGCCCATCTGCGGGCGGCATGTCCAGAACGATGGTAACGTCCGGCACGACTCCGTCTATGGCGGCGGCAATGCACTCGCGGACCATCTCCATATCCAGACCACGCGCCCTTCCCTGATACGCGATGGTCGAATCGAAGAACCTGTCGGAGATGACCACCCGGCCAGCCTCCAGGTTCGGGCGGATAACACAATCAACGTGCTGGGCGCGCGCAGCCTGGAGCAGAAACAACTCAGCGCGCGCCACCGGCGGATCGCCGCGCTCGTCCAGTATGAGACCTCTGATGCCCTCAGCAAGCGGCGTTCCACCCGGCTCTCTGGTCAGGATGACCTCAAGGCCTTGCCCCCTGAACTTCGCGACGACAAGTTCGATCTGCGTTGATTTGCCGCTGCCCTCCACCCCCTCGAAGGTGATGAACAGACCCTTCTCAGGCTTTCCTGTCACGGTTTCGTGATCCTGACCCTGCGAAACGGTTCGCTCCCGACACTGGATGAAACCAGTTCGTGCATCTCCGCGAGCTGATGCTGCAGCCGCCGGATGTAGCTTGTCTGCGGCAGGAGTTCGACCGGCTCGCTGGTCTGCATAACCCGCTCGATGGCCTCCTCGGCCTCCCGAAGCGCGGCGTCGTCGCCGCCGGACGGGCCCGAATTGAAAATCTCGCGGACGGTGTTGGCGATCTGCGTGTAGGTGTTGCTCTTCACGATGAACGTACCCACCGTCTGCCTCTGCGCCTCGCGCAGGCGGGGAGGCTCGCGCCGGAAGTGCGCTTTGAGCGCTATGACCGCGTCCGCCTCCTGGGAATCGTTGGTGATGAACGCCGGGACGCGCAGCTCGCGGATGGCGCGCTCGAGCCGGTTGCGGCTAACACCGTAAGGGAAGATGCGCACGGTGGCGGGCATCTTCTTGTGCAGACGCGGGCGGTCGAACACCCCCGAGTCTTCGAAGTCGCGCTCGGAACGCATGTCCCCGTCCGCCTGCTGGACGACCTCGACATCGCCCTGCGGGTTCCGGATGCGAATCTCCGGGCGAGGGGTGACGCCGCGCAGGAACGCGTCCACAACCTTGCTCACGTCGTGATGGATGGCGAGCTTGTCCATCTCCATAATCTCGATGAGAACATCGAAGGTGGGCGGCGCTTTGCGTTCGAGAACGGTCTTCTGGGTCCCACGCCTGCGCGCTTCCTCATCCGATAGCGTGACGGCCTGAATGCCGCCGATCAGATCGGAGAGGGTCGGGTTCGAAAGCAGGTTCTCGAGGGAGTTGCCGTGCGCCGTTGCCACAAGCTGCACACCGCGCTCGGCGATGGTGCGGGCGGCGTAGGCATCAGCCTCGACGCCGATCTCGTCAATGACGACGCACTCAGGCATATGATTCTCGACGGCCTCGATCATCACCGCGTGCTGCATTTCGGGCACCGCGACCTGCATCCGGCGCGCGCGGCCGATGGCGGGATGCGGAACGTCGCCATCTCCCCCGATCTCGTTGGAGGTGTCAACGATGATGACGCGCTTCTGGAACTCATCACTGAGCACGCGGGCCACCTCGCGCAGCTTGGTCGTCTTGCCGACGCCCGGACGGCCGAGAAGCAGGAAGCTCTTTCCGCTTTCTACGACGTCGCGGAGGATATCTATGGTGCCGTAAACAGCGCGGCCCACCCGGCAGGTCAGTCCGATGACCCTGCCCTGCCTGTTGCGAATGGCGGAGATGCGGTGAAGGGTTCGCTCGATTCCGGCGCGGTTGTCCTTGCCGAACTCCCCGATCTGCCGCACCACGGTTTCGAGTTGCTCCGTGGTGACAGGCTCTTCGCTCAGATCGGCGACGCGCCCGGCAAAGCGGGCCTCCGGCGGGCGCCCAAGATCGAGCACCACTTCGAAGAGGTCGGGAAGATCGGGCTGTTCCAAGAGCGCTTCACGGACAGGCGAGGGCATGATCGCCACAAGCTGGTCAAGATCGCTGGTGACCTCGATTTGCTTTCCGAAGTAGCGCTCAAGCTGGCTCTCGTGTTCGGGCTTCGCGCTCCCCCGGTCTTCGATCTCGATATCTTTGTCCGCAGTTGCCGTTTTCTTCTTGCTCATGGCTTGAGTCGCCGGTGACACCGGTATGATACACGATTATGGCGCGCCCGTGGGAAGCGCCCGGGCGCAGAGGGCGAGCCCGGCCATGACAATCGGAGCGGTCTCGGCCCTGAGAATCCTCTGCCCGAGGCTCACGGTCTGGAAGCCACCGCGCACCCAGAACGCCGCCTCCTGGGCGGATAGCCCACCCTCGGGACCGGCCGCCAGCAGGCAGGGCTCCGAACCCTCGACGATGGCCGAGGCGGGGACGATGGCTTCTTCCTCCCACGCAAGATAGCGGAGAGGGGGCAGAGCGCTCTGAAAGAAGGCCTCGATATGGTCCCAGGTTCGAACGTCCGGAATGGTGAACGCCCCGCACTGGCGGGCCGCCGCGCGCAGGATGGCCCGATAGCGCGCCTGCTTCGCTTCGTCCGCCCGGACGCGGGCCACGCCGCGCTCGAAGGGCACAACGTGGAAGCGGCAGACGCCAATCTCCGTGCATTTCTGCAGGACGAGGTCCATCCGGTCTCCCTTGAGCGGGCCGATGGCGATTTCGACGCGCCTCAGCGCCAGATCGGGGTTCGGCACGGCGCGCAGCAGACGCGCGGATGCGCTTCTTTTTGAGCAGCGTTCGAGACGGGCGATCCACCCGTTGCCCGCCCCGTCCAGCACGCCCACCGGATCCCTGGCGCTTTTGCGCAGCACGCGGGACAGATGCCCGGCCTGCGGCTCGTCGAGGTGCGCGATGCCCCCCGTGATGCTCCGCGGTTCGGCGAAAACGCGGGGGAGCCCCCGAAACAGGCGAAGCGCCTCCGCATCCGAGATGCGGCTCAGGTCCTCCGGCAGACGATCGCCCGCCATTCCCCCGACTCTCTCACTTCGCGAATGTCGAATCCCAGTTCTTCCAGTGCGCGCGTCACATCGTCAAGGCGGCTGTCAATAACACCCGAGCAGGCAAGCCACGCGCCCGGCCGCAGTGCCTGGCGCACGCGCGGGGCAAGAGCGATAATGACATCCGCGACGATGTTCATAACCGCCGCATCGAACGGCCCTTCGCCCTCTGGAGGGCCATCTTCCACGACAAAGCGCACCCTGTCTCCCACGCCGTTGAGCTGTATGTTCAGCAGCGCGTTCTCCTCGGCCGAAGCGTCCACCTCGACAGCGAGAACTGACGCCACGCCGAGCTTCGCCGCCGCGACGGAGAGGATTGCGCTTCCCGCGCCGGCATCCAGCACTGCCAGACCGTCCGGCGGCATCTCGGAAAGGACCTCGAGCATCATGCGCGTGGTGGGATGGTGCCCGGTGCCAAACGCCATTCCCGGGTCAATAATCAGGTCCACGAGCGAGCTGTCGTCCGCAACCTCGCCCCACGGAGGGCGGATGTGGAACCTGCCCGCGGTGATGGGCTGGAAGAACTCGCGGTAGGCAAGCAGCCAGCCATCGTCCTCCACAGGGCGGACCGTGATCTCAATGGGGGAAGCGGACACCTCGGGAGAAAGGGCATCCAGACGGGATCTGAGGAGAAGAAGCCGGTCTTCCACCTGGTCGCCAGCGGGCAGCCAGCCCGTGACCAGAAGCCCGTCTCCGGAGAGGCTCGCGCCCCCGCACAGGTCTGAAACGATGCCCGCGACCAGTTCCTGAGCCAGCGGCCCGGCACTCACTTCGATTTCGGCCCACCTCATGGCAGCGGGCCCGTTTCGGGGAGCGTGGCGGAGCGAGTTGAGAGGCTGGACGGCGCGCGCACCTAGAAGATGCTGTCCTTGAGCTTCTCGAAGAAGCCGCGGTCGCCATCCAGGTTTTCACCCCGAAGCTCTGCAAACTTGATCAACGCTTCGCGCTGTTCGGCCGTGAGGTCGCGCGGGACCACGACATTCGCGCGGACGTGGAGGTCGCCCTTTCCGTGCCCGTCCACCGACGGCATGCCGCACCCTTTGATGCGGAACACCTCGCCGTGCTGCGTTCCCGCCGGGATGTCGAGATCCTTTTCGCCCCAGATTGTCTCGATCTTGATGCGCGTTCCGAGCGCCGCCTGCGCCATTCCGACCGGCGCCTCGCAGCGCAGAGTCTCACCCTGACGGTGGAAGCGGTCGTGGGGCTTGATATGGAAAACTACGTAGAGGTCGCCAGCCATACCGCCCTTTGGGCCGGAGTTGCCCTTTTCGGCCAGGCGCATGCGCATGCCCGTGTCCACCCCCGGCACGACCTTCACCTTCACCTGCTCGGTGGAGCGCATCCGGCCCTGTCCGCTGCAGCGCGGGCAGGGATGGCGGATGATGGTTCCCTCGCCGCCGCACACGTTGCACGGGGTGACCGTCGCGAACGATCCGAGTATGGTATTCTGCTGTCGGCGAACCTGCCCCGAGCCCCGGCACGTCGAGCAGGTCTCCGGCGTGGTGCCGGGCTGCGCGCCCTTGCCGCCGCAGGATTCGCACGAGGCAAGGCGGTTGACGCGGATGCTCTTCTCGACACCGGTGGCGGCCTCTTCGAGCGTCAGTTCCAGATCGTGGCGCAGGTCGTCACCGCGCACCGGCCCCGGCCGCCTGTCCGAGTGGCCCCCTCCCCCGAAGAAAGCTTCGAACAGGTCGCTGAACCCGCCGAAATCCTGCGCGTACGCGCCGCCGCCCGCGCCCGCTCCCCGCAGGCCTTCCGGGCCGTAACGATCATAAACCTGGCGCTTGCCATCGTCGCGCAGCACTTCGTATGCCTCATTGAGGTCTTTGAACCTCTCGGCGGATTCCGGGTCATCGGGGTTAACGTCGGGATGCAGTTTGCGGGCGAGCTTGCGGTACGCCCGCTTTATCTCTTCGTGCCCGGCGGTGCGAGGTACACCCAGAATTTCGTAGTAGTCCCTGTCAACAGCCATTGTCTTGTTGCGGCGTCACCGCGCTCCGGCAGTCAGGCGGGGCGGCGAGCTATCCCGGCGCAGCGCTGGAAGGCTCGGGCTCTTCGATGGGCTCCTCAAAGGGCACTTTGGCCTCATCGCCCGGGGTCTCCTCCGGGACAGGCCTGGCCTCAGCTTCGTCTTCAGCATCTCCGGCGGCCTCGGCCCGCGGCTCTTCGGGCTGCGAGGCATCGCCGTCCGTGGAGTCCGCCGCCTGGTAGAGCGCTGTGCTGAGCCTGTACACCTCGGCGGAGAGCGCGTCAATGGCAGCGCGGACGGCTGCCATGTCGGTTGAATCCCGCAGCGTGCGCAAGTTTTCTATCTTTTCTTGCACAGAGTTGGCCAGCGCCTCGTCCACTCGCCGCGCCGCGTCCCGCGCGGTCTTCTCAGCATTATAGACGAGCGTGTCGGCCTTGTTGCGAAGCTCCTGGATATCGCGGCGCTGCTGGTCTTCGGCGCGGCGGCTCTCGGCCTCGGCGACCATTCGGGTGATCTCCTCTTTGGAGAGCGACGCCGTGGAGGTGATGGTGATCGCCTGCTTGTTTCCCGTGGAAGTATCTTTGGCCGAGACGTGGACGATGCCGTTCACGTCAATGTCGAACGTGACCTCGATCTTGGGGATTCCGCGCGGAGCCGGGGGTATGCCCGTAAGCTGGAAGCGCCCGAGCGACTTGTTGTCGGCCGCCATCGGGCGTTCGCCCTGCAGTGTATGGATATCCACCGTGCCCTGATTGTCGGCGGCGGTTGTGAAAACTTTGGATTGACTCGTCGGGATGGTGGTGTTGCGGTCAATGAGCGAGGTGAAGACGCCGCCAAGCGTCTCGATTCCGAGCGACAGCGGGGTGACATCGAGGAGCACGACGTCGCGCACCTCTCCGCCCAGCACGCCGCCCTGTATCGCGGCCCCCAGCGCCACGACTTCGTCGGGATTGATGCCACGATGCGGCTCCTGCCCGAACAGCCGCTTCGCAAGCTCCTGCACAGCCGGCATACGGGTGGAGCCCCCGACGAGAAGCACACGGTCGAGGTTCTTCGCCTCGAGACGCGCATCAGCCAGCGCCTGTTTGGTCGGGCCCACCATGCGGTCCACCAAGTTTGCGGTCAGCTCTTCGAACTTCGCGCGGGTGAGGCTCAGGTCGAGATGCGCGGGTCCCTCCGGGGTGACGGATATGAACGGAAGGCTGATGCTCGTTGTGACGACGGCGCTCAATTCCATCTTCGCCTTCTCGGCCGCTTCCCTCAGCCGCTGAAGCGCCATCTTGTCGGCACGCAGGTCGAGTCCCGTCTGGTTCTTGAACTCGCCGGCCATCCAGTCCACGACCGCCTCGTCCCAGTCATCGCCGCCCAGGCGGGTGTCCCCGTTGGTGGCCTTGACCTCGAACACCCCGTCGCCGAGCTCCAATATGGAAACGTCGAACGTTCCTCCGCCAAGGTCCCACACAAGAACCGTGTGTGCATCGGTCTGGTCGAGGCCATACGCAAGCGCCGCCGCGGTCGGCTCGTTGATGATCCGCACGACCTCGAGCCCGGCAATAGCACCAGCATCCTTGGTGGCCTGCCTCTGCGAATCGGAGAAATACGCCGGAACGGTTATGACGGTCTTCTTGACCTTCTCGCCCAGATAGGCCTGCGCGTCGTCCCGGAGCTTCGAGAGTATCTGAGCGGAGATCTCCTGCGGGGAATACTCCTTTTCGTCTATCGTCACCCGATGGCTGGTGCCGATCTCCCGCTTGATGCTTGAGACGGTCCGGCCGGGATTGGTGATGGCCTGACGTTTGGCAAGCTGCCCCACAAGGCGCTCGCCGTTCTTCGAGATTCCAACCACCGAAGGACACAGGCGGCTGCCGTCAGCAAGCGGGATAACGACGGGTTCCCCACCCTCGACGACCGCGACTACGGAATTGGTGGTACCAAGGTCAATGCCGAGAATTTTCTCCATTTGATGTCAGTATAGCCCGGCTCAGTCGTCTGTCCGTCTGGCCTCTTCGTGTCCCAGATAGTAGCGGATCTTCCCGGCCTTCACTTCGTCGAGCGCGACAGTGATGACGTTGGTGCTGGAGGGGGGCACAAGGGGCTCGGCGCCGTCGCGGAGCTGTTTGGCCCGTTTGGCGGCGAGAACCACCCTGGCGTAGCGATAGTTTTGGTCGGGGAGCTCGAGCACGGGGTTCTCTGCGGGCGCGGGCTCCGCATCTTCGGCGGCTGCCTCTTCGGCGGACGGTTCTTCGACTGCCGGTTCTTCTGGAGCCGCTTCTGCGACCACCTCCGCAGGGGCTGCTTCCGCAGGAGCCTCTTCAGCGGCAACAGTCTCTCCGGCGGCTGCTTCTTCCGCAGCCGCTTCTGCGGGAGCTGCTTCCACGACGGCCGTTTCGGCGGCAGGCGTCTCTTCGGCTACCGCCTCGGCCGCGGCCTCCACAGCCTCCTCGTCCTGGGCCTGGGTAACGATCTCTTCCTTGCTTTCGGAGCTTTTCTTTCTGGTTGCCATTCACTCTCCCGCGACACTCAAACAAAAGCGGCTGGCGCGCACAGGGCAGCAACGCCAGCCACGTTTCTACCAGATGGCATTATATCCGCGGGTCCGTCCGCATGCCAACGTCCGGAGCCGGGTCAGGGCAGAATGAACAGCCTGCCGTCTCCCGCGCCGAGCGAAACCTGGAACCCCGTCAGCTCCGGGCTGTCATCAACGGCCGGGACGAGCTTGCCGGTTGCCTTGTCCACTTCGAGAACGTCCTTTGGGTCGGCGTCGAAGTCAACCGTGGGCCACGCGGTGAACGTATGGCTGTAGTTGTTGATCAGTACCACCCTGCGGCCATCGGTGTGACGGAACGCGCCGATGAGATAGTCCGCCGGGGGATCACCCGGCACGGCGGCAATGCTCTTGAGCCCGGTGCCCTTCAGCGCGCTGGCGGCGTCGGTGTCGGGCTTGACCCGCACCACGCTGGTGCTTGTGAGCTGCATCAGCGTCGGCCCCATCGCCTTCAGTTCGGCGTTCATCCTGCGGGCCTCGTCGTAGTGGCGTGTCTTCCTGCCCTCGGCGGTGATAATCGCCCCGCCCTTCGGGAACTCGCCAGCTCCGCCAGCGCCCTTTCCCGGAGTCCAGTAGCAGAAGTAGAGCACGCCCTTTCCGCCGTACGCCAGCGTGGCGTAGATCTGCCATCGCATCTGGGCCTCGGTCGGGTCGATCCGGTCGTTGAAGGGCATGGAATAGAAGAAGTTCCAGAACGGCACTCGCGATGCGAGCGAGTACTTGCGCATTGTGGCAAGGTTGTCAAGATAGCTCTGGCGCGAGTCGCCCTCAGGGCGCATCAGCGGATAGTGATCCATGCACAGCACTTCGGGACGCACCTGCTTCACGAACTCGGCGACATGCGTGTCGTAGTCTGGCGTGCCGAGCACGCTCAGCGGGGCGTAGTTCGGCAGAAGGTTGATGTAGCCGAAGCGGCCGGGATGCTTTCGCCGAACTTCGTCAGCGCGTTTCGCCAGATCGGGAAACGCCCCGGCGCCAGGCTCATCCACGATCATGTATCCCCAGCAGGCGTCTGTGTCCGGCCACTTCTCGACCGGGCCTTCGGCGCCCACAATGGCTTTCAGCCCGCAGCGGCCGCACATATCGAGCTGCTTCGCGGCATCCACCCCGAACCCCCCGATAACAAGCGTGAAGTTCGCGTCGGCGATTTCCCGGTAGCGCTTGAGAGTGGTCTCCTCGGATGGGGGCGGCACCCAGAACCCGATGGCGAACCGATCCTGAACGAAGCGGGATGGCGCCGCGCTGGCGGCACAGATCAGACTGGCGATCAGTCCGGCGACAAGAGGGGTCAGCAGCAGAAATCTCATGTAGTTGGTATCCTCCCGGGAAAGTACTCCGGCTTTTCCCCATAACTACGGGGGGCATGGTCTGGCGTCCTGCATCAGATTAGCAATCGCCATCGCAGCGAAAAGCAGAAAGGGCCCCAGGGCAGGCAGCCCCGAAGCCCTGTAGTCTCGATCAGCCGGGCTCAGAGGCCCGGCAAGCGATAGAGGCGGCCTACCAGCGGTTGCGTCCGCCGCCACCGCCGCCGCGGTCCGGACGAGGACGCGCCTCGTTGACCGTGAGCGGGCGGCCATCCAGCGTCTGGCCATTCAGGGCATCAATCGCCGCCTGGGCATTCTCAGCAGGAATGTCCACGAACGCGAAGCCCTTCTCTCCGATAACCCGCACAGACTCGATCGGGCCATACGGCTCGAACAGTTCTCGAATGGAGCCCTCCGATGTGGAGTAGCTCATGTTGCCAACATACAGCGACTTAATAGCCATCTATCATTCCTTCTGACTTCAACCCTGGATTTCAACGAGAAGCGAGACAGCGCACGTAGCAATGAGCGGGAGTCAATCACGGGTCCAGTCCAAGCGCAGAAAAGGAAAGCTATCCACGGGAAACAGGAGGCCGATGTGCCTGGTTGAGGAGGGTTGTGCGTCAATGACTTAGACGCCGGTCAAAACACGTTTGTTCCGCCCGCCCCGTCAGCGCGTAAGTTCTGCCGCCCTAGTAAAGACTCCCAGCAACATCTCCCGCGTGAGCCTTCGCGTGAACGTGTTCTGCTGGCTGGGATGATAGCTGCAGACGATAAAACGTCCGTCCGGCAGCGGCAGCTCCGCGCCGTGAGCAAAGGCGCTCTGCTGTATGCCGCACCTTGAGCTGGACTCGTCAAGAGCCTTCAGGGTCTCCTGAAAAGCGATGCGTCCCAGCACGACAGCCACCTTCCAGCACGGACAACACTGCAGGGTGCGAACCAGCCACGCCCGGCACTCCTCGAACTCGTCTCGCAAAGGCTTGTTCGCGGGGGGCGCACAGTGGACGGCTGCCGTGATGAGCGCGTCCTTCAGCCGCATGCCATCGTCCTTGCCCGTGCTGCCGGGCTGGCTGGCGAAGCCTGCCTCGTGCAGGGCACGGAACAGCCAGTTGCCGCTTTCGTCGCCAGTGAACATGCGGCCGGTGCGGTTTGCCCCATGCGCGGCGGGAGCAAGGCCCACAATCAGCAACCTCCCATTCGGATCGCCGAAGTTCGGCACCGGCCTACCCCAGTATTCCTGATCGCGGAAGGCGCGGCGTTTGACCACCGCAACCTCGCGGACGTACGAGCAGAGCCGCGGGCAACTCTGGCAGGCGATGACCTGCGCGTTGAGTTTGTCGAAAGGCGTCACTCGCCCGTTCAGAACGCGACCGGCTCGCCTGTCTGCGCGGACTTCCCTGCCGCCAGGCTGATCTTCACCGAAGTCCGGGCGGAATCCGGGGTGACGATCTCCGGCCGCCTGTTCGATTCGAGACAATCGAGGAAGTAGCCGATCTCGGTGAGGTACCCCCCGAGCGAGGACACGTTTCCGCCCGCCTCAGCCGAGGCGCCTTCGCCCACGGACGGCACCTCCGGAGCGAACGCCGCGCCATCGGCCGGGAACACCATCAGCGACGGGCTGGCCGTGATATCGAGCCTGATGCTCGCCTTCTCGCACTCTACAATGGCCGATGCGCTGAACGGGAACTCCCCGCGCATTGTGAGCGAGCCTTCCGCGTACGAATTCGCGCCGCACGCGTGGCCCCACCCGAGCGTCATCGCCGTATCGAGTGCGCCCCCGGAACCGGGCATTGCGCGCGAAAGAACCTTCGATGGAGGCCCGAGGAGATAGGTGATGAAGTCCAGATCGTGGATATGCAGATCGAGAATGGCGCCGCCGCTGCGCGCGGGATCGGCAAGCCAGTTCTGCCAGGCCCATGTAGCGGGCGGGCTGAGGCGGCGGAGGCTGGCCCAGAGCACCCGTCCGTACTCGCCCGAATCCACAAGCTGCTTGATAACGGAGTACTCCGGCCAGAACCGCACGACCTGCCCCACCATCATCGTGACGCCCGCCTGCTCGACAGCGCTGATCATCGCGTCGCACGACTCGACGCTGAGCGACAGGGGCTTCTCGCAGAAGATGTGCCGGCCCGCCCGCGCGGCGGCTATCACGTGCTCCTCATGCAGATACGTGGGCGTGCAGATGTCCACGGCGTCAATATCCGCGCTTTCGAGCATGGCTTGCAGGCTCCCGTACGTCTCGCACCCGAGCTTCGAGGCAGCCTCATCACGGCGATCGGCTTCGACATCCGCGAGCGCCACGACCTTCGCCCTGCCCGTCGCGGCATAGCACTGGGCATGCATTTTGCCCATGAAACCGTACCCCACCAGACCGATTCTGATCACTGCTTTTCCTCCGTTTCTTCCAGGCGTCCTGCTATGCTTTCGCCTGAACGGGAAACTCGATATCCTGGAATGTGCTCGTCTGGGCCGACTCTTTCGCCTTCAGGCACATCAGCACGCTGAGGATACCCGCCGAAAGCGGCGCGACGGATTCGCCTTCGCCGCGCATGATGCGCAGGAAGCTGTCGGCGAGCACCGTATCCCCACCCCCGTGCGAGGCGGCCCTGCTGTCGGTGCGGTAGGTCTCTACTCGCGGCTGATGGTGCATCACGACCTTGAGTTCGTCGGTGTACCAGTCGAACTCGAGAGTCCCCCGGTAGCCGAAGAGAGTGGCGCCCCGCTTGCCCGCCGACTTGCGGGCGAAGAAGTTCTGGCTGTAGCAGACGTGCATCCCCGTGTCATAGCGGATGATAGCGGTGCCAGAATCCTCGTTGCCCGTATCCACGGCGAACCCGCACCAGAGCCCGCTCGGCTCCACGCGCGAAGTCTCCTGCTTGGTGAAGTAGCGGTGATAGGGGCTTTCGAGACAGGAGTCCCACTCACCGCATTCGTCGCAGCACAGCCCCGCCGGGTGATCGCCCTTGTACACCTGCTTGGAGGTCATGGCGCAGATCTGCGTGGGCTTGAATCCGAGCAGGTGGTTGATGTAGTCGAAGTCGTGAGTGGCCTTCTGAAGGAACAGCCCCTGCGTCTCGTTTTCGTCGCGATACCAGTTCTGGTAATAGCAGTCGCCGTACGGGACGTTGTTCCATGCCTGCACGTGCTCCACCGTGCCGATTTTACCCGAGTCTATGATCTCCTTGGCCATAGTCACAAGCGGCGTGACGCGCAGAGGAAATGAGACGACCACCTGGCTTCTGGTCTGCTCGCTGGCGGCTTTGAGGGCAAGCAGATCCGGCATAGTTGTCGCGACCGGCTTTTCGAGGAAGAGCGGGAGGTTTCGCCGCAGCACCTGAACCGCCATTTGCGTATGCAGCGAACAGCGCGTGCCGACCAGCACGCCGTCCAGTTTCTCGCCGTCGAGCATCGCGGCGGCATCGGTATAGAACCGCACGCGATCCGGGTCTTTGCCGTCGGCGCGAATCTGCTCCCTGATCTCGCCTTCGCGGAGATCGGTAATGGCGGCGATCTCCACCTTATCCGTCAGCCGCTCCACCAGACTCAGGACGCCGCGCGCCCGTCCACCGTATCCGATAACACCTATTCGCAGCACTGGAATGCCTCGCTTTGCACGTATTGATTGGGTAAGCCGGGGGCAGTTATAACACAGCGAGGGGGTGTTTGGGAATAGAGCGGGGGCACGCCGAAAGCCGGCTTGCCCCCGGGCCAGTAGTTATTACCTGAACGGATGGGCCTCAGCAATAGGCGAGGAGCCTGCTCATCCGTCAGCCTTTCAGTCTGTCGTAGCGCTCCTGCACTTTGTTCCAGTCCACCACGTTCCACCAGGCGGAGACGAAATCCGGCCGGCGGTTCTGATACTTCAGGTAGTAGGCATGCTCCCAGACGTCAAGCGTGAGCAGAGGCTGTTTCCCTTCGAGCAAAGGGGTGTCCTGATTGGAGGTGCTGTACACTTCCAGTTCGCCCTTGTTCAGCGCGAGCCACGCCCATCCGGATCCGAACTGGGTCTTGGCGGCGGTCTCGAACTTCTCCTTGAAGGCTTCGAAGCTGCCAAACGACTTCTTGATTGCGTCCGCCAGCGGTCCCGAGGGCTCGCCTCCGCCGCCCTTCTTCATAGACTCCCAGAAAAGCACGTGGTTCGCATGCCCGCCGCCGTTGTTTCGCACGGCGGCCGGGATGTTGCCGGTGCCCTTCGCAAGTATCTCCTCGATGGTGAGGCCCTGGAGATCCGTCCCTTCGAGGGCAGCATTCAGGTTGTTGACATAACCAGCGTGATGCTTCGCGTGATGGATCTCCATCGTTCTGGCATCAATGTACGGTTCCAGCGCATCGTAGGCATAAGGCAATGGCGGCAATACAAACGGCATTATTCTCGTCTCCCGCGTTTGGTCTTGTTCTTGCGGGCGTGTCCAAGACATCTGGCCCGCGGCTCCGAAGCCTATATCAGGTGCTTCGCTAATAGAGAACACCAGGAAGAGCGGAAGAGTTTCCGCAACCCAGTCGCAAACACGTTCTTTTTCAGCTGACGGCGGCCGCCCTTCACGGCTATACTGGGCACTGCGCGGCGGCCGCACCCTACCCCCATGAGACCATTGCGACGATACCTGAGACTCTACGCGACCTTCTTCCGCAACTGCCTGGTGCGAGAGATGGAGTTCCGGGGCAACTTCGCCGCCAACGCCTTCACCACTATCGCCTGGCTGTTCTACTATCTGTTCTTCATTGAGATCGTTTACTCGCACACGGACGCCGTAGCGGGATGGACGAAGGGGCAATCGCTGATTCTGGCGGGCAGTTTCTCGCTTGTGTGGGGGCTGATGAACGCGCTGTTCACCCCGAACCTTTCGATGCTGCCGGAGTACATCCAGAAGGGCACGTTCGACCTGACTCTGACAAAGCCGGTGGACAGCCAGTTTCTGGCTTCGGCACGCATCATCAACGTGGCGGAGTTCGCACGGGCGCTTCTGTCGGTGCTAGTGATCCTCTACGGAGTGCGGGTTCAGGGATTGGCGCTGACCCTGCCTCTTGTCGCGGCCTATCTTGTGCTGCTGCTGTGCAGCCTGATGATCCTGTACGGGATAGACTGCCTGATCATGACGCTTGCGTTCTGGCTCGTGCGAATCCGCAACCTTGATGCGGCGTTCTGGAGCATCAGCGTGACAGCGCGGTATCCGGTGGACATCTTTCAGGGAATGCTGCGCAAGGTGCTGACCTTCTTCCTGCCGATGGCGTTCGTCGCGACGGTGCCCGCGCGCGGGCTTGCCGGGACGCTGGAAGTCTGGATGCTGCCCACGGCGCTCACTTTCGCGGCGGTTCTGATGACCGCAAGCCGCCTGCTGTGGCTGAAAGCCACAAGAATCTATTCGAGCGCGGGAGGATGACACGAATGGCGGAAGAAACGGAGGGCCTGCTGTAGTGCCCATCATACTTGCCGAGGATCTGACCCGTGTCTTCGTGTCGCACCAGCGCAAGCCGGGGATGGCCGGCGCGGCGATCAGCCTGTTTTCGCGCCAGAAGAAGGAAGTGCTCGCCGCCGACCGCGTGAATGTGAAGGTGGAGGCCGGTGAACTTGTGGGGTTTCTTGGCCCGAACGGCGCGGGCAAGACAACGACGCTGAAGATGCTTTCGGGGATTCTGTTCCCCACCTCCGGCAGGGCCGAGGTGCTCGGCTTCACCCCCTGGGAGCGGCGCAACGGCTTCAAGCGGCAGTTTTCGCTCGTGATGGGGCAGAAGAATCAGCTCTGGTGGGACCTGCCCGCCGAGGAGTCGTTTCTGCTGCTGAAGGAGCTGTATGAGATTCCCACGCCGGACTACCGCCAGCGCGTCAAGGCCATGACCGAGCTTCTGGAGATAGACCACCTTCTCGGCCAGCAGGTACGGAAGCTCTCGCTGGGAGAGCGGATGAAGTGCGAGCTGGTGGCGGCTCTGCTGCACCGGCCGCGGGTGGTGTTTCTGGATGAGCCGACGATAGGGCTGGACGTTGTCTCGCAGAAGCGCATCCGCGAGTTCATCAGAATGACCAACCGTCAGGAAGGCTCGACGATCATTTTGACCAGCCATTACATGGATGACGTGCGGGCGCTGTGCGACCGGGTGGTGATCATTGATCGCGGGCGGGTGATCTTCGACGACTCGCTGGGGCGGCTGGTGACGCGGTTCACCGACACGAAGCAGCTCAGGCTGACCTTTCATTCACCCGTCGCCGCCGAAGACCTGGAGCCTTTCGGGCGGGTGACGGAGAGGGAGGCGCTGTCAGCGGCGCTCGAGGTCAAGCGGGAAGAGGCACCGCGGGTGGCGTCTGCGCTGCTTGCACGACTTCCGGTGATGGACATCGAGATTACCGACCCGGACATTCAGGACGTGATCCGGGATGTATTCCAGCGCAAGCCAGACCTGGAGCGCCAAACGGGGGAGGAGCCGTAGCGCATGGCCGCTCGAGCTTCCGCGCTCCGCAAGTGCCGCGCGGTCTTCAGCCTGCACATTCAGGATTCGTTCGCCTACCGGGCGCAGGGCATCATCTGGATCATAAGCGACACGGTGCCGACGATTACGCTGCCGCTGATGTGGCTGGCGGCATTCGGCGCGCGGACGACGCTGAACGGTTTCACGAAAACCGAGCTGGTGGCGTACTATCTCGCGATGGCGGTCTGTACTAATCTGGTAAACGCGCATCCGTGGGAGATCGCGCACGACATCAAAGAAGGGCGGCTCTCGATCTATCTGACTCGCCCGTATTCCTATTACTGGTTCATCTTCGCGAGCAATCTTTCGTGGAGGCTGGTGCGGACGCTGCTCTTCGTGCCCTTCTTCGCGCTGATTCTGATGATCTTCCGCAGCTATCTCGTGTGGGCCGACTACAACATCGGCGCGGACTTCTGGCTGTCGCTGACGCTGGCGCATCTGCTGAGCTATCAGATAGCCTGGACGCTGGGACTGATGGCGTTCTATCTGATAGAGGTCGGCGGGCTGTACGAGTTCTACTACATGATCGGCAGTTTTCTGGCGGGACAGATGGCACCGCTTCAGATGCTTCCGGCGGCCGTCCGCGAGCTTTCGCAGGCGCTGCCGTTTGCGTATGTGCAGTGGTTTCCCGTGCAGGTATTCCTCGGGAAGACCAGCCGCGAGGCGGTGGTAAGCGGGCTCTGGCATCAGGTATTCTGGATTGCGGCCCTGGCGATAGTGGCGCACTTTCTGTGGCGCGTGGGGCTGAAGAGGTACACCGCGGTAGGGATATGAGGGCGGAGACGAATAACGGGGGATGATTTTGAGCGACAGGACAGAGACGATTGCGCGGCTGGAAGAACAACTGAACTCGTTCGATGCGCGGGTGCGAAGCGACGCGCTGGGCGTGCTTCTGAGGCTGGCGTCGCAGGGCGAGATCGCCCTGCCCGAGCCCAAGCCCGAGGTGAACCTTCACTTCCACACGTCCTTCAGCTACAACGCGCACGGATGGTCGCCGAGCCGGGTGGCCTGGGAGGCGCGCAAGTACGGGCTGGAGGCCGCCGGCAAGGTGGACTTCGACGTTCTGGACGGTATGGAGGAGTTTCTGGAAGCGGGGGAGCTTCTGGGACTCAAGACGGTGGCGGGGCTCGAGACCCGCGTATTCGTGAAAGAGTACGCGACAAAGGTGATCAACTCGCCCGGCGAGCCGGGCATCGCCTACTTCATGGCGGCCGGATGCTACAGGAGGCCCGACGAAGCAAGCGAGGAGGAGGCGAGAATCACGCTCCTGAGCCTGGCGGCCACCGCCAGAAAGCGGAACGAAGAGCTGATGTCGCGAGTCAACGCCTACCTGGACCCGGTGAGGCTGAACTACGCGAACGACGTGCTGCCCCTGACTCCGTCGGGCAACGCGACCGAGCGGCATCTGCTTGCGGCGTATGACAGGCGGGCGCGGGAGGTCTTCCCGGACGAGGCGGCGCTGGCGGGGTTCTGGGGCGAGAAGCTCGGCGCTTCGCCGGAGCAGGCGCTGGCGCTGGTGCGGGACGCGGTGAAGCTGCAGGAGCAGATTCGCTCGAAGCTGATGAAGTCGGGTGGGGTGGCTTATGTGAAGCCCGACAGCGGCAGCTTCCCGGCGCTCGAGTCGGTGATCGAGATGGCGAAAGCCGTCGGCGCGATTCCGTGCGCCACGTGGCTCGACGGAACGACCGCCGGCGAGGAGGACATGGACGAGATGTTCGCGCTGCTTGTCTCGAAGGGCGTGGCGGCGGCGAACGTGATTCCCGACCGGAACTGGAACATCGCCGATCCGGACCAGAAGGCGCTGAAGCTCAAACGGCTGGACGAGATGGTGCGGGCGGCGCGCAAGCATCACCTGCCTCTGTGCGTTGGGACCGAGATGAACAAGCGGGGGCTGCCGTTCGTGGACAGCTTCACAGCGCCTGAACTTCAGCCGTATCTGAAGGACTTCATGGACGGAGCGCACTTCTTCTGGGGACACACGATGCTCTCGCTGGCGGCAGACTACGGCTACCAGTGCCCGCAGGTCGAGGACGCGTTCGGCAAGGCGCGCGTGAGGAAGAACAAGTTCTTCACGCTCGTCGGGCGGCTGCCGATGCTTCCGCCGGAGAAGCTGGCGGAGATCCGGGAGCACGAGATGGGCCCCGAGCACCTTTACGCATGGCTGCGAAAAGCGGCGGAGGGCTAGCCGGGCGGCTTCGCCGCCTGCGCGTGGCGCAGAATGGCGTCCACCAGGCCGGGGATGGTGTACACCTCGGCCTCGACATCCACACGCATTCCGAGTTCGGCGGCGGTCTTCGACGTGATCGGGCCGATGGAGGCGATCTTGGCCTGATCGAGAAGCGCCGAGAACTCCTCGTCGTCCCCGAGAAGCTGCGCGAAGTTTCGCACGGTGGATGAGCTGGTGAACGTGACCATATCCACCTGTCCCGACGCGAGCATGAGGCGCAGGTCCGCGCCTTCGGCGCTGCTGATCACAGTGCGATAGCAGGGGGCGACGGTGACGGTCGCGCCGAGTTTGCGAAGCTCGTCGGGGATAACCTCGCGGGCTTCCTGCGCGCGAGCGACAAGGATGCGCGTGTCCGGCTCGATGTCCGGGAACTCCTGCACAAACGCCTCGGCGACGAACCGTCCGGGCGTGAAAGCGACCCGCAGAGAGTGGGATTCGACCGCCTGCCGGGTGGCCTCGCCCATACACGCGATGCTGACGCCGCCGAGAGCACGGACGTCCGCGCCAAGCTCGAACAGGCGCCTGACAAAGAACTCCACCCCGTTGACGCTGGTGAAGACGATCCAGTCGTAATCGCCGAGCGTCATGATGGCCGCGTCGAGTTCGCTGGTGTCTTCGAGCGGGCGGCAGGAGATGACGGGAAACTCGACGGCGTTCGCACCGAGGTCAGCAAGGCGGCAGGACAGCTCGCTTGCCTGCTCGCGGGCGCGGGTGACGACGATGGTTTGGCCGAAGAGCGGCCGCCGGTCGAACCAGGCGAGATGCTCACGCAGCCCGACGACATCTCCGACGACGGTGACCGCGGGCGCGCTGATACCCTCCTCGTCCGCAGCGGCCGCTATGGTGGCGAGGGTCGCGGTGACGGTTCTCTGCTCGGCGCGCGTTCCCCACTCGATGACCGCCGCCGGGGTTTCGGGAGCGCGGCCGTTTTCGATGAGCTTCGACGCGATTTCGGGCAGATTCCCCACGCCCATCAGAAACACGAGGGTGTCAAGCCCATTCGCGAGATGCTCCCAGCGCACGGAGGACTCGCCCTTGGACGGATCTTCGTGGCCGGTGATGATGCCGAGGCTCGAAGCGGCGCCCCTGTGCGTGACGGGGATTCCGGCGTAGGCGGGAACGCCAATGGCCGAAGAAATGCCGGGGACGACTTCGAACTCGACCCCTGCTTTCGCGAGCGCCTCGGCCTCTTCGCCACCGCGCCCGAACACGAACGGATCGCCGCCCTTGACCCGGGCGACCGTCTTGCCAGCGAGCGCCAGATCCACGAGCAGGCGGTTGATCTCGTCCTGCTTCATTGTGTGGCGGTCGGGGATCTTGCCAACGTAGATCAACTCGGCGCTGCGCTTTGCGTGATCGAGCAATCTCGGGTGTGCGAGGCGGTCATAGACGACGACGTCCGCTTCCGCGATGGCGCGCGCGCCTTTAAGCGTAAGCAGGAGCGGATCGCCCGGACCCGCGCCTATCAGGGAAACCTTGCCCTTCGGGGCTGCTGGTGTATTGTGCATGGAAAGCCGATCAAGCCAGCCGGCCGCTTTGCGCGCCGGGTGCCGTGCGATTCTAACACAATCGCGGGCCGGAAGTCAGCCGGAGGCGGCTGCATTGTTTCGGATATCTGACCATCCGCCGCCCCATGCCTGGCGCAGGTCGAGATCCCACAACATCAAGACGAACCACGTCGCCGTGAACGGCATCACGTCGTCCTGAACTTGATTCAGGACCCACCCGCGCCAACCGACTGGATGCCGGGTCAAGCCCGGCTGACGTGCCGGGGGCGCCAACCAACTGGAGCTAGGTCGAGTCCGGCATAACGTGGCGCACGCCAACGCGGAGGCCGTGTGGCGCGCGAACCGGCCGGGCGGGGTCAGCAACATCAAGAAGAAGCTGAAGGCGCGGGGGGATGTAGAAAAGCGTGGCCCAGGTGCGGACACCTGGGCCGATGGCAAAAAAACGGTAAAAGTGTAAACTCTTAGACTAGCGGGCGAGACGGATCCCGGCGTAGTTCCGGCTGTTGGACGGGTAGCAGCCGTCGTCGTAGCGGTCGGCGCAGCGGACGAACCTGCTGCCGTTGTCGCTCCAGCCATCGCCGCGCAGAACCCGA
>JBPOJE010000109.1:0-46662 GCA_052033935.1 Armatimonadota bacterium
GTTGGTCGGGCAGCGACATCTGGGAACTGAGGAGAAGGAAGGCGAGGAAACAGCAGCCCGAGCAGGCTGCTTAGCCATTCAGCAGACAAGAGCCGAATCCAATTTACACACTTCACAAGGAAGTACCAGGGCGCGCCGCCCGGTTTGACAGCGCGAAGGGCGATTGGGTAGCATTAGCTCAGCTATGGAATGTCCACACGTTCGTTTAACAACGAAGTCAAACAACGGAAAGCGCTCTTCGGCCTCAGCGTCCGCACCAGCGCTTGGACAGAGGGCCACCAGACAGCGCAAGCTCATCTGCGACATCCTGAGATCCACCGAAGATCACCTCGACGCGGAGAGCCTGTACAGAAAGGCGCGGGACATTGACTCCCGGGTCAGTCTTTCGACTGTCTACCGCACCATCGCTCTGCTGAAGGAATCGGATCTCGTTGACGAGCTCGTCTTCGAGGACAACCGCCGCTGCTACGAGTTCCGCAAGGAGGTGGGACATCATCACATCCGCTGTCTTTCCTGCGAAGAGATCATCGAGTTCGAGTGCGACTGCCTCGATAAGATGTGGGCGCGGCTCAAGCAGGAACTGGGATTCGAGGTGGAGGCGCTGAAGATTGACATCTCGGGGTACTGCCGGAAGTGCAGCGCGTCCCGGTAGCAGGCAGGACGGCCTCTTATGAACCTTCCCACACTCGCTGACAACCTCCCGCTTGTCATTGGCGTAGCCTTGGCCGTGCTGGTGCTCTTTTGGGGCTGGCTGGATATGGCCTATCTGGGGCTCGCCGTGCGAGCGTGGGGTTTCGGCTCTCCCCGGGTATTGCCCGCGCGCGGAACGAAGACGCTCCTGCGGCACCGCTTCGGCAAAACCGGACCGCTCATCGGATGGCTGTTCTCTCCGTACGAGGTGATTGTCACCGAAAGCCGCCTGACCGTGAACTTCCGCAACGCGTTCAACCGGCTGGACATTCCGATTGAGAGCATCCGGGCGCTCACCGTCCGGCGGCGGCCGTGGCCGATGCTGGACGACATACTGATCGGCTACAACGCATTGGGCACGCCGAAGCAGTTTCTGCTTTCGGACAATGCAAAGCCCGTCATCGAGGCGCTCCGGGAAGCGGGCGCCAGCTTCAAGCTGCTTTAGGCGGCGTTACTCGACGAACACTATCTCGATGCCCGGCGGCAGCTTCGCAGCGAAACGCTTTGCGAAGTGCTTCATCCCGAACGTCTCGGGAGCATCGTGGGTTGCGTCAATGACTGCCAGCCCCAGCCCCTCGGCCAGCACAAACTCGTGGCGGCGGACGTCGCCGGTGATGTAGACATCCGCGCCGAGAGAAGCGGCACGCTGAACAAGGTCGCCGCCCGCTCCTCCGCACACCGCCACTTTCTTCACCATCCGCCCGGCATCTCCGACGCAGCGCAGGGGCAGATCGCCAAGAACACTCAACACGCGCTTCTGAAGCCCGGCGAAAGTGACCGGCTCGCTCAGATCGCCGATCCTGCCGATGCCGCAGACCGCACCACTCGCTGACGCCTGCGGGGTCTCGACGGGATAGACGTCGAACGCCGGTTCCTCGTAAGGGTGTTCCCGGAGCATGGCCGCAATCGCGGCGGCGGCAAGACGCCGGGGCACGAGCGCCTCGATGCGCCACTCGTCCACATCTTCGAGCCGGTTCACCTCACCGATATGCGGGGAGGCTCCCTCAACGGGCAGGAACGAACCCGTGCCGCGGCTTCGGAACGAGCAGTGCGTGTAGTTGCCGAGAGCGCCAGCGCCCGCGTCTCCGAGCGCCATCCGCACAGCCTGGGCGGCTTCATCGGGGACGAACACTACGATTTTGCAGAACTCCCCGGCGGGGGATGGATCGAGGGCTGATGTGTTGCAGATACCGAGCGCACTCACGAGCGCGTCGTTCATGCCGTCCGGAGCGGCGTCCCAGTTCGTGTGCAGAGCGTACACGGCGATGCGCGAACGCACCGCCTCGGCCAGCAGCCTGCCCTGCGGGGATGTCTCGGCGACGCTTGTGATTGGCGTGTAGACGACGGGATGGTGCGTGAGAACGGCCTGCGCGCCCAGACGCTGGACTTCGTGCAGCACGCGCATCGTGAGGTCGAGGCAAACCGCGACCTTCGACACCGCTTGGGCGGGGTCGCCGGCGTGAAGCCCGATGGGGTCCCTCTCCACTGCGAGCCGGGGAGGGGCGATATCGTCGGCAATCCTGATAATCTCGGCTAAAGTCATCGTTGCGCCTTTCTTTCCCGCGGAAGGCTTCGCGCGAGCCGTCCCGCATCCAGAGAGACACTATTGTATAAAGAATCCGGCCCAGGCGCACGGCCGGAGGCCCTTCGTGTTCGTTGTAGCCGGGTGAGATCTTCGGTGGGCTGGACCCTGACGGTTCGGGCAAATCCGCGCTCATCCGCGCCATTGTTTCATACAGGATGAAGGCAAGTAGCGGTGTTCGGACAGGGCGTCTGAAGCGCAGCGGCAGAACAAGTGCAAAGATATACGCCCCGCATTGCGAGATTCGTTTACAGAGGGAATTCGGGGTGATAGAATAGCCACTGAAAGGGATCTGGTGTGTCCAGAGCTCCCGGGCAGGTGACGAAACCTGAGCGCCGTCCGGGGCCGGGTTGCCGGCGGATCCCGCGCGGCCGTGCGCAGGCCGCGCTCCCGCCGCCGGGGCTGCGGACACGCTTTTCATGCCAACAACAGAAAACGTACCCCCATCCGTGGAACGGCTGTTGCGGTCCATCGGTAAAAGCCCGGATTCGATTCGGGTGGCAACCTCCACGGATATCACGCGAGATGGAAGATTTGGCGAACGATGGCTGATCGGGCTGGATGATAGGATTCTTGTCCTTGACCCCGGCCCGTCTCAGGCCTCCGTACTCGTTGAGGTTCCCTACACCGAGATAGCCGAGGTAACCGCCGATCCTCTCGTGGGCGGCGGTGTCCTCAACGTCGCGAGCGACGGCCAGAAGATCAGCCTGCTTCACTACTCCAACACCCTCTCCGCCAAGTTCTCGCGCGTTGCCCGCACGCTGCAGGCCATCGCGAACAACGAGGAGGAGCCGGAAGAGGACGAAGACCAGGATGGAGCGTCCTGCCCATCGTGTGGGCGCGCGCTTCCCCGTTACAGCAAGGTCTGCCCGCACTGCCTGGACAAGGGCAAGGTGTTGCGCAGGCTGTTCCGCTATCTGCTGCCCTACAAGCTGAAGGCCGCCGAAACCAGCCTGCTGATGCTCCTCGGTACCGCTATCAGCTTTGCCCCTGTGTGGCTGGGGGGCGAGATGGTGGACCGGGTGTTCGCTCCGCCACAGGGCGTGGTACTGTCGCGCACGCAGCGGGTGACCGCTCTGCTTGTGATCGTCGCCGGCCTGCTGGCGGTGCGGATTGCTTCGTGGGCGATTGCCGTCGCAAGGCAACAGATCACGGCGTGGCTGGGCGGGCGCATTACGCTGGACGTGCGGATGCAGGTTTACGGCGCGCTGCAGCGGCTTTCGCTGGCCTATTTCGACAAGCGCCAGACCGGTGCCGTCATGAGCCGCGTCACCCAGGACACGAACGCACTGCAGGGGTTCCTGGTTTCGAGCGCGCAGTACTTCATCGTCTATGTTCTGCAGCTCATCGGCATCTGTATAATCCTGTTTGTCGTCAACTGGAAGCTGGCGCTGATCGCGCTTTCTCCGGCGCCGCTTGTTTCGCTTCTCACGCTGCTTTTCTCGCGCCGCCTCAGGTTCGTCTATACCCGGTTCTGGACGTCGTGGAGCCGGTTGACGGCGGCGCTCAGCGACTCGCTGTCGGGAATCCGGGTGGTGCGCGCATTCGCGCAGGAGCACAGGGAGGTCCGGCGGTTCGAGAAGCGCAGCGTCGGGCTGTTCGAGAGCGAGTACTCGGCATCGAGGCTTGTGGCGGTACTCTTCCCTACGCTGACGCTTCTGATTGAACTCGGGCTGTACCCCGTCTGGATCGTCGGCGGGATGATGGTGGTGAACACGCAGATCACTTACGGCGTGCTGTTCAAGTTCACGGGCTATCTCGGGATGTTCTACGGGCCGCTTCAGTGGCTGACGAACCTGGCGGACACCGTGCCGAGGTCGCTGACGGCGGCGGAGCGGGTGTTCGAGGTGCTGGACACCGAGCCGGACGTGGCAGACACCGAGCAGGCCGTGCGCCTGCCGCGCATAGAAGGCGACATCGAGATCAGCAACGTGACGTTCGGATACGACCGCAACAAGCCCGTGCTGAAGGACGTGAGCCTTCGCGTGCGCCCCGGCGAGATGATCGGGCTGGTGGGCAAGACGGGCGCGGGCAAGAGCACGTTCATCAACCTCGTCTGCCGCTTCTACGACCCGCAGATCGGGCAGGTGAAGGTGGACGGGCACGACATCCGGACGGTGAGCCTGCAGGACCTGCGCAGCCAGACGGGCGTTGTGCTTCAGGAGGCGTTTCTGTTCAGCGGGACGATCGCCGAGAACATCGCCTACGGCAAGCCGCACGCCACGCCGGAAGAGATCATGCGCGCCGCCAAAGCCGCAAACGCCCACGATTTCATTATGAAGTTCCCGGACGGCTTCGATACGCAGGTGGGCGAGCGCGGCGGGCGGCTGTCGGGAGGAGAGCGCCAGCGGATTTCGATTGCGCGCGCCATCCTTCACAACCCCCGCGTGCTGATCTTCGACGAGGCGACGAGCGCGGTGGACACGGAGACCGAAAAGCAGATTCAGGAGGCGATTGAGCGCCTTGTCGAGAACCGCACCACTTTCGCCATCGCTCACCGTCTCTCGACGCTGCGGAACGCGGACAGGATTGTGGTCATTGACGAAGGGCGCATCGCGGAGGTCGGCACTCACGACGAGTTGATCGCCAGGGAAGGCGCGTACTGGCGGCTGGTGCAGATGCAAACCGAGCTGTCACGGAACAAGGTTGGAGAGTAGGCGTCACCAATGCCCGAAGTAGAGACAGAAGACGGACGGCGGCTGGAGGTCAAGATTGACCTCGACCTGCACTTCCTGGACCCCCGGACGCTGCGGGTGCGCAAGGCAGGGGACGAGATGACGCTGACTATTGGCGACAGGTCGTATCTTCAGGTTGAGGCCCGCCGCGCGTTCCCGCTGACACACAAGAACCAGTACATCACATTCTTCGATATGGACGAGAATGAGATAGGCATGCTGCGCGACATCCGGGTGCTGCCCATCGAGAAGCGCGAGATCATCGAAGCCGAGCTGAACGCGCGGTACTTCACAGCGCGGATCCGGCGGGTTATCTCGTGCAAAGAGGAGTTCGGGCTGTTCCGCCTTGACGTGGACACCGACAAGGGCCGGCGCGAATTCCATCTGCGCAACCTGCGCGACAACGTCCTGCGGATGCAGCCGAACCGGATTGTGCTGAGCGACATCCACGGCAACCGGTTCGAGATCCGGGACGTCTCGCGCCTGGACGCGCGCAGCCTCGCGACAATAGCGAAGATCATCTAGTGCGGGCGGAACGCATCGTGGCGGACACGATGGCCAACTAAGGAGAAACCGTGCGAGTATCGAACATCACAGCTTCCCTCCTCGACGTCCAGTGCGACGTCCTCATCGTCAACCTTTTTGAAGGGGTGACGTGCCCCGGCGGCGCCACCGGGGCCGTTGACAGGGCGCTCGGCGGCCAGATCAGCGAGATCATCGAGCGAGAGGGATTCGAGGGCAAACTCGGGCAGGTCATGGCCGTCCGGACCGGGGACGTCATCCCCACGCGGACGGTGCTCGTTGCGGGACTGGGCGAGGCGGGGAAGTTCGACAGGGGCACCGTCCGCAAGGCCTCGGCGGCCGCCGCGCGCAGGGCCGCCGAGATGAAGGCCTCAAAGGTGGCGACGATTCTGCACGGCGCGGGGATCGGCGGGATGCCGGTGCGCCAGAGCGCGCAGGCGACGGTTGAGGGCGCCATCATCGGGACGTACAGGTTTGCCGCCTACAAGAGCGAACCGGACGGGCACGATATCGCGGAGTTCGTCATCGTTGACAACGACGCCTCGAAGTTCGCCAGCGCCGAAGCTGGTGCGGCGCGCGGGCGCATCGCGGCGGAGGCGGTGAACCGCGCAAGAGACCTCGTCAACTCCCCCGCTAACGAGGTGACTCCGTCCTATCTGGCGGACTATGCGCGCGGCATCGCATCGGAAGCAGGGCTGGATGTAACCGTGCTTGAGCAGGAGGATATCGAGAAGCTCGGGATGGGGGCGTTCGCGTCAGTCGCGAAGGGCTCCGCGGAGCCACCGAAGTTCATCGTGCTCACCTACACCCCACCCACCCCCTCGGATAAGACGTACGCCATCGTGGGCAAGGGCATCACGTTCGACTCGGGCGGGCTGTCTTTGAAGGACGGCAGCTCGATGGTGGCAATGAAAGATGACATGTCGGGCGCGGCGGCGGTGCTGACGGCCATGGGCGCCATCGCCGAGATTCGTCCGCCGGTGAAGGTGATGGCGATCGTCGCCGCCACTGAGAACATGCCCGGCGGGCACGCCACCCGTCCTGGAGATATCGTGCGGGCGATGAACGGAAAGACGATAGAGGTCGAGAACACCGACGCCGAAGGACGCCTGACACTGGCCGACGCGATCTCTTACGCCGTGCGAAAGGGCGCTGACGAGATCGTGGATCTGGCGACGCTGACGGGGGCATGCGTTGTCGCGCTGGGACGGGAGATGAGCGGGCTGTTCTGTAGCGATCCATCGCTCGAAAGCAGGCTCATCGAGTGCGGGAAGGCGTCCGGTGACCTGCTCTGGCCGCTGCCGATCTTCGACGGCTACTTCGAGAACATCAAGAGCGAAGTCGCGGATATGAAGAACACGGGCGGACGCGAGGGATCCGCGATTGCCGGAGCGCTACTGATCCGTGAGTTCACTGCGGGAAAACCGTGGGCGCACCTCGACATCGCCGGTCCCGCGTATCTCGACAAGGACAACGGGCTGGTGGGCAAGGGCGGCGCGGGCGCGGGTGTGCGGCTGCTCATCGAGTATCTCTGCGGCCCGGCTTAGTGCACGGACGGCTCAGAACGCAGGGGTGACTTTGATGGCGACCTTTACCTTGCGAGATCCGCCGCTGCTCACGCTGTCGGGAAGCAGCATCTGAACGGTGCGCGACTCGTCGGCAGTGATGCCGGCGACGCTGATTTCCTGAGTCGTCACGAAGTTCAGCTCTCCCAGCATGTCCGGAGCGCCTGTCACGATCACCGACTGCGGGTCAACGGTGATGGACGATATCTTGTAGCCGGGCGCCACGGCGCCTGTGATGTTCGGGCTGACCAGTATCTCCTTCTGACCGGCAGTCCGCTCCAGTGAGACCTTGACGCTCGCCGTACCGGGCTTTGCCTTCACCTCCGGCACTTCGGCGCCGCTTTTGTCCACCGCCCTGACGGGGAAGCGGCCTTCCAGAGGTTTCTGCGAGATAGCGGCGCCGTCAACGATCACCTGAATCTGCGCCACCCGCGACACCGCCTCGCGCGGGCCCGAAACCGAGGCCGTGGGCGGATCCACGGCAGGCACCCCGTAGGCGAATCCTGCGGGCGCCGGACGTATGAAGACGGCCTGCAAAGGGCGTGTGCGCTTGATGATGGCGGTGAGTCCGACCGTCACGAGCGGCTCCACTGACGCCAGCGTCACCTCGGGAGGAAGCGTTGCGCCCGGCGCGGGTTCGATTGCCACGCGAAGGCGGTGGATTCCCGGTCCCTTGCCCGACAGATTGATGACGGCCTGCAGGTCGTCCGGGCCCACCATATCGAGCGCGCCCTTCGGACCGCGCACATCGACCTGCACGGACTTCGGCACACTCTCGATGAGGACGCTGGACGACTGAAGCTGGGGTATCAGCCGCACCGAAAGAAGCGCGGACCTGAGCGGATTGCGCTCGCCGTAAACATACACCGTCAGGACGGCCGCCACGAGCACGGATGCGACTTTGTAGAACGTGTTCCCGCGAGACACTACTGTGAGATCACCTCCGGTTCCTCCGACGCGGCAGTCTCAACCTCCCCGGCGTTCGCTGCCCGGTGGCTGCCGCGGCGGAAAAGCGTTCGCCGGACAGAGCGCTCCTGCGTGCTCTGGGGTGACAACAGCGCCTGGAGCCGCGCGCGAAGAGAGTCGCCGTCGAACTCCCGCTCGAGCTGCCCTTCAATTGCAAGAGAGATAGTCCCCGTCTCCTCGCTGACAACCACCACCACCGCGTCGGACACCTCGGTGACGCCTATCGCGGCCTTGTGCCGTGTGTGGATGACGGACGATATCTGCGGGCTGTCGGACAGAGGTAGGGTGCAGCCGACCGCGAGTATGCGGTTCGAGCGGATGAGAGCAGCGCCATCGTGCAGGGGGCTGCCCGGATAGAAAATGGTCGCCAGGAGGTCCGAGGAAACCACGGCATCCAGCCGCCTGCCCGTTCCGACAATGGTGTCGAGCCTGGTCTCGCGCTCGATTACGACCAGCGCCCCGATCTTCCCCCGGGAAAGCCGGGTGGAGAGCTTGACGACTTCATCAATCATCTGCGCCAGGTCTTCCTTGCCCAAAAAGCTGAACCCGCGGCCCCAGAAGCCCAGCCTGCCCAACTCTTCAAGAGCGTGCCTCAGCTCCGGGTAAAACAGAATCACGATGGCGACAGGACCGAGAGGCAGCACCTTCCGCAGCAGCCAGCTCAGGGTGTAAAGGTGGAGGTTGTCGCTGACGAAGATCAGCAGAAAGAAGACCGCGAGGCCCCATAAAATCTGCCATGCCCGCGTGCCCTTCACAAGCATGACGAGCTTGTACAGCACAAATGATATGACGGTAACGTCAAGTATCGTGGTCAGGATCGAGACCCAACCGCCACTCGTAACATTTGTCCAAAACACCGCCGGAAAGCCCAACTCGCGGATACCGTCCCCAGAGGCCTCGTTTGTGGTTCACGGCGGCGGCGCAGGCCCGTTACGCGCCGCACGCCGAAGGGAGTATATATCATCATACCCCAAACAACAGGGGGCCGCGCAAGCAGCCTGCCGGGCATATTCAGCGCTACTGCTGTTCGCGCAGAGCCCCGGCCAGAATGTGCGGTAGCCGCCGGTCTGTCAGTCCGTCAACATCGAGCGCTCTGCCCTCGTTGAGCGCACGCACGCCCTCGAACTCGTCCGTGACTCTCCCGAACACCGCGCAGTCCACGCCTATCTGGTCCAGCTCGTAGCGCAGGCGGCTCTCGGCGGACGGACGGCAGGTCAGCAGCAGAACCCCTTGGCTCGCGGTCACGAGCGGGTCTATCTCAGCATGCGTCAGAATCGCGTCCACCTCATCAGTCAGAAGCATCCGATCGCGGTCGAACTCGAAGCCCAGGCCCGACGCGCAAGCCATAGTCTGGATGCCGCGCAGGACGCCCGCGGCGCCCGCGTTGTGCATAGCGGTAACACACTGAGGCCCGATGCCCACCCGCCGCGCCGCGCCACACTCCATAATCGTCGAGAGGCTCCTGTACATCTGCGCCGCGTCTTCGGCAAAGCCCTCGCCCAGCTTCTCGGCGATGTCCTGTTCGCAGACAAGGGCGATGAGGGCCGCGGCTTCAATGCCGGCGGACTGGGTCATAACAAGCAGGTCGCCCGGCAGCGATGTTCCGGCGGTAACGAACGGAACCCCCTCGCCCATCGCAAGAGCCGTGCAGACGCCGGTATCCGGCAAGCTGCCGAACGGGTCCACAACGGTTGTGTTCGCCGCCACCGCCACGCCGAGCTTCGTCGCCTCCCGGTGAACCCTGCGCCAGAAATCGGTGAGGTTCTTTTCGGTAGTTGACGTGGGAACACTGAGCGACAACGCAAGGCACTGCAGCGGAAGTCCTGTAGCCGCCGCGCCTGAGGCGGCGGCGAGGACGCCCAGCCGGGCGCAGCGCTCCCAGCCCACGCCCGGATACATGCGGAACCGGGCGCTGGCGAGGGCTGCCTGCACCAGCCCCGCGCTAATCACGGCAACGGGAAGCTGGGGAGTGGGAGATAACAGCAGGCCCGCCACCGGAGCGCCGAGGCGGTGCTCTACAATCTCCTCAATCCGTTCACATAAAGGAGGAGCGCTCTGCTCCTCGCGGGCTAGTTCAGTTTCGGGGATCATGGCATCTGGTGCCCATGGTATCGGCTGGCGCGCAGTAGTTCTACAACGTGGAAAGGCTTACTCCGGAAAGAACATCGCGTCCATATAGGCGTTGCGGAAATCCTCCGCGCCCGATAGCTCGGCGTAGCGCACCCTGGTTTTCAGATCCAGCGCGCGCCTGCGCTCAACAGATGACAACAGCGCCATCCGCGCGCCCGAACCGGCGGCGTTGCCCACCGAGCTAATTCTGTTGAGCGGAAGCTGAGGCAGCAGGCCGATGCGGCGCGCGGACGACGGCCGGAGGTAGCTTCCGAAAGCCCCCGCCAGCAGCACGCGGTCCAGATCGGAAGACCGGATGCCCTCGCGCCGGCACAGCACCTCGATGCCCGCCGCAATAGAACCCTTCGCGTTCTGCAGTTCGCGGATGTCGCCCTGGGTCAGCGTCACATCACCGGATGGCCCCGGCGCCAGCGCCACTTCCACCTTGCCATCCGGCCCCACTCGCACCCTTTCCGCGAGCGCGGCCGGAACCTGGGACGGTATCTCGCCCGGCGGAAGCAGGCGTCCCGTCCCGTCCACCAACCTGCCATCCAGAAGCGCGGCCACTGCGTCAATCAGCCCCGATCCGCACAAGCCCACCGGCGGCGCTCCCGCGACAGTTTCAATGGCGAAATCGCCGCCGGACAGCCTGACCTCCGAGATGGCGCCCGCCGCCGCCCGCATTCCGCTGCTAATGCTGGCACCCTCGAAACAGGGCCCCGCCGCCGCCGCGCAAGCGTGAATCTCGCCGTTTCGCGCGAGCACGATCTCGCCGTTTGTGCCGATATCCACCAGAAGCGTACTGCCCCTGCGCCGCCACAGCCGCGTCGCCAGAATATCCGCGACGATGTCGCCGCCGACGTAGCTGGCGATGGAGGGCATCACCAACACGCTGCCCGCGGGGTTGATGTCCAGCCGCGCCGCACGCGGCGAAAGCTCAAGCCCGGTCTGCACGATGGGGATGTACGGCGCAAAGGCGATGTTGCGCGGGTCAATCCCCAAGAAAAGATGCTGCATCACGCTGTTGCCGGCGATGGAGGCGCAGAGGATTGCCGACCTGTCCACGCCCGCTTCGGCGGCGAGATCGCGCACCATTCTGTTGATGCAATTGCACACCTCGGTGTGCAGCACACGCAACCCGTTCGCGTCGTCCACCACCATCTGGATGCGGCTGATCACGTCCGCCCCGTAGGCGGCCTGCGGGTTGAGGCCGCTCACCACACCGAGTTCTTCGCCGGTCCACAGGTTGTGAAGATACCCGGCAATCGTGGTAGTCCCTATATCGAAGGCGACGCCGTAGAACGCTGCCGTGGTGTCGCCCGGCTCCACGCCAACCAGACGCCCTTCGTCAATGATGGCCGTGCCCGACCACTCGGGGCGCAGGGCCTGGGACAGCGATTTGAGCACGTCGAGCGGCAGCGCGGGGTCGGGCTTCAGCCCGAGTTCGCGGCAGGCCCGCTCGTAGTCGCCAAGCTGGTCGTCGAGGCGGGGCTCGGGCAGGCAGAACGGCCGTTTCGTGAGATTCGGCCGCAGGCGGAACTTCGTCCTGACGCCACCGGTCACAATCTGCCGGGGAGCGGAGTGCGGCGTCTCGACGGTGACGGGGCCCAGTGGCCTTGCTTCGCAGGCAAGGCGCCAGCCCTCTTCAATCTGGCCAGGCTTCAACAGGCGGCGCTCGGCCGGCGTCACGTCCGACACCGGCCCGGACACCCGCACAAGACATTTGCCGCACACGCCCACGCCATTGCAGGTGTTGTACACGGCGGCGCCCGCTAGGCGGGCAATATCGAGAAGGGTCAGCGAAGCACTGCCGTGATACACCTTGTCCGAGGGCTCGAAGCGTACGGGAAAGAGGGGGTCTGTGTTGGATGGACTCGGCATTTGCTGACCACAACCGCCGGCCGCCATTAGCAGGCATCCGGCCGACGCGAACATTATAGCTCAGATACCCCGCGCCCGGATGCCCGCCTGCGCCACGGAGCCCCCGGGCTATTCCACGCGGGGAGGTACACCGTCTTGACGTCCCTCGACGCGGGCAGGTGAAGCCGCCGCAACTATGATGCCCGCATCGCTGACAATGCCGAGCTTGAACTGCTGAAGCTTCGGCGCGCGGTGCCTAGGCGGCTTCTCAGTTACTCACCCGAAACCGTCAGGGTGCCCATCTCATCCCAGCCGTCCGACTGACCGGCAGTATCCAGCGTATACATCCATGCGGTCATGGAGCGCCCCGCGGCGTTCCCGTTGAACCGCAGCGACCAGCGCACCTCGATCTGGTCGCCCGCCACGTCCACACTGCTTCCAGCGCAGTCAAGGGTCACAAGGCCGTTGCTGATGGTGTGCACGCTGCCCGGAGCAAAACCGCCCAGCCACGACGAGTTCGCATCGTTTCGCAGGTACAGCAGGTTGTTGGAGCCCTCGTAATACAGATAGACCCCATCGGCTCCAGTGCGGGTGGTGTTGATGATCAGGTAGGTTGTGGTTGAGGCCGGGCCGCCGGGAGCCCAGCAGTTGCCAGTGAGCGCGATGGTCTCCCCAACAGCGGCCACCGCCGCCGACGGCCGCAGAGAGATGTTAAGCCCCTCCGCGCCGATGGTGAAGGCTGCCATCTCATCCCAGCCATCCGTGACGCCCGAAGCGTCCGCCACGTACATCCACGCCTTCATCGCGCGAGCGTGAGTTGAGGCTTTGGGCTCGATGCTCCAGTTGACCTGAAGCGTGTCGCCCGACCTGTCCACGGTCGTCGCGCCGCAGTCCACCTTGCAGTAACCGTTTTGCATGACCGCTCCCGCCTGCCCCGGCTCGAACCCGCCCAACCAGGCAGTGTTCAGGTCGTCGCGCAGATAGAGCTTGTTGGCGGCAACATCGTAGTAGAGCGAAATGCCCCGGAACGACGATAGCGCCGTGTTGACGACCAGGTAGGCTCCGCGGATATCCTCGCAGCCATCGGCGTCGGCATACTTCGCGCGCAGGATTGTTGTCATGCCCGCGGCAAGGGCGTTGACCCCGTGCGGGTCGAGCGCATCGTTGACGGGTGCCTGATCGAACAGCACCTCGCCCTTCTTCTCGAAGCCCGTGTTCAGCCCGGACCTGTCGGCGGCATAGACATAGACACTGCACTTGCGGCCGAGCATCGCGGGTTTGATCTGCAGCCGCCAGTTCACCGTCAGGGAATTGCCCGCGCCATTCACCGCCGTCTGCTCGCACAGCACCTTCACGCGCGAGTTTTCGATGGTGTTGGCCGATCCGGGCGCGAAGCCGCCCAGCCATGCGGTGTCGCCGTCGTCGCGCAGATAGAGCTTGTTCTCGGAGGCGTCATACCAGACATACACCGACCCAACGCCCGACACCGCGCTGCCGATGAGCAGGAACGTGCCCTTCAGATCCGTATAGCCGCCCGGATCGCTCTGCACGGTCGTGAACGTCGTCTCCTGAACCGTCGGCACGACGCCGCTGTTCGGGCTGACACTCACGTTGACCGGAGCGGGAATCACGAAAGTCACCTCGCCCATCCTGTCGAAGCCCGTGCCAAGGTTCGCACTGTCCGCCGTGTAGAGCCAGATGCCGCACTTGCGCCCCTGCATCAACGGCTTGAACTCCAGGCTCCAGTTCACCGACAGCTCGTTACCGGCCCCCGTGACGGCCGTGCCCGCGCAGTTGACCTTGACGCGCGCATTCTCGATTGTGTTGGCCGACCCGGGCGCGAACCCGCCAAGCCACGCGCTGTTTGCGTTATCACGCAGGAACAGCTTGTTGGCCGCAGCGTCATACAGCAAGTAGGCCGCGTTCAGGCCGTTCTGCGTGGTATTGACCAGCATGTAGCTGGTCTTCAGATCGGCGAACCCGTTCGGGTCGCTATGCACAGCCGTAAAAGTCACCAGCTGATTTGTCGGCACTATGCCGCTGGCGGGGCTGACGCTCACGTTTGCCGGAGCGGACGAGCCCGGCGTGATCGCGCCGGCCAGGTTCCAGCCATCCCCGTGGCCATCCCTATCCCCGACATACAGCCACTCATTCAGAGTCTTGCCGGTCAGCACCGGCTTGAGCGTGACAGGGCAGCTAACGGTGAGGCCCGTTCCCGAACCGGTCACCGTTGCCGCGTCACAGTGCACCACGCAGCGGGCATTCTCGATTATGTTGGCCGACCCGGGCGCGAACCCGCCAAGCCAAGTGTTGTTCGCGTCGCTTCGCAGATAGATCTTGTTGTTGGCGACATTGAAGTACAGGAACACGGCATTGACCCCTGACAGAGCCGTGTTGATTAGAATACGGCAGTCGGCTATGTCCTCGTAGCCGTCCGGGTCTTCGAAGGTCGCCACGAAGGTCTGCCTGCTGCCCGGCAGCACGCTGCCGCTCGACGGGCTTATGTCGCCGGTGGACGGGCGGCTGACGACCATCGAAACCGGGGCCGACTGAACGCTTGTGACCGCGTTCTGGTTCGCCGCGTTGGGCAGAGTGACCGCGCGGACCACGAAGAAGAGTTCTCCCGCCGGAAGGTTGCCCACTGTGAGGCCGTCCGCGGACTTGTCCTCAGTCCTGTTGGCGGCTTCGAAGGTGAACGGCCCGTCCTCGGAGGCACCGAAGCCCACGTCGTAGTACCCGGCATCGGCGGAGTACAGAATCGGCTCCCAGGACAGCTTGACGCTGGGGCCGGACGGCCTAGCCACTGCAACTTGCGCCGGCGCGACAGTCTGCGTATCCCGCCAGTCTCCGCCCGTAGAGCTCTTGGCCGAGACAAAGGTCTCAAGGTCCTGGCTGGCTGTAAATAGACCGTTATAGGCAAGGCTGAGCCCGTCACCCTGACGCAGGTGATTGAGGTTGGCGAGGTCCGCCGGGATCTCGCCAGCCAGCCGGTTATATCCGAGGGCAAGAGTCATAAGCTCGGACAGATTGCCCAGTTCCGCCGGTATCGCGCCTGACAGACGGTTGCGCTCCAGATAGAGATGCATCAGTTCAGTCAGACAGCCCAGATTGGCCGGGATCGCGCCCTCGAGCTGGTTGTTCGACAGATTGAGCTGCTGCAGATTGGCGAGCCGCCCCAGTTCGGACGGGATCTCACCGGAGAGCTGGTTCCACTGCAGATTCAGGGCTTGCAGGTTGGTGAGGTTGCCCAGTTCCGCCGGTATCGCGCCCGTCAGCCCGTTGATCTGCAGGCTCAACATCTGCAGGTTAGACAGGGCGCCTAGGCCCGCCGGGATGCTCCCCGCCAACTGGTTGGAGGAGAGGTCGAGGAATGCCAGACCGGCCAGATTGCCCAGTTCCGCCGGTATCGCGCCCGTCAACTGATTCGCAGACAGAAGCAGCGACTTCAGGTTTGTCAGCGCGCCCAGTTCCGGGGGAATCGCGCCAGTCAACTGGTTGCCGTCCAACAACAGGTATTGCAGGCCAGCGATCTCGCCCAGTTCCGGAGGAATCGGCCCCCCGATCTGGTTGGACCCGAGACTCAGAACGGTCAGCGCACGCAGGTAGCCCAGCTCGGGCGGCAACGTACCCGTCAACTGATTGCCCGCAAGGATGAGGCGCGTCACGTGCCCGTTCTCCACAGTGACCCCATGCCAGAGCTTGTTCGTGGTCAGCCAGTTGGTGTCATTCGTCCAGTCGCGTCCATCCGTGGAGTTGTAGAGCGCCACGAGCGCGCTGTACTCGGCGTCCGGGATGCCGAGCGGGTTGTTTGCGCCCGCGATGGTGACCTCCGCCTCGGCCGTAAGCAGACTGGCGACGGTATTCTGGTTCCAGGCGTTCGGCAGAGTCACCGCGCGCGCCACAAAGTAGTGAACTCCCGGTGCCAGTCCATCCACGGTAATTCTGGAGGAAAGCTTGCTGGCTGTGCGAAGCGCGGGATCGAACACGTACGGTCCGCCCGGCTCCGGCGACACGCCGATCTCGTAATAGCCCGGATCGCCGGTATAGGCTATCGGCGTCCAGGAGAAGATAACGCTGCCTCCCACGGGCTGTCCGGCCGCGAAGCCTTCCGGGGCCAGGGTTTGCGTGGCCTGCCAATCGCCGAACGACGAGCCCTTAGCCTGCAGGAATGCCGCCAGACCGGCATCGGCGACAAACAGCCCGTTGTGATCGAGCGACAAGCCGATGGCGGGGATCAGCCCCGACAGGCCGCCAAAGGACGGCGGCACTTCGCCCGTCAGCTTGTTGGAGGCGAGCAGCATCTGCTGCAAGTTGCCCAGACTGCCGAGCGACGCAGGAAGCGCGCCCGAAAGCTGGTTAGACGAAAGATCAAGCCAGACCAGGCTGGTGAGGCCACCGAATTCGGACGGAATCGCGCCCGAAAGCTGATTGCCGCCCAGCCACAGCGTCTGCAGTGCGGACAAGTTCCCGAGCGAAGCCGGAATCGGCCCCGTCAGGGCGTTATCGTAGAGAATCGCCACCGCCAGATGGCGCAGCGCGCCGATCTGCTCGGGCAGCGGACCCGAAAGATTGTTGGAGGGGAGCACGAGCGCCAGAACATGCCCGCCCGCCACCGTTACTCCGTACCAGTCCGGGGCGGCGGTCAGCCAGTTGGCGTTCTCCGTCCAGTTCGTACCACCGGTCGAGTTGTAGAGAGCCACCAGCGCGTCATACTCGGCCTCGGGCACTCCGAGCGGATTCGGCTGTGCCGCCACCGTCACGGGCGTATCGGCCGACCAGGCGCTGACCACCGTATTCTGGTTGCGCCCGTGCGGAAGCGTGACCGTGCGCACAGCCACGTAGTTCTCGCCAGCCAGCAGGCCGCTTGCGGTGATGATAGAGGCGGTCTTCTGACCTGTCCGGTTCTCGGCCAGCGCTGTGTAAGGGCCGCCGGGGGTAGAGCTGAAACCTACTTCGTAGTAGCCAGCGTCTCCAGCGTACAGGATGGGCGTCCACTGCAGCCGGACGCTTGCGCCGATTGCCGGATCGGCGGAGATGCCCTCCGGTGCCACCGTCTGAGTCCTCCACCATTCGGGCGAGTCGCCAGTAGCCCGGGACGTCACAAAGTCACGAAGCTCGGCGCTGGCAGCATACAGCCCGTTGTAGTCGAGCGTCATCCCGGAGCCGTTCTCGAGCTGCGAAAGCTCCATCAGCCCCGGAGGGATGGTGCCAGCAAGCTTGTTTGTGCGCAAATACAACTGTCTGAGCTTTGTCAGATTCGCAAACGACTCCGGAATCGGGCCCTCAAGCCTGTTCGACTGCAGATGCAGATACACGAGGTTCGACAGGCCGCCCAGCGAAGCCGGAATAGGGCCGGTCAGCGCGTTATCATTGAGGCGCAGGCTCTGAAGAAGGCTCAGATTGCCCAGTTCCGCCGGTATCGGGCCGGACAGCTTGTTAGAACCGAGGTCAGCATCGGTAACGCTGCGGAGGAGGCCGAGCCACGTGGGGATCGAACCCGTAAGCTGGTTGCCGCGGAGATCGAGGTGCTGCAGGCTCGCAAGGTAGCGAAGCTCTCTCGGGATCGCGCCGGTCAGGCGGTTATCATCGAGACGCAGGTCGTTCAGGTCGGACAGATTGCCAAGCGTAACAGGGAGGCCGCCTGTCAGCCTGTTGGAAGACAGGCGCAGGTACTTCAGGCTCGCCAGATAGCCGATCTCCGGCGGAATGGCGCCCGAAAGCTGGTTGCTGTCGAGGCGCAGGTACTGAAGGCTCGACAGAAGCCCGAACTCCGGCGGGATGGAACCGGTCAACTGGTTTCCTTCGAGGCGCAGAACCTGCAGGCTCGCAAGGCTGCCGAGCGTGGCCGGTATACTGCCCGTAAGCTGATTCGAGCCGAGATTGAGTTCCGTCAGGCGGGAGAGGCTCCCCAGTTGCGCCGGGAGCTGCCCCGCAAGCTGGTTGCTGCTAAGCGAGAGGCGCGTCACGCGGCCCCCGCTGACCGTGACACCGTACCACCCCGGAGCTGCCGTCAGCCAGTTCGAATTGTTCTGCCACCCCGCGCCCCCTGTGCTGTTGTACAGCGCGACCAGCGCGTCGTACTCAACATCGGGGATGCCGAGGGGGTTCGCTTCGGCAGGCACCCAGGCTGCCGCCACAACCAACAGACCCAGCAAGAGAGAACGTGTCTTAGTCAACAGCTTCCACTCCATAGCGAAATCCTCATCGCAAAAGGCAGTTGCCGCAGGCATCAATACCGCCCCGGCCGTTCGTCAATCATACCGCTGATGCCGGGCAACGTCAAGCCAGACTCGCGCCAGCGAGAGGCCCCGCCATCAGCCCTTCACACCCGAAATGACCACACCCTGAATGAAATAGCGCTGCGCCACCGCAAACAGCACGAGCAGCGGAAGCATCACGACAGAAGCCGCCGCCATCAGGAGCTGCAGGTCCACGCTGTGCTCGCCCTGAAACGCGTACAACCCCAGCGCCAGCGTGCGCAGGTCGGGGTTTCCCAGATAGATAAGCGGCCCCAGAAAGTCGTTCCAGTGCCCCATGAAGCTGAAGATCGCAACGGTCGCGACTGCCGGTTTCACCTGCGGCAGAAGCACCTTGCTGAAAACGCCCCAGCTCGACGCGCCGTCAATGCGCGCGGCTTCGTCCATCTCGATGGGGATACCCATGAAGTACTGCCGCAGCAGAAACACGAAAAACGCCGAGGTCGCGAAATACGCCGGCACAATGAGCGGCAGGAACGTGTCATACCATCCGAGCGACACGAACAGCTTGAACAGAGGCACCATCGTTACCTGCGCGGGCAGCATCATTGTCGAGAGCAAAACGATGAACAGGAACCCCCTGCCCGGGAACCTGAGCCGCGCGAACCCGAACGCGACCAGTGTGCACGACAGCACCTGACCGACAAGCGCCAGAACAGTGATTGCCAGAGTGTTCCGCAGGTACAACAAGAAACGGAAGTTCGGCGGAGTCAGCGCTTCGCGGTAGTTGGACCAGATGAACGCGACTTTCGTCGCGGGCTCGAGTTCGTTCCAGTCCACGACCCGGGTGGTTCTGAGGAGTCGAGGGTCCACCGTCTCCGCCGGCTTGCTCATGAGCACCGCCACCCGGACCCTGTCGCGCGGGAGTTCCTCGACAGGAACGGCGTAGATTTCGCCCCGCGGCTTCGCGAAACGGAAGAGCTTGACGGTTTTGCCGGAGACCTCGACGCTGATCTGCTTTCGCGGAATCCACTCGATTGTGCGGGTGAAAATGCGGTCCTTGTCCTTGAGAGATGTCGAGAGCATAAAGACGAACGGGATCAGGATCAGCACCGCCCCGAGGGTCAGGATGACGTACGCGACCGCCTGCGCCAGGCGCTGCTGCCTCTGCCTGCTCTGAAGAAGCGTGCCACGCCCGATCATCCCCGCCTCTCCGATTCGTAGTAAACCCACCGTTTGCTCGTCACGAAGACGACGAGCGTCAGCGACAGGATGATGACGAACAGGACCCACGCCATGGCACAGGCGTATCCCATGCTGAAGTACTTGAATGCCTTCTGGTACAGATAGAGCACGTAGAACAGCGTGCTGTAGGCCGGGCTTCCCGCGCCGCCCGTGATGACGAACGCCGTGGTGAAAACCTGGAAGCTGCCGATGATGCCCATCACGATGTTGAAGAAAACCGTAGGACTGATCATGGGCAGCGTTACGTTCCGGAACTTGCCCCACGCTCCAGCGCCGTCAAGCTCGGCCGCTTCGTAGAGCTGCGTGGGCACGCTCTGGAGCCCGGCGAGGTAGATGATCATTCCCGCCCCCGCGCCCCAGATGCTCATAATCACGAGCGCCGGAACGGCCCACTCCGGGCTTGTGAACCACCCCGGTCCCTGAATCCCGATTTTGGCCAGAAGCAGGTTGATGGCGCCTGACTCCGGGTTGAAGATCCACTTCCACATCATGGCAACCGCCACCCCGGGAAGAATGGCGGGGATGTAGTAAATGGCGCGAAAGAGCGTGAGGCCCTTCACTTTCTGGTTCAACAGGATGGCGATGCCGAGCGACGCGACAACCCCGAGAGGAAGCGCCATTGCGAAATAGAGCAGCGTGACGCTGAGGGACTTCGTGAAGCGGAAGTCGTGCCCGAACATCGTTGCGTAGTTCGCCAGCCCGATGAAGCGCGGCGCGTGCAGCATGTCCCAGTCGCACAGACTGGCGTACAGCGAAAACAGCATCGGCCCCAGCGTGAAAACGAGGAAGCCGATGATCCAGGGGGATATGAACAGGTAGCCGTCTATGGCCTCCCGCCTGAGCAGAGAACCGCGTCGCATCACCTGTGCACTTCTGCCACAATGCCTGCTTTTCCTCTGCCTCCGGTGACCGGTGATATGATAGAATCTGCACGCGGGCGCGCCGCGCCCCCGGAATATCCGCATGTCCGAAACCCCGCCCGCACACAACACAGCGCCGTCCGCTCCGGCCCGCCAGCAGTGGTTGCGAGTCGCAGCCTTGCTGTTAGCTGCGGCCGCGCTCGGGCTCCTCTGGCTGCTACCGCTGGACCAGTGGCCGAGCCTCTGCACAACGCGCCGCATTGCCGGGATTCCCTGCCCGGCCTGCGGCATGGCCAGGTCGCTGCACGCGCTTTTGCACGCCGATGTGCGCGAGTCGTTCCGCTATCATCCCCTTGGGCCAGTTTTTGCCGCCGCGGCGCTGTGGTTCGTTGCAAACGCAGCCGTGAAGCCAAGAACGGGGCGTGCACTGCCATCCGCCGCCGGGTGGACCGCGCTTGCTGCCGGCGGGGTGCTGCTGATCGCGGTGTGGCTGGTGCGGCTTATCGCAGGGACGGTTCCCTGACCGTCTGCCCTGCCGAGGCAACCGCGTGAGAAGAAAATGACGGAGCGAGTGGGATTCGAACCCACGAGCGAGTTTTAACCCCGCTACACGATTTCCAGTCGTGCTCCTTCGACCAACTCGGACATCGCTCCAGATCGGCCAAATTCTAGCACGCTCGGAGCGTGAGCGTCAACGACTCGGGCCTCCGCCGTCCGTCCGGGCCGGGGTTTTGGCGGGAGCGCTCATGAAAAACCTCCCCGGCCGAGAGTTTCCTGACGGCCGGAAAGGCGAATGGAGGGTGGGAAGCTTTCCAAAACTATTCTACGGGTTATTGCGCAGTTTTGTCCAGACCAATCTGGAAAAAACAGATAACTTTTGCGGCCCAAGGGCTGCGAAGGAGTCCATTCGGCCAGAGCGCCGCAGCCGTGGGCGGGCTACCGGAAGCCGCTGCGCGCCCCTCCTACCTGTTGAAGTAGCTTGCGTTGATCTGGATGTACTGCTGCATCTCTTCCGGGACATTGTAGTCCGGAAAAATCGCGTTGACCGGGCAGGCAAGCACGCAAGCGCCGCAATCTATGCAGGCTTCCGGATCAATGTAGAACTGGGGGTCTTCGTCCGTCCCGTGGATGCTGTCCACGGGGCAGACCTGGACGCAGGACTGGTCTTTTGAGCCGATGCAGGGCTCGGTGATGACATGGGCCAATTCTTCAGGGTTCCTCTCAGAAAAACGCGCACACACGATCCCGCGTGACGGAACAGGCGGACTCGACCCGGGCGCGGGCTGCACAGATACTAACGCCTGCGACAATGAGTGTCAATAAGGCCCGCCAGCGGCGTCACGGAGGTGATGGGCCTGCTCCGGGAGAAGGGGACGTCACACTGAAATCCTGTCTGGAGGCGCCCCGTGCGGATTCTCTACATTGATATTGACTGTCTCAGGCCCGACCATCTCGGCTGCTTTGGCTACAGCCGCAACACCAGCCCGAACATAGACGCTATCGCGGCGCGCGGCACGCGGTTCTCGAACTACTACGTGACAGACGCACCCTGCCTTCCCTCGCGGACGGCTTTGTTCACGGGCCGCGCGGGCATTCATACCGGCGTCATCAATCACGGCGGACTTAATGCTGATATCCGTCCGATAGGCCCAGATCGGGATTTCAACAACTACGCTGGCCCGTTCCGCACATGGATGACCACCCTTGTGCACGCGGGGCTGCACACCTGCACGATCAGCCCGTTCGCCACACGCCATGCGGCCTGGCATTTCCTTGACGGGTTCAAGGAAGTGCACGACCCGGGCAGACGCGGACACGAACGCGCGGACGAGGTTGCACCGCTGGCGCTCGACTGGCTGAAGACGAACGCCGTCAAGGATAACTGGTTTCTGCACGTCAACTTCTGGGACCCGCACACGCCGTACCGCACACCGCCCGGCTACGGCAACCCCTTCGAGAACGACCCCGCGCCGTCGTGGCTGACCGAGGACATCCTGCAAGCGCAGCGAAAGGGCTACGGCCCGCACAGCGCGCGCGACCTCTGGGAGTACGGCCCCTACGACACGCAAAAGTACCCGCGCGCTCCGGCGGAGATTGAGACGCTAGCCGATTTCAGGAAATGGATTGACGGCTACGACACGGGCATCCGCTACGCTGACGATCACGTGGGTTTGATTCTGGACGAACTCAGGTCACAGGGGGTGCTGGACGACACGATCATTCTCGTTTCATCCGACCACGGCGAGAACCAGGGCGAGCTCAACGTGTACGGCGACCACCAGACTGCGGATTACTGCACGTCCCGGGTACCGCTGATTGCGGCGGGACCGGGCATTGGGCAGGGACGCGAGGACGCAGACCTGCACTACAACGTGGACCTTGCCGCCACTATCTGCGCGCTTGCGGGCGGCGAGCAGCCCGAAAGCTGGGATGGGACGAGCTTCCTTCCAGCGCTGACAGAAGGCAGAAGCTGCGGGTGGCCGTACCTAGTCGTCAGCCAAGGCGCATGGAGCTGCCAGCGCAGTGTCCGCTGGAAGGACTGGATGATGGTGCGCACGTACAACGCCGGGCTGAAGGACTTCCCGGAAACCATGCTGTTTGACATCGCCAGCGACCCCCACGAGACGCGCAACCTTGCGTCCGAGCGGGAGGACGCGGTGCTGGAAGGGCTCGACCTGCTGTCGCAGTGGCACGAAGAGATGATGGACGGCCTCCCGAAAGAGTCCGACCCGATGTGGGAGGTGATGCAGGAGGGCGGCCCGTTCCATACCAGGGGCCATCTGGACAGCTACTGCCAGGTGCTCGCCGGCACCGGGCGCGCCGAAGCCGCAAAGAGGATGCGCGACCGCGAAGAGCGCGCCGGGTAGCCGGCCCGGGCTGCGGGCAGGCGTGCAGATATGAGTGTAATGCACTCAACTATTTTGCGCGCATATGTTTAGGATTCGCCGCCAGCGGGTAAATAATCACCGGATGAACAAGGCTCTTGAAGCCACACTGACTGGAGGTAAATGTAATGGCTGAAAAGGACACTGGCAAGGTTCTCGCGACACGCGAGGAGCCGAGACTTTTACAGCGGTTTGCGCCGTCCGCGTTCGGACTGATTCCCGAGTTCGAGGAGATGCGGCGCGACTTCGACCGCATGGTGAGCCGCATCTTCGGGCGCGGCGCCGGCGGCATGGAGATTCCGGCATTCGAGGGGCTGCGTGCCGGCACGCTCGACCTCTACGAGACCGCCGAGGACCTGCGCCTGTCGGTGGAGATTCCCGGTGTGGAGGAGAAGGACATCAACCTGTCGGTGACGAACGACTCGGTGACGATTTCCGCTGAACGCTCCACCATCGAAGAGTCACCGGAGGGGCAGTATCACTGGCGCGAGTCGTCGAGCGGCCGTTTCTACCGGAGCATCCAGCTCCCGGTGGAGGTGAAGCCGGACAAGGCCAAAGCAACCCTGAAGAACGGGGTGCTGAAGGTGACGCTGCCGAGAGCGAAAGCCTCCACGGCGCAGTCTGTAAAGATAGACGTGGAGTAACGGCGGGTGCCCCCTGAGGGCGTAACGCAAGTATGACGAGGCCGGAGAGCGCCGAAAAGGCAGGCATCTCCGGCCTTTTCGCATATGCAGGCAGGGTTTTCGGGCGCGTGCTTAGCATATAATCCGTGGTGTGCGGCGCCGCCTTCTTAGGCCGCCGAGGACAACACAAGAAAAACTTCCGCATTTGAAGACTCACACCAAAGTTGCTCTGCTGATCATCATCGCGGCCGCCATCCGCATGCTGATTGCGTCTCTGCTCAACCTAGGCGACGACGAGGCGCTCTACTGGACATGGGCGAAGCACCCGGCGGCCTGTTACTACGATCATCCCGGCATGGTCGCGTGGCTGATTGCGCTCTCCACCCGCCTGCTGGGAGACACGACGCTGGCCGTGCGGCTGCCGACGATTCTGCTGGGCGCTGTCAGCACGGGGCTGATGTACGCGCTCGGGAGGCAGCTCTTCAGCGAGAGGGTCGGCTGGCTGGCGGCGCTTGCGTTCACGCTCACGCCTCTTTTCGCGCTGGGGTCGTTTCTGGTCGCGAGCGACGCTCCTCTCGGAGTGTTCTGGCTTCTGACAGTGCTGGCAGTGGCGCACGCGACCATGTTCCGTAAGCGCTGGCTGCTCGTGGTTGCCGGGGCGCTCGCCGGACTGGCACTCGATTCGAAGTACACAGCCATTCTGCTCGTGATCTCGGCGCTGCTCTATCTCGTGACGTCCAGGGAGACACGCAGGGAGTTCTCGCGGAAAGAGCTTTACCTTGGCGCGCTCCTGGCCGCCGCCGTATTCCTGCCGGTGTTTCTGTGGAACGAGAACAACGGCTGGGACAGCTTCAGGTTCAATCTTCTGGGACGGCACGGCGCTGGCGCGCCGACGTTCAGGTGGTTCCCGCAACTTCTGGGGGCGGAGCTTCTGGCCCTGTCTCCGCTGCTGCTTGGGGCGCTCGCCGCGGCACTCTTGCGGCTCGGGTCGCTGCGGAACTCCAGCGCGCGCTACAGGCTGCTGTTCTGGTTCTCGTTCCCCACGCTGGCGCTGTTCTGGGGCGCAAGCCCGTTCGCCCGCATTCTGCCACACTGGCCCGCGGCGGGTTATCTGACGCTGATCGTCGCAACGGCGGCGCTCTGGACGGGGTCGGGGGGCAGAAAGGCGCGCAGATGGTGGCCTGGGGCCGTGCTGGGAACCGCCGCTGTCTTTACGCTGCTGCTACACACTCAGGCGTTCTGGCCCGTTTTGCCCTTGCCGCCCGGCGACGACAACACCAATCACCTGCACGGCTGGGAAAAAGTGGTTCAGGTGGTGCGGAGTGAGATGCGGGCGATCGAGGCCGGGGGCGGCAAGGCCCTTCTGTTTGCCGACCGCTATCAGTTCGCCGCGCAGCTCGCGTGGAACATGAAGGAGCCGCACAGGAGCTTCTCGCTTAACACCGCACAGGACCAGTTCGACTTCTGGATGGCCAGAGAGAATCTCATCGGCGCGAGCGGCGTGCTGGTGTGGGAAGAGGACTGGGACATCAAGCCCGAAGTGCTGGCGGCCTTCAGGCATACCGAAGATGTGGCGCGGATTCCCGTGAAACGCCGGGGCAAACTGGTTCGCACGTTTCATGTGGTGCGCTGCCTGGATCTGGAGCGGATACCTTGAGCATCAATAAAGCAGTCATTCTGGCGGCGGGCAGAGGCAAGCGCCTGGGCGCGCTTACGGCCGACATCCCGAAGCCGCTGGTAAGGGTCGCCGGGCAGCCGTTGCTGCACCGCATCATCGCCGCGTTCGAATCGGCGGGCGTGCGGTCGGTGCGGATCATCACGGGCTATCTGGGCGAGCGGATCAGGCAGAGCTGCGGCGACGGGTCGGAGATGGGCGTGCAAATCAGCTACTGCGAGCAGACCGAGTTGAACGGCACGGGCGGGGCGATCCTTACGGCGGCGGACTTCATAGACGAGCCGGTGTTCCTGTCGTTCGGAGACATATTGCTGCACCCTCCCGATCACTACACACGGATCGCGCGGCTGTATCAGGACTGGCGGCCGGACGGCGTTCTGTCGGCAAACTGGGTGCCGGACCCCTGCATCGGCGGGGCGGTTTACTTCGACGGGGCGGGCAGGATCATGCGGATGGTCGAGAAGCCCGCACCGAGCACATCAACGACACACTACAATCAGGCAGGGTGCTTCGTGTTCGGCCCGAAGCTTGTGGAGGTGCTTCGCAAGACGGAGATCAGCCCGCGCGGAGAGATAGAACTGACGGCGGGGGTGAGCGCGCTTCTGGCAGGCGGCGCGTGGATTCTGGCGTATCCCATTCCGGATGGCCAGTGGCTGGACATCGGCACCCCGGAAAGCCTGGCCCGGACAGAGAGGGCGCTTCAGGAGGACACCGATGGCGCGGCTTGACGATTTGCTTGCACTACTGCCCGCCGGGCGGCGCGAATCCCCCTGCGTTCGCAGAGTGTTTGAGCGGGCGGCGGAGTGCGATCCGGGCGGCGGCTGGCGGCTTGTTCGCGCGCCCGGCCGCGTGAACCTGATCGGCGAGCACACGGACTACAACGGACTTCCCGTGATGCCGATGGCCATCAACCGTGAAATCACGGCGCTGTTCCGGCCTCTGCCGCGGGGGCAAGTGTCCCTGCTGAGCGTGGACGGATTCGAGCCGCGCTCCTTCGAGGCGAGCCGCGGTATTGACCCGTACCACAAGGGCGACTGGGGCAACTATGCCAAGGCGGCGGTGCAGAAGCTGGCCTGCGAGTACGGGCTCGACAGCCCATCCGGGTTCGAGGCCGTCACCAGGGGCGACATTCCGGGCGCCGCAGGGCTTTCGTCATCATCCGCTCTGGTAGTGGCAATGGCGCTTGCTTTCGCGGCAGTGAACAATCTGAAGATCGAGCCTTCGCGCCTCGCCGATATGATGGCGGAGGGGGAGCACTATGTCGGGACGCGCGGCGGCGGAATGGACCAAGCAGCCTGCCTGCTGGGAGAGCAGGACCGGGCGCTAAGGATGGACTTCAGGCCGCTGCGCGTGCAGCCCGTGCCGCTTCCCGAAGGGGCCGAGGTGATCATCGCGAATACCCTGCTGGTCGCCGAGAAATCGGCCGAGGCAAAAGCGCGGTACAACCTGCGCAGCGCGGAGTGCGCCATGGCGTGCGCGCTTCTGGGAAGGCACTACGACAGCGAATACCCGCTTCTGGCGCACTTCCATGCGGCATTCGAAGACCCGGCCGCCGCGCTTGAAGGCGTGATCGAACCCCGGCCGATGAGGCCGGAGGAGATCGCCGGCAGGCTCGGGATCACGACGGGCGAGTTCGATCGGCGCTTCCTGGATATGGGCAAGGGAGAGAGTCTGCAGGTTCCCGAAACCGGGTTCCAGCCATACGCCCGAGCGCGCCACGTGCTCACCGAGACGCGGCGCGTGGAGAAGGCTCAGCAGGCACTGACGGCAGGCGACATCGCGGAAATGGGAGCGCTGATGAACGCTTCCCACGCATCCTGCAGGGACGATCACGAAGTCTCGTGCGCCGAACTGGAGGCTCTCACCGGGGCAGCCCGGGAAAGCGGCGCGGTGGGCGCGCGCCTGACGGGCGCGGGTTTCGGCGGCTGCATTGTGGCGATGGCGCGTTCAAAGGACGTAGCGGGCGTGCTAGACGGAATCCGGCGCCGCTACTACGAAGACTGGGCTGCGCGCGAGCGCCCCGAGCTTCTGGAGAAGATGCAGGGCTCCGTGAGCGACAACCTGTTCACCTCGCGTCCGCAAACCGGAGCGAGAGTGCTGGGTTAGGGCGCGGACTTCGCGGCCGGGGGCGATATTCTGATTCCAACAGAATCGGCGACGGCGATCATTTCGGCGATGGCGCCCCGGGCAATCTCCACCGGGCGCTCTGTGAAACCGCCGATGCCGTCCGGCTTCGGAATAAGCGCCTCCCACCGCGGCAGAATCTCCACGGTGGTGGACAGCCCCCGCACATACATCCGGAAATACCGTTCGGCCTGCTCGCGGTCCTTTTCCGCGACCTTGCCGTCCCGAAACAGCCCCTTAAGCTCCCAGAGCGCCTTCAACGAGTCAACGTAGCCCTGAACGATCAGGCTCTCCAGCCACTGCTCGCGCAGCCCCATCTCGCGCGCCAGCCGAACCGCCCGCGCCGCCATCTCGACATCTCTTTCTAGCTGCTCCTCCGACTTGATATCACCAAACGGCGACCGGTAGGCGTCCCACAGGACATATCCGAGTTCCGGCAGCGTGCCCTTCTTGAGCCGCCCGGCAACCTTGCCCGGCACGTTTCGCTGCTCGCCGAACGGCCAGTCAGAGCCGTACACATGCCACGCGACCGTGCCAATGGCCTCCACCCAGTCTGCATACTTCTCCGGGTCCCTGAAGCCCTGCCGGACGGCATACGAGACCGCGAACTCCCGCGGAGTGCGGCCCTTCGCGTTCCACGAGTATTCCGCCGCCGCTTCGAGGTTAAAGAACCCGTAGGGCAGGCGCGGGGTGATGTAGCCCAGCAGCCCGGACATGCTCTTGTCCACGAACTCGTTCAGGCGGTAGTGAATGAACTGCGGGCTGGTGAACGGCGCGGCGAAGTGGATGGGAACCAGGTTCGGGACAACGCCGATCCACCGCCCCACCCTTGCCGATTCGCCCAGGTACGGGCGCAGCATGGGCGACTGCCCCGAGGTGTAGGTGAGAAGCGAATGGTAGTACCAGACGCGCACCTCGGGGGGAATCTCCTTGAATATGAGCTGGTTGCTGGACTCGGTCTCCTCGCTCGTCAGCACCCACAGCGTTATGGGGCCGTGCTTCTCCTGCGCTTTGCGCCAGCCCGCGACAATCGCGCGGGCCTCCAGGACTCCCCTGTCGGTCTTTGCGCACTCGGCGCAGCGGCAGCCGCCCTGCCCGTGCAGGTTCTCCGTCATCCAGACATCCACCCCGCTCACGTGAGGCAGGCTGGCAAGCTCGCCGATCCACGCGGCCAGCACGTCCACGATGGCGGGCTTTGAGTAGCAGAAGTTGTTCTCCTGCCCGCCCTGCGCGCGCAGTTCGGGGTGCGCCGCAAGGACGCCCTTGCCGCCGGTCTGCTCCAGATGCAGCACCACCGGAACAGGCTGAATAGCGTACTTCGGCCCCTCGGTGATCATCGGCTCCCGCCCCTTTTTGATGCGGGCATACGGCTTGCCCTGCTCGTCAACGCCCACATCCGATATCTGCTCGGCGATGTTGAGCTTCTGGTCGCCCATCCAGCGCAGATGAGCGAAGCAGTCCGCTCCCCACAGCCCGCGCGCGCTCATATCCGGCCAGTCACGGACGGTCACGAGTGGAATCCGGGCCGAGTCCGCGGACATCTTCGGCCGGATCAGTTGGTCCAGCGTGCGGCCCGCATAGAGTAGCCCTGCGGGCGACAGCGCGTCCACGCGGAGCGCATCGCCGTTGTCTGACGGAGTGATGGAGTACGCCTGCTCCGCGTTCGGCAAGCTCTTCAACGAATCGGACGCCTGACGGCCAAGCGCCAGCACAATGCGGAATGTTGCCCCGGCATTCGCCGGAGCGCCGGCCGCCTGCCCCAGAAGCGACCGCAGCCCGGACAGGGCTTCCGCCGCAACCAGATCGCCGGAAGGCGGGGCGCCTTCGAACTCAACAGAGACAGCGGCGCACGGAACGGTAACGGCGCGGGAGATGGTGATCTCCTTCGGCAGCGGGACGGTGAAGCGCACCCACTGCCGGGCAGCATCAGCGGAGACGGACTCAGGGGCAGCCACGCAAGGCACGGACAACACCATCAGACAACAGGCAAGAACCCGAACCAGGCGAGACATAAGCCCTCCATCTGGAGCTAACCCTCTCCGGAAGCCTCGTCCCCGGCCGGCCCAGGCGGCAGTGGCTCCACGGGCGGCACATCAGCGTTTTCAGGAATCGGGGTGCCAAGGCGGGGGTACAGCGCACAGGCGATGATCCCCAGGCTGGCAGTCACGGGCACGCCCAGAATAAACCCGGCAAACCCAAACAGTTTGCTGCCCGCAATGATCGCGAACAGCGCGAGCAGCGGGCTGATCCCGGTGGATCGCCCGAGCACCTTCGGCGTCAACACCGGGTCGAACAGCGCGGAGTTCAACGCCAGCACAACCACTGTGACAAGCAGGGCGTTCAGCGGCGACCCCCCGGACCCGACGAGCGTCACGATGGCGGTGATGACAGCGAGCAGCGCAGCCCCGACATAAGGCACCGCATACAGAAACGCGCCGGCCAGCCCCAGAATGAACTGGTAACTGGTTTCCACGCCGGGGAAGAGATCGAGAATGAGCAGTGCCAGGGTCACGGCCACGCCATACATGCAGCAAAGCATCACCATGCCGCGCAGATACCCCAGAAACACTGCACCCACCCGCTCGATCAGTTCAACGACACCCTCACGGTACTGAGGCGGGATAACGTAGTGAACGCGGCGGCGGATGGCAGGCCAATCCTTGAGAAGATAGTACGTGGCGATGAGGATGATGACCACATTCAGCAGATAGCCGATTGTGCCGAAAACCCCTCCCAGGAACTTCGCGAAGTAGCCGGGGCCGCTCGTCTTGATGGCGTCGTTCAGATTCTCCGACAGTTCACCCCACGATGCGGGCAGCGCAACACCCAGATGCCTGAGAAGCTCGTTCTGCACGAAGCCGGCCCAGAAGCCCCGGAACTTGTCCACATATCCCGGCCACTGCTCGATAAGCTGGTTCGCCTCGCCAGCGAGAACCGGTACCGCCCAGGTGAGGAATGCGCCGAACACGAGGAAGAAGAGCAAATACACGACGAGCACGCTCGCCGTGCGCGACATCCCACGCCGCTGCAGTCTGGCGAGAAACGGGTCGAGCACCGCCGCGATGGCGATGCTCACGGCGAAGGGCATAAGAATGCTCCGCACCAGCCAGAGCAGCATCAGCGCCACCGCCAGCAGCGCAAACCCGACCACCAGGCCGCGCCCACGCACCGGCGGCTCGACGAACCGGGCTACTGCTCCAGCATTCTCCGGAGCGTCTTCAGCGCCTTTGTCTGAAGGCGGGATACATGCATCTGTGATATGTTCAGACGTTTTGCCACCTCGGTCTGCGACATGCCATGGATATACCGGTATGTGAGTATCTCGCGTTCACGGCCCCCCAGGCGCTCGAGCGCCCGGTTGAGGTCGTCGTAGCGTTCCAGCTTCCCGAGTTCCTCATCCTCGCCGCCCAGCGATTCCGCCGGAGACGGCAGAAACTCCGAGTGTCCGTCATACAGAGCATCAACGGACACTGTGTCGTATGCGTTCGCGAGTTCAAGCGCCGCGAGGGTATCTTCCTCGCTTGCGCCAATCTCCCTCGCGATGTCCTGAACCCCCGGCGGACGCCCCAGCTTCTGCGCAAGCCGCGCGGAAGCCTTCGACGCGCTCTGGTTAAGTTCCTTCAGACGGCGGGGAACCTTGAGGCTCCACGCCCTGTCGCGGAAGTACCGGCGGATTTCACCAACAATCGTGGGGGTTGCAAAGGTCGAGAAACGAAGTCCGCGCTCCGGGTCGAACCGATCCACGGCCTTGATAAGCCCGATGTTCGCAATGGAAATCAGGTCTTCGAGCGGCTCGCCGCGGTTGGCGAACTTCGCGGCAAGGAAGGTAACGAGCCCGGTGTGCGCGGCAATGAGCTGCTCACGAAGCCCGGGGTCCCGGGTCGCGGCGTATTGCCGGAACAGCTCCTGGGTCTGCTCGTGCGGGTCGGCCTTCGGGCTACTGCCCATCTGAGGCTACGCAGTGCTTGGTCAGGCGAATGCGCTGACCGCCGCCGGGCAGACCCTCGATATTTACCTCGTCAACCAGCAACTGCATCAGCGAGACCCTGAACTGCTGGTCGTTGAAGTCCACGTCCGTCACCGCCTGTTCCAGCGGCTCGGAAGCCGGAGGAACGGGCACGTCATCCTCGATCTCAAGCACGATCAGCCTTTCGTCCACGGTTGCCCGCAGGGTGAGCCGGGCGTCATCCATCCCGGCTTCCACCGCCCGCTGCACCGACGACGCGCAGCCCTCGCCCACCGCCAGCCGCAGGTCCTCCACCTCATCGTACGAAAGCGGGGCGCGGCCGCACAGCCCGAGCACCGCCAGACGAACGACAGACACGTATTCGGCATGGCAGGGAGCCCTGAGTTCAACCACGGGTGAAGTCACCAGCACGCTCCCTAAGCTCCCCCGGCCTTTCCGACAGCCTCATCCACGGAAGACACCATTGTAAAGACCCGGTTCAGCCCGGTAACCTCGAGAACGCGCAACACCCGCGGCTTGCAGCCAGCCAGGTATATCTCGCCGCTGTGTTCGCGCGCCCGCTTCAGACCGGCAACGAGTATTCCCAATCCGCTGGAATCCAGGTAGTCCACCTTCTCGATGTCCACAATCAAGGACGTGCAGCCCGCGTCGAACTGCTCGAGCATCAGCGAGCGCACGCGCGGTGATGTATAGACATCAACCTCTCCACAGATGGTGACCACGCCAATACCGTTCTCTCGCCTGTCCGCGCTAACGCTGAAATCCAATGTTCTGCTGCCTCTTCCCGTATCCGGGGTTTCGCTCATCTTGCTGTACACACTCTCTGATCAGTAACTCGCGCGCATCTTTGGCGCGCCGGAGGGCGCACGGGCATTGTCACACCCTCACTCCGCACCTGGCCAGCCCTCAGCGCCGCGGCGCCCGTGCAACCGGCTCTAGCCGACTTCCTCCACCTCTTCTTCTGCTTCAGCGCGAGCCTCCGCCATCGCCTCGCAGCCGGCGCCCACGGCGTCCTTGACGCGAGACGTCGTGCTCTCAACGACATCGCGGCCCTTCGCCACAAGCTCTTCGCCCTTTGCACTGAGGTCCGCGGCTACCTTCTCGGCCTTGCACTTCAGGTCGTCCAGCGTCACGCGCAGGTCGTCACGCACCTCTGCCCCGCTCTTCGGAGCAAGCACAAGCGCCACAGCCGCTCCCACAATCGCTCCGAGCCCAATGCCCGCGAGCACGCTCAGCAATACTCCTCGATCCTGCTGTTCATCCATCTTTGTGATGATCACCCTTTCTTTCGTTCTCAGAATGCAAAAACCGGTCCATGCCGGCCTTTATCCCCGTCAAAACCGTAAACGCCATGCTGGTCGAGCCTTTGGCCACGCTTGAGGCCCGGCTCAGAACGCGGGCACCGCTGATTGCTCCCCCGACAGTACCGGCAACCTTACCGACAGTCGCCAGACCCGCCGTGACCGCTCCAAGCGCCGCCTCACCCTGGTCCAGCACCTGGTGTGCGCGGCTCGCGACTCCATCCACGCGCTGCTGAATGGACTCAGTGGCCGAAGTGACCGCCTTCGCAGTGCGGGTGAGGATCAGGATCATCGCGACCAGCATCGCGATCATCATCGTCACCAGAACCCACACCCCCACAACCAGCGCCAGACCCTGTCCTGCTGTCACGTTTGTGTCTCCTCAGCCTTCACAGAAGTGCGCGGGTACTCCACCGACTCGATTGTGCCCCCGCCCAGCACGGTGTCGCCGCGGTAGAATACCGCCGCCTGCCCCGGCGTGGGCGCTCTGTCCGCCTTCGCGAATTCGAGCCTCCACCGGCCGTCCGGAAGCGGAGCGATCTCCCCGGGCACGATGGGCATATTGTATCTGACTTTGCAGGTGACAGCCAGAACGCCGTCCGGCGGCCGCCCCGGCGCCCAGCTCAGATTACCCACAACAACCGACCGCGCCATCAACGCCTCCTCCGGCCCCGCAATCACGGTATTGGAGCGCGCGTCTATGCCCACCACATACAACGGAGCCTCCGCGGCGACGCCCAGGCCCTTCCTCTGCCCGATTGTAAAGCCTATCGTTCCCTGATGCCTGCCCAAAGGCCGCCCATCGAGATCAACGACATCCCCATCGCGCACAAGTTCCGGGCGGCGGGACGCGATGAACTCACGGTAGCCACCGGGGCCCACGAAGCAGATCTCCTGGCTGTCCGGCCGGTCCGCGTTCGGCATCCCCATCTCGCGCGCCAGTTCGCGGATAGCGTCCTTCCGCAGCCCGCCAAGCGGGAAGATGGCCCGCGCTAGTTCCGCCTGCCCGAGCCTGTACAGCATGTATGACTGATCTTTCTCCGCGTTAAGCGCGCGTTTCAGTAGATAGTCTCCCGCCGGGCCGCACTCCACCCGGGCGTAGTGCCCGGTGGAGATCCATCCCGCCCCGAGAGAGTACGCCTCATCGAAAAGCGCGCGGAACTTCACCTGTTCGTTGCAGCGGATGCAGGGGTTGGGAGTGCGGCCGCGCGCGTACTCGTCCACGAAGTCGCGGATGACGCGCTCCTCGAACTCCTCGCGCACATCCACCACACGGTGGGGGATGCCAAGCCGCCGGGCCGCCAGTCGGGCGTCCTCTTCGGCCTGCGAAGATGCGCCCTGCTTCACGCTTTCAGGGGCAGGCGGACAGATCAGAAGCGTCAGCCCATAAACATCGAAGCCCTGCCTCAGCAACAGCCCCGCCGCCACGGACGAATCCACCCCGCCGCTCATCGCGACGACAACGGTTCTGTTGTCCGGCTGGCGGGTCTCCATTCTGCTGCTGCGCGCTTCCAGCCAGATTCAACGCTTTTCGCGCTGCTTTAACTCCTCGGCCCACCGTGCGAGCCGCTCCTTTATCTTCTTTTCGTAGCCGTTGCCGCCGGGCACGTAGTAGTCGCGCGACTTCGCGCCGGGAGGAAGATACTCCTGGGCGGCAATATGCCCTGGGTGATCGTGCGGGTAGATGTAGCCCACCCCGCTGCCGAGAGCCTCCGCGCCCCGATAGCCCGTGCTCCTGAGGTGCGGGGGAACACGCGCGGGCGACCGTTTCTTCACGTCTTCCAGCGCGCGGTTGATGGCGAGATAGGAGGCGTTGGACTTGGGGGCGCAGGCGAGATAGATGGCGGCCTGGGCAAGCGGAATCTGTGCCTCCGGCAACCCCACATACTCCACGGCGTGCGCGGCGGAGGTGGCGACGACCAGCGCCATGGGGTCGGCGTTGCCCACATCCTCGGCAGCCTGAATCACGATGCGCCGCGCGATGAAGCGCGGGTCTTCTCCGGCGGCGATCATCTTCGCCAGCCAGTAAACCGCGGCGTCCGGGTCGGAGCCGCGCATGCTCTTGATGAACGCGGAGATCGTGTCGAAATGCGAGTCGCCCGCGCGGTCGTAGCCGAGCGCCCGCTGCTGCAGCGCTTCCTCGATGAGCGCCCGCGTCACCAGGCGCCCGCCCTCCGCCTCCGGGGCGCTCAGAACCGCGGCTTCGAGCGCGTTCAGCGCCGTCCGGGCGTCGCCGCCAGCCACATCCACCAGATGCTCCAGCGCTTCGGGCTCGAGCTTCACCCCCTGCGCCCCCAGCCCGCGCTCGCCGTCCTGAAGCGCGCGCTCAACGAGCAGCGTCACGTCTTCGGGAGCAAGCGGCTCGAACTGGAAGATGCGGCTTCGCGAGATGAGCGGCGAGTTCACCTCGAAGTACGGGTTCTCGGTGGTCGCGCCGATGAGGATGACCGTCCCGTCCTCGATGTGCGGCAGAAAGGCGTCCTGCTGCGCCTTGTTGAAGTGGTGAATCTCGTCAACGAACAAAATGGTCTGCCGGTTGTAGAGCTTTCGGCGGTCTTTGGCGCGGGCGATCACCTGCCGGATATCGGCGACTCCGGACGTGACCGCGCTGAACGCCTCGAAGGCCGCTTCGGGCTTCGAGCTCTCGATGATGTGCGCAAGCGTCGTCTTGCCGCAGCCCGGCGGGCCGTAGAAGATCATCGAGGGCAGCTTTCCGTCGGCGATGGCGCGCCGCAGCAGCGATTCGGGGCCGGCGATATGCTGCTGGCCGACGAACTCGTCGAGCGTGCGGGGGCGCATGCGAGCGGCCAGCGGCCTATCGGCGGTCTCAGCAGATGGGTTCTGATCGAACAGGTCTGGCATCGCACTTCCTCAATCGGGGACTTTAGCACCGGGCGCCAGGATGCTCAAGTCCACAGACAGGACGGCCTCTGGTTCAGCCCCCACCAAAGGCCATTCTGAAACCGGGCGACCGACACCAGGCCGCGGGGAGGAAAACCAATGAGCGCAGGGTATCAGAATGGGCAGGCGGTGCGAGCACCGGGGGACTTCAAGGTCACTGGCAATCTCAACGCCAGCGGAGGGCTGACAGTGCCGGGCGTCACCGGCAGTGAGGACGGGCTTGCCATTCACGCGCGCTCGGGGGGCTGTAGACGCGGTCAGGTTCCGGAGCAAGCCGAGCGGGAAAGCGCGAATAGAGTCGTTGACAACGCGCGGCCCAAATGGTAAGGTACAAACGGTGATAGGGGCGATGCGTCGGCTCTCAATGACGCCGTCTGAGTTGCCTGAACCCGACGCAGAGGCCGCTTGCCAGGAGGCCGAGAATGAGCCAGATAACGCTCGAGAGCGCCACCGTTGAGAGTGTCACGCGCTCAAGGTGGATCTTGCCACCAAGATCGCGGGAGAACAGCCAGACTCGCCCAGAGACTGGCTGGAGGTGAATGCCTAGGGTTACCTCTATGCCAAGGGCCAGATCAAGACCCTGCCCAACACCACGGGTGACGCTGTACAGTTCAACTTGAACGTGCGGACAGAGGTCATATCAATCTACAATCCCGGCCCGCTCCGGGTCTGGGCGCGGGGGGACGGAACAATCGCTGAGGCGGGGGCGCCGTCGATGCCCGGGCTTACACTTACCATCCCCCTGCGAAGCGCGCCAGGCGCGACGCAGTTTTCCCTCAAACCGCAGAGCCAGCCCACAGTCGCGATAGATGTGTCTATCATGGCGTGCGGCAACTCATTGTCGTAAGGAGCAAGCTGCGATGACCATCGGGTACAGCACAGGCCAACCGACACGAGCGCCCGGCGACTTCACCGTGGAGGGGGAACTAAGCGTGGCTGGCGATCTGACCGTGAACGAGGGGACGTTCGCCGTTGACGCCGACACTGGAGACACTACCGTTCAAGGCGCCGTAACCGCCGAAGCGGGCTTCGAGGTGCCCTACCAGGACGGTGATTCGCCCCAGAGTACCTTCTCAGTCGACGCGGAAGGCAACGTTGAGACGCTCGGCAATGTCACGGCACTAGGTCAAATAGAAACACCAGTGGTGATCGGCGGCGCGCTGGTCATTGGCAATACCACACTGGAAACTGACGACGAACGATGTTTCCTCGGCGCGCCGTCCTCTCAGCCGGATAGCAGTGCTCTGGCGCTCAATCAGATCACTTTCTACATTGACGAGTCAACTGACAAGCTGAAGGTCAAGGTGAAGTACTACGGCGGGGCCGTGAAAACAGGGGAGATTGCCCTCTCGTAGGGGCATGGAGGCGGAGTTGGACTTCTTCGTGCACATGTACTACTACGACTGGGGCAGCGGCACCGGCGCTGACCTGAGCGCCAAGGTCAACTGGTGGCTCGATCAGTTCGACGACTGCGGGTTCACGGGCGTAGCCATCACCGAAGAACGTGTACGACATCACTGCTGAGGAGTGGCATTTCGTCGTCACGACGCCCTTGACACAAGACCCGGACGATACGATCCTCAACCGGCTTCAGGGCTACAACCGGCCCAAAAGCTACAGCATCCTCTTTCGCCAGTGGACTGATGTTCCCGACAGGCAATATGGTGTGCAGACAGGAACGGCCTTTCGCGAGTTCATACAGAGCGAGTTCGGGGCCAACGTCGTTGGGCCCATATATGCCAACTACCGCTCCATCCTCAACGCTTACGAGCCGAAGGCGGCCGACGTGATCAAGTTCATGGCGGACGGCGTCGTCGAGAGCGGCATCTACGACGCCTGCATGGGCGTCCTCGTTGGGTGGGACCTGAGTAATGAAGCGGATGATGTCCGCCAGTTCGAGGCCCCCCTCTGCCGCAACTCCAGCTTCCGGTGCGCACGGGCGAGCGCGTGTTCGTTGACAGGTCCTCGGCTGGCGTGGCCCAGCGTGCTCCGGCCGGCACCCGGACTGTACGAATCCATGATGCCAACATCGCCATGGCGGTCATGGGCGGGGCGGCACGGGAGATCTACGGAAGCTCCAAGCCAATAGGTCTGCTTCGCGGTTCCTGTTGGGACTTCCAGGCAGTGCGGCGGACGCTTCCGTTTGCGCCGTGGGAGACCGCAGTCCAGACAAACGACGTGAACCAGGTGCCGAACGGCCGCTGCCAGAACGCTGGCTTCACGCAGACACCTGTGCAGGAGGAGGCGCTTATGTTCGCCTGCGACATCTTGCGTGGCTCAGGCGCCCAGTTGATGGTCGCGGAGGCGGACAGGCTCGGAGGTAACTTCCAGACTATGGATCCACCGACAGGTCCTCCGCACAACGACTATGAGGAGTACGATGACGAGTTATTCCAAAGCGCCATCTACAACCGCGCAGTCATCTGCTTTGAGCGCGGGGTCAGCTTCACGGTGGCTCACTGGGCGGTCGGCAGCGGAGAAAACCGGCTACCGGCGTGGGAGCAGACCTTCCAGGCGATCGCGAGCGTGGCCACAACACCGCCTGTGGATATCGGCCCGACCATAGCTGCGTCGCCCGACGACATACCGGCGGCTGTGGCCGCATGGAAGGCAGCCGGGGGCGGACCGGGGCTAATGGTGCCCGTGCGCTTTCGATAGTGCGGCCCCGGCAGGGGCCAAAGGAGCAACGGTGATGAGAGCAATCACACAGTTGGCGGTTACACTGGTAGTTGCGTTGGCCGCGCCAGCCGCAGCCGAGGTCACTTACCTGCTTCACGATCTGGGGACGTTCGGTGGGCGGTATGCCGCGGCAAAAGACGTCAACTCACACGGGGTCATTGTGGGCAATTACTACCCGGCCGGCCCGTTCGACACCTATGCGTTCTACTGGGACGGCGAGTTCCACGACCTCGGGCCGGGCCGCGCGTCCGCGATCAACGATGCTGGCGTCATAGTCGGCACCAGCGGTGGCCAAGCCGTGAGTTGGAATGGCGGCATCCGGTTGACTCACGGGGCGGGAGAGGCCATGGACATCAACAACAACGGTGATATCATCGGTCATGATGGCGACAACCCCTGGTTGCTGCCGGCTGGTGGTTCGAGGGTGCAGCTTTCAGGCCTGGGCGGCGAGAACACCGTAGCGCTTGGACTGAACGACAATGGGCTCGTCGTAGGGTACGGCGATTTGCCAGCCTACCCCCGAACCACACATGCTATCGTGTGGGTCAACGGGCAGCCGATGGACCTTGGCACGTTTGGCGGCACCTATAGCTACTGCAGCGGCGTCAACAATAAGGGCGTCGTTGTTGGCATGGCGGCCACCAGTGACCCGGAGCACCTCTACGATATCTGCCACATTTTCCTGTGGGACGGTGAGTTGCACGACTTGGGGCCCGGCATACCCTCGGGTATCAATGATGCAGGTACAATCATAGGCCGCGGGGGCCCCTTCGACTTCTGGGCGTACGACGGGCTCCAGTTTTCAGTCTTGCCAGCCCTTGGCGTCAACACGGCTCCCTTCTCAATCAACGCCTCAGGCGTAATTGTCGGCTACTCCGTAGCGCCTGGCCGAGAGCAACACGCGGTGTACTGGACGCCGGTGCCTGAGCCTTCGACGGCGGCGGCAATGGGGGCGCTGCTCGCGGGATTCTCCCTCTCGCGGCTCAGACGGCGGTCCAAATGAGCCCATCCTTCCAGCGGCTCCGCGTTTGTGTTCTGCTGCTCGCCCCCGCGTGCGTACTGCCGACGGCTGCTTGCGCCGGTGCTTCGGCCCGTTCGTTCCAGAGAACTCCGAACCGAAGGACAGTAATCACACAGTTGGCGGTTACACTGGTACTTGCGTTGGCCGCGCCAGCGGCAGCCGAGGTCACTTACCTGCTTCACGATCTGGAGACGTTCGGTGGGCGTTACGCGGAGGCGCGCGCCGTCAACGAGGCCGGGGTCATTGTGGGCAACTACTTTCCGGCCGGCGCAGACGAACCCTACGCCTTCTATTGGGACGGCCAGTTCCACGACCTCGGGCCCGGGAGTGCACACGACATAAACAACAGCGGCGTCATTGTCGGCACCAGCGGCGGCAACGTGGTTCGGTGGCTCGGCGGTGTTGCGGAAGTGATGGCACCTGGTGGCGCGGTCGCCATTAATGATTCCGGCCACATTCTGGCCGGCAGAAGTGGCCACGCCTTCCTGCTTGTAGATGGCGCAGAGCAGGATCTGAACGCTCTGGCCGGGAAGGTGGTCTCTCCGCGTGATCTGAACTCTGCAGACGAGATCGTGGGGGTATTCGAGGATTCCGGCCCGTACTTCACCTATTACCGCGCCTTCTTGCTGGCCGGCGGCCAGTTCACTGACATTGGGACACTGAGCGGGGGCAAGAACAGCCAGGCGTCTGCGATTAACGACCACGGTATCGTGGTTGGATACAGCGAGTGGCTTCCGCCCGGTATTCCTTTCCCCGAAACACACGCTTTCGTGTGGGATGGCCAGCTCCATGACCTCGGCCCCGGATACGCGGCTGACATAAACAACGCTGGCCAGGTGGTGGGCGGGGCTGGAGGAGCGTGCATATGGAGCGACGGCGAGATGACCATGCTTCCGGACCTGGGCGTCAGCGCGGGAGCGTTGGGGGTGAACGATTTGGGCGTTGTAGTCGGCTTTTCGTGGGGGCAAGGCCAGATGCAGCGCGCCGTCTATTGGACGCCGGTGCCTGAGCCTTCGACGGCGGCGGCAATGGGGGCGCTGATTGCAGCGATGGCAGCGTCACAGAGCAGCCGGCGACGGATCAGATGAGCACGTCCTTCCGTTCTATGCTTCGGCACTGACGACGATCTGAGAGCCGTCGCAGAGCGCAAGGCCGAATTGCCGAAGCCGGGCGGCGGGGTCTGCGGGAATTCAACCTTCCGCTGATCGGGGGGCTGTGCAAAGCGTCATTCCCGCGGGATGCAGTGCTCAAGTCCGCAGGACAGCCCGGGGCGCGGGCTAGACGCGGGCGATCTCGTCGCAAAGCACCGTTTCGATCTCCGCGCCGGTGAGCTCGTACAGCCCGAACACGGCCCGGTCTATCCGGGCCAGAGTATCCGCGCCCGCGCCGTCGGATTCGGCTTCGCGCGCGAGACGGGTCAACTCAAGGCAGGCGGCCCCCGGGACATCGCGCGGCACGGGAATCGCCCTCAGATGGCTCACCTTCACCTGCGGAAACGCTCCCTGCCGGCTGTCGCAGAACGAGTGCCGGTGAAAGAAGGCGGCGAGGCGCGAGTTCAGGATCGCCGTCAGCGCCTCGTCCGGAAGCCACGGCACGCCCGCGCAGGCAAGCACGCTGTTGCGGAAATACGCCGGGCAGGTCTGCCGGGCGGCAACGGGCCGCGAAGCAGTCTGGCGAATGAGAATGCGCGCGGCGGCGTATCGCTCCAGCGGGCAGATGCGGCAGTAGCGGCCGGCGGGAAGCTCGGGCCGCGTCCGCAGCCACAGACGCGGCGGGCCGAGGCGGAACGGCGCGATATCCCTCCCCTCGCGCACCGGCGCCCATCGGTCCCCCTCCTGCGGCTCCCGTGAAAGGAGAAGCTCCGCGCTGTTGCCCGTGTGCACCCCGGGATCGGTGAACGTCTCCTTCGGCAGCGGCGGAAAACGGCGCATCTTATCGAGAATCGCCCGCACTTCGGGGCTCGTGTGTGCGCGTGAGTCGTCCGTGCGCCACTCCCACACATCGTCCGCCCCGCGGGAGCCGCCGTCCGGGAGCCGCTCGAAAACGTATATCGCGGCGGGCCCGGTGACGCCGTCGAACTCGTGCTCGCCCAGCCTGAGCGCCGTGCCGTCCAGCCGCGCGAGCGAGGTGACCGCCCGCCGGAGCGGGGCGTATCCACGCAGGCCGCATATCTGCGCCGGGGCCACCATGCCGGCGCGCCCGCCGGGGCGGCACAGGCGCACCGCCAGCTCGATGAACAGCCCCTGTGCCGACAGCCAGCCGCGGAAGCCTTCGAAGCGCTGTGAGTAGAAGCGCCGGTCCTCGTCTGACAGGGGTTCGGCCTGCCGTCCTGAGAAAGAGACCCAGGGGGGATTGCCGATGACGGCGTCGAACGCGTCCGGACTGCCCCACGGCTCGCGCAGGGCATCGCCTGCCCTCAGGTGGCGGCCGAGCCGCAGCCTGCGTCCGCTCGCCCGCGAAAGCGCGGTGCGGGCCAGCCCCACGGCCTCCGCGTCGAGGTCTATCCCGAAGAGACAGTTTTCCGCGGCCAGCGCGCGGCATTCGTTCAGCCCGAGCGCCGCGGCGATGCGCGGCTCCGAGTGCATGGCGCGGGCGATGACGTCCGCGGCGCTCAGCAGAAACGACCCGCAGCCCATCGCCGGGTCGAGCACGCGGATCGAGAGAAAAGGCTCCGCCAGCGCATCGAGCGGCGCGCCGTCCGGCAGAGAGCGCGCCGCCAGCGAAGCCCCGGCCGTCAGCGGCGAAAGCGTCGCCGCGGCGGTGGCGTCCGCGATGCGCCGGGGTGTGTAATACACGCCTCCTGCTTTGCGGGCGCGCGCGCTCCGCGCCACACGGACCTCACCATCCGGACCCTGCCTCGCCTCCCACATCAGCAGGCGCTGGTAGAGCAGGCCGATCTCGTTTCCGTCGCCGCTGCCGCCCGAGAGTTGCCGCGCCAGATGCGACCGCGCGCGCCCCAGCGCCGCCTCCAGAGCATGTGGCCCGGCGGAGGCCGGACGCAAAGACGTGGTCAGGAGAACCCGCAGGCGCTCCGCTAGAATGACATCGTGGGGTTCTGTTGTGGCGTGCTCGCTTCGTCTCATGCGCCGTCAGGTTACACCACGCCGCGGCAAAACGCGAGAGATGCCCCCGCGGGCGCGGTTTCGCTTGACAGGACCGGCGCGCCACAGGCTAAACTGCCCCCGGAGACGCAGAGAATGAGCGAATCAATCAGGGCGAAGATCGTGGTCGTCGGCAGCTCGAACACCGACATGGTGGCGATGGCCGAGCACATCCCCGCCCCGGGCGAGACCGTGATGGGCACCCGGTTCTTCACGGCGCCGGGCGGCAAGGGCGCCAATCAGGCCGTGGCGGCGGCGCGGCTGGGAGCGCGCGTGACCATGGTCGCCTGCGCCGGCGACGACTCGTTCGGGCGCGCGGCGGTGGAGGGCTTCCAGGCTGAGGGCATAGACACCCGGCACATTGCGCTGGACCCGGATGCCCCGTCCGGAATCGCCCTTATCACCGTGGACGCGAAGGGAGAGAACGCCATCACCGTAGCCCCCGGCGCCAACGCGAGGCTCAGCCCGGAGCACGTCCGGAGCGCGGAAGGGGCGATCCGCGATGCCGATGCGCTGCTTCTGCAGCTCGAGATTCCGCTGGATGCAGTTGAAGCCGCCGCCAGAATTGCGCGCGACGCGGGCACGCTCGTGATTCTGAACCCCGCGCCCGCCCCGGACGGGGGACTCCCGCTGGAACTTCTCGCCATCACCGATGTGCTCGTGCCGAACCAGACGGAGGCCGCCGGGCTGGCGGGGCAGAGCGGGCTGGACGCGGAAGACGCAGTCCGGACGCTGCTCCGGGCCGGATGCCGGCGCGTGGTGGTCACCCTCGGATCGAGAGGTGCGCTTGCGGCCGACAGCGATGCGACGTTTGCAGTACCCTCGCCGAAGGTGCGTGCCGTTGACACGACCGCCGCCGGGGACGCGTTCTGCGGCGCGCTGGCGGTGGCTCTGGCAGAGGGGCAAGGGTTCGAGGACGCGGTCCGATTCGCCGTCAAAGCCGCGGCACTGAGCGTGACCGCTGCCGGCGCGCAGCCGTCGCTTCCCTCCAGACGCGCAGTCGAGGAGTTCGCCCCCGCAGGGTGAGGCTCCCGCCGAACTCGCCGCCAGGGCAGGCCCGTGCAAGTTGCAGCCGCGCGCACGGCGCAGATATAATACGGGAGCCGGAGGGCAGGGGGAAATTCGAGCCGAATCGGGGTTGCGGTTTCGGCCTCGTTTCCGGTATGCTTTCATTCGCAGTCGCGGGGGCGTAGCTCAGCTGGTTAGAGCGCCGGCCTGTCACGCCGGAGGTCGCGAGTTCAAGTCTCGTCGTCCCCGTATCGTCCTTCGTTTTTCTGCGAGGGGCGGCATTGCGTGCCGAGGTAGCTCAGATGGTAGAGCAGTGGACTGAAAATCCACGTGTCCGCAGTTCGATTCTGCGCCTCGGCATCTTCTCATTCAAGTCAGGCCGACGTAGCTCAGTTGGTAGAGCAGCGCATTCGTAATGCGCGGGTCAGGAGTTCGAGTCTCCTCGTCGGCTTGCCGTTTCCCCCGGTTTTTGAGCGTGAATTCCCCGATTTCGGGCTTCAGCAGGACGCAGCGAATGCCCCGATTGGGGCGGTTTGCAAACATTTTGCAAACCAATCCTTTATGAGAGGCCCGAACCACCCCCCGAATTGTCCAGCAACGCGTCAAGCTTTCCGGCTGCACGCTGCTGCATCTGCCTGGTGACATGGGTGTAGATGTTGAGCGTCGTGCGGATGTCTGCGTGACCGAGCATGTCCGACACGATCTTCATATCTTCCCCGGCATCCAGCAACAGCGTAGCGAAGCCATGCCGCAAATCGTGGAAGCGGACCTTCGGCAGGCCCGCCGCCGCGGCAGGAAACCCGGCGATAACCCCGAGCCCGGCGTTACGATACGGCGGCGTGCTGTTCGTGGAAAAGGAGGGCTTCAACCCCTTGCTCAAGCAGTCAGGCATCCTCGATCGTTACGACCTGGCGCTGGCCAGCAGCAAGGGGATGCCCGTAACGGCTCTCTGTGACCTGCTGGCAACACTCAGACGTCAGGGCCGCCCGGTCTATGTGCTGCAGACTTCGACAAGGCGGGATTCTCCATTGCGGCGACGCTACGCACAGGCACACGCGGCAGCCATGGCGCTGGCCACGTCGTGGATCTCGGCTTCCGGCTGGCGGATATCGGGGGGCTGGAGCGTGAGCCGGTCAGCTACGGGCGCACCGATCCTCAACACAACCTCAGTTATAACGGCGCGACGGAAGAGGAGATTGCCATACTGGTCAACCGTGCGAGCGGACGGGCTTACTCCAGCGAGCGCGTCGAGCTGAACGCAATGATGGCCAATGAGTTCGTGGGGTGGATTGACCGCAAGCTCCAGGCCGCGGGCGTGAACACCCGAAGCCGATGTCCTGGCATCGGCTTATCGGCGCGCCCGCGGCGTGAGGCAATAACGATGAGCAAAAACAAAAACGGGCTACCCGACGGTGTGAGCGCGGGCAGCCCCAGTTCCGGCGAAAGCCGGAGTACCGTTCTGTTATCGTTTTGTGCTACGCCTATTGTAAACGAGAACGCGGGCGGCGTCAAGCCGCCTGCAGCGTGAGAGGCTGTTGCGGCGCCGCATAAGTGCAACCCATGAGACCAGCAGGAGATGGTCTGCGGAACTCCCAAATGACGTGGCGCCATCACTGCCAGCGGACTGCAGGCCCGGCAGTACTGTTCCGAGCAGCCTTGCCAAGGGCAGGCTGATCGTAGCGGAAGCATAGGAACACGTCTTGCTGAACTTGATTCAGCACCCATCCGGACTGGATTCCGGATCGGAGGTGACGCCATCACTGCCAGCGGACTGCAGGCCCGGCAGTCCTGTTCCGGGCAGCCTTGCCAAGGGCAGCGTGATCGAGGGACGGTGAACGGCGCCGTAGGAGAAGGCCAATGGGATGTGATGCGCATCACGCCCCATCGTACTTTTCGGAAACCGGGCGTCCAGCGCAGGGCTGAACGCCCGCATCCCTCGTGTTTCTGTTATCTCCGCGGGACGAGTTGCTCGGGGCTGGAGGCCTCCGGCGCGGGACGCGAGAAGAACGTCCGCCGCACCCACTTCCACGCGTCATCCACAATCGTGAACGTAACGGGGATAACGAGCAGCGTCAGCAGGGTAGATAGGATCAGGCCTCCAATGACGGTGATCGCCATCGGGGCGCGCAGCTCGGCACTCCGGTTCGTTGCAAGCGCAGTGGGAAGCATACCACCGATCATCGCAAGCGTCGTCATCAGAATAGGCCGCAGCCGCGTCGGACCCGCCTCGAGCACCGCCTCGTCTCTGCCCAGGCCGCGGCCCATGAGCGTGTTTGTGTAGTCCACGAGCAGAATGGCGTTTTTCATGACAAGCCCGGTCAGCATGATGATGCCGATCATTGCGACAATGCTCATCGCATGCCCCGTTATCAGCAGCGCAAGCAGCGCCCCGATCAGCGCCTGCGGCAGGCAGAAGAGGATGACGAACGGCGTCAGGAACGACTCGAAGAGCGCCCCCATCAGCATGTACACAAGCAGAATGGCCAGAATCAGAGCTGAGATCATGAAGTGGAAGCTCTCTCCCATCAGCTCGGTTGCTCCACCGGTGGCGATGCTCGTACCCGGCGCATGCTCAATCGCGGCAAGCTCCTTCTCAATAGCGCGGTTCACGTTGCCCATCTGCGCGCCCCTGGCGAGGTTGGCCGTAACGTAGATGACGCGCTGCCTGTTCTTGCGGTCTATCTTGGTCGGCGAGTTGTCTTCCACCACCTTCGCCACATCCTTCAGATAGACAGGCGCCCCGTCCCTCGTCGCGACAATCATGTTGCCGACATCGGACGTGCTGCTGCGAAACCGCTCGTTGTAGTGCACCCGGATGGGATACTCGGTTCCGCTGTCCCTCAGCTTGACATCGTCGTTGCCATCAATCGCCGTTCGAGCGGCCGCACCGACCTGAGCTACCGACAGCCCGAGCTTCGCCGCCCTCACCCTGTCCACCACAATCCGGCGCTCCGGCCTGTCCGGCTTGTACGAAATATCAACATCCACCGCACCGGGAACTTTGCGCATCGCGTCCGCGACCCGCTCTGCCTCGCGCATCATGTCAGCGAAGTTGGAGCCCTGCACTTCTTTCTGGATGTTGTTGGGCGGCCCCGATCCGGACGAT
>JBPOJE010000042.1:0-7603 GCA_052033935.1 Armatimonadota bacterium
GCTTCCACCAGAGCTTTAGCCTGCCTGGCGAACGGCTGAGCATGGTCGAACTGCGTGGGCACGTCACGAATCTCAGTCACCTCGCAGCCGGTGAGCCCCTCGATGGCCCCGCGTTGCGCCTCAGTGACCGGATGAGAGAAGTTGACCAGGATCATCCGGCTGGTCCCTCAAGGTACTCGTTGAGTTCCGCGATGAACCTTGCGACGTCGCCTCTGTCCTTGCCGGGGAAATCAGGCCCAAGCCATTGCTGCAACTGACGGCCAAAGGTCCGCTTGTCGGACTCCACGTTGAGTCTGCGCCATCCGGCAAGCATCTGCTGGGCGCCCCGTGCGTTCGGCGTCCGCCACTTTCTCATCTGATCGAGCAGAACCTGCGCCTGTCGCCCGAGTTGACCTTGCCGCGTCACTGGACCGCCGCCGGTTGTCGCGCCCGTGGCACTCCCGAACCGGCCGTATCCGCTGCTGGTCTTGCCTCCGACGCCGTAGTCGGCGAGTGCCATCTTCAAAAGGTCCATAGCGAATCGCGTCCACTCTTCAGTCGGCCCTTTGACCGCGAACAGGAACTTGCCCGTGGCGGAGAGGAACGCGACCGGGGTCGGGTCGTCGAAGTCGGTGGGGGGCGTTCCGCCCTTCTCACCGTAGTACTTCTTATGGTGGACGGTAATGACGTCGCGCCTGAGAGGGCCGCCCGGGGCAGAACCGGGCACGTACCACGCGTCGTAGAAGGTCACGAGACCGCCGGCGTCGGTGGAGCCGAAGAGGGTGTGGAACGCGCCGGTCTTGTCTTCGTCATCGTTGGTGTCGTCCGGCTGCCCGAGTTGCTTCTTGAAATAGCGCCGGCAGAGGCCTTTGAGCGCCGAGCCGGGTATGACGGGCATCCCGTAGATGCGGTTGAAGGAGAGGCCCACCTCCATGCCCATCTTGTTGCCCATGCCGATGAGAAGGCGGTCGGTGCAGGCGAGTTCCGCTTTGCCCAGATGTGGGCACAGCTCGTGAGCGGCTTCGCCCTCTGACGCGGGCTCAGGCAGGGCCGTGGCCGTGACATCGAGGTGGTCTTTCCACCGCATATACGCCTTGCCATAGAGGCTGTCCGGCCCCTGAGAATCGCCGCAGACGCCGTCGAGAAAAGCGATCTGGGCGGCCTTGGCTTTCTCCTTCGTGTCATGCCCGCCGCCCGCTTCGCCGTCAGATGGAAGGTAGCGCTCGAAGGCAAGGCCGGGGTTGGCCGAACCGCGCAGCGTGCCGCGAATCCTGTTCTCGTAGGCGCCGGATAGGTCGTTGCGACAAATGACGCTCACGGCGTGCCCTCCTCTCCCGGCTCCTCCCGCTCAGCGGCGTCCTCAAGCCCCTCTCCAGCCTTGACATCCAGAATCGATTCGGCAAAGCGCTTGTAGAAGGTGAATGCCTGGAGCGTGAGGCGCGTCTTAAGAGCATATTCCGAGGTACCCCAACAGGCAACACATTGGGCAAACTCCGCGGGAGTAAGGAACTGCCCGTTCGGCTGGCCGAGGCCAAGCTGCTCCTGAGCGTGGTTGAGAATCAGCCTGTGCGGGTCTTCCCCTTTGGAGGCCAAAAAAGCCACCGACTGGCACAGGCCGCACTGCCGTATCATTATGGGGAAGTTGTGGCAGAGCCCGCCGTACTTCTTCTGCACATCACGAGTCTGCCCGGCAACATTGTTCACGTGGTCAATGGCATTCCGCATCATCCGCTGCTGGCGAGTCATGCCCCACCTCCGAGAACAGGCCGCACGATGCCGCGGCCAACAGTGGCGTTGCCGCCGATCTGGATGGTCTTTGGCCATTTGGCCTTCAGAAAGCCCCAGAGGGAAGTTGGCTTGGTGCCGTTCCTGGGTTCCGCGACAACCACGCTCCAGAAGATGCTCTCCGCCGGCACGGCTTCCTCGTACCAGAGTCCGCCCTTGCGGACGGTCTTCAGGTCTTCGTCCATCGCGATGCGCGCCGTCACCTCCGTGGCCGTCTCGGAGAGGAACGCGAACATATCGTCGGACACCACGCAGAACCGCTTCTTGAACTCCTGCTGCCATGCTTCCGTCTGGTCTGCGAAAACCATCTCTGCAATCGCGCCCGCCAGGCTGTCCTGGTCTTCAGCCTCGATGGCGAAGTCCAGATCCTCGAGGTACACTTTTTTGAGCGCGGACTCCGCGGCAACTTTGCAACCAGAGTAGCCACCACAACCATTGTGTGTGGCAACGAGCGCGGACTCCGTGGCAACTTTGCAACCCTCCGCCGAATTGGAGATGGCAACGTCGCTGAGACTGCTTCCCATCCCAACTGAGGCGTCCCTGTTGTACCGCTTGATGATGTGCGGGCAGGTGACCCAGGCGAACGTCCCGAAGAACGAACGCACCGCAAGGCACAGGATCTTCCCGTCCCCGAAGGTCAGCATGCTTGCTCCTTCCGAAGCATTCTCGGTCTCGGGGCCGAAGGCAGGCACGAACAGATCATCGCTGCCGCAGGCCTTGCGGTACTCGTCCTTCAGCACTCCTTTGATGCTGCTGCCCGGAATCTGCGGCCACCCGGTCGTCTTCTCGCGTGAGATGGGCAGATCAATGACGTCCGCCGACTGCCCGGTCCCTGTGTGAACCGGGGTCAGCGCGTGGATGAACAAGGGTCTTGCTTGCATAGCTACTCCTCTCCTTCGGCGTAACGCCAGACGCCGGGCACGGCCAGACCAAAGCCGTCGCCGCGGTCGTTGGGGCTTTCGCAGACTGACGTGAGCCAGAGCTGCTCCATTTCCTGAACAGTCACGGGCTCGTCGCCCACGACTTCGAAGAAGTACACACTGCCGGCCGGAGCCAGGTAGCGGGCCGCTTTTGGGCCCATCCGCGAATAGCCGGAAACGGCCTGCCTGCGCGGCACACAGGCTGAGACCAGGCGCAGCTTCTTCTCCAGAAAGATGTTCTTGCCGTCTTTGATTCCGATGGGGACCTTTGCGTTCAGATTCTGCGGGTCCACCCATTCCGGCTTCCACCCGGTGCTGAACGGCGCGGGGGTCACAAGCTGCAGCTTCAGGAGCTTCACGCCCTTTTCGGCAACCTCTCTGAGCTTTTCGGGGAAGCCCGGCCAGATATCGGTCTTCTGGAGAGATGCCAGCCGCCGTTCACCTCCGGGAGTGAAAAAGCTGTCCGGCAGAGTCTTCCAGCCCTCGACCCTGGCTATCAGGGCCCGCGCGGGTATGGCATCTCGCGCCCAGTCATTCAAGGCGACCGATTCCGTGGTGAACAGCATCCCTTCTTTGCTCGCAAGCGTTTCGCCGTCTATGCCGACGTGGGTCCTGTCTTCCTTTGGCGGATGGGCAAGCACATCCTTTGGGACTTCCGCGCGGTCCGCACCCGACAGCCACGCGGTCAGATCGTGCAGGCTCCACCAGTCAAAGCCACGCTCCGGCTTGTTTTCGTCCTCAACCTTCACAACCTTCAGCGGCAGCTGTGCACCCCCGGTGAACTGGACTTTGCCGTTTACCTGCCGGAAGACGGCGGGATTGCACCCGCCGGGAAACGCTCTCCAGGGAGACAGCCGCATCACTCGCCGACCGCCCGATACGCTACCCGTGCAAACCAGTGCGTCGGCGGGCGCCGGAAGATAGGTCTGCCAATCGTCTTGCGTCTTCGCAGCGGCGAGCAGCGGGCCCTTGACCTTCAGGGCGTGCACCTTCGTCGCCAGCGCCTTGTCCCATCCGCTTCCTGTGAGGCCGCCCGCGAGCGTGCGCAGCGCCCCTGCCAGCGTCGAGGGATAGGGCATCGGCAGGCTCTCCGCGGATGCGCCAGGGTCGGCTGCAAACGGCCGGCCGTCGCGAAACATCAGCGGGTCTCTCGGCCGAATAAGATAGTCGGTCATGGATTGGGTCCTCCCGTCGCGCCCGTGCCCATATCCGCCTCCACGAGGCGGCGGCTGATGATCAACTCGCTCACAGTCCTCTGGAGCTTCTCAAGGCTGAAGTGCTCAGGGTCTCCGATCAGGGCATCCTGCACCTCCTGCGTCACTGCGGAGCCGCCCCTGCCTTCGCGTTTGCGGGCGATGATTCGCCGGGCTTCCTTCTCGAGCAGGGGACTACCCCCAAGGCCCGCATCGCGGAATTCCCGCGCGAGAGCGCGGAGGTGATAGGCCGCCTGATTCGAGAGCTTCTCGTCACGAAGCAGACCCGACCACTTTTCCCAGTATTCCTGGACCGGGTTCTCATCCCAGCCCCTAACCGAGGCCACAAAGTCGTCGCCCGCGGAGTGCGTGTGCAGGTGAACGGCGAGGGCGTTCTTGACGATTTTCCCGTTCGCGTCTTTCCGGCCCTTGGCGGCGTGTTCCGCCTCCCGCGACCATTCGATCAGCTTCTGCAGCGGCGCAGAGTAGTGCCCGACGGCCACACCAACAGAGAGCGACGGTTTCCGGTCAAGCTCAGTCTTAAACGCCTCGTGCAGATCCGCGGCGCACTTGAGCGCGGTGTCGAGCGGAAGGAAGGCCAGCACATCATCGCCGCCCGAATACACGAGAGAGCCGCAGTTCTTCTCGACGATCTGCCCGGCCTTGCGGGCGAACAACGCGAGCGCCTCAGACAGTTTTCGGTGAGCGTCCTTGCTCTTCAGGCTGCTGATCAGAGCGCCCATGAAGTCCCCGTCTGCGTGCAGCACGGCAACATGCGGGCAGGGCCTCAGCTTTGTCTGCTCGAACAGTCTGTCGCAGAACCCCTTGACCGCATCTTGCCCGCTACTGTCGAGCCCTTCCTTGTTCATCTCAGCGTCAGACGGAGGGCCGTAGAAGAGCTGGGTGTCATACGGGCAACGCTCGTAGTGCTTCGGAGCATTGCCGAGCTTCTGGACGAATGGCGTAGCCGCAAGCTGCTCAAGGCTCTTGCTCATTTCCTGAACGAGGCAATCGGGAAGCGCCCTGATGAACGGGTCCGCCGCCACACGCGAGACACTCACGAAACGCAGCGAGTCTTTCTCGTAGAGGCGCTTCATCAGAGAGATGCCGTCGAGCAGCTCGCCCTCACGAATGCCAAGTGCGAGCCTGTTGTCGGGTGTCAGTTCCTTGCCGTTCACCACGGCGTCGCGGCCGCCGTCGAGGGACGACTTGGGTACGCCCGGATCGCTCACCGCCTGCTGGAAGTCCCGCAGGGCCTTGCGTCCCGCGAGCAACCTGTCTGCCATCTCTCGTGCCCTGGCATACTCCTCTTCGCCGCTGTAGGGCCACCAGGCGGCATAGAACTCCAAGAAGCCAGGCAATTGCGCTTCGGCAGCTGCCCAGTTGATGCCTGTCTTGACGTTGGCTTTCACAGCGGTCTTCTTCGCGCCATCCTGGTCATTCAACCAGTTGGCCAGAAGCTCTTCAGCGCGTTCGCGTGCGGCGGTTGCGATGGCGGCCGGGTCTTTGTCATCGGGTACCACTGCCACGATCTTGTTTGCTACTTGCTTGACAGTGCGGTCGGGCGGGAAGACCAGGCTATCCACACCCGCTTCGTTTTCGACTGCATTCGCCACCTCGCGCGATATCTCGCTCAGCATTTCGGACCCGGCCCAGAGGTCCCGCGTCTTGCGCGCGGCGGCGATGAAGTCCTGAACAGGGCCGACGGAGATAGCAAGGATGTGCGGCATCAGATGGTCACCTCCGTGAAACCCTGGGTCTTGACGTACGCGACAAAAGCCTCGCGGGCGGTGGTATGGGTGGTGGCGCCTACCCGGAGAGGACCGGCGAAGACCGCGCCGTTGAGTTGGGGGTTCTTCGGGATAGCAACGCCTCTTGGCTCGAGTGCAACAGCGGGCGCCTGCATGTCCCAGACGTGAGGGGCGTCCAGCACAATGATGAGCGGGACCGACTGCGTGGCGTCCAGCGCCAGAGCCTTCGTGATGATCGGGGAGCCCATCCGCGTCATCTCTCTGGCCACCGCGGCCAGAGTATGCTTCGGTGGGGCTGGCGCGTCCTTGAACTCAAACCCGATCGGCAACCCAAGATCTGCCCGAGGGTAGTAGTCCGGATATGACACTGCACTGCGGGGTCCGTTCCTGTATCTGCCGCCAGCACGCCGGCGGATGGCATCCGTCTCAGGCCAGTTGCTCATGCTCCCCATCGAGTTACGTCCGTGGCCGATCTGCCGGAAACTATACATGTAACTGACGGCCTTAAGCCAGCACTCCCGGTGAGGCATCGGCGAGGCCGGCGTCGGCCTCAAAGCTACAGCGTCCTTGAGCCGCGGAATGCCCCACGGTCGATGGTTTGCCTCAACACTCTTGACCGCAGCCATGAGTTGATCACAGGACAGCAAGTGAGGGTTTGAGGCCTTTGGAAAGAGGGACCCACATCCCCGGCGCGTGCGGGATCCGAGCCCGCCCAGCAACACCCACGCTGACAGAGCCCTCTTCAGGTCAGCAGCCTGTGTCTGTGTGGGGCTACCGTATATCTCCAGCGTGATCGCGAGCGTCTTGGCAAACTCGGGGTTGGGGTTTGCCTCGATGAAGGGGAAGAGCGCATAGCCCGGGTGTGGTCTCCAATTGTACCTTTCATACCTGTTGCTCCTTACGCCGAAGAGGCCTCCACTGTCGCGGAGTTCGTTCGTGCGCATTGTTTGCAGCCCAGAGGCAGCCACCACCACATCCACCAGCCCCGGGCCGAAGACGTTGTTGCTCCGGTCAATCCCGGCGCTCTGGCCGAAGAGCAGGGCCTCGTCCCGAAACATGGCCTCGGTGTCTGCGTACCGGTGCGCGTGGCAGGCGCGCCACCAGAAGCGCAGGTGGCCGCGGACCTCCTTGGCGTTCACCGGGCGTTCGGGGTCGATCTCTCTGGGGCTGAAACCGCCGCCGAACATCGGCGTTATCAGCTCCAGCGTGATGTCGAAAAGAGGCTTGCGCTCCTTTCGCTGAAGGATGGAAGGGTCGGGGGGTTTAAGCCCCTCAAGACGCGTGGGCATGGAGTACCTCCTCGCAGTTGCGCACGGGGGCTGGCGGCACACGCCGCCAAAGCGGCGAGGCAGCAGTCGAAAGCGGCCTATCCCGGAAACACCGGGGGCTAATCAGAGAGCTTGCTCGCAACGCGCACCTCCTCAACACGTTCGGACGGATAAGGCCGGAACCGGCGGGGAACATGCCCGGCCACCGGCCGCCAGGTGCCAGGCGAGGTCAACCACGTCACCGACGCAGGGCTTCGCAGCCTGGCTACATAAAGCGATATTCACCGCAGTATTTCCGGGTTCCTCCTGCCACATACCTGTCCAGTATAGGTCTTCGCTGAAAGGATAGGTAGGGCCTGTCCGCCGAAGATGCGGTTGAGAGACCAGATCAGCGGAGGCTCTGCCTTGAAGTATTCTACCAGTCTGTTCGGCCAAATCCTTCAGAAGATCGGCACTGAGGTGTTTTTCCGCTGTGTGCGGCGTACCGGCGCGCCCACCGGAACGTGAAGGGTTTCTCGTCGTGGGGCCAGTTCGTGGCGTTGTTGTTCTGCCAGTTGGCGCAGTGCAAGAGCCTTCGGGGGATTACGGACGGCATGCGGGTGACCTGCGGAAAGCTGAACCACCTGGGCCTTCGGGAGTCTCCCGCCCGAAGCACGCTGTCGTATGCCAACGCGCACCGGCCCTGGGAGTTGTTCCAGGATGTTTTG
>JBPOJE010000071.1:0-3937 GCA_052033935.1 Armatimonadota bacterium
GGCCAGATTCTGAGCCGCATGACGAACGATGTGAACGTCATTCAGACCAGCGCTCCGCTGTTCGTGGAGATGATCACGGCGCCGGTCAAGGGCATCGGCGGTGTTGTGGGCATGTTCGTGTTGAACTGGCGGCTGACGATTGCCGCGCTGCTCATAGTGCCGCTCATGGCGCTCGCCATCACCCGCATCGGCGGAAAGATGCGCTCACTCTCATCGCTTCTGCAGATGCGCCTCGCGGATATTGCCGAGATTGTCGAGGAGACTGTCTCGGGCATGCGGATCATCAAGAGCTTCGCGGCGGAAGACTACGAGATGAAGCGATTCGCCGAGCGCAACCGCGAGGGCTATCGGGCCGCCATGCGCGGGGCAAGACGCAGCGCCGCTCTCGGGCCCACGGTTGAGTTGATTGGCGCTCTCGGGACGATCCTGATTCTCATCTACGGCGGCTATCTGGTGGCACAAGGCCATTTCCAGTGGGATTCGTTCGTCCCGTTCATCTATCTCATGACTGTTGTCGCCTCGTCGGCGCGGCATGTCGGACGCATCAACGTGAGCTACCAGACGATGATGGGCGCGGCCGAGCGCTTATTCGAGATTCTGGACGACAAGCCGGACGTCGCGGAGAGTCCGGACGCGGCGGACCCCGGAAAGCTCCAGGGGCGCGTCACGCTCGAGAACGTGACCTTTAGCTACCTTCCGAAAGCGACAGCCCTCACGGATGTATCGCTCGACGTGACCCCCGGTGAGATCGTCGCGCTCGTGGGGCCGAGCGGGGCGGGCAAGTCCACCGTCGCCAGCCTCATTCCCCGCTTCTACGACCCGTCGCAAGGCCGGGTACTCGTGGACGGGCAGGACGTGCGCTGCTTGAAGCTCGCGCCGCTGCGCCGCCAGATTGCGATGGTGCCGCAGGAGACGATGCTCTTCGCCGCGACCATCCGCGAGAACATTGCCTACGGCCGCCGCGACGCGACATTCGAGGAGATAGAGGACGCCGCCCGCGCGGCCAACGCCCACGATTTCATTCTCAAGGCACCGGAAGGCTACGAGACCGTGCTCGGAGAAAGGGGCGCGCGGATATCTCTGGGCCAGCGCCAGCGCATCGCCATCGCCCGCGCCATCCTGGCCGACCCCGCGATTCTCATTCTGGACGAGGCGACCTCCTCGCTCGATGCCGAGTCGGAGCGCCTGGTGCAGGAGGCACTCGATATACTGATGCGCGGCCGCACGACGTTTGTGATTGCGCACCGGCTGGTCACGATCACGAATGCCGACCGGATCATCGTTATGGACAGGGGCAGGATTGTGGAGACCGGCATGTTCGACGAGCTTATGCGGAGCAGCACGCTGTTCCGCAGACTGTACGAGATTCAGCACCGCGCCACGGAGGCAGCAAACTATGACTATGACATCTGAGCGCGCGCCGGGCGGATACAGAGGGGCGTTCGTGGCGTACAACACCGCGCTGGCGGCGACGAGTCCCGTGCTGCTCGGCTGGTACGGGTGGCGGGTGCTCGGCAGCGGCAAAAGCCGCGAAGGATGGCTGGAGCGGCTCGGGTTTGCGACCGGGAGCCAGAAGGGCATCGTGCCGCGGAGCAACATCTGGGTGCATGCCGTTTCGGTGGGCGAGGTGACGGCGGCAGCGCCGGTCGTGCGCGAGTATCAGCAACTCTCCGAGCCGTACGGCGTCGAGATGAGCACCATCACCAGCACCGGACGTCAGATGGCGGACAGGCTTCTGCCCGAAATCCCCAAGCTGTTCCTGCCCGTGGACCTGCTGCCTCCCGTCAGGGCGGTGGTGCGGCGCGTGCGGCCGCTCTGCCTTGCGCTTTGCGAAAAAGAGCTGTGGCCCAACCTGCTGAACGAGGCGAAACGATGCGGGGCGAAGGTGGCGCTCATCAACGGAGTCGTCAGCGACCGGACCGTGGAGCGCGCGCGGAGGGTCGGCCTGATCTATCAATGGACGCTCAACAACGTTGACCGCTTTCTGATGCAGACACAGGAAGACGCGGAGAAGATCGTGCGGCTCGGCGCGGACGAGTCGCGGGTGGAGGTGTCCGGCAACACCAAGTTCGACGAGGCCGACGAGCTTCTCGCCCCGACGGAAGCCCTCGGCCTCGCCGAGTCCATGGGTCTGGACCCGCTCGCCCCGCTCTTCGTGGCGGGCAGCACGAACCCCGGCGAGGACGAGGTGGTTCTGGCGGCGTTCCGGGCGGCGAAGTCGCGCACGCCGGCGCTGCGGCTGATCATCGCCCCAAGGCAGATCGAACGGGCCGACGAGATACAGGAACTGGCGTCAGGATACGGATACTCCTCGGTGAAGAGGTCGGAGGTAGAAGGCCATCATGAGGCAGATGTGATGGTGCTGAACACATTCGGCGAGCTGGCAAAGGCGTATGCGCTGGCAGTGGTGGCATTCGTGGGCGGCACGTTCATCAACAAGGGCGGGCACAACATCCTGCAACCGCTGGCGCAGGGCGTTCCGGTCACGTTCGGGCCGTACGATCAGAACATTCGCGGCATTGCGGCCAAGGCGGTGGGCGCGGGAGTCGCCTATCGGGCGGAGACCCCCGAAGCGCTGGCCCACGCCGTGCGCGATCTGGCGGCCGGGCACGATCAGCTTCAGTACCGGGAGCGCGCCCTGAAGCTGATTCAGGAAAACCGGGGCGCGTCGAGGAAATGCGCCGAGACTCTGCACGAACTCGCGCGAGCGGCGGCGTCGTAATGCAGCCCGCCGCAAAGACCGGGCAGAGCAGCCTGCGGCAGCTATGGTTTGCCGCCGCCAGAGGTGAACCGGCCGGACTGCCGGGCACGCTGCTCATGTTCGCCCTCAGCTCGCTCGAGTGGCTCTACCGGGGTGGCCTCAAGGTCTATCTCCGGATGGAGCGGGTGGGATTGCGGAGGCGCAGGATTCTGCCCGCGCGGGTTGTCAGCGTCGGCAACCTCACGCTCGGCGGCACGGGCAAGACGGGCATCGTCGAAACGCTCGCGCGCAAGCTGAACGAAGGGACGCCGGTTGCCGTTCTGCTTCGCGGATACGGCGGAAAGCACTCGTCGGGCGCGCTGGTTGTTTCGAACCGCGAACAGGTGCTCGCGGGGTGGCGGAAGGCGGGCGACGAGGCAGCGCTGCTGGCGAGCAGACTTCCCGGGGTTGCCGTCGTCGCGGGAAAAGACCGCCGCAAGACCGGGGCGCTGGCCATCTCCGAGCTTGGCTCGAAGCTGCTGCTGCTTGACGACGGACTGCAGTACTGGCAGCTCAAGCGCGATGTTGACATCATTCTGGTGGATGCCCGCCTGCCGTTCGGCAACGGGCGCGTTCTTCCGGCAGGACTGATGCGCGAGCCGCTCTCCGCCCTGCGCCGCGGGCACGCCATCGTGCTCACCCACACGAACGAAGTGACCCGCGACACCCTTTCGCTGCTGCGTGACACCATCCGGTGCATCGCCCCGGGCAGGCCGGTTTTCCATGCGTTCTACAGGGCCGGGGCGATTCTGGCCGGAGAGTCCGAAGAGCCAGCCGCCGCCTTGAAGGGGAAGGACGTGGTCGTCCTGTGCGGCATAGGCAGCCCCGAATCCTTCGAGGCGACCCTGCGCGAGGAAGGCGCGCGCGTCGCCGAAGCCCTGCGCTTTGGCGACCACCACCCCTTCCGGCAGGACGACCTGGACCTCGCGGAAGAGCGCCGGAAGGAGACAGGCGCGCAGTGGGTGCTGACCACCGCGAAGGATTTCGTGCGGATGGCCGATCTGCGCGTGCCAGATAGCTTCCGCGTGCTTCGCGCGGAGATGGTGGTTCCGGAGTTCGAGGCTCTTGTGAATCTAGCCCGCGGAGAGCCGGGCTAGAGCCGATGTTGCGCGTCATTGAACAGACGCTGGGCACGGCGGCGCTTCGCACTATCGGCGCGGCGGCGGGCCGCTGTCCCGAACGGGCACTTAAGCCCTT
>JBPOJE010000069.1:0-16439 GCA_052033935.1 Armatimonadota bacterium
CCTATGTTGTGCTCAAGGAGGGCGCAAGCGCGACTCCGGATGAGCTTCTTGGGCTTTTCAAAGACAGGCTGGCACGATACAAGACGCCTCGCGCCGTGGTCATTCTCGATCAGATGCCGACGAACACTATGGGCAAGACTTTGAAGCGGGTGCTTCGGGAGCAGGCGCGCGAGGAGATCGCCAGCGGCAGGCCTGGCTGAGGCCATGGCTTCCGTGAGCGGCGGCCGTCTCGGCATCGGCGTGATCGGCTGCGGGATAATGGCGCAGAGCGTGCATCTTCCGAACATCGCACGCCACCCCGATCTGGAACTTCGCTGGTGCTGTGATCCGAACCCGGCCGCGCTGGAGCAGACGCGGAAGGCGTTCCATCCCGCACAGGCAACAGCGGACGCACGCGACGTTGCGGCGGACGGGAACTGCCATCTGGCGCTGATCGCGGCGAGTCACGGGGCGCGGCGCGGCCTTGTGGAGTTGTTCGCCCGCGCAGGCAAGCATGTCTATCTCGAAAAGCCGATGGCGGAAAGCGTTGAGGAGCTGCGTCATCTTCTTGGCGTGGTGAGCCAGACCGGAACACTGCTGACGGTGGGACACAACCGCCGCATGGCTCCCACTGTGATTGAGGCTCAGCGCATGCTCGGCAAACATCGCGCGCGGCCGGTTTCGCCGCAATGGCGCTACAACCGCGACGGCGCCTGCCCGGCCGATCTTCCGGGCGAGAACCGCACGATGGTTCTGTTGCGCGTGAACGACGACTTCTGGTCATGGAAGAAGTGGGCGTTCGCCGCCGGCGCGCTGATGAACGAGATGACGCACTTCGCGGACCTCGCGGGCGCGTTTATGACGGCGCCGCCCGTGCGCTGACCACCACCGGCGAGAAGGCCGGAAACCACGTCATCACGATCGAATACGCCGACGGATCAATCGCAACGATCTTCGCGACCGTGTTCGGGAGCTTCGGATACCCGAAGGAGCTTGTCGAGGTCTATCACAACGGCAGCGCGATCGTGATGGACCATCTGTGCGAGATCAGGACGGCGGGGATAGACGGCGAGCCGCTACGGACGGCTTTTCCGATTCCGGGCGGGCACGGCGAAGGGATCGAAGGGTATTACCGGGCGATTCACGCAGCGCGGGAGGAGGCCATTGCGAAGGGGGACAACTCGATACTGCCTCAGCAGCCGGACAAGGGGCACTACGCCCTCCTGACCGATCTCGTGGACTCCGTCCGCCAGCGTCGGCAGCCGGTGTGTTCGGCGGAAGTGGCCGCCGTCAGCACAGCAGTGATTCTGCGGGCGGCCGAATCGGAAGCGCTCGGCGGCGTGCCCGTCGCCATCGCTCCGGAGGATTACTCTGTCTAGCCCTTGCCTTCCGCCCGCCTGATCTCGGCGTGCGAGGCACGCAGATACTCCGGCTGGAAGTCCAGAGGCCCGGTCAGACCACCGGACTCCGCCACCCGCCTGCCCCATTCGATGACTTTGAGGATGCTCACCGTGTCGCATCCTTCCTCGACCCTGGCCGTGCCGATGCAACTGGCGTATTTCGCGGCGGCCGGTCCGATGATGACCGGTGCGGGACTGCCGAGAGCACCCCGCCAGTGATCGAGGTTTGACGCCAGGCACACCTGATCCGGCGCGACCTGCGCCAGGGCTTCGCCCGCGCCGCCCACCCTGTACGCCCCGCAGTACACTTCGCCCGGGCAGGCTTCGATGAGCGGAACGACGAGCGCGCCAGGCGTCTCGACATTTGCCGCCAGCATTGCGAGCGTGGATGGCCCCGCCATCTGCGCGCCAGTGGCAGCGGCGAACGCCTTCGCCGCAGCGACGCCCACCCGAAGCCCGGTGAACGACCCCGGACCGCGCGTGCAGACAACAAGCTCGATGTCTTCCGGCAACAGGCCAGAGCGGCCCAGCACGTCGCGGATGATGCCCGCAAGACGCTGAAGCGCGTCGCGCTCGTGCCGGAACGTCTCGCACTCGGCGTGGCCGGGCTCGCGCGAGACGGCTGCGGAGATGTCCGCAAGGCAGGTGTCTATGGCAAGTATTCTCAAAGACAGTCCTCCGCATCCGGCGGCGTGACCGCAATCCGCCTCCGGGTGTCACCCTCGATGGAGATGCTCACCCGCCACACCCGTTCGCCCCAGTCGAACAAGGGGCAGCGCCCGGGCCACTCGACAAGAACGACGCGGGAGCCGTCCAGATACTCGCGGATGCCCAGATCTTCGATGTCCGATCCCTCCGGCAAGCGATAGAGATCAACATGCACAAGCGGGATGCGGGCGGAGTACTCGTGCACGAACACGAAGGTGGGACTCGAGACCTGGCCGGGCGCGCCGAGCGCGCGCGCGGCGCCCGAGACGAACGCCGTCTTCCCCGCGCCAAGAGGCCCTTCGAGCAGCACGGCATCGCCGGGCCGCAACCTGCGGGCGAGCGTGGAGGCGCACTTGCGGGTATCGCGCACGCTGGCGCTTTCTGTGACTTGTGCGGGCTGGCTCACGGGGCAAAATGGTCGAACGCCGGGCGTATGGGAGCGCCGTCCGCCGCGAAAACTCCCGGCTCGCCTTCGGCGGCGCTTCCCACTACCGCCGCCTGCGTGCCTGTTTCGATGACGATGCCGCCCAGCACTTCGTCTGCCCTGTTCGGGGCTACCGTGAAGAGAAGCTCGAAATCCTCGCCGCCGTGAAGAGCCGTGCCGGTCAGCGGCTCGCCCGTCAGATGGGCGGCAGGGACCGCCGCGGGGCTGATGGGAAGAGCGCTCACATCCACGACGCACCGCACGCCGCTCGCCTCCGCAATGCGCCAAAGGTCGGACGAGAGTCCGTCGCTGATGTCCATCATCGCGTGAACTGCGTCTTGACTGGTGAGCCACTGCCCGGCGCCCGTGCGCGCGTACGGAGCGGAGTAGCTCAGGATCAGTTCGTGATGCCCCCTCCAGGCGGCCTCAGGTCCCAGCCGATCCAGAAGCCGCAAAGCCGCTCGCGAGCCGCCGAGACGCCCCGTAACGCAGATCAGGTCGCCGGACCGAGCAGCGCTGCGCAGACACGACCGGCCCTGCCACTCACCGGCGAGACAGACATTCAGGACAACCCCGGATGAGCTCGCCACGGTGTCGCCTCCCGCAAGCGCCGCACCATGGATTTCGAGGCAGGCCGCAACCCCGCGGACGAGTTCTTCGGCATCGGCGGACGAAAACTCCGGCGGAACACCGAGCGACAGCAACCCGACCAGCGGACGGGCACCCATGGCGGCGAGGTCGGACAGCGACGAGATTGCCGCGCGCCAGCCAGCATCGAACGGGGCTATCCAGTCGAGCCGGAAATGCCTGCCTTCGAGCAGCAGATCGGTGGCGACAACCACCTCACCGCCGCACCGCAGCACGGCGGCATCGTCGCCCGGCCCAACGATGATGCGTTCATCTCCCCGCGCCGTCTGAGTGAGAGCGCGGTCAATGAACACGAACTCACCGCCCGTTTCCCCGATTGTAGCTCTGTCCTTCACGATACTAGTGAAACATCAAGCCGCCGCATACGCAAGCCGCCCCGCGACATACACCGCCCGGACGTCACCGGATGACGCCTGCATGATGAGCCGATCCACCACGGATGAGTCCGCGGGCAGACGCGGAAGGCACACGGCGACGGCATCGGCGCGCGCTCCGAGCGTCAGCACGCCCGCGCCTTCGATTCCAGCCGCCGCGGCGCCCTCGGCTGTAGCCATGGCGAACACATCGGAGGGAGCAAGCTGGTCGTTGCGGACTCTCGATGCCAGAAGCGCGAAGCGCATCTCCTCGAACATGTCGAGGCGCTCGCTGGATATTGCGCTATCGGTGCCAAAGCCGCACGTCAGGCCCGCGCGGCGGGCAGCGGCAATGCCCGCAACCCCCGCGCCAAGCGCCGCGTTAGAGACCGGGCAGAAGGCCGCCGACACCCCCCGCGCCTTGAGGATGGCAAAGTCGCCGCGCGACGCCTGCGTCAGATGCACGGCAAGCGTTCCCGGCCGCCAGTACGACGCGTTGTCCAGATACTCCACCGGGCTCATCCGCCACGCCTCCACGGGAATGCCGCGCTCACGATGCGCCTCGGCGATCTCTCCCCTGCCCTCGCGGGTATATCTGTCCTCCGCTGGCGACTCGGCGGCGTGGATGGAACGCGGGTAGTCCCCGAACTCCCGCACGACAGCCTCCAGCGCCTGTTTGGAGGCATTGTAGGCAGCGTGACAGCTCACACCCACCCGGACGTCTTCTCCGGCAAGCTCCTCAAGAGAGCGGACGCCCCTTCCGAGCCCTTCCAGCATCGCCGCCAGATCGGCCCTCGGGTCGGGAAAGAAGCACTCCTGAAAGACGACCGCTCGCATGCCCGCTTCGGTGATGGCAGCGGACGACAGTCCGAACGTGCTATAGTCCGCGAGGCTCGTGACCCCTCCCGCCAGGCACTCGCACGCGCCCTGCCGGGCCGACTCCATCCAGAAGTCGCGGTCATGCGCGGCTATCTCGCGGGTCATGAGCTGAATCCACGCGGCGAACGGCAGCCCGCGCCCGGCGCCGCGAAGCGCCGTCAGCTCAAGGTGCGTGTGGCAGTTGACAAGGCCGGGAATCAGCACGCACCCCGGGAACTCGTGGACGGGTTCGCCGGGGTGGCGCGCCGCGACATCGGCGCCCGTATGCGTAACGCGGCCAGACTCGACACGAATCTGCCCGTGCTCCACGACCATCCCCGGATCGGGCACAAGCCAGTCCGCCGACAGGATGAACGGCCCGTCTGAGTTCAGCTCTTCGCCTCCAGAGTTTCCCTCGTGATGACCGTGGCCGGAAGCCAGAGACCTATTCACTCGCCGCGCCCCTCCGCGAGATATCGTTGAGCGCCGCGAAGCGGTCCTTCAGGCTGCCGTACAGCGAAGTGTAGAACTCGTGCAGCTCCGGATACACGGCAGACGCGGCCGCATCGGGCGACACGGTGCGGACCGGGACGAGCGCCGCCGAACAGGCTTCTTCTATGCTCCCCCATACACTCTGTGATACCCCCGCAAGCAGGGCGGCCCCGTACGCAGGCCCTTCATCCACATTGAGCATCACGTGAGGGCACCCGGTAATGTCGGCCAAAATCTGAGTCCAGACCGCGCTCCGCGCGCCGCCGCCCATCACCCGCGCCTGCGTGGCGTCAATGCCCATCCCGCGCATAATGCGGAAGCTGTCGGCCATCGCAAAGCCCACGCCTTCGAGCACGGCGCGGGCGAAATGCGCCTTCGTGTGCTTGAGCGTGGCGCCGAAGAACACCCCCCGCGCGCAAGGGTCCGGGTACGGGGTGCGCTCGCCGGAGAGATAGGGCAGGAAGAACAGCCCGTCCGCGCCCGGCGGTATGTCCCTGGCAGATGCGGTAATGAGCTCGTACGGGTCCACACCGCGCCCGGCAGCCGCGCGCTTCTCGTCCTCGCAAAATGTGTCGAGGTACCACCGCAGCGAGCCTCCCGCCGAGAGCACCACGCCCATGACATGCCACTTGCCCGGAACGGCGTGGCAGAAAGTATGCGTGCGGAGTTCCTCGTCCACGAACGGGCTATCGGCGAAGGCGAACACGACCCCAGACGTGCCAAGCGACGAACTGACCAGGCCCGGCTTCACGATGCCACTGCCGAGTCCGCCCGCCGCCTGATCGCCTCCGCCGCCAACCACCGGCGTGCCCGCCTTCAGCCCGAGCGCATCGGCGGCATGCGCGCTGAGGTGGCCCGACACCTCCACCGACTCGAAGCACTCGGGGAGCCAGCTTTCCTCGACGAAGGCCGCGGCGGCCATCTCGGGCGACCATCTGCGCTCGCGCACGTTCAGGAGCGAAGTCCCCGAGGCGTCGGACACTTCGGTGGCGTACGCTCCCGTGAGCAGGAGCCGGATGTAGTCCTTCGGGAGCAGCACCCTGCGAACCCGCGCGAACGCATCCGGCTCGTTGTTCTTGAGCCAGACGATCTTCGGCGCCTGAAAGCCGGTCAGCACCGGATTCAGCGTCACCCGCTCCACGGTCTCGCGCCCGGCGCGCTCGGTTATCTCGAGGCATTCAACGGCAGTCCGCTGGTCACACCAGAGGATGGCCGGGCGGATGACCTCGTCGCGCGCATCGAGAAACACCGCCCCGTGCATCTGGCCCGACAGGCCGATCGCCACGATATCCTCGCCGCTGACGCCTGCCTTCGCGCAAGCCTCCGGGACACACGCCCGGACGCCGTCCCACCAGTCGCGCGGATCCTGCTCGGCCCAAAGAGGCCGCGGAATCGCCAGCGGATACTCGGACGCGGCGGAAGCCCGGACAGCGCCGGTCTCGTCAATGACCAGCGCCCGGGCTCCGCCCGTGCCGATATCAATGCCCAGCAGAAAGCCCATCGCCCGGCCTCCCTTCGGCTCTTACGCGAACTGCTTCAGATGCGCGAGGCCCTTCTCCAGGCCATGCTCGCGCCCGAGAGCGCCATCCTCGTGCTCGATGGACAGCACGCCATCGTAGCCTGCCTGCTTGAGTCTCGCGATGTAGATGCCCCAGTTGATGAGGCCGTATCCCGGCACAACGTAGCGCCACCACCCCGAGTTCAGCACGCCGATCCACGCGCGCTGATCGTAGCGGATCTCGATATCTTTGGCGTGCGTGTGGAAGATGCGATCCTTGAAGACATCCACGGCCTTCAGGTAGTCAACTTCCTGATGCACGAGGTGCGACGGGTCGTAGTTGAGGCCGAAGCTCTCGTCCGGCACCGCTTCGAATATCGCTTCGAAATGCGGAAGGCTCTGGATGTTCGTGGCGTACCAGTTTTCGAGACAGACCTTGATGCCCTTGTCCGCGGCGTATTTCACCAGCGGAGAGAACGCCGTCTTGCAGTCCTCAGCGATCGTCTGGAAGCGGTCCTTGCCGTCCACCGGCATTCCGGCCAGCGTGCAGACGATATCGGTTCCGAGTTTGCTCGCCGCGTCCACGACCTGGCGAAAGACCTTGCCCTGCTCCTCGCGTGTGTCGGGCTTCACGGCATCCGCATACCAGGCCAGGCTGCTGATGGACAGCTTGTGGTCCGCGAAAAGCTGCCTGATCCTGTCGGCTTCCGCGTCGGTGAGGTTCGCCGTGTCAATGTGCTTCGAGCCCGGCCCGGCCGCGACCTCCAGCGCATCGAACCCGGCCTTCGATGCGAACTCAACGACATACTCGAGTGTCTCGCCGCCAAACGGCGCTGTCAAGAATCCAACCTGCATAGTTTACTCCTGCTCTGTCATGCCCCCTCCGCGCAAGCGGCGGAGGCTCTCGACAATCAAGTTTCTCGCACAAACGCGCATATCCTCCGCCAGAACAGCGATTCGAACGCCTCGACATCCAAATCCACCGCAACGCGCACGCCGCATCCGATGCGGGACGGCTTGCGCTCGAACGCGAGCACCCCCGCTTCCGACCCCACCGTCTGCACGCGGGCGGGCAGCGAGCGCCATGTGATGAGATCCGGGCGGAACAGGGCAGCAGCGGCGACGGCGGCGTGAAGCGGCGCCGCCTCGCCCGGCGGAACGGCGCGGCGCACCGCCCGCGCGAGATGCTCGGCGCGGGGGGTATTCAGGGCTTCGAGTTCGTTCAGCCGCACGGGAGACAGGCTTGTCCGGCGCGTGACGTTGAGGCCGCAGAGCAGAACGGGCGCGCCGGAGGCCAGCACCATGTCCGCCGCAAGCGGGTCGCGCCGGAAGCTCTCCTCGGGGCGGATGGACCTTGCGTCCACTCCCTTAAAATCGCCTCCCTGAACGCAAAGGCCTGCCAGTGACCGGAACGCGAAGGGGTGGTCGCGCGCCATCCGCGCGGCGTTCGTGAGCGGGCCGGTGGTGATGAGGCAAAGCGCGCCCTCGTGCTGGCCGGCCTTCTCCAGCAGCAGCGACGCCGCCGAACGGGCATCGAGGTTGGGAGGTCTCTCAGAGGGCGCTGGCCACCCGCAGCCGGGGCCGCCTCCGGCCGCCACGGGGATGTCCAGACGCCCCGCTGCCTCAAGCAGCGCGCAGGCCGTGCGCGCGCCGCCCGGTACCGTGGTGACCCCTGCTAATGCGAGTTCGGGAGATGCGAGAATGAACGCCAGCGTGAACAGAGCGTCCACATCCCCGCCGATATCGGTATCAAGGACGGCTGGTACCGGGGCTTCTTGTTCGCCGCTCTGCCCCGCGGCTACCACCAGAGAGTAATCAGCGGGTTGCTGTAAGTGAAGGTCACATGCTCTCGCTTGCCCGTCTTAACCTCATCCGCCTTCATCTGTCCGATGAACTTCCACTTCACATGGCCGTCGTTGTATCCGATATTGCCGCCGATAGTGTCCTTCGGGCTGTGGCTGTTCCAACCCACCTCGTCCGTCGCATTGACGCCCCCTTGAGTCGCCGTCAGAACGATGTCGGAGATGAGCACGGTCATCGGCTCATGGCCGGTGCGCAAAGCGACTTCCTGATCGGTAAGCGGCGGGTTGACGTTCCGTGACAGATAGTTGCCCCAGTAGCAGTAGCCGCACCACCAGGCGTTGTGCTTCCAGTACACGGACGGCTTGAAGAACCGGTTGGACGGGCAGAAGAACACGCGACTGTCTTTGATATAGGCGTTGAGTAGGCGCAGCCCCTTGTTGGGCCGGTCGTCGTTCCAGTCGCCGAACGGCCAGTTCTGCACTTCGGTGGGAGGATAACGGTCTTTGTTGTCGTCGGCGTACATGTGCAGCGACATTACGAGCTGCTTCAGATTGCTCATGCACTTCGCCCGCCTGCCCGACTCCTTTGCTCTGGAAAAGACGGGGAACAGGATCGCTGCCAGAATCGCGATGATCGCGATCACGACAAGTAGTTCTATCAGAGTAAACCCTCGTCGAAGACGGCGAGACATTCTGCCTTTCCTCCTAACGCGCGAGCACGTACACCATGCTAATCATACCACATTAGTGTGCCATCCTCCGGCCCATGTGCTGCCCGAACCGGGTGCTTCGAATCGTTCGTTCCAGAGAACTCCGAATCGAAGCATGTCCCGGCTCTAATTCATATTGTCACGGTCACCTTGGAGAGCCCACGAGGCGAGTCCGGGTTCAGCCCCTTGGCCACGGACAGGTGATACGCGTATCTCTGACCGGCGACGACCTGCGCGAGAGGGTCCAGAAACTGGTGATCTGCCCGAGGAATCGCAACGGGGTAGGTAGCCATCGCGAGGGCGTCGCTGGCACCGGAGACAACCATCAACCGCGTCCCGAAGTCGCGCAGGCGCTCCGCCACCTCCAGCACCGCCGCATGGGCCGCGTCGTGCGGGGCGAAGATAATACACGGAACGGCGCGCGCGGCCGCCACGGGGCCGTGCATGAGGTCGGCCGAAGAGTAGGCCCGCGCCCGGACATAGCTTGTCTCCATCACCTTGAGAGCGGTTTCGAGAGCCGTCGTGTAGTTGAAGCCGCGGCCGATGACGAAACACTCCTCGACATCCTTGGTCTCCTCTGCCGTTGCAGCGATGCAGTCTGTTGCGCTGATGGCCCGCGCTATCAGTTCGGGGGCCGTGTTCAAGGCCTCGAGATGATCCGGGCGATCCATCAGAGCGGCCGAGATGAACGCAATACTCGTGAGCGAAGCGGTGTAGGTCTTGGTCGCAGCGACGCTCTTCTCCTGCCCCGCGTCCATCGGCATCACGACGTCCGCCAGCCGCCCGAACTCAGAGTCCGGGTTGTTCGTTATGGCGACGATGGGGCTGCCCAGTTCTTTAGCGGCCGCCATATACTCGAACACGTCCTTCGCGCCGCCCGACTGGGAGATGCCGATCACCATGGTGTTCCGCAGCGGTATCCGGCTGTTGTACAGCGTGACAACGGACGGCGTCGCAAGGAAAGCGGCGAGGTGGTTCTCGATCTGAAAGAGGTACTGCCCGTAAACCGCCGCATGGCTGGAGGTGCCGCGGGCGGCAAACACGATCTGCTGGATCCCCGCCGACTTCGCCAGCTTCGCAACCTCCAGCGCCGGCTCACGGTCGCGCTCGACGAGACGCTGGACGACCTCCGGCTGCTCGAGAATCTCCCGCAGCATGTGATGCATGGGATATTGCTGATTCTGATTCTTGTCTGACAACTCTCTACTCCTCATATAGCAGGCATTTGGCCCGCTCTTCTATGTAGTGCGCCTGGTCTTTCTTCCACGAAGCCACAATGGCAGTGGCATTCGCACCCTCCTCGATCATCTTGCGAATGCTGTCTCCCCCGGCAAGGCGGTCGAACGAGTAGCTCCCGGACGGCGGCGGAAGCCGGAACTGAAACGCCTTCGGATACATATTGTGGATAAGGATAAGCAACTCCAGGCCCGTACGGACCGGCTCGAAGGCATCGCGCCCGGTGACATGCACCTGAATGCCCGAACACGGCGTGTCCTTGTACTTCGAGAACCAGGGCACGAAGTGCGTCCCGCGGAACAGACACCCGGGCAACTTCAGGGCGTTGGCCGCATCCGCCAGTTCCTCGGCATCAATCCACGGAGCGCCGATGGTTTCGAACGGCCGCGTCATGCCGCGCCCCTCGCTGACATTCGTCCCCTCGAACAGGCACATTCCGGTATAGACCGTGGCCGTCTCCAGCGTGGGCATGCCGGGGGACGGCATCACCCAGGGCAGACCCGTTTCGTCCCACCAGCGCGAACGCTTCCACCCGCGCATTTTGACAACCCTGAGAGCCGCCGGACCCTGTTCGAGCCGCCGCGCCACGAAGTGCGCCACCTCGCCCGTCGTCATTCCCGTGCGCGTGGTGACCGGGTACAGGCCCACGAACGAGGCGAACTTTGGATCGAGAACCGGCCCTTCGACCCGGCTGCCGGTAATCGGGTTCGGGCGGTCCAGAACCCACAGCGGGAGTCCGTGCTCGGCGGCGGCCTCCAGGCAGTGCGCCATGGTCCAGAGGAAGGTATAGAACCGTGCCCCGACATCCTGAATGTCGAAAATGAGCGCGTCCAGTCCCTTGAGCATCTCCGCGGTGGGCTTGCGGTCTTTTCCGTAGAGGCTGAACACCGGAATGCCCGTCTTGGGGTCCTTGCCGTCCGACACGGCGGCCCCGTCCGCGACCTCTCCGCGGATGCCGTGCTCCGGGCCGAAGAGGGCGCCTATCTTGAGGCCGCGCTCGATAAAGACGTTGATGAGCGGCTTCAGGTCGTGTGTGAGCCCTGTGTGGTTCGTGATAAAGCCCACGGTTTTCGTTTTGAGTTCGCCGAGATGCTCCTCGAGAAAGACCTCAGCGCCGAGCGTTACACGGTCCAGCATAGGTAAATCTCCTGTGCGTGTAAGAGTGAGTGCCTGAACGACACTTTTACAACTTGGCTGTCGGCCGCGGAATCCCTCCTGAATCCCGTGTGAGGAGTGCGAATCCATGCTTCACAGGTGGTTTCGGCAGTCTTTCAGACACGGCCGCCCGGAGGTTGCGCCGACGGAGGCGAGTCGGTCTGCGCGGCGGAAACGCGCGGTTGTGTCCTCCCCACCCATCTGGAAGCGATGGCCGCACTTCGGACATTCGCTCCGCCGGTCAGCCATAGTGGGACATTCCGGGCGCAAGGCGCGCGAGCCGTCAAGCAGCATCTTGCGAAAGGGCAGAAACCGATTGACAGAGGGGCCGCTGTTCTGGTATATTCTGCTCGTCTGAAGGCGTCACGGGGCTGTGGCTCAGTTGGGAGAGCGCTTCCTTCGCACGGAAGAGGTCGACGGTTCGAATCCGTTCAGCTCCAGAGTTTTTCAGACAGCTTCACACATAGACGGCCCGGCAGGGGATTCCCCGCCGGGCCGTTCGCTTTTCTTGTGTGCCAGTATCTCGTGCCCCGCGCGGCCGCCGTGCCGGGCGCCATTTGATGCTGTCTTGTGCGTGAAACGGCCGGGGGCTGCTGCTCAGGGACCGCTATTGCCGATTCGCGCGTTTGTTTCCGGCAACCAGAGGCGGTGACACTCTGGTATGCTCGTCCGTATAGGTGCCGTCCAGCGCCGCCTGGGTCAGGCCAATGGCCATAGAAAGGTCGGCTGCGCGCAAGTTGGCGCCGCAAAGGTTGGCCCCGCGCAGGCGTGACCCGGTAAGGCAGGCCTTGGTCAGATCGGCCCCCGACAGGTCCGCTTCGCTTAGATCCGCTTCAGACAGCTTGGCCTGCTTGAGATCCGCCTTGCGAAGGACAGCGGCAGTCAAGTCGGCCCCAGTGAGCTTTGCTCCGGACAGCCTGCAGAGGCTCAGGTCCATCTTGAAGAGTTCCACTGAATCGAGGCTTGCGCCGGTCATGTTCGCCTCTCGCAACTCAGAGTCGGAAAGGCGCACCTGGCGCAGGCGGACGTTCATCAGGTTCGCTTTGCGGAGATCAACGGACCGCATATCAAGACGTCGGAATGGAACTGCATACCAGGGCTGCACTCCGCGGCCGATGACTGTCAGGATGGCCTCGATGTCAGGAGCGGGAGGCGATATGTTCGCCGCATTCGGTCCGGCTTTGCCCTGTATGGGCGCATTCCGGCGGACGTAGGCCGCCAGCATGACCATGGCGCGCCTGTAATATGTGGGCGTTGAGGCAATCCGCTCCAGCAAGTAGATGCCCCCAAGGCGCCTCATCAGATTCTCGCTGCCGCCAGCTCTAAGCAATGCCTCGGCTACGGCGAACCGCTCCGTGGCCTGAGTGGATACGGCCTGTCTGTACTGTCTTGCCGCCGCGACCCGCTCCTGCCGAATGCCCGCAAGGTTCACCAAAGGGACGGCCACCACGACCAGAAGCAGGAGAGCCAGCGCCTGTGCCACCGTTCCGCGGGTTCGCTCTACAAGCTCGGCGCGTTCCTCAACTGTCAGCCCGGCCCCCTTCGGGCCGGAAGCCGCCAGAACTCTGGGAAGCCACCACCAGGCCAGGGGTACCAGCACGAGAACAAGAACGCCGGGTGCTGCATGGACGAGTACCCGCACCTCCACAAACGCAAAGATGGCAACCAGCACCACCAGCAAGACGGACAACAGGATCTGAAGCAGGCTGACGATCAGGCGGGGCCAGACACACGTAACCGGCAGTCTCTTCAGGCATGCGGAGAGGAAGATGATGGTCACCAGAAACAGCAGCGGCAGTACCCAGAAACGAATGTAAGACGACGGAATGAGCATATCAGTGCCGCTGACGAGTGACACGCTCACGAACGCGGGCAAGTAGGGCACGACAGATACCCAGACCTGCAGCAGCCACAGGCCGAATGCGACGTACAGCAGGTTCACCACGCGCGCAACGAGTTTCGCCCTCATTCGTGTTCCCTCCAGTCCCTGGGCGTCTGGGCGAGTGCGGGCCGCGTCATTCACTCACCAAGAGCCTTCGGACGATGCCTTGCCCTGTTCTCCCTTCCGCGAAGCCTCCGCCCCCGCACAGCACTTTTCAGCATGTTTGACGGCCAGATGACCCGGCTGGTTCTCGGGAGAGACCTCCCCGAGGCTGGAGTGTCGCCACCACTGGTTGCACGACGCAGGGCCTCGGGTTGCCCCTCAGGCCTACCGCGGAAGCCACTCGGCGACAGCGGTCACGCGTCGCCTGATGATGGGGAGCAGAAGGTCAGGCAGCTTGTTCTGTCGAAGTGGAGGGATGTCCAGTCCGTCATCACCAGCGGGGGCCCGGATCGGGGTTTCGGATCAGCCTGTCGGGCCAGCGGGGATAGGCGGGCAGCTCGTGCGAATCCCGCAGCAGGCGCAAGCAATGGTCAGTAAAGCGCACCAGTCCCACGGACTCCATTTGCCCCCACAGCGCTCTCGCAGGCTGCAGCAGGAATACGGGGATCACAGAAGCCGCTCCCTGCTGGTACTGGATAACGCCCCTGTCGTGTACAGAGAGGCGACCGCGTCGGGGGGCTTACGGGCCGCCCGGCGATCCCAGACGCGGATCGCCGGGGATACGTCGCCCGGCTTCTCCTCGCGCGGCTGGTCCTGTTCCGCGATGTCATAGATCTGCGCGACCGAGGTGGTCAGCACGGCGAACGACTCGGCCACATATCGCACGGCTTCGCCAAACGCGTCCGTAGCGGCACGGCGGCGGGCCCTAGCGAGCAGGTCGGAGACCAGCGTTATGAGCGCGGGCAGGCGCCGCGATTCGCCGCCGCGAGCACCTCGAGGCACTCCGCATGGGGGCGCATCTCCGGCTGCAGGCTCTTTGCCAGTTCGGCGGCCTTCTCGTAGTCGCATTTGTCCCAGGCATCAAGCGCGCGGCACAGGATGACGTTTCGCTGAATCTCGGCTTTGAGCGGCTGAGGGGCAAGGGAAACGGTTCGATCGAGATAGCCCCGGCGCCGCGATAGTCGAAGCTCGCAAGCAACGCCTCGGCCTCCCACAGCGCCTGAGTCACGCCCACAGCAGGCAAACGAACCGACAGCGCAACCTGCGTCCCATCGGCGACGCTCTTGAGGTCCGGGCGGAAGGCAGAGATGAGGCGCCCCGTGACCAGCCCTTCCTCAACGGCGGGCGAGCATGAGGCCGGCACTCATGCTCTTGGAGCCCGCTGTGTAGTCAATGTCTATCTCGGGATGCGGGTCTTCCCAACGAATGCTGTTGATGGCGGAGCGCGCGGAGGCGAACACGGAGCAGACGTCGTCCACGGCAACGAGGTCAGCGATGCGCCATTGAGACCTGTGCAGGCCGCTTTTGTCCGGAATGGATCCGGGCGTCCGGCGCACCTACCACCGCAACCGTGGCAGCGGAACTGAGATTCGCGGCACGAAGTTCTACTGGCACAAGTGGAACACCGCGCGAGGGCTGGCGGAGGTTCAGGAGCAGACGAACCACAGCGCGCTCGTGCGCGACCTTTCCAGCCCCCGGCCGCGCGATACCACCCATACCATTGCAGGGTCCAGATTCTGCTTCCGGATCTGGTTCCAGAACCTCGCGGACCTCGAACTCGCGGCACTCCGAACGGTGCTCAACCTCGGCTCCAGGCATGCCCTCAAGGTCGGGATGGGCAAGCCGCTCGGGCTGGGCAGTGTGCGCATTAAGTCTGATTTGCACGTGCTCGATCATTCGGCGCGCTGCACAGAGTGGGGCTCTTCGGGCGACTCCGAAAAGAATGCACTCCTGACGTCAGGCTGGAGTGATTTCTCGACCCGACTCCTGCAGCACTGCCGGGAGACGGGCGAATGCGTGGAACACTGCACGTCTCTGACGAAAGTCCGGCGCCTGAAGGAGCTGTTTACTCTGCTCGAAGCTTCGACGCCGGACGACCTGCGCTCGGTGGATTATATGACAGGGCCCGTCACAGGAGTGCTGCCGCTGGCGACCGCAGTCTTCGCGAACAAGCGGAAGCCTTTGAACCCTTGAGGCACGGCGGCAAGAAGACCCGGCTGGAAGGAATTGTTAGTCTGTGAATGACCTGATTCGTGAATTTCGGTTTGCTACGCTGCGCCTCACCCTTGCACCCCGGCAGGACCTCGTTTTCACGGAGTTTCCCGGGTTCACGCTGCACCGGGCGTTCGGCCGCGCGCTGCAAGCCGCCTCCTGCAAAGATGACGCATGCAACAGCAGTCCCTGCCTTCATCCGGCTCAGTGCGCCTTCGGCATGTTCTGGGACTGCAAAGCGGACGAACTGACGCCGAAGAGGTTTTCGGCCCTTCCGTGTCCCATCATCCTGTCGCTTCTCTACCCGTCGGAAGCCTTCTACCCGGTGCGCGGCGGAAGCGGGACCGAGGGCGAACCGCCCGAAGTGCGCCAACCTGTCGCCTGGCCGAAGGGGCATCCTCTCGATCTGGAGATTGTGTTGGTTGGACAGGCCATGGACCATCTCAAGCTGATCACGCAGGCTACCAGCCTCATGTGCGGACGCTTCGGACTGGGCCCGAACCGCGTGAAGCTCGAGAGTTCGGCAGGGGCGGATGAAGGGCTGATGCTCGGCACCTGGGACGATCTGGCGATGCCCGGCGACCGGGACTGCTCGACGTGCGAAATGGAGTTCCCGACACCGATGCGGCTGGAGAAGGGCAAACAGGTGGTGGGGCTGATGTTCCACGAGGTTGCTCTGGCTGTCGCGCGGCGGCTGGCCATAATGCTATAATGCTCTACAGCTTCTGCCTTCCCGAACGCGATCTCGATACCTGGCGTGTGCTCCTGGGGTGGACTCGGGACATCTGCGACGAAGCTAAGCTGCACGCCGAGAGGCTTGCTCACCAGGAGCATTACGCCCGTGACTGGTACGGATCCAGGGTGAAGCAGAAGAATTTCTGGATGCACGGCTATTACGGCCGGGCTATCTACGCGGGCGAACTCGGGCCGTTTCTGCCGCTGCTTCGGGCAGGCCAGCTCATTCGGGCCGGCAAGGGCACGGAGCTCGGTTGGGGCCAGATGCGGATTGCCTCGACCGACCTGCGGCCAGGCTGACCGCTGCTCCCGCGGCAGAGCCATCAGCGAGCAAGAGGAAGCAACATTGACTGAAGTCGAAGACCTGATCCTGCTGATCGGCAGGAATCCGATGCCGAACTACAT
>JBPOJE010000036.1:0-12251 GCA_052033935.1 Armatimonadota bacterium
GAACTCCGGGTCGGCCATCCAGTGCCGGAGCGAACCCCCGCCAGAGCAGCGGCAAGATCGGGCGAACTCTCCATCAGGAGCCGCAGCGCGCGGTGCTTCCGTGTCGTAAGCATTTGCCCTCCCTCTGGACTTCCCCTGTTTTGGTGGACACGCTAATCCGCTTCTTTGACGGCACTGCGCAGAGGGCAACCTCGTGGTATGATACTTACCGGGAGGAACGATGAAGAGATACCTGCTAGCCCTCATTTTGCTTGCGCTGCCCGCGCCTTCGGGCGCTGTCTATTTCGTCCGCATCGGCGACATGGCCGCGCCTCCCGCGAAAGCCAACCCGGTCAAGACGTTCGGCTGGATTTCGAAGCTCAGCCCGCAGGTGAAGCTCTCGGACGGCAGCACGGAGATCACGGTCAAGAACGTCACGGGGCAGCTCGGGCAGTTTCTGATTGTCCAGGGCAACTGGGACGGCTCGGCGCTCACGGTTTCGTCGTCCACGCTCCAGCGGCGGAACTACCCCACCGTGCTTTTCATCGGCGACAGCATCACGTTCAGCGCGCCGGGTTCGTGGAACGGCAACACCCAGCCGGGCTGGGGGATGAACGCGTCGGCGGTGGACAAGGACTACGTCCCGCAGATCGTCGCCGCGATGCGCGCGGCCGATGCGGCCAACGCCGTCACGGTCTATCGCAGCACAAATCTCGGGCAGGCAGGCGGGCGAATACAGGACGTCATCAACATCCTTCCGGCGCTCCGGAACGTCCACCCGGACCTGATCACCATCCAGCTCGGCGAGAACGACAAGGCGTTTACGCCGGAGCAGTACGGTGCAAAGTATCAGGAACTGCTGGACGGGCTACTCCAGATTGCGCCGAAGCCGCGCATCTTCTGCTTCGGGGTGTGGGAGGCCGACCCGCGGGTGCACACCTGGGACAAGCCGTACCTGTTCGACAACGTGGTGAAGGCTCTCTGCGACGCCCGCCACATCCCCTTCAAGCCGATTCTGCCCGCTTCACAGGACCCGTCCACCCACGGCGACTACACGAACCCTCTGCTCTGGCACCCGAACGACCTTGGGATGCTGATCTACGTGAACCAGTTCTGGGCAGCGATGGGCCCCGAACTGCAGGGAAGCTGACGCGCCGGCTATCGAGTGCGGAAGCAGCGCTTCCGCTTTTGATGCTTGATGCTTCGGTTCTGTGCTTCGGTTCGGAGTTCTCTGGAACGACGGGCCGAAGCTGACCACGCGGCAGATCCGCCTTGCTCGGAGGCTCGAGGGGGGGTATCATGGGGGCGTCGGAGCCAAGCGGCGAGTCGGCCGTAAGCGAAGGCTCAGTGCGGCGGCGCTTCGGGGCGTTCGTTTCACTGCCGCCCTCGAAGCACCTGATTGGAGGCGTGAAGTGACCCGAAGGACAGGAAACCCAGGCCCTATCCAGAGCAAATGCTACCATATAGGAATTGACGCCGGTGGGACGAGAAAGCTTGGAGCGACTTGCCATTCCCGCAGCATATAAAGCCCCGAAGCACCCGGCAACTTTTTTCTGGCAGAGGCGGTGCGGAAGCGCCCGGAGCTTGCGGAGCGCTCGTTCTGGATTGACCTGAACGGCAGGGTGCTCGCGGCCTCCGCCGATCTGGCGCTTCTCGGGATTCGCAAGGGGACTCCGGCGCGGCAGGCACGGCGCACCGCTCCCGGCGCCGAATGCGTGAAGTATCTCCCCGAGCACTTTCAGCCGATGAGCGATCTGTTCTGCGACATCGCTTACAAGTTCACGCCCGTCGTCGCGCCGCTGCGCCCGGGCGAGGTGTTTGTCGGCCCCGTGGGCAACAGCCCATGTTTGGCACGAATCTTGCACCAGTGTAGTGTACAGTAAGCGTGTGATGAGGATGTGCCGTGAAACGAACCTGTGCTTGTCTGATAGTTCTGTTTGTTGTCGCCTGCGCTCCGGCGCGGGCCGTGTTGCCGGAGTACGTGTTGCGGGACCTGGGGGATCTGGGCTTCGCCACTTTCACCGCCGCAGATATCAACGAGACCGGTCAAGCGGTGTTCAACGAGGCCGCGGGAGGCAATCGCTTTTTCTACTGGGATGGAAACACCCTTGAGGAGGTGGTCGGCGTGGCCGGCTTCGGGGTCAATGATCACGGGCAGGTGGCCGCCACAACCGGGCAGCAGAGTTACGTCTGGGATGGCACCTCGCACGAGGTGCCGCTGAACCGTGTGCTGGACATTAACAACGCCGGCCAGCTTATTGGGACAACCAACACCCCCTACGCGACTTGGCTCTATGCGGCCGGGCAAGTTGACCGCGTTGGGACCCGGCATTGAGCCGTTAGCCCTAAATAACCGGGGTCAGATAGCTGGGTACAAACGGGTAGGCGAGACGGTCAGCTACCCGCTGATATGGACGGCCGGCGGTGGACAGGTGATGCCATTCCGCGGCGGCGCGTATGGCATCAACGATCTCGGACAGATTGTCGGTTCCGCCGACCTGGGCGACCCGGAGGGCGTTGCGCACGCCTTCTACTGGGACGGGATCGCGGCGCATGACATTGGCAGAGGGGCTGCATACGATGTGAACGACCATGGCCGCGTCGTGGGCGGGTTCGGGCCTTCGGGCGCCGGGGTGTGGGAGGATGGGCAAGTGGCGAAGCTACCAGATTTTGGCGTTGGGCTCCACTCGCTTGCCTTTGCCGTTAACAACAGCGGCGTGATCGCCGGGATTGCCAAGGCGGCTTTTGGACACGCGCACATTGTCCTCTGGGAACCAGTTCCGGAACCTGCTTCGCTGCCATCGCTGGCCGCCGGTGTGCTCAGCCTTGGACTGCTCCTGCGGTGGCGACGAGCACGCTAGCGCTTGAGGAGCCATGAACAACTAGCGCGCGTAGATGACTGGGACGCAAAGCTCATCGTGCCCTTTGTTGGCCTGGTTGAACACGGCTCGCCAGGCGGTGACGCACCCGGGGATGTCCGGCAGCGGTGGCTGAGAAGGGCCACCAGGTTGGGCGTAGACCCCTTCGACCGGCGCACCAAGCTCCAGAAGGGTGCTTGTACGCAGCGGCTCGATGTCAGTAAGGACTTTGTATTGCGGCGTGGTTGCTGTGTTCCAGATGCCCAGCGTCCGGCAGTCCCAGTGAGTCATCTGGAAGCTGACGCCGCGCCTGAAGCACAGCTCAGCCCTCGTGTAGATCTCTTCGACCCATAGGTCCTTGCCAGCGCCGGTGTATAGCAGAGTCGGTGGCACCATCTTCGACAGTGGCCGATCAGAAGCTTCAGTCTGCTCGAATGACCCGTCAAACTCCACACAGGCAAAGTCAAGGTTCATCCCGCGGAGCAGATCGCAGGAGAACCGCAGCGAGTCACGCTGCAGGTCGGGCGAAGCGTTGAAGCCATAGCCACCCGTCGAGCTCTCGGTGAGTTGGTTAGGGTTCTTCGGTTCGGAGTTCTCTGGAACGACGGGCCGAAGAACTCAAGCACTCACCCCGAGAGGCTTGAAATCTTTCGGGAATTCTTTCCCCGAACTGATTGACGCCCAGCCCCGGCGGGGGTATATTAGTCACAGGATACGAACAGTTGTTCGCTGCACCTGCGCCGCCGGCTCTGGCATCCGGACTGACGTAACCAGGGCCGCTTTACCCGGGCTTGCAGGAGGGGACGGAAATGGACTGCGTTGGCTATCTGTACGTTGCCGGTCAATCGGAGGGGCCCGAGGTAGGTCACCTAGCTCGGGCCGGGCGCCTTCGCTGACTGCCGCGCACAGCCGCGCCAAATCCGGCCAGCATCGCGCCCAGTGCGGTCAGACCGCCTGGTTCGGGGAGCAGATCCCAGTACACCGCATGTTGCTCGCCGCTCATTGTGACGGCGAGGCCTACAATGACACCGCTATCATTGATGCCCAAGGCTGCTGCGGTGCCCCCCAGGTCAGGGAGCACCTGCATCACCCCGTTGCTATAGAGGAAAGCCTTCAAGTCCCCTGATTGCCCCACAATGGCGCCAGTGTTGTTGATCCCAAAAGCGTATCCGAGCCCGAGATCGTGCAGGCTTCCGTCCCAAGAGAAAGCGCGGCTTTCTTGCCGGCCTAGCCAATCCATGGACTCGGCCCACCCTACCACGATGCCCAGGTTATTGATACTGCCAGCCATACTACTGCTCCCCCCGAACGTGCCTGAGTCGCGCTTGGCACTGCTGGCCCAGAGCGTAGCGTGGAATGCGGAGGAGGAGCCGAAGGACGACACGCCCACGACTTGAGCAGTGTCGTTGATGCCGAAAGCTGCGCTGTTGGGCCCGGCGAGGGTACCCAGATCTTGCCGCACACCGTTCCGAATCAAAAAGGCATGATGGGTATCATCACCAACGATGTCCCCCATGGTGTTGATCCCGCTAGCCTTACCCGGACCGAGTTCGCTCACGGAGCCCCCGTTCCATGCTACGGCCTGCCCACCGCTGCTTCCGACGACTACATCTGAGTCGTTGATGTCCAAGGCTGAACCGGGTCCGAGCGCAGCGAAGGTACCGTCCCACATGAAAGCATGGTCCCCGGAAAGAGTCGTGTAGGTACCTACTATCGCGCCCCGGCTGTTGATGCTCCGTGCTTGGGCGTAGAGGCCGCCAAAAGTACCAAGAGAATGAATGAAATACGCCGGCGTACCCGCTACCCGCGACCCAGGGCTGATGCTCAGGCCCAGAACCAACGACGCCAATGGCAGGAAGCGCACAAGCAATCGCGACCTAAAGGATAGCGCTTGGTTCTTCATCATAGGAACCTCACAGGAATGGATGTGGAGAGCTCGCCACCTACACCGCGCCACTGTGCTACGGCGGTGGCCATATCTCCGGGAGAAGCGATGATAGGCGTGCCGACTGTGACCGGGTCTGTGTTCGTGAGTGCATCAGCGATGTTGCTCATGGTATCCTGCCAAGCCGAAAGTTGCTCATACGTCCAATGGGTAACCGTGAAGCTGACCTCGCGCTCGAAGCAGATTGCGGCCCGAGCCTCCATAGCGGTTTGGAAAGCGGAAGTGTCGTACGGCGGTAAATGGTTTGGGTTGGGCGGGGGATCCATGTGCTCCATATTGACATTCATGCGGTCCACCTCTTCGAGAGAGGGACATCATGTCCCCGGACGGCAACCCGCAGAGCATCTGCGGGTCGATCGGGAGTCCGAAACACCAAAGTCCAATCATCTGCACCGATGTCGGCAGCGACTGAGACCGAGGCAAGCAAAAAGGGCACTCAGGGCGACGAGGCTGGGAGGCTCGGGCACTGGCTTCCAAACAGCAACGTGGGACACCTTGTTGAACCCCGTGCCCACATAAACGCGGCCAATTATGACACCGAGGTCGTTGATTCTTATGGCCGCGGCCCCGTACCCCAGATCGGGCAGAAACTCCATAGAACCGGTCAGATAGTTGTACACGAATGCCCGCTGCGGATTGTTCAGAACGCCTACCACTTGGCCGACGTTGTTGACCCCGCCCGCACCACCCAAGCCTAATTCGTGCAAGCTTCCATCCCAGTAGAATGCATGCGTCGCCTCGAACACGTCGCTTGCTGCTCCAACCACTATACCGAAGTCATTGATGTCCAGGCCTCTACTCAAGTGGCCACCAAAAGTCCCAAGGTCTTGATGTTGCCCATCGGTCCAAACAAGGGCATGACTAGTGGGGTAAGGATCGGTGTCACCACCACCGACAACCGCGCCGCTCTCGTTGATGCGATAGGCACAGCTAAAACCGCCTAAGGTCGTACGCGGCGGGTCCAAGACCCGCCGCGTACCATTTTGGATCACAAATGCACGGTTTCCATCATTAATGGCAATGTCGCCACTGTCGTTGATGTCGATCGCGCCGCCTGGGCCAACATCTGTCGGGACGCCGTCATGCCATATGACGGCGCGTCCCGCGGACGAGCCAGCGATGGCCCCACTACTATTAATCCCGCCGGCGGCACCGGGCCCCAGATCGTGGAAAGCTCCGTCCCACCAGTAAGCTCTCTCTGGACCGCCGGATGTAGCGCGATAGAAGCCCACGATAGTGCCGCTGTCGTTGAGGCCACGGGCCACAGCGGACGGCCAGCCAAATGTGCCGAGATCTTGCAGGACATATTGGGGGGACCCCTGCGCGGCCATGCAAGCGCACAAGAGGACGGCCGCAATTGCCAGCCACCCACGGCACGTTTCCAAGCTAGATATCGGCACTCGCCACAGCTCTTCGTTCACAAGAACCTCACAGGAACTGACTTCGCCGCCCCACCGCCGGCGTCGCGCCAGTCAGCTATGGCAGACCCGATATCGGCAGGTGTCGCGGTGATGGGGTCGCCGACTGGCACCCCGTCGGGATGCTGAGTCGCGTACACCCGAGCGGCCGCGATAGCCCGCATTGCGCTGGTCCACGGGGTGAGGACGTTGTTGGGTCCTGTAAAGTGGGTTGCGGTGAAGCTAACACCGCGCTCAAAGCATATGACCGCTCTGTCATACATTGCGGTTTGGAATTCACTTGCGTCGTAATCGCTGGCCGGCGGCAGTGGGTGTTCCTGCGCCGCGGGCGGAAGGTCGAAGGGCGGTGGGGCCATATACCTCATGTTCTTGTCCATGCGAATCTCAGAGCCTCCTCCTGGACTGGCGACTGAGTGAACCCAGCCGCAGTGCATGCGCCGTTGTCCAGTTGGTTCGCGTCATCGGACTGCACGGCGGTCTCCCAAGGGGCGAACGGAAGGGTCCGCCTCTTGCCCTGATTGTTCCAGCAGGACCCGCGAAGGAGACCGATCGGCTTGGAATCGCTGTACACTTCCCGCGCAGCCCCGCCCATGACCTGCATCCCAATGTTCGCGTCGTGTATGCGCACGCTCCGTTGACCGGCAGGCTCGCGCGGCTGGCTCAACACAAGCCCGGCGCTGGCGCGGTCAATGCCTCCAGAGGCTTGCCTCACAGGAAGCTGCAGTTGCGGCGTGCCGGCAAACAGCCGGTAGTCATCGGCTTCGCCGCTCTCCATCCACCCCAGCAGGACCCCCATGCAGGCGTCATAGATTCCCGTGTCTATCACCCCTTCGGCCATGAACTTCATCACGTCGGCCGAAGCCGGCTCATAGGCGTTGAGTGCAAGACGGTCAGCGTTCGTCCACACGGGGCCGATAACGCTCCGTCCGCGGGTTCTGAAACGGTCCGCAATATAGTCCCTGAACCCCAATTTTCCCCAGCGATCCTGGGTGGCAACGTCGGCCCACTGCCGAAACAGAATCTTGTAGGTTTTGTTCCTACCATATCCTTGGAGCCTGTTGAGGATCGTGTCCGACGGGTCCCCGGTCAGCGGGGACGTAACCACGAACTTCCAGCGCTTGTCCGGGTCGAGCTCGAACCGGTCGTACGAATGAAGGTCCTCCGTTATGGCGACGCCGGTGAACCCGCAGTCGTCAAAAAGGTCCAGCCAGTTGTTCACGCTCGTGCTGTTGCCCCAGTCATAGTAGTACATGTGCACGAAGAACTCCATTTGCGATCCTTTCGTGGGTGTCGTGGGCCGCCGAAAGACGCTGAGCGGGTCTCTCAGAACCTGATACCATGTCACCAGCCGCTCGTCAACCAGGCGGGCGCGAGGGCGCGCGGCCCGTAATGCCTAAGCCGGCACTGAGTTGCCCGCGGCCATCACAGAGACCACCATATCCGGTGTCGGATCGCTGGCCGCGACCAGCGAGATCTGATGGTTGTCCGGAGCCGTGTGGCTCGTGCCAGCAGTGCGAAGCGGAATGGTAACGGTGAGCCCCGGTTCGACTGGTATGGACGGGAAATCTGTGATTGCCCCACCAACATCAGTTGACACCCAAATGCGAAGCGGGCCCGGATTGAAGACGGAAACGACCTCCGTGTCCAGTTCCAGGCCAAGCCACACCGCGTTGGCGTCGGACAGGGTGACCAGTGCACCCTTTGCAAAAAGATACCCTTGCGCGTTAGCCTCAATCCACTGCTTTGGGGTGTCCGGCTGTTCTCCGGCGATTCTTGTTGCGAGGTCAACCTTGAGGGCGTTGACTTCATCAATCGTCGTGTTTTCGAGAATTATCTGCCCCATTTGGCGCGTTCCTTTCCAGTGCTGCGGCGAGTGCGCTTGAGCACTCAGATGTCGTTCTTGACGCACATGAACTTCATCCACCAGTCGTTCCACCCGCGGGAGATGAAGGCAAGAGCGTAGGTAGCTGCGGCAGCTCCGCTCGGGATATCCAGTATCTCGTCCAGTGCGTTCCCATTGTTGACTTTGAAGTGCACGCCCGAGGTATCGGGCATGCTGACATAGACCCAGAAAATAGCTCCTTCTGCAGGTGATGTGTCCGTTCGCAGGGTCAATGTGTAGGTGTAAGAGCCCCCACTGAGGGCAAACTGCTGCACTTGCTCGTCGACGCCGACTCCAATCGATTTTGATTTGGGGTCAGTTTGTGCAGTCACCGTCGTGATCGCATGCCGTCCCGTGCAGATGTGTGCGCCGGCAGCACGCGGCACTACTCGCGCCATCGTGGCGACACCCGCAACATCAAGTGTGCCGGCGACCGCGGTGTTGCCGGTGCTGGACGCCACCGAGAACGTGCCAGAGTTCACTGCCATGTCGCCCTGCAAGGCAGTCTCGCCCATTACCAGCAGCGACCCCGCTTCCGTAGCGCCCAGGACGGCGCCAGAAGCAGACACGTTCCCCGAGCAGTTCAAGCCTCCGTCGTCGAGAGTCACGTCTCCCTCGCGTACATATATGCTGCCGGCGAGGCTGTCACCATCAACGATGAGGCGGTGGCGTACCTCTAGGTCCCCAGTGATTTCGAAATCTCCAGGTGCCTTTGCCGGTTGCCCGATCTGATAGCCTGCTTGCATGTTTGATCCTCCGTGCAGCCGTAGAACGGCCTCATGGTTCTATTATGGCCGTGGGGGGGGGGGTAACCTGTAGGGTGTCATGGCGGCAGAGACCCAGACCAAGACAAACAGCCCCCGGAACTCTCGTTCCGGAGGCTGACGAAATGCTAGTTGCGATGCGACGCCTCTACGGACTCGACGGCCGCTTTGCCGCGGCGTGCTTCGACGCCAGGTTCTCCCGCATCACCTCCACCGCCTTCTGAAGCTGAGGGTCGTTCTTCAGCCGGTCGGTCTCGTCTTCGTCGGCTTCCACGGGGTCTTCCGGCGCCTTCACCTCGATATCCGGGACGATGCCCACCTTGTGGATGTCCGTCCCCTTCGGTGTCAGATACTTGGCGGTCGTAATGCGCACAGCGGCGTCGCCCGGAAGCGGGACAATCGTCTGCACGCGGCCCTTGCCGTAGGTCTTGGTGCCGACCAGCGTGCCGGCCTTCGTGTCCTTAATCGCCCCCGCGACGATCTCCGAAGCGCTCGCCGACATCTCGTCCACCAGCACAACCAGCGGATACGCCCTGTGGTCGTGCTTGCCCGGCTGCACGTTGAGCTGGCTCGTCTGTCCGCCGCGCTCCTTGATGATCACCACCGGGCCGCTGTCGATGAACCGGCTGCCGATGTCCACCGCCGACTCCAGCAGCCCGCCCGGGTTCCCGCGTAGGTCCAGAATCAGCCCGCGCATCTTCTGCTGCTCGAGGCTGGTGAGCGCAACGTCCATCTGCTCGTCCGCCTTGCTGTTGAACTGCCGCAGCAGCAGAAAGCCGATGCCGCTGTCCCTGTCCAGCATCTCGCTCTCGACCATCCGGTATTCCACGACCTTGCGGCCGATGGTGAGCCGCACCTGCTTCGCTTCCTTGCCCCTTGAGAGCGTCAGCGTCACTTTCGTGTGCTCGGGGCCCCGGATCATCTTGACGACCTCGTCAATCTCCTTGCCGACGACCGACTTGTCGTCCACCTTCAGGATGATGTCGCCCTTCCGCACGCCCGCCTTGATGGCCGGGCAGTCCGGCAGCGGCTCGCGCACATAAACCTGTCCCTGCTTGTTCGTCCTCAGTTCCGCGCCGATTCCGACGAAGTTGCCGTCGTTCTCCTCGCGCATCTGCTTGTAGTCCGTCGGGTCAAGCAGCCCCGTGAACGGATCGTCCAGCGCCGCCAGAATGCCCCTGATCGCCATGTAAGTAAGCTGCTGGCTGTCCAGCGACGGCTTCTGCTGCACCACCGCCCCCTTCACCGCGTTGGCGGGAGTCTTGACGACGGTGGTCTTGGTGGTGGACGCCTCCGGGTAGAAGCGCTCCAGAATCGTGTTCAGCGCCGTCTGATACGCCGTGCGCACGGGCAGCGCGCCATCCGCGCCCCGCGGCGGGTTCAGCAGCATCTCCATCCGGTCCGGGATGGCAAGAAGCGCGGTGTGAACGCCGCCGGCATCGCCCGCCGAGCTGACGCTGCGGTAGCTGAAACCGGCCGTGAAGAAGAACCCCGCGATCAGAACGATCGGGGCGATGAGTCTGAGCGTGCCGCGCAATGCGCCTCCTGAGGTATTCATGCCGCCGGCCTCCTCGCCACCGAAAGCGCCCGGCTGAGCTGTCCGTCGTCGGCCGTCCCGATCTTCGCGGGAGTCATCGGCAAAATGGCGTCGGGCTTGATGCCCTTGCCCTGATAATCCGCGCCCTTTGCCGGAAGATACTTGCCCGTCGTCAGCGTATAGCCCGACCCGTCCGCCAGCCGGAACGCCGTGGACTCCATCGCGTTGCCCCAGGTCGTGTTTCCGATCAGCTTTGCCCCCGCCGCGTCGCGCAGCCCGGCAGCAAGAACCTCGCTCGCGCCTTCGGTGCCTTCGTTAACCAGCACAACCACCGTCATGCGCGCCGCTTTGGGATCTCGGGTAGCCCACAGGTTCTCCCTGGCCCCCTTGCTGCGAACGACAGCCCCCAGCTTCGCTCCGGGAACAAGGCTGCCCGCGATCTGCTGCGCGGCCTTAATGGAGCCTCCGGGCGAGTTCCGCAAGTCCAGCACCAGCCGCGACACGCCATCGCCGCGCATCTGGCCGAGCGCCTTCTGGAAGTCCTCGCCGGCCTTCGGAGTCAGTATGCCCATTCGGATGTGCGCGACGTTGCCTTCGAGCACGCGGGATGTCACAGCAGGCGGGCTCACCCTGGCACGTCCCAGCTTCACAGTGAGGGGCTTGCCTCGGCGCAGCACCTTGAGCGCCAGTTCGCCCTCGCCCGCCGTGCTGAGCGTGTCGAACGCGGCCTCCAGGGTCATGGAGTTCTTATTGAGAGCTTCAGCGTCTTTGTAGGCTTTCTTACGGTCGGCAATGCTGGCCTTGAAGTCTTTGGCCAGTTTGATCGCCTGCACATACGGGTCGTGGCTCTTCACCCACTTGCCGTCCACCGTGTCAATAACGTCTCCCGGCAGCAGCCCGGCTTTCTGCGCCGGCGAGCCCTCGAGCGGGGCAACGACGGTGAGCTGCTGGTCGGTGTAATCTTCCTTCTTGACCTCGCGAATCTTCAGCGCCGCGCCGATGCCGTTCGAAGCGCCTTCCGCGAGCTCGGCAAGCGCCTTTGCCTGTTTGGCGTCCATGAACCGCGACCCCGAATCTCCGAGGCTGGCCACCATATACTTGACGGCGTTGTGGGCCATCTTCTGGTTGTCGAACGGCTCCACGGGGTCCACGTAGTTGTCCTTGACAATTCTCAGGACCTTGGTCACGAGCTCGAACGGGCGCAGGTCCGCGCTCAGGCCCACGTTGCCGTCAGCGGCAGCGGTGTACGATGAAAACTGAGATGCTTGGGCCGATGTGTGCACGCGGGAAAGGCTGGCTCGCAGCGAGTTGTCCGCGGCCCGTCCCGCAAGGGCGGCGGCGGCCGCTACCAGCAGCCAGACGGCCCAGGTGGCTCTCTTGTTGTGGATCATAGACTGAGTTTTCTTAGCATGCGCCCGGCGCGTCCTGTGGCGCCCTGCGCGCGTTGAATGCCAGTCAGGCTGGCGTTTCCTCTGAGGCTGCCCGAGGTCATCCCCGATGAACCTGGCCGCTGCTGGTCCGGACGAGTCCGCCTGGCCGCGCATACTTCTGTCAGGCCTCCCGGACGAGAGGATTATAACATGCGGCCTGCGTAAACTCCCCTTTGGACGCGGCGGGCTGGCCTCACTCCTTGAGACGCTCGGCGCACGCGGTCAGTTCCGCTCCCGGATGTGCGCCAGACCGCCGCAAGAGAGCATAATGGCAAGCGGCGCCGCGCGCGGGCATCCGCCCTGGCACGCGCAAGCTCCTGAAGGAACCACACAAGTGACACGAACAAAACCGTCGGCAGGTCTCCTGCCGTTCTATATCGAGTTGTACGACAGAGCGGCGCCCGAGAAGCGGGCGCTTGTCGAGCAGTTTCTCGGCGA
>JBPOJE010000073.1:0-66172 GCA_052033935.1 Armatimonadota bacterium
ACGGGTTGTCAGCAAGCGCGGCAGCCGGAGCTTGCGGAGTGCCTTCTTCCTTACTGCCCTCTCCGCCTCCAGTTCCAAGCTGTGGCGGCCGTATTACGCGAGCCTGGTTGCGCGCGGTCTGGCCAAGATTCAGGCGCTGATCGTTCTTGCCCGAAAGCTGGCGCGGATCGCCTGGTCCATCCAGCGGCACAACACAGTATTTGACCCAGCCCGACTCCCTACGGGTTGACGCATAGAATCTACGTGAGCCTAAAGAGAAGACCGAGGGTGCACCAGCGGGCGAATATCTTCCGCCCGGCGATTTCGCCGTTGCCACGAGTGTGCGTCCCGACGTCGAGATCCCGGAGGGTAAACCCCTCACCACGCTCAGAATCCGGCTGACCGGCCTTCCCGGCGATGGCTTCGTTATTGCGGATGAGTGGCAGAAGATCGTCGCGCGCACGGATGGCGAGAAGCGTTCGGTGACGTATCTCATTACGGCGCGCAAGCCCGATCCCGCGGCTTCGGGCACGCTGCCGGTGAAAACTCCCGCGCTGAAGATGTGGCTCCAACCGGACGCCTACTGCAACTCAGACAATCCCGCAATCATCGCGGAAGCCCGTAAGATCGTCGGCGGCGAGAAGAACATCATGAAAGCCGCCGAGAAGATTCGTCAGAGCGTGCGCGCCAGGATAACCACCAACAGCAGCATGGGCGTTCTGCGTCCGGCGAGCGACATTCTCAAAGACCCGTCCGGTGTCTGCCGCGACCACGCGATTCTGTTCACGGCGCTGGCCCGCGCCGCCGGAATCCCCGCGCGCCCGGTGGGCGGGCTCACGCTTTCGCGGGGCAGCTTCTACTACCACGCCTGGACCGAGGTGTGGACGGGAAAAGGCTGGCTGGCGCAGGACAGCACGCTTCCCGCCAGCACGGCGGACGCCTCGCACATCAAGCTGACGCAGGGCGACGCCACCAGTATGTTCGCCATCGCGAAGGTCGCCGGGCAGCTCAAGGCGGAGATTCTTGAGTTTCGGTAGCGCGGGCGGCGCGTCTTCTGTTAACATCAGGCCGATGAAAACGGTTGAACTGAGCCCCGAAGTCTCCTTCGGCGGCGGAAAACTCTGCGTGATCGCAGGTCCCTGCGTCATCGAAAGCCCGGACCTCTGCCTGGACGTCGCCCGCGCCGCTAAGGAGATCTGCGACTCCCTCGGTCTCGGCTACGTGTTCAAGGCCAGCTTCGACAAAGCGAACCGCACGTCCGTGGGATCGTTCCGGGGGCTCGGTATCGGCCGGGGCCTGGAGATTCTGGACGCGGTGAAGCAGGAACTCGGCGTTTCCGTGCTGACCGACGTTCACGAGACCTGGCAGGTGGAGCCTGCCGCCGAGGTGGTGGACATCCTTCAGGTGCCCGCGTTTCTGTGCCGCCAGACCGATCTGCTGATTGCCTGCGGTCAGTCGGAGCGGGCGGTCAACGTGAAGAAGGGGCAGTTCGTCGCCCCGCACGATATGATCAACGTCGTTCGCAAGATCGAGAGCACGGGCAACACGTCCATCCTGCTCACCGAGCGCGGAGCGAGCTTCGGCTATAACCAGCTCATCGCCGACATGACGGCAATCCCCGAAATGCAGGCGACGGGGTACCCGGTGATCTTCGATTCCACTCACAGCGTACAGCGTCCGGGCGGCGAAGGCTCTTTCTCGGGTGGAAACCGCCAGCACATAGGCGTGCTTACGCGCTCCGCTGTGGCGGCGGGGGCTGATGGGCTGTTTCTGGAAGTCCATCCGAACCCCGATGAGGCGAAATCCGACGCCGCATCTCAGCTCAAGCTCGAAGACCTGAAACCGCTCCTCGAATCGGCCCTGCGCATATTCGAAGCCGTCCGGGCCGTCTGAGTTTCGCTTCCGGGGCTACTCCTCTTACAGGAATGGGGCGTCGAAAGCTCCCGGTTCGTCGTCTGCCTGCGTGCTTTCCGATTCCGGCGGAACGCCCCGGAACAGGGCGGCCTCGAGCCAGATGTTGCGCTTCGTCCAGTTCGGCGACGATCCCACGCTCGCGCGGTTTGACAGCTCTTTGTCTGCGATCTGCATCTTCGCGTCCAGGTCTTCGATATAGTGCAGGGCGATGGCTTCCAGGATCATCGGCTGCTTGGGCGAGCCGTATTCGAGCTTGCCGTGGTGGCTCACGATGACGTGTGAGATCAGCATGCGCCAGAGCGGGTCGAAATCGGGAATGGCATCCATAGCCCGGTTGACGAGCAGGAGCCCCTGGCTGATGTGCCCGACAAGCTGCCCGCAGTCGCTCTGACGGAAGCCGCGCTGCCACTCGTACTCCTCGATCTTGCCGAAATCGTGCAGGATGGCGCCGGCCAGAAGAAGGTCGCGGTTCAGGCGCGGGTAGTGGGCGGCGACGGTGTCCGCGAGTGAAATCACCGACACCGTGTGCTCGATGAGACCGCCCAGATAGGCGTGGTGTACCATGGTTGCCGCGGGGGCCTGCGCGAACTTCTGCCCTGTGTCCCCCTCGATGACCAGGCTCTCGAGCAGCCTGCGCACCTGCGGATGCCGGATCGTGCCGATGCACTCCTTCAGCTCACGCTGAAGCTCCTCGATGTCCCGCTGCGACTGCGGCAGAAAGTCTGCCGGGTCCGGCTCGGAAAGTGGCGGTTCGATCTTGTCAACAGTGATCTGGAGCCGCCCCTGGTAGATGTCCACCTTGCCCTTTATCAGCACATAGCTGCCGCCGCGCCCCATCTGCTGCTCGGCCTCCGTCGCGCGCCACTTCAGCCCGTCAATGACGCCCGTGCGGTCCTGAAGCTTCATTCTCAGGTAGGGCGAGTCGTCCCTCGCCGCGCGGACTTCGCTCTCCGCCACCAGAAAGACGCCGCGAACAGCGCCGACGTCCTGCAACTCGTTGACCCATGGTGATTTCACGTGTGTTTTCTCCGGGTGCCATGGTAGCCGAACAGCCGTCCGCGGTCAACGAGAAGTGGTCACAGCGGGCCGCCATGTGGTTTCATCAGGGTTACCCGGACAGGGGCTCCGGAAACAGGAATTGATCAAGGAGACTGAATTCATCAATGGAGTCAACCGAAAAGACATTTGTGGAAAGTGAATACCGCGCGGCCATCAACGAGGACCATCGCCCGTGGGGCAAGTTCCGCGAGTTCCCCATTGAAGGCGTCGGCGCGGCCAAAATCATCACGGTCAACCCCGGCGGAGAGTTGTCGCTTCAGTACCACAGCCGCCGGGCGGAGTTCTGGGTGGCGCTTGACGAAGGGCTCGAGATCACCCTGGGCGGCCGCGTGTGGGTGGCGGAACCGAACGAGGAGATATTCATACCGCAGGGCGCGAAGCACCGCCTGCGCGGAGTGGGCGAAAATCCGGGGCGCATAATGGAGTTCTGGCTTGGCAACTCAGCGGAGGATGATATCGTGCGCCTGGAGGATGCTTACGGTCGGGAATAAAGTGCGGTGATACAGGTCGGCACGCTGGCCGAACTGATTGAGAGGGCCGCCGGCCGCCACCTCCGGAATGTGGCCTATATCTGGCGGCCGCTCTACCACGCCCGCCGGTTCACGTACGCCGAGGTGTACAGCATGGCGCGGGGCGCGGTGGCCGTGCCGCTGATGGCGCAGAGCCAGCCCGATTTCATTTCGCGCATCGCAGGCATCACGGGCGCTTCCGCTGTCTTCAAATCGTCCGCGCTGAAAGCGGACATGGGGGGAATCCCTGTCTTCGATGTCGAGCAGGCCGTTCCGCGAGACCCCACGGAGCCTGTCGAGCCTCCGCCCAGGCTGGAACCCGATGACATTGCCCAGATTCTGTTCACATCTGGCACCACGGACAACCCCAGGGGTGTGCCTCTCACGCACCGGAACTTGCTCTCGAACGTCCGGGACATCAACCGGCTGGAGCTTGTTCGTCCCCGCGACCACCTGATGTCCATCCTCCCGCTCGCGCATTCGTTCGAGCAGGTGGCATTGCTGTTCACCTCCATCGCGCTGGGTCTCACGGTGACGCAGGCGGCGTCGCTGTCCGGCCCGCACGTGCGGATGAACATGGTTGAGGACCGGCCGAGCGTGCTGGTGAGCGTCCCCGAGTTTCTGAAGCTGGCTCTGGGTCAGATCGAGGCCAGAGCCTCCGATACGGGTGGCACGGCGAAGCTGGAGCGGCTCTTCCGCATCGGCCCGAAGCTTCCGTTCTGGCTGCGCAGGGCGCTTGCGCGGCCGGTGCTGCGCAACTTTGGCGGCCGCCTGCGGCTCGCGATTTCCGGCGGCTCGGCGCTCGACGCACGCGTGGGGCAGAAATGGGAGGCGCTCGGTGTTATTCAGGGCTACGGTGCCACCGAATGCTTGCCCGTCATAACAGCCAACAGCCTGAAAGACAACCTGCTGAGTTCGGTCGGCAAGCCGTTGCCGAGCGTGGAGGTGAAGCTTGCGGACGATGGCGAGATCCTCGTGCGCGGGCCGAATGTGGCCGCTGGCTACTGGAACCGTTCCGGCGAGACACCCGAGCGCTTTCGCGATGGGTGGTATTACACGGACGATCTGGGTGAGCGGGACGGCGGCGGCCGCCTGCACATCCGGGGTCGCAAGAAGTTCCTGATCGTGACCCCGGCGGGCGAGAACGTCTATCCGGAGGATATCGAAAGCGAGCTGTGCGAGGAGCACGAAGTCCGGGACGCCACCGTTCTCGCCTGGAAGCCGGGCGGGGTGTTCGAGATCCACACTGTTCTGCTTCTCAACCCCGAGCACGTGGGCGTCGATGCCCGCGCCATCGCCGAGCGGGTCAACGCAAGGCTTCAGCCTCACCAGCGTGTGCAGGGGGCGTCCGTGTGGGACACCGAGGATTTCCCCCGCACGGTCACGCGCAAAGTCAAGAAGAACGGCGTCCGCGCCTGGCTCGAGACCCGCGCCTCCGGTGCCGCTGCGGTCTCGACCGTTCCGGCGGGGGCCGTCGAGCGTGCTATCGCGCGGATTGCGGGCGTCCCGGCGGAACAGGTGTTGCCGGATATGCGGCTTGAGGCCGGCCTGAAGCTGGATTTTCTGGCAAGGGTCACACTCGCGGGCACCATCGAGGAATCCACGGGCCTTGTGCTGGACGAAGGCCAGGTCGGGCCGGAAACAACCGTCGCCGAACTCCGTGAGCACCTGAGCAAGAGAGAGCAAAAGCAGGAGCGGCACGTGTTCAACGAAGCCCCGCTGACACCCTGTGGCGTCGCGCAGCGGGCAATCTGTCAGAAGGCGCTCATCTGGCCCATCGCCTCGTACTTTGCGCCAACAACCGTGACGGGCCTCCAGCATCTGGATGGGCTGAACGGGCCGGTTCTGTTCTGTCCCAACCATATTTCGCCCATAGACGCAGCCGTTGTGCTCAGAGCGCTTCCCGCGCGTTTCCACGCCACAACCGCTGTCGCGGCGGCGTCGGATGTCGTCTTCGACAATCCGGTGTACGGGTGGTATTTGGGGCTGCTGGAGTGCAGCATGAATGTGTTCCCCTTCGAGCGCGAAGGGCAGATCAAGTCGTCGCTTCAGTACACGGCCAGGCTGATGGACCGTGGGTTCTTGGTGCTTCTGTACCCTGAAGGGCGCATCTCGACGGACGGGAAGCTGGGGGAGATTCGCCCCGGCGTTGGTCCGATCGCCGTTGAGATGGGCGCGCCGGTCGTGCCGGTCTGGCAGTCTGGGACGGACGGGGTGGTGCCCGCAAGCGCGGTGACGTTCGTCCGGCCGAAACGCCATCCGGTGCGCATCAGCATCAGCGAGCCGCTGCGGTTCCTCCCGGGGTGTCCGTACGATGCGGCCGCGCGCCAGATACGCGGCGCGCTCGATTCGTTGTCCGGCGGCCAGAAGCCGCCCGCTTAGTGCGGCAGCTTCTCAAGTGCTGTTCGTTTTGTGAATAATCTATATTGTGCTTGGAATTCTAAGTAGAAAATGGTATGATAACACGCTCTCAACCCGGAAAGCGGCTTTTCAGCGGCAATGCCGGCGCCGCACTCACGGGCGGCAGGATATTCCTATGACAACAGCCGTAGTTCTCTCGAACGGTAGGAGGCGTGTCGCCAGGGCTTGCGTCCCCAGACCGTCATCTGAAAGGTGCACGATCGCTATGACACATCCACAGGCTTATCATGGCTTTAGCTCCGTCAGGTCCCTAGACCTTACCGCCTGCCTCGCAGTGCTGGCATTCGTGGTCGTGCTGGCCTCCGGCAGTGCGTACGGAGCGCCCCTCGACCGGGAGGCCCACGTCAAGCTCACGGACGGCATCCACGCGTCCGCGGGCGCGGAGGACCCGGCCTATCTCACCTTCTACGGTGACGCGACGCAGCTTCCCCGCAGGCAGTACAACCTCGGAGATTACTGTTTCTGGGGCAGCGGCTACAAGACCAGTGATCTGCACGATGAGAAGCTCAAGGAAGCCGCTATACTCGGCGTGGGGATGGAAATCGCCTGGAACGCGATGCAGGGCGACCGGCCGGTGAACGAGCGGGCGCCGACGGACCTCACAAGATACGGCGTGGAAGATCGGGTCAACGACTACTTTGGCGACGGCTGCACGATTTCCGCGCAGGTCGGCTACACGCCCGGCTGGGCGAACGGGCTCATGGGCAAGAACTATCCGCCTAATATCGCGGTTGAGCAGGAGGCCCACGTCATGGCCGGGGGGAACACGTCGGTCACCCTGGCTCATTCGCCGGTCGTCGTGAACATCCCGCTCTGGTTTCCGCTTATCGTGACACCCTCTCCAGTGCCAAAGACCCGGGTCGAGGATGAGGTCATCACGACGAACTTCCAGCCCGACCCGGACCTGCAGGTTGACCTGCCAGGCAGGGTTCTCATCCGCACTTCCAGGAAGCCGATCATTGTCGGGACCGAGCAAGTCTGGGTGGACGAAGGCGACGGCTGGGTGCTCTGGAACAGGGTGGACAACATTTTCGATGCGCCCCTCGGCGATGCGGTTTACCAGGTGAACCGTCTCGGCGTCGTCCGGTTCAAACCAATGAACATTGAGCATGGCAGGACACCCGCGACCGGCTCCAGAGTCAAAATCTCGTATGACGCCATTGACGTTCAGTACACCGCCGGGGCAGATTACCTGTTCGACAACCTGACGGGCACACTCACGCGAAGGATAGGCGACCTCTCCGGCTTTATCGCCTCTGAAACCTTTGACAGCACAACGCTCGACAGCCGATGGCAGTGGATGAACCCGCCCGGGGCCTGGGATGTGAACACCACCCTGGCCGGACACCTGCACTACACCGTCAACTCGACCCCCCCGGACGGGGTGGGGCACTTCATCTACCAGAGTCTCAGCGGTGCGGGCGACTTCCGGATGTCCGCCAAAATCACAAACGCAGCGTGTTGGGAACCCGGGGTGCAGAAACCGCTGACCCAGACGGGGCTGATGGTCTATCAGGATGCGCAGAACTGGTTCCGCTACGGCCTGACAACCGACCAGGGCCGCCCGTACCTCACCCGGTGCGTCAACGGTGTCACAACGACAGCCGGCGGGGGCGGGGAGTACGGGTGGCAGGTCACGGCTCCGCGCTACATCACCGCCATGAAGCACGGAAACACCTATACCGTGTACACGCACTACAGGCCCGGCGCCACTGCGCCTGACGGCGATTACCAGTTCGTCTGCACGTTCGACCAGACCCTGACGTACCCGCTCAAGGTTGGAGTCTCCAGCACCGGTCTGGATACGGCTGGCGTTGACGTGGACGAGGTGACCGTGGAGGTCCCGAGGATTCCCTCCAACGGCAAGGTCGCTGTCTTCTACAACTACCTCAACCCGGACCCGTGGCTGAGATATGTCCGGGAGACGGTAGGGTATTTCAAGGACAGAATCAAGTACTGGCAGTCGTGGAACGAGCCTGATCTGTGGATGTGCTGGGCGGGCGGACAGGACCTGCACGCCGTGATGCAAGGCTTGTTTGCTCAGGCGGTCCGCGAGGCCGACCCCGAAGCGCACGTGATCGGCGGTGGGTATGCCAACGGCTCCAACCATCAGATCGAGACGGTCTATAACATCGCCGGGGCCAACTCGTTCGACTATGCATCCTGGCACCCGTACCTGTTCAGCAACCAGGCCCCCGACTCCATCGGCTGGGAGACCGTCGCCCACCAGCGCGCGCGCGACATCATGGCCAGCCACGGGGACGCTGACAAAGAGGTCTTCTTCGGTGAGATTTCGGCTGGCAGCGGTGTTCTGCAGAGCGGAGGCGGGCTGAACGACCGGAAACAGGCCGACTATGGCGCGCGGCTTCTTCTGCTGTCGCGCAAGCTTGGCTGGGTAAAGTCGGTTCAGTGGTGGCCGGGAGAGGGCGATCTCGCGGATGTTGGTATGGTTGAGGACAACGAGCACGGCTACCACGGGGGCCTCTTCTACCGCATCACCGGGCGACAGCGCGACATATCGAAGCTGGCACGAGTGAATGGCCGCGTCTCGATCGAGGCGGCGCACCATATTGACCTGACCTACCGGGTTGGAGACCGTATTGTGGTGTCGGGCGTCACCGAACCGGACGTCTGGTTCAATGGGACATTCACTATCGAAGCTCTGGAGAGCGTTTACAACCCGCTGTTCGGAACCTCGAAGATCATCCGGATTATTACCAGCCAGAGCGGCAAACCGGACGCCGCGGCAGAAGCGCCGTACGAGGGCAAGCTGGGCATTGTGCGGCCGTATGTCGAGCCGAAGCCGATCTTCTACGCCTTCCGCAATCTCGCCTCGAACAGGGGCATCCTCATGGACCTGTGCGACTACGGCGCGGACACCCAGATAATCCCGCCCGAGGGGAGCCACCTTCTGAACAGCGTCCGGCTGGGAGTCCGCGACAGGTCGGAGATTGCCGAGGTGACGGTGCGCGCCTCGCTCACCTGCACGGATGAGAGTGCGAAGCCGTCGCGAGTGGCGGCGGTTTACACGGGGTATGCCGGGCAGAAGGTGACTGTTGTGCACCTCAACCCCGCTGCACCGGCGCTCTGCTCCGAGCACTGGTCCATGCTGGCGCTCACCCCCTGGTACTTCGGGGTGGTTGGCTCGGTTTCGGGCTTCCAGGGCATTGCCGTGGCCGGCGAGCCGTTCACCTCTCTGAACGGGGTAGTTCAGTCGGTCACGATTCCCGAATCCAGCCTGCTGTATGCGCCGGGTGAGGAGTTCACGTTCGAGACGTTTGCGGGTGACGGGCTGCATCAGGTGGCCAGGTGGAGTGCGCCCGTGGGCCTGTCAGGCCCGGGCGACATCTCGGTGGACCTGCTCGAGCCGGTCCGTGCGCGGTATGTGGAGATACAGATCCGAAGGTCCGGCGGCGCCGACAGCGTCGGGATTGACGAGATCGAGGTTCTCGATACTAGCGGTACCAATGTCGCCGAAGGCAAGCTGTACACGGTGGAGGGCTATCAGGACTGGTTCGCCACCCCCGAGGCTTCGGAGTACGAACTGGGCGAAGCGCGCCATCTGCCCGACAGCACGAACGTGCGGCTTCCCGCCGCGGTTCTGTATCTGAAGGGCCAGGGCTTCGGCTACCTCGAGACCACGGACCGGGCCGCCGGTCTGCGTTTCGAAGGCGAGGTGGATGCGCAGCCGGGCGACCTCGTGACGCTGACGGGTTCGATGGGGACCACTCCGGGCGGCGAGAAGTACGTGCAGGTCCGGTCAATGACCGTCGTGGGCACCGGCCAGATCGGCTCGCTCGGAATGAACGGGGGCAACCTGCTCGAGCCGATGGTGGACGCGCTTCTCGTGCGAGTCTGGGGGCAGCTGGTGCCGGGTTCCGTGACCGACAACTCGTTCAGGATCACCACCTTCAACGGGGAGGTCGAGGTGCGGACGAACGCACCGACGAGTCTGCCGGAAGGGGAGATCATCACCGTGACGGGCGCGGCCGGTTACGATAACGGCCGGGTGATCTACGCTCAGTAGGGTTTTCGGAGAACTCAAAGTCTGCTATGCAGGGGCGCTCCGCCTACGGGAGGGGCGCCCGCATGGTATCATGAACCTGTCAGCGTGATGCCGGGCAGACGATACCCAGCCACGGCCTGTCGAGGGCCAACGGGTTGTCTGAGCCGGCATCGAGTCACAAAGGTTCCTGCTATGTCACGCCTGCCGTTCATTGCTACAGTCATTCTTGCGCTATCCGCCGCTGCGGCGCTGGCTGCTTCGCAGCCGCCCGTCGCGGGGACAATCAGCCCGGCCTCGGGAGATCTTGAGGCCGGAGCGGTTTACACGTTCACGGCCACCTTCGAAGACCCCGACGGCTATGCGGATATCGCGGACTGCCGCGTTCTGCTGAACACCGCCATCTCCGGCGCGAACGGCATTTTCGTCTTCTACAATGCTGTGAGCAACAAGCTCTACCTGCGCAACGACAACAACACGGCGTGGCTGGGCGGGTATGCGCCCGGGTCGGCTGGCACGATAGACAACTCACAGTGCGCCGTCCACTGCTCCGGAAGCAGTGTGAGCGGATCGGGCAACAGGCTGACTGTGAACCTCTGCATTCTCCTTAAGGGCAGCCTCAGCGGAATCACACTTTCCGAGTGGCTGTATGCGGGAGACAGGTCGAAGCTGGGCGACGGCTGGAATCAGGCGGGCTCGATTCGCGTGGAGGCGTCGCCCGCTCCGCCCGTGACCGGAACCATCAGCCCCGCCGCCGGGCACCGCTTCGCGGGCGTCACGCACACGTTCACCGCGACGTTCGATGATCCGGAGGGATTCGAGGACATCCGCGACTGCCGCATCCTGCTCAATACCGCGATTTCCGGCGCGAACGGCATATTCGTTTACTTTGACATCGCGAAGAACAGGGTCTATCTTCGCAGCGACAACAACACGGCGTGGCTGGGCGGATATGCTCCCGGCACCCCGAACACAATCGAGAACGGGCGCTGCAGGGTCTATTGCGCCGGGACCAGCCTGCGCGGATCGGGAACCAGGCTGACCGTCACCCTGCAGGCTTACGTGAAGCCGGGAGTGGCCGGGAAGATTCTCAAAGAGTGGCTCTATGCGGGCGACAAGGCGGGCGCGGGCGACGGATGGAATCAGGCGGGCGCTCTCTACTTCGTTCCCCCCGCGCCGATGAACACCAGCGTCAGCCCGTCCAGCGGGCGGGTGTCGGCGCCGGGGTGGACGACCATCACCACGGCGCAGTACGACCCCAACGGGTTCGCTGACATCAGAAGCTCCTACCTGCTCATCAACAGCAACTTCACGGGGCTCGGAGCGGTTTACGTGTGGTACGACGCGGTGGAGGACCTGCTCTATCTGCGCAACGATGCCAACACGGGCTGGCTGGGCGGGTTCGCGCCTGGTTCGGAGAACATCATCTCGAACGGCCGCGCCGATCTGGACTGCGCCGCCACAACGGTTAAGGGCAGCGCCCAGACGCTGACGGTGGGCTGGCGCGTCAACATACGGCCGCCGCAGCCTGAGTGGGAGTGCGGGGCCTGGATGTATGCGGCCGACACGGCCGGGCTAAACTCAGGCTTCGAGAAGAAAGGTGACATCGTCTTCGACCAGGCACCCACGAATGCATCGCTCGAGCCGGCGTCGGGCGGCGCACTCTCGGTGGGGCAAACGTCTGTCCTGAGCGCAAAGTACACAGACCCGAGCGGCGCAGCCGACCTTCGCGGGGCGTACCTCGTGCTCAACACTACGCTGTCAAGCTTCCGCGGCGTTTCGCTCTGGTACGACGCCGGCGCGGACAGGCTGTGGCTGCGCAACGACCTGAACACGGCGTGGCTGGGCGGCATAGCGCCCGGAACCTCTGGCGTCATCGAGAACGGCTACTGCAAGATTGACTGCGCCGGAACGGCCGTCGAGCGCTCGGGCACGGATCTGGTGGTGAACTGGAAGATCGAGCCGAAGGCCTCGCTCAGGGGGAAAGCGCTCGGATCGTGGATGTACTGCGTTGACGCCGCCGGGCTGTCGGATGGCTGGGACCAGATGACAACCTACACCATCGGGAGCTATCTCAATGTATCGCTCACGCCGTCATCCGGCGAAGTCCCCGCGCTGCAGCCGTTGTCGCTGACCACCGAATGCCTGGCACCTAACGGCGCGGCCGCGACGAGCACCTATCTGCTTCTGAACACGGCGGTCAACGCGGCGAACGGGGTGTATCTGTATTATGATGGGCCGGGCAACCGGCTCTATCTTCGCAACGACACCGGCTCGGCCTGGCTCGGCGGCTTCGCGCCGGGCAGCGCCAACACCATCGCCAACAGCCTGGTGACGGTGAACTGCGCGGGCACCACGGTTCAATCAGCCGAGGGGCGGATGCGGGTCGCCTGGTCGGTCGAGTTCAAGGCGTCGGACCGGCAGTTCACAGCCTGGATGTACACAGCCGACACCGCCAGGTTCACCGACGGCTGGGATACGATGGGCGTTCTGCAGGTCGTGAACCCAGACGGCATGGTTTACATACCGGCGGGTCCGGCCCTGATCGGCAGCGTTGGGGACGAGCCGTACGCCGAGAGCGACGAGCTTCCCCGGCACGAGGTATATCTGGCGGCATACTGGATAGGGCGCACCGAGGTGACACGCGCGCAGTACCGGGCGTTCATGGACTCGGGCGGATACCACAACCCCGCGTACTGGTCGGGCGAGGGCTGGACCTGGAAGATGGCCAACGACCGCACCGAGCCCGACTACTGGGCCGCGCAGCAGGACTGGGGCGGCTCCTCGTTCACGCAGACAGAGGCTCATCCGGTGGTCGGCGTTACGTACTACGAGGCCGAGGCTTACTGCGCCTGGGCGGGCGGGTATCTCCCCACAGAAGCGCAGTGGGAGAAGGCCGCGCGCTGGACGGGCAGCACGGCGAACGCGTACCCGTGGGGCGATGTGTGGGATCCGGAGAAGTGCAACAACTTCCACGACCGGAACCTGGCCGGGGGCGGGTATCAGGGCTATCAGACGGCGGCGGTGGGCAGCTACCCTGCCGGGGCAAGCCCGTACGGATGCCACGACATGGCCGGGAATGCGTGGGAATGGTGTCAGGACTGGTACGTTTCGTATCCGGGCAGCAGCGCTCCGTTTGACTTCACCGGTGCCTACCGCGTGGTGCGCGGCGGCGGGTGGGACTACGGACTGGACGGCGCGCGCTCGGCGAACCGGGCCTACTACGCCCCCGTCAACCGCTGGCACGACTGCGGATTCCGCCTGGCCAGGTAGCGCTCTCGCTCAGGGCAAGCAGATACTGACGCCCTCCGAGTGCAGGTAGGCCTGCGCCATCAGCCCGAGCAGCATCACCAGCCAGAAGAACTGGTGGGCCATCTCCTTGTTGCGGAGCAGCCTCATCAGCGAGAAATCGCCGCGCAGCGCGTCCGCGTTCCATCGCATCGGCAGGAAGCTTGGCACCCGGCGGACGTATTCCGGAAACGCCTGCGGATGAATCCGCGTGAGGTAGTCCTCTTCCCATCGTATCTGGGCCCGGTACGTTATCGCGAACGAGACCACGAACAGCAGTAGAAGCGGCAGGCTGTGGACGAAAGCGCACAGCCCAACACCCGCGACGAACGATCCGAGATACAGCGGGTTGCGAGAGAGTGCGTACGGCCCGTCCGTGGCAAGTTCGGTGATCTTTAGCAGCGTCCCGGCGGACCAGAGCCGGATCAGCATGCCGGCCGCCATCAGCGCCAGCGCCCACCACGCGAACGCCTTGCGGAGTGTCTCCGCCAGGCTCAGGTCCGGGGGAAGCGCCGCCAGTGTGCGGGCGTTCACGACGAACGCCAGCAGAAAGACGAGATAGCCGAACACCAGGCGCAGCCGGGCCGTGCGCGGCACCGGCGGCCTGTTCTTGTGCGAAGTGATATCGGGCTCGGGGGGATTCAAGACAGTCTGGATGCTCTACTCCTTCTGCTTCTCGGGAGCGGCGGCGGCATTGAAGCCCTGGTTTCTCAGTGTCTCAGCCTGCTTCTCCGCCTCGGCGCGCTCTTTGAAGGAACCCGCCTCGACCCGCCAGACATTCACACCGCCGCTCGGCACCCTGGCGACTCGCGCCGTCAGCCCTTCCGCCCTGATCTCATCGGCGGCTTTCCGCGCGCCGGACTCATCCGGATAGTCGCCCACAACCACGCAGTACGATCGGCGCGGCGTGGCGGGCCTGTCTTCGCTTATGTCCACATTCACCCCGCCCGGGGCGAGCGATGGGGGGTTCTGGACGCTATCTTGAGGGGAAGCAACCGGGCGCGCGGGGTCCACCCGGGGAGCGGGCGGCCTTGCGCCCCCGGGGAGCATCGGCCCGACGAAGTAGTACCCGATCAGCCCGCTCGCGACGAACGCGGTGAGGACTGCGAGAAACATGCCGAGCGCCCGTCCGGCGCGCCTGCGATCCACTGACCTGCGACTTTCCAATGTCCTCTGCTGCTGTGTGAAAAGTGGAGACAGACGCGTCCACGCCTCGCCTCCGTAGTGACTAGTGCACATCATATCATGCCGTTGCGGCGGCACGAAACTCAGGCGGCAAAGCACGCGCACACAAGCGGCGCGTTCTCGTAAACTCCACGAGAGGAAACCAGCAAGTCCCGCCGCCGCCCCGTCCCTCCTGTCATTCCAGACCGATCCGGAATCCAAGCGGTTGTGCGTCCTAGGAACAGGATTCCCTGCAGACCGCAGTACGTTGGCGCAGGCTCCTGCTGGCGTGCTATAGTTCCAACAACCCGGCAACGGGAACTGCTGGAGGTCAGAGTTTTGAGCCACAAAGTAACCCTCATCCGCGGAGACGGCACTGGTCCGGAGCTTGTCGAGGCTGCGCGCCGCGTGATAGACGCCCTCGGCGCGGGCGTTGACTGGGAAGTGATGGATGCTGGCGTTGACGTGATGGAGGCGAAGGGAACGCCGCTTCCGCCCGAGGTCATCGAAAGCATCCGCCGCAATGGGGTTGCGCTGAAGGGCCCCATCACGACGCCAATCGGCAAGGGGTTCCGGAGCGTCAACGTGGCTCTCCGGCAGGAACTGGGACTCTACGCCTGCCTGCGCCCCTGCAAGTATTATCCGGGCATCCGCTCCAAGTACGAGAACGTGGACATTGTCATCGTCCGCGAAAACACCGAGGACCTGTACGCGGGGGTGGAGTGGGACCGCGGCACGGACGAGGCAAACGCGATCATCAAAATGGGCGGCGGCAAGGTCGCCCCGAACTCGGCCATCTCGATCAAGCCGATCAGCTACGAGGGCAGCGCCCGCATCGTCAAGTTCGCGTTCGAATACGCCGTGAAGAACGGGCGCAGGAAAGTCACCGCCATCGCGAAAGCGAACATCATGAAGTTCACGGACGGGCTGTTCTACGAGGCCGCCCGCGACATTGCGAAGCTCTACGACGGGCAGATTGAGTACGAAGAGCGCCTGATAGACAACATGTGCATGCAGCTCGTCCAGAAGCCCGAGCTGTATGATGTTCTCGTAACCGAGAACCTGTACGGAGACATCATCTCCGACCTTGCCGCGGGGCTGGTGGGCGGACTCGGCATGGCGCCGGGGGCGAACATCGGCGCTGGCGGCGCGGTCTTCGAGCCGACGCACGGCAGCGCGCCGCGCTACAAGGGGCAGAACAAGGTGAACCCCACGGCACTCATTCTGTCGGGCGTGCTGATGCTGCGGCATATCGGAGAGGAACACGCCGCGCTTCGTCTCGAAAAAGCAGTTGCAGCCGTGATTGCCGAAGGCAAGAGCGTAACCTACGACATGAAGCCGCATCGCGACGACCCGGCGGCGGCCGGGACGTCTCAGATGGCGGACGCGATCATTGAGAAGTTGAGGGAAACCCCATAAGAGAAGCGCCTCGCCTGCGCGGCGGGACTGGAGACGGGAGTCAGGAAATGAGCAGAGTGTACAATTTCAGCGCGGGGCCGGCTGTTCTGCCGGAGGAAGTCCTGCGAATTGCCGGCGAGGAGATTCTCGACTGGCGTGGCAGCGGAATGTCGGTGATGGAAATGAGCCATCGTGGCAAGGAGTTCATTGGCATCGCGGCGGAGGCGGAAGCCGACCTGTGCGAGCTTCTGAAGATTCCGGACAACTACAAGGTGCTGTTCCTGCAGGGCGGCGCGACGGGGCAGTTCGCGGCCGTGCCGATGAACCTGCTCCGGGGCAAGACCTCAGCCGACTACGTTCACACCGGGCAGTGGGCCAAGAAGGCCATCGCCGAGGCGAAGAAGTACTGCGCGGTGAACGTCGCCGCGTCGAGCGAGGACGAGAGCTTCACCTACGCTCCGCCGATGGACACCTGGCAGCTCTCGAAGGATGCCGCCTACGTCCATTACACCGCCAACGAGACGATCGGCGGCGTGGAGTATCACTGGGTTCCGGAGACGGGCGGTGTGCCGCTTGCGTGCGACATGAGTTCGGATTTCCTGTCGCGCCCGGTGGATGTTTCGAAGTTCGGCGTCATCTACGCGGGAGCGCAAAAGAACGTGGCGCCGGCGGGGCTGACCATCGTGATCGTCCGCGAGGACCTGATGGGCGATCCGATTCCGTGCACGCCCACACTCTTCTGCTACAAGACGCAGGCAGACAACGACTCGATGTACAACACCCCTCCTTGCTGGACGATCTACGTGGCGGGGCTAGTGTTCAAGCGGCTCAAGACGCTCGGTGGGCTGGCGGAGATGGAGAAGGTCAACATCCGCAAGTCGCAGGCGCTCTACGATCTCATTGATGCGAGCGCGCTGTACCGCTCGCCGGTCCGCAAGTCCGACCGCTCGCGCATGAACATCCCGTTCACGCTTTCCAAAGACGGGCTCGACGAGCAGTTCCTGAAGGAAGCGAAGGAGAACGGGCTGATCCAGCTCAAGGGCCACCGTTCGGTCGGCGGCATGCGCGCGTCGCTGTACAACGCGATGTCGGAGGCCGGGGTCAAGGCGCTCTGCGATTTCATGCGCGATTTCGAGAAGCGCAACGGCTAGGGAGCGGCTCTACACCAACCCGAAGCAGCCGTTCGGCCAGACCGAGGCCGACTTCGCCATCATCGTCGTTCCCCCAGCGTTTCATGAAAAGATGGTGGATATGGCTGTCGAACACGGCGGCCATATTCTCTCCGGGAAGCCGATCGCTGATTCGGTGGAGGCCTGCTGCCGCATTTGTTGCCGCGGGTGATTCCACTTGCGGACATGGGGTATATTCCAGAGGATTAACATTCTGCCCGCGCTCAGGAGGGAGCCGGGCGGGTTTTTGACAGGCGCTAACGATAACACGATGCAGAAGCGAAAGATTGCTGACGGAATCTACTGGCTGGGCGCGCTCGATTGGGACAGGAGGCTGTTCGACTCGCTGGTTCCGCTACCGGACGGCACGTCGTACAACGCCTATCTCGTGCAGGGCAGAGACAAGACCGCTCTGCTCGATACCGTTGATTCGATCATGGCGGGCAAACTCCTGGCGCAGCTCGAAGACGTGCCCAAAGTTGACTGCATCGTCTCGCATCACGCGGAGCAGGATCACTCGGGCACGATTCCTCTAGTTATGGAGAGGTATCCCGAAGCGAAGGTCATCGGCACCTCCAAGAACAAAGCCATGCTCTACGACCTGCTCAGGGTGCCGGAAGAGCGGTATGTGGCTGTCGAGGACGGCGAGACGCTGCCGCTAGGCGGCAGGACGCTGAAGTTCATCCACACGCCGTGGGTGCACTGGCCGGAGACGATGGTGAGCTATCTGGAAGAGGAGCGCATTCTGTTCAGTTGCGACTTCTTCGGATCGCACATGGCCGCAAGCGATCTGTTCGTGACCGACCAGTCGCGCGTTTACGAAGCGGCGAAGCGCTATTACGCGGAGATCATGATGCCGTATGGCAACATGATCGCGAAGAACATCAAGAAAATCGAGCCGTACGATATCCGGATGATCGCCCCCAGCCACGGGCAGCTCTATGACGATCCAGCATGGATCCGCGACGCGTACCGCGACTGGGTGACGGGGCCGCCGCGCAATCTGGTTGCCCTGCCTTACGTATCCATGCACGGCAGCACGCAGCAGATGGTGGAGCATCTGACGAACGCCCTGGTGGGGCACGGAGTACGGGTGGAGCCCTTCAACCTTGACGTCACGGACATCGGGAAGCTGGCGATGGCGCTGGTGGACGCCGCGACGATTGTGGTGGGCACCCCGACCGTGCTGGCCGGCCCGCATCCGCTGTCGGCTTACGCGGTGTTCCTCGCCAACGCTTTGAGGCCGAAGGCTCAGTTTCTTGCCATTATCGGCTCCTATCAATGGGGCGGCAAGGCGGTGGACACGCTTGCGGGGATGGCTTCGAACATCAGAGCGGAGGTGCTCGGTTCGGTCATGAGCCGGGGACTGCCACTCGAGAGTGACTTCGGGGCGCTGGACGAGCTCGCGGCGCTCATCGCGGAGAAGCACAGACAACTCAATCTCCCCTAGAAGTGGGGGCACACGGACCGGCGGCCTGTCAGCCGTCACAGCGCCCCTGACCCCGGGCAATCCACGGGAAAGGGCATCAGCAGTGTATTGTTTTCAGTGCTAGGAGACAGCCAAGAACGAGGGCTGCAGCATCAGGGGAATATGCGGCAAGGCACCGGAGACCGCCGATCTTCAGTATCTGCTTATCTACGTGTGCAAGGGGATATCTGTTTTTGCCAGCAGGCTCGGCCAGTTCGGCCCGGTTGACAAGAAGTACGGGCGCGCGGTCTATCAGGGCCTATTCGTAACCGTCACAAACGTCGCGTGGGACAATGGCACCATTGTGGAGCACATCCGCGAGGCGCTCGCCGTGCGAGACGCGATCAAGGCGGAGTTTCTGGCGGCCTACAAGGAAAAGAACGGCAGCGGCTTCGCCGAAGCGCTGCCCGATTGCGCCGCCTGGAGCCCGGCCGATGACGCCGAAATCCTCGCAAAGGCCGGATCCGGCGAAGTGCGCATCACCGCTCAGGAGAACGAGGACGTCCGGTCGCTGCGCGATCTGCTGACTATCGGCTGCAAGGGGATCGCCGCCTACGCCTGGCACGCCGCCGTGCTGGGACACGAGAAGGCCGAGATCTACGCCTTCATCATGGAAGCCCTCGATTCGACGACGAAGGACCTCTCGGTTGACGAGATGGTGAGGCTGGTGATGAAGGCCGGCGAGATGTCCGTCGCGGCCCTGGCGCTCTTGAACGAGGCGAACACCTCCGCCTACGGCAGCCCCGAGATCACCGAAGTGAACCTCGGAGTTCGGAACAATCCGGGTATCCTCATCCCCGGGCACGATCTGAAGGACATGGAAGAGCTGCTGAAGCAGACCGAGGGCATGGGCGTGGACGTTTACACGCACGGCGAGATGCTTCCGGCGAGCTACTACCCGGCGTTCAAGAAGTACGGGCACTTCGTGGGCAACTACGGCGGGTCGTGGTGGCATCAGACACGGGATTTCGAGGCGTTCAACGGGCCGATTCTGATGACGGCCAACTGCCTGGTTCCGCTCAAGCTCGAGAACACCTATCTCGACCGGCTGTTCACCACCGGCGTGGTCAGCTACCCGGGCGCCACCCACGTTCCGGATAGGGCGGATGGCGGCGCGAAGGACTTCTCGAAGCTGATCGAGCGGGCGAAGGACTGCAAGCCGCCCACCGGGCTGGAGACAGGCAAGCTCGTGGGAGGGTTCGCGCACAATCAGGTGCTGGCCCTCGCGGACAAGGTTGTGGATGCCGTCAAGTCAGGCTCCATCAAGCGCTTCGTTGTGATGGCTGGCTGCGACGGCAGGAAGAAGGAGCGGCAGTACTTCACGGATGTCGCCGCCGCTCTGCCGAAGGACACCAGATCCTTACGGCCGGCTGCGCGAAGTACCGCTACAACAAGCTGGAACTCGGCGACATCGGCGGCATTCCGCGCGTGTTGGACGCCGGCCAGTGCAACGACTCGTACTCGCTGGTGGTGATCGCCCTCAAGCTGAAGGAAGTCTTCGGGCTCGAGGACATCAACGATCTGCCGATCTCATACAACATCGCCTGGTACGAGCAGAATGCCGTGGCCGTTCTACTGGCGCTGCTCTATTTGGGTGTCAAGGGAATCCGGCTGGGCCCGACCCTGCCCGCGTTCCTTTCGCCGAACGTGGCGAAGGTACTTGTGGGGAAATTCGACATCAAGCCGATCGGAATGGTCGGGGACGATGTCGCGGCGATGATGGCCGGGAAGTAGCACCAGACCCGGCGCTGTTGTTGTCCGGCCGGGTTCGTCAGTGGGAGTCCTGAAAAACGGAGTAAGACTCGCCGGGGCCGACAGGTGCCAGCCTGATGTCCTTCTCGCAGACCCAGCCCGCGCCTTCGGCAACCTCCACCTTCCACCAATGTCCGCCCAGCCCCAGGATGCCGTTCAGCCCGTGGGCGGATACTCTGCCAGCGGAACCTGCCTCGGCTGTTGCTGCCGCCGCATAGTTCATGCCGGGTCCAAGCCGCAGTTCCACAGCGTTCTTGAGCGCGATTCGCACGCTTTGCGCGAGTCGGTGGCTGCGGACCTCCGGAAGCAGATTGACCATGACGCTGCCGTTCGCGACCGGGCGCTCCGGGCCGTCCGAAGTCTTGTTGACCACCTTCCCGTTGATCCACAGGGTCGAGGAGCCGCCGCCGTCCTGGTTCGTGCCCCATGTGGCCTTTAGCTCGTCCCGGCAGAACGCGCCAAGCTCGGCCATGTTCATCCCCACGCTCACGCCCGGGTCGCGCCCGTCGCAGACGATGAAGAACACGTAGTGGGCGTTGTATGCGATGGCGGTGCGGGGGGTGCGGATGAGCAGGCCCTTGTTGTCCGTCTCCACAATCCGGCCGTCGCGCAGAAAGGTGAAGTTGCCGCCCACGCACGAGTATGACCGCCGCCAGTCGAGCGGACGCCGCGTTTCGCAGTCCTTCTCCCAAGTGCTCAGAACCTGCGAAAACGTGACTCTGCCTCCGGGCGAGGCTGCTTTCGCGAGCGCATCGGCGTCGCGTCCCTCGGCCGAGAGCACCACGCAGTCGAACGGGATGGGTGTGGAGCCTTTGCCGCTGCGGACATCGAGCACGGTTCCCCGCGCGGCTCTAGGCCGGGCACCGTGAGGCCGACCGGGCCGTTCACCTGCACGAGCACTTCCACGCCGTTGCCCGAAGTCATCGTCGTGGCGTCGAAGTGGGGAGTGTAGAGCACGAGTTCGTTTGTCTGGCGGGGTTCGTTGACGCGGCTGATCCCCAGTTCCGGGCCGCCGTCACACCGAACCGCGCGGCCTGCTCCTCGCGCTTGTGGCTCACGCAGTCGCCGATGAACGTCTCCCTGTCCAGCGTCCACACGAATCCGCTCATGCCGCCATACTCGAAGAACCGGTGCGCGTACCACCCGCCAAGAATCTGCCCGCCCGTCTGAACGCCGGTGCGTGGGTTGAAGAAGTCGCCGTTGATGGCGGCGACGGCCTTGTTTCGCCGCTTCCAGCGTCCGCCCCAGGTATTGATCGCGCCGTCGTAGCGCTTCACCTGGTCGCGCACGGTCTCGCGCGCGCCGGACACCGTGCCGCCCGCCACCATGCTGTCGATCGTGCAGTTCGGATTCGCCCGGTCCATCCGCACGACGAACACGTTGTTCGGGTGCGGCAGGGTGAACTTCTGATACTCGAAGCCGTCGCCTACCGGCGTCCACGCAAGGGCGCGGCCGTCGGCGATGGCCAGCGCGGCGAAGAGCCCGAGCGCCCACCTCAGACGAGACGAAGGAGACTTCCAGCCATTCATCCTGCGCGGGTCACGGTTCGGAAATACCCTCCTGCTCGGGAATGAGCGGCCCTGGGCTTTCGCCCTGCCAGTACGAGCCGGTTGTGACGATGTTCAAGCCGCCGTCGCCGCGCCGCAAGGCAACAAGGCAGCTCACGCCCCCGCTGCATAGCTCGGGTAGCTCCAAGCCTTCCTCTCCCAGCACGATGAGCGCTGTCGAGTACGCATCGCAGAACGTGGCGTCCCGCGCGGCAACGGCCACCAGCACGGCACCCTGGGCGGGCCGGCCGGTTCGCGGGTCAATAATGTGGCCCACAACCTCGCCGTCTCGCATAACGGTCTTCCCGGCGGTGCACGAGACGCCCAGGCTGCTGTCGTAAAGCCAGGTCTCGGCGAGCACCCGGCCGGGTTCGTGCGGGTCCGGGTCCGCGACCGCCACGCGCCAGCCCCGGCTGTCGCTGTGAGTCCCGATTGCCGTCACGCTGCTCGTTCCGCCGTGAATAAGGGCCGACCGGACACCGCACTGCCTGAGAGCGGCCGCCGCGTTGTCGAGGGCTACCCCCTTGCCGACAGCCCCGAAGTCGAGTTCCACGCCGGGCCTGTCGAACGAGACCGTCCAGTCGTCCCCCCCGAGCTTGATGTGATGCGTCCCGGTGAGCGTGCGCGCCTCCTCAATCTCGGCGTCGGTACCCGGCTCGCGTTCGCCCGTCAGCCCCCAGGCGCGCAGAAGCGGGCGAACGGTGATGTCGAACGCGCCACCCGTGGCCATGCACATGGCGACAATGCGCTCCAAACGCAGCAGAGCCTCGTGACCGACCTTCACAGGACGCAGTCCCGCGTGCTCGTTGATGTGGTAGGTCAGGCTGGAGGGGAGGTAGGCGCTGAACATCTCCTCGGCGCGCGATATTTCGTCCAACGCTTCTTCCCCGGCCGCGCGCAGGCGGTGGGGTTCAGCGCCGGTGAGTGCAATCTCAAAGCGCGTCGCCATCGCGTGCCGCGAAACCATAACCAGACTGCGGTCGTCCATAGCTCGCATCATACCAGAATGGCGCGGCGGGGCGCGAAAAAAGCCGGGGACACGGCCACGCCGTGCCCCCGGCTCCTGTCAGATATCTCTTTTCTGCCTGCGGCTAGACGATCTTCTTCTTGACCGGGTCGAAGTTCATCGTCTTGCCCTGTAGCCAGGCCATCTCGGCCAGGCAAACCACCGTCTGAACCTTGGCCGCGAGGTCAATGTTGCAGTTCGGGGTCTCACCGGTGCGGATGCAGTGGAACCAGTTGCGCTGATGCTCGCTCTGGCTCTCGCCGGGGCCTACGATCTCGACGTCTTCTTGATCAATCTCGTCCACGAACGGGCGCTGCGGCCTGATCTGAACCTTGCCGCCGCCGAAGTAGATGTCCGCCTTCGTTCCGCGGATAAGATCCTCGGGGCCGGTCTCGTTGACGGTGGATCCGATCAGGATCATCTGCGAGCCGTTAGGGAACTGCACGAGGCACTGAGTCGTGTCGGCCACGTCGCGGTCCGGGGTCGCAATGATCGAGCCGACGGTCATAACCTGCGTCGGATAGTCCGCGCCGCAGGCGATCATCAGCGGGTGCAGCCTGTGCGGGAACAGGTCCGACAGGATGCCGGCGGAATACCGGCGATACTTGCGCCAGCGGAAGTAGTGCTCCGGATTCCACGGAATCTTCTTGCCCGTCTTGCCGAGCCACGCGTCCCAGTCGAGGTTCACGCCCGGCTTCGCGTCATCGTCAAAGCCGTAGTTCCACTCGCCGCCCGGATTGTTGCGGCAGTACCCGCCCTGACTCAGAACGACCTTGCCGATCTTGCCCTTCTTGATCTGCTCGCCAGCGGTGCGCCACTTCGCGTCGCTGCAGCCCTGCGACCCGATCTGCACAACGCACTTTGTCCGCTTCGCGGTCTCGAGGAGCTGCTCGGTCTCTTTGAGGGTGCGGCACATCGGCTTCTCGATGTAGCAGTGAATGCCCTGCTCCATTGCGGCCAGCGCGATGGGTGCGTGCCAGTGCTCGGGGGTGCCGATGATGATGGCGTCCAAGCCCTTGATCTCGAGGACTTTCCTATAGTCGCGAAACGCCATGCTGGCGGGGAGGCCGGCGTTGTTACCATTCGCCAGGGCGCGCTTGTCGAAGACATCGCAGACCGCGATGGACTTGACGTTCACCTCGGCGGGCTGCTCCTTGACCATGTTCACATGGCCGCCGCCCATGCCTCCGACACCGATATGCCCGATGTTGATGCGGTCGTTCGCGCCGATCACGCGCGCGGGCGCGACCGCGTAAACGGGGCTCTTCGCCACCGACGTAACCGCCAGGCCCGCCGCCGTAGCTCCGGCGGCCTTCAGAAAGTCCCTGCGCGAAAGATTCTTCGCGTCTGTGCTCTTCGTTTCCAGATCCATTACCTATTACCTTCCACAACACATGTCATTACTGCCGTCCGCCGGCGCTGCCGGCCAAACGTCACTACCTATGTAATCAGGCGAGGTCGAACCACTCCTTCTGGAATGTGACCTTTGCGCCGTTCAGCAAGGCCTCATTCGCCTTGATTGCGCACACTGCGGCCGTGTAGCCCGCCTGAGGGCCGGCCTCTGGTTTCGCTCCGCCCCGGACCGCGGCAGCGAACTCCTCCATGGCATAGTAGAGCGCATCCTTCCCCGCGTCAGCGGCCTCTTCGCCCGGCTCCTTGCCCTTCGCGATGATCTTGGTCGCGTTCGCGACGAGCGCGATGCCCGTCTCGTCGCCCACTTTCTCCTTGTGAGCGTACGGTTCCCACCCGAGCATGGCCGAGTCCACTTCCTTGACCATCCAGCCGCGCTCGCCTTTCAGCATGATCGCCGCCTCGCTTCCGTACAGGCACTCGTACGCGCCTTCGAACGAATTCGCGAGGGTTGCGTCGTAGAGGAAGTTCGTCTGCTCAGGATACTCGAACACAGCCTGCACTGTGTCGGCCATCTCCCGGCCGTCCGTCCACTTGCGGATGCCGCCGAACGACGTAACCGCCACGGGCAACTGGTTGAGATACCAGTTCATGACATCCACCTGATGCACGCCAACCTCGGCCAACAGCCCGGCGCTCGTCGCTTTCGACAGCCGCCAGTTCAGTTCGGCCTCGCGCTCGGGCGTCGGCGCCATTCTGCGCCAACTCTGCTTCTTGTGCCACTGCGCCCGGCATTCGGCGATGGCACCCGGAACTCCGGCCTTCACGAACGAAAACACATGCTTGTGCAGCGGGCTCGACCTCATCTGCAGCCCCGACTGAAACACCTGCTTCGCCGCCAATCCCGCCTTTGCGATCTCCTTCGCCTCTTCGAGGGTGCTGGCGATCGGCGACTCGCAGTAAACGTGCTTTCCAGCCGCAAGCGCGTCCAGAACAATCTGCTTGTGCCGATGGCTCGGCGTGGCGACGATGACGGCCTCCACGCCCTGATGCTCCAGAAGCTGCTTGTAGTCCGTGAAGGACGTAGCCTTGGCGGCCGTCTCCAGAGCCCGCTTGGCGTAGGGCTCGTAGGTGTCGCAGATGGCGACAACGGACGCGGACGGCAGCTTCGCCAGCGCGGTCAGAATATCCCTGCCCTGCAGCCCGAGTCCGATGACCCCGATGCCCACCGGTGGGCCGGCCGGAGCGGGGGCCGCCGCCGCGTCCGCCAGAATTTCCTGATTCAGCAGAAAAACGCCGGCCGAAATCGCGCCCGCCCCGATAAGAAAATCGCGGCGCGAAATAGTGTCAGTGCTCAAATGTGCCTCCAGTTGTTATCTGCCGCACCCCCCGTGAACGCGAGGCACCGCGCCCCGCGCAACTATTATACTTCGCGGAACGAGGAGTTCATCCCTGCTGCAATGCGTGACCGATTGGCCCGCCGGCGCTCGCCGCCGCACTTAAGACCGCCGGCGAGCGCAAAACGGGACGCCGCCTTCGGTCCGCCTTGCCCGTCAGTACTTCACTTCCTCCCACTGCTTCGACTTGTTGGACTCGAGCACCGCCTCGACGATGGCAATCTCGTTGTGTCCGTCCACAAAGGTCGGGAAGGGGACCTTGCCGCCGTTCGGATCGCTGCCCTCGGCTACGAACGTATAGAACGCCTGCATGAAGTTCTTGAGCCCGTCTGGGTAGCCTTCCGGGTGCCCGCCGGGGTAGCCGGCGCAGGCCTTCGCCTCGGCCGACAGCAGCGAGGCGTCGCGCATCAGCACTTGGTTCGCGCTGTCCCTGCGGCCGATCCACAGCCGCTCCACGTCCTCCTGGTCGAAGGCGAACGCGGCGTTCTCGCAGTCAATCTCGTAGTACAGCCGGTTCTTGCGGCCCGCCGCAACCTGGCAGACCGTAAACGTCCCGCGCGTGCCGCCGTCCATCTCGAACAGCACCGTTCCATAGTCTTCGGTCGTCACGGGCACCGGCTCGTAGTCTTCGGGCGTCAGTTCTTTGCCGGCGTAGGTCTCGATGGCCTTCTTCGGCTTCATGCGGGTCTTGTGGATCACCGCCAGGTCTGCATACACCCGCGTGATCTTCTGATCCGTGATGTACATCAGCAAATCGCACCAGTGGCTGCCGACGTCGGCCACCGCGCGGCTTTCGCCGCCAGCCTCGGGCTCGATGCGCCAGTTGTAGTCGGTCGCCAGAAGCAGCCAGTCCTGCAGGTAGCTGCCGGTAATCACCAGCGGGCGGCCATACTCTCCCGACTGCACCCGCTGTCGGGTCTCCTGGTTCAGCGGATAGAAACGGTAGTTGAAATCAACGGCGTTGATCTTGCCCGTCTCTTTTGCAAGCCGCACCAGCTCGGCCGACTCCTTCGAGTTCATCGCGAGCGGCTTCTCGCTGAAAACATGCTTGCCCGCCTTCAGCGCCTCCACCGCCAGCGGGTAGTGCAGCGTGTTCGGGGTACACAGGTGCACGACCTCGATGGAGGGGTCGGCGAGCAGCTTCTTGTAATCGCCGTACGCCTGGGCGACCGAAAGCTGCTTTGCCTTCGCGTCCGCCGTCACCTGGTCCATCTCCGCCAAAGCGGCGACCTCGACGAAACCCAGCCGCCGCGCGGCCTCGATGTGCGCCGGGCCGATGAACCCGGTCCCGATGATGCCTGATCTGATCTTTCTCATCTTTGCTTCTCCTCAGAGTACGTTATTTGACGAATCTGAACTTCTCTTGCGGGGGCGCGTTGCCCTGCCCCGCGCCCGTTAGGCCGTCTGCTCCGTCCTGCGCCTGTTTCTGGCGTTTTCGATGATGCGCTCGATATCCGCGTCGTCAACGGCGCGCTCGAAGCTGCGGAAGCCCGACAGCCGGAACCCTTGCGACTCCGCCATCGCCGTTATCTCGTCCACCTGCTCCACCGACACGTCCTTGCCGAGCGTGAAGCTCTCGTAGCGCTCCGCCAGCGCGAGCGCCATCGTCTCGGACATGCAGGCGTACGCCTTGCCGGGCGGAAAACCGAAGTCGAAGTGGAAGTCCACTTCGCCGGGTGGGTCCACGATGCCGCCCTCGATCACCAGCACGTCGTCGCGCTCCCTCGCCACGCGGACAGACACATCCCTCGGCCGCGCGACGTCGCAGACGACCGCCCCAGGCTTCAGGTGGCCGGGCAGCACGATTGCGTCCACAGCGCTCGACACCGTCACGACGATGTCCGCCGAAGGCAGGCTGTCCGCCACCGATGTGCTGATGCTCACGTGGGCCGCCGAGCCTTCGCGTATCTCGGCCGCGAGCGCTTCCAGCTTGTCCGGGCTGCGTCCCACAAGCACGATCTCGGGATAGTCCCGCGCTAGCAGCTTCGCGCAGGTCTTTCCGATGGAGCCGGTCGCCCCCACAATCGCCACGCGCGCTTCGTGCTGGGGAACCTCGAGCATCTCCGCGGCGCGCCTGGCGCCCTGAACCGCGGCCGCCACAGTGTAGCTGTTGCCGGTCGTAATGGCGATGTTCACCCTCTTGCTGAGCGTCACGCCGCCGTCGCCCACCACCGACGTGAACGCGCCGAGCCCCATAATCTTCGCGCCCCGCTCCTCGGCCAGCCGCGCCGCAATCACAAGCCGCTTCCACACCTCCTCCTCGGGCAGCGAAAGGAGCTGGCGTGGCGTCAGCGGACAGGCGATGAACCAGCCCTCGGCCTCGGTCCCGCCGGCCGCGCGAACGCCTGTGATGTGGCTTACGACAAACGGATCCTTGTGCTTGATGGCCCATTCGACCAAGCGGTCGGGCAGGTACTTCGCGACCGGGTACTGCCGCGCGACGTCCTTCGCGTTCAGGGGGTGTATGATGAAGGCAAATCGTTCCATAGGGTAAGCGGGTGGCGTCTTTCTACTCTGACGCCTCCGGGGCCTTTGCAGGTTCGGCAGGCTTGCGCTTGTGCGCCAGGAACCAGTCGTACAGCTCCTGATTGTTGTACGCCTCGGTCCACGAGTCGTGCCCGGCCTCGGGATACACGGTGAACTTCACCTCTGGCGCGCCCGCATTCTTCAGCGCCGCCACCATGTCCTCGGAACGCTTGATCGGCACGGTGGTGTCCTTCGCGCCGTGGAACACCCAGACGGGCATATCCTTGATAGCCCCAACGGTGAACGCGTTCCCGCCGCCGCAGATGGGCGCGATGGCGGCGAAGCGCTGAGGATCCGCGATGGCCAGAGCCCATGTGCCGAATCCGCCCATGCTCAGCCCGGTCAAATAGACGCGGTCCTTATCAATCCGGTAGTTGTCCGCAAGCTCATCGAGCAGCGCAAAGAGCGTGTCCAGCTTGCTGTCCCACCAGACTCCTTCCGGGCACTGCGGAGCGGCGACTATAAACGGGAAGTCACCCTTTGCCTCCGCCACCTTGATGGGGCCGTGGATCTTCACCTTCTGCACGTCGTTTCCACGCTCGCCCGCTCCGTGCAGAAAGAGAATCAGCGGCCAGCGCTTGTCGCTGTCCGCAGTGTAGTCTTTCGGCAGAAACAGGAGGTAGTTCGCGCCCACCGACAGCGTAATCCTGCGCTCGAAGCTCTTTGCGCTGACACCGGTGGCGCCGGAGTCCTGCGCCCGGGAAGGCAGCGCCGCCAGAACGAGAACCAGAATCATCAATGCGAGAACCATGCCCGCGCCCTTTCCATATCCGTGCATCATATTCATAAATCGGTAACCTCCGGTTTCCAGCGGAGTTCTTTCAGCATGCGGCTGAAGTCGTCCGGCGTCAAGCCACGCGCGTCTTTGCCTGAGGCCGCCACGATCGCCGCTTCCATTACGTTTGTGCCCGGTGAGCGCCCCCCGAAGGCGGGGGTTGTCGTGATGAGCCGCTTCGCGCCGCGGCTTGCAATCTCGTCCCGGAACTCCGCCGTGGTCGTGTTGGTGATAATCGTCTTGCCCGCGAGCGACCCTTCGCCCTCCGGCATGCGCCGGCGGATCATGTGCCGGTCCCCCGCGATGACATCCGCCCACGAGTATGCCCACCCGAACCGCGGGCGCGCCACATCCTGTTTCGCTCCTGTCGGATAGAGCCACCGGAACGGCAGCCTCACCGCCACCGGTAGGATGAGCGCGGCGAGCGGCCTGACTAGGCGAAACGACCGGATCGGAATCGGCAGCCCTAGCGCAAACATCAGGTCGCCGTAGATGGCCGGGCCGCCGCAGGCGGCGATCTCCTCGGCCATCCCGAACCTGTCCACCGCACACACCATCAGCGTGTTCACCTCGCCGAAATGCACAATGCCGCGCGCGTTGAGATAGCGGACGCACTCGCGCTCCAGCGTGTTCTTAAGCCCGCTTCCGTCCACGACCGGCGTCTGCTTCACCAGAGCCGCGAGCTTGCTGATCTCGCGGAACGTATAGCGCCGCCCGTCTGCGTAAACGTACATATCGGCACCGCCAAGCCCGATAGCATCCGCCTTGCCATCCAGCTCGCGGAGCTTTGCGGCGTAATCGGTGAGGCTGCCGTTCGTGCCGGCGCGGCTGATCTCAATGTCCTGCCCTAGATAGCGGACCGTCGTCTGAAAGTCACCCTTCGCGCTTCCGAGACTTACGCTCACGACCTTCTTCATGTCAGCAGGTATTATACAGGTTTACCGCCGCGAAAGGGAGTGGTGTGCGATCCGCCTCACGCTCCATCGCCGTTGGGGTTGAGCTGTTCTTGCGCGGCAGGGGCGACCACATGCCGCCATGAATCCACGTCGTGGCTTATCTCCTGAGTCCGCCTCTCTCAGCCGGTCTTAGCGCGCGAACCGGAACCCGAACGATTTGGTCCAGTAGTTCTCCGGGCGGTTGTTGCTGCGGGCCGAGACGCGGGCACAGTAGTCCGTGCCGTTCCAGCCGCAGCCCCGGATGGCGCGATATGTGCCGGTGGCCGGCCCTTGCGGGTCCTGGGTGGGCGAGACACTGTAGTAGCTGCTGCTGAACCAGTCCAGGCACCATTCGGCGACGTTGCCGGCCATGTCATGGCATCCGTACGGGCTCACTCCGGAGGGGTAGCACCCCACCGGCGCCGTCTGATAACCCGGGTACAGCGTGTCGTTGGTGTTGTTTGACCTCTGGGCATCATACACACTGCCCCAGGGATAGATGTTCGGGTAGCTGCCGGTCCAGCGGCCGGCCTTCTCCCACTGCGCTTCCGTGGGCAACCGTCCGCCTGCCCACGCGCAGTATGCCTCGGCCTCGTAGTAGCTTACGGCAACCACAGGATGAGCGTCAGTCTGTGTAAAGGGCCCCGTGCCCCAGTCCTGCTGCTCGGCCCAGGAATCGGGCTCGGTGCGGTCGCGGCCTTCCTTCCACGTCCAGCCCGCGCTCGACCAGTACGCGGGATTGCTGTAGCCGCCCGCCTGCATAAAGGCGCGGTAGTCGCCCCGAGTCACTTCGTACTTGCCGATCCAGTAGCCGGAGAGGGTCACCTGGTGCTGCGGCAGTTCGCTTGTCGCCGAGTATGGCTCGCTGCCATTGTTGCCCATCAGAAAAGCCCCGGCTGGGACATACACCATCTCAGTCCGGCAGGGACCGGCGTAGAGAGTTGACTTGCAGGGCGCCTGTGATGCCGCCAGAACGCCCTCGGCATAGTCGCCCTCGACGATCAGAAAATCGCCCGGCTTGCCGGTGATTCCCGTAACCGTTATCTCCCCCCTGCCGTCCGACAGCACCAGCGGCGACTCAGAGGTCACACACCCGTACACGACGACCGGGTTGGGAGGGTTCGGGGCGTACCCCAGATCGGAGATGCGGACGGTGTACGCCGCCCATCCAGGTGCGGACGATGCGAGCAGCACAAGAGCGCAGAACAGCTTTTTCATCTGAGTCCTCATGCCTATGGTGCGACAGGAGGGCCGGGCTGTCAAGGCCGAAAGCGCGGTTTAGGCTTTCAGGCCGGTGAGGGTGATCCCTTCGATAAACTGCTTCTGGGCGAGGAGAAACAGAACAAGAATCGGCAGCGCGGCCATCACCGCACCCGCCATGAGCACCGGCCAGTTCGCGTCGCCATAGAACCCCTGCAGCGACTGCAGCCCGATGGGGATGGTCTTCATCGTGGGGCGGTTGATGACGATAAGCGGCCAGATAAAGCTGTTCCAGCTTCCGAGAAACGCGATCAGCCCGAACGCCGTCAGCGCCGGACGTGAGAGCGGCAGCATGATCCGCAGATAGATAGTCCAGTGACTCGCGCCATCAATATGCGCGGCCTCCTCCAGCTCCTTCGGGATGGTCATGAAGAACTGTCTTAGCAGGAAGCAGCCATAGGCGCTCGCGACGAAGGGCACGATGAGCGCCGCGAACGAGTCAATCCAGCGCAACTTCACCATCAGAATGAACAGCGGAATCATCGTCACCTGCGTGGGCACCATCATGGTGGCGAGATAGGCGATAAAGAGCGCGTCGCGGCCCCGGAAGTTGAGGCGCGAGAACGCGTACGCGGCGAACGTGGATGTGACGAGCTGCGCCAGGGTCACGACGACCGCCACGATGAGGCTGTTGAGAAAGAAGTTGGCGAAGGGCACGGTCTTCCACGCCTGCAGGTAGTTGTTCCAGTGAGCGCCGCTCGGCAGAAGCTGCTCGAGCGGCAGGAAGAACTCCGTCGTGCTGCGCAGGCTCCCGATGATCATCCACACAAACGGCACGATCATGCTCAGGCTGAGAAGCCCGAGGACGATGTAAGTGCACAGGTTGCCGAAGCGCTCGCGGTTCTTCATCAGCTTCCGTAGTGAATCCATCTGCGCGTGACGGAGAGCTGCAGCAGCGTCACGGAAAGGATGATCAGAAACAGCACAAAGGCAAGCGCGGACGCGTAGCCCATGTGGAACATCGTGAACGCCTCGGTGTACACGTGGTACACATAGACGCTTGTCTGCGGCGTCGGCTTGCCGCCGGTCATCATGTAGATCTGCGTGAACACCTGAAACCCGCTGATGACCGACATCGTGAAAATGAACAGCGTTGTCGGCGACAGCAGCGGCCAAGTGACATGCCGGAACATCTGCCAGGGGTTCGCCCCGTCAATGCGCGCCGCCTCGTAATAGCTCGCGCCGATGCCCTGCAACCCCGCAAGGTAGAGAATGGCGTTGTACCCCAGCCCCGCCCATACGCTCATAATGATGATCGCGGGCATGGCCCAGTACGGGTCGGCGAGCCATCCGGGCGGGTTGGCGATGACCGTGGAGAGGAGCTTGTTGATGAGGCCCGACTCCGGGTTGTACAAGGAGCGCCACACTATGGACAGTGCGACGATGCTGGTGACCGCCGGCAGGAAGAAGATCACACGGAACGCAGCCACGCCCATAAGCTTGCGGTTCATCAGCAGGGCGATGCCGAGTGAGACGGCCATGGCGAGCGGCACTGTGGCGGCGGTGAAATAGAGTGTGTTCACAAGCACCTGCCGGAAGGCCTCGCCGTGCGTCAGGTCTCTCCAGATGGCGGCATAATTGGCGAGCCCGACGAAGCGCGGTGGGGTCAGGATGTCCCATTCCAGGAGGCTGATGCCCAGCGCTCCGAAGATGGGCAGCACCGCGAACACCTGCAGCCCCACAAAGCTCGGGCTCAGGAAACCGATGGCTGCAAGAGTGTCGCGGCGGCTCACTGCACGTTCCCGTCCTTTCCGGCGCTTAGGATGGCGTTCACGCGGTGGGTGAGCGCACGCATGCTCTCGGCCACATCTTTGCGCGCTGTGAAAATCTGGGTCAGCTCCGATCTGGCAAGCTCTTCAAAGGTGCCAGTGTTGGGGTCCACCTCGAGCGGACGGGCATAGCGCGCGGCCCTCAGAAACTCCCAGTCGTTTTCGGGCGGCGTATTGGGGTCGAGGAACACCGGCGACTCGGCGACGGACACGAACGAAGGCATGTCGCGCCCGGTGGCGGCCTGGTGCTTCTGACCCTCCTTGCCGCAAAGCCACTGCATCAGCTTCCACGCTTCTTCCAGATTTGGGCCATCCTTGCGCAGGACGTAGCAATTCGCGAAGAGCACTGTGGCGGTCTCTTTCTTCATCGGGACCGGCCCCACGTCCCAGTTGAGCGGGCGTCCGTCGGCGTATTTCGCGTCGCGGAAGCTCTGGCATCCCCAGCGCCCCTGAATGAACATCGCCTGCCGCCCGGCGCGGAACATCTCGCCGCCGCCGCCCAGGTCCTGTGCCTGTTCGGGGGACGGGAAGACTTTGTGCTTGTACTGGCAATCGGCAAGAAACTGGACGGCCTCAATCGCGGCCGGCTCGTCGAGCAGGCAGCAGCTCATGTCGGGCGTGAACAGCCGCCCTCCGTTCTGCCAAATCCAGAACGCTATTCCGTCGGACTGCAGCGGCGCGTCGCAGGCGAACTGATCGGGTTTGCCGTCGCCGTTTCGGTCGGCGGCGATCTTCTTGCTCGCGTCAAGAAAATCAGCCCACGTCCAGCCTTCGCGCGGGTACGGCACGCACGCCTGGTCGAACATGTCCTTGTTGTAGTACAGCACGAACGTCGTCCACCCGCGCGGGAGTCCGTAGAAGCGGCCCTGGTATTTCAGGGCGGGGAGGAGCTCGGCGAACATCTCGTCCACGGGAAAGCCGTCGCGTTCGATCAGCTCGTCGAGAGGCTGCAGCGTGTTGCGGGCAGCGAATGTCGGAAGCTGGTTGTAAGCGAGCTGCATGATGTCGGGCGCGACGCCCGCGGCAAACTGAATCTTGATACGCTGGTAATACTGCGACCCCGGTACCTGCTGGATTTCGATGTCCACGTTCGGGTGAGCAGCCTTGTAGCGGTCAAGCAGGCGGGTAAGAGACGCCAGCCCTTCCGGGCCCTCCCAGCAGGCGAGCACCAGACGCACACGTCCGGGATCCTTCTTCGCTTTTCCGGTGCATCCGCAAACGCACAAGCAGGCGGCAAGAACAATCAGCAGGGCGACAGCGCAGCGCGCCAGGCCGGATTCCCAGATTGCAGCAGACCCGAGAGCGCGCACTGTCTTACGGCTGCTCCACCCGCCTGACTCTGTCAAGGGCGGGAGGCGAGACGGTCTTCCGCTCCTTGATATAGGAGATAACCGCCTCGCGGGTGGTGTCCCAGGTCTCCCATGTGACCTCGACACCCGGGGCTGCTTCCATCATCTCCATCATCACGTACGCCTGTGTGGTGACGGTGTAGAGCTTCTCCGGGCCGGCCGTCTGCCCGCCGATGGTCAGACGCTTCACGACGGGGGTATCGCCGCTTATCTCCCACTCGGTCGAAGCGCCCGATATGGCGGTCGTAATCTGCTTCTTGCGGCCGGCGCGGGCGTTCAGGCCTCCAATGATCTCATCGCCGGTCATCTTCGCGGTCACAAGGTGCTGGCGCGTGTATCCTCCGATGAGCCCGAATGCCTGCCCTGCGGTGACCGGGCCGGCGGCAAGCTCACCCTTCACCGAGTTCGCGTCCACGACGCCCAAATCCGACCCGCCCGCGGCGCGGACGGCATCGGCGACGAGACTGGCGGCGGCGCTCTCCTGCCCTGCCGGCGCCGGCAGGATGGCGGCCGAGGCGCTACCGATCACCTCCTGCGCCAGCGCGGCGGCCCGGTCGCGATAGGGCTGATACGCTTTCAGCACATCCGGGTCTTCCGGCACGTCGTCTCCGATGGCGATGAGCGGCCCTTCCGGATACGAAGCGTCGAGCGGCACGTTCCGCAGCCTGTTCCAGAGCTTGTGCCTGCCGTTGACCGATGTGATCTCAGCAGCGCCGCTGTCCTTGCGGACGATGAAGTCAATGCGCCCTAGGTTGCGGGCCCCGTAGCCCGTCTGCGTGACGAGCGTATCGCCGATCCAAGTCCACTCCCGAATGGCCGTATGCGTGTGACCGCCGACGATAAAATCTATGCCCGGCACCTCGGCGGCCATCTGTTTGTCCGGGTTCACCCCCATATGCGACAGGGCGATCACGACGTCCGCCTGCTTTCGCAGTTCGGGCACGATGCGTTTGGCGGTCACGATGGGATCGTCAATGATGATGTCGCGGATGCTGGGCGGCCAGTGCAGCGATATGGTGTCCAGCGATGCCAGCCCGAAAATCGCAATGCGCACCCCCTGGATTTCCTTGATGATGTGCGGCTGCAGCCTGTCCCACTGCCCGCCGGAAGCTGCGCGGATGTTTGCCGCTAGGAACGGGAAGGTGGCGTGGCGCATCGCGTCCCGCGTGACCTGCAGCCCGAAGTCGAACTCGTGGTTGCCCGCGGTCATAACGTCATAGCCCACGGCGTTCATTGCGCTGATGGTGGCGGCTCCGCCGGAGATGTAGTCCTCCGGCTGCCCGTGGATCACGTCGCCACCTTCGAGCAGAAGCACGTTGGGCATCTCCGCGCGAATTTGCCTGACAACGGTGGCCGCGCGCGCGAGCCCGCCCGGGCCTTCACCCGGCACGATACTGCCGTGCAGGTCGTTCGTGTGCAGAATGGTGATGAGGACGTAAGCCGGGTCGGCACCAGCCACACCCGACAGCGACGCAAACGCCACGCTGGCCGCCAGCCACGCCGTGCGCGAATGCAGCTTCAAACCAGGCCTGACCAGGCGGCGGAACAGCCATGCAACGCCGCCGATCGCGGTAAGCCACTTCAGGTTAAGCAAACGAAGGCCTTTCTAGTATTCGCCCATAACGTAGCGGTCGTTGGCGTGACACTCGGGGAAGTCCCAGTGGGCGTACTTCAGTTGACCGCGCGAGTCCTTCCATTCCGGGCTGTAGGGCTTGACGTTCGTTACCACGTGCCCGTCCATCATCACCATCAGCATCACCCAGCCCGAAGTGGGGCTGTTGACACCCGAGCGCTCGTAGTGATGCCTGCTGTGCCGGTCACTCAGGAGATAGAACTGGGCAGGCCGCGTGCACTGGTCGAACTTCCGCGGCCGGTACACCCTGCCCGGCGCGTAGGCGTACCCCAGACACTCGTTGAAGCGGTAGTCTATCTCGTTGCGCACGAAGTTGTTCCAGCAGGAGTCGCAAGGGTCGGGACACTGCCACATGGTGTCGCCTTTGAGATAGGAGTTCAGGTCGCGGTACGGGCCGCTCGTGTTTCTGAGGAAGGAGTCCTGCGCGCTGATGTTGGGGTTACCGTTGCCATACACATTGCAGACCCGTGGGCCGTAGCCGTTGTGGTCATCCACATACATCCGCACAGCCGTGGCGATCTGCTTGAGATTGTTGATGCATTGCGTTGTCTTGGCCTTACGCTTAGCACGCGCGAAAACAGGGAACAGGATTGCTCCCAGAATGGCGATGATCGCAATGACGACAAGCAGTTCGATCAGCGTGAAGCCCACACGGTTGGACCTGTCCGAGAGCCGTCTCATAACCATTGTAATGTCTCCCGAATAATGATTCGCGAAAGCACCCTTACGAAGCATTTTGCGCCTTCCGAAGAGCGCCTGTCAACCAGCCCGCCGGAACTGGTACGCAGGTACTAGTTGAGCGTGACAATGTCGGCCGCGGAGCGGACTCTCAGCCGTCTCTGTACCTTGCCCGCGATGGTGGCGGTGGAGATGATGCCCGTCACTTGCACAGGGCGGCCCACGGCCGGAGCGCTCCAGCCGGACAGGCCTGACACATCCACCCGCAGCCCTGTGTAGCCGTAGCCGTCAACGAGCGTGCTCCCGTCGTCAATGTACAGGTAAAAGCCGCTGATCGAGGCCTTCACCCTGCCCCACGTCCGCACAAGCAGTCCGATGTTGTTGAGTCCCACTCCCCCCTGCACGCCCGGAGTGTAAGTGCCGAGCGCCTCACCGCCCAGCCGCTCGTTCGACAGCCCGAGCGGCACGGGCAGACTTCCGGTTCCGGACACAGTAACGCTCGACGCCGAAATCTCCCGTTCGCCGTTGAGCATGCTGAGCGTGCCGACGACGTTTACCCTGTCGCCAACCGCAACAATCGCGCCGCTGTTGACTTTGATTGCCGCCGATCGGTCGTCTTCAGAAACGTAAAACGCGCCGGAAAACACGGATGTTACTGTCTTGCCGGACAGGACAACGGCCGTCCCGTTCGGCTCAAGGCGCGCATCGCCGATTCGCGGAGACGAACCATCGGGGCCGTAGTGAACGGCCACTGGCGGCGAGACCGACTTAAGGCGGTTGCTGGAGGCATCGGTGGCTCGCGCTATGATCGTGTGGACGCCGATAGCTTGCCCGGCCGGATCCCAGGTGAAGCTGTATGGCGCGGCGGTATCTGTCCAGAGAAGCTGGCCGTCCACATAGAACTCGACATTGTAAATGCCGCTCGCGTCCGATGCGTCCGCCGTCACCGTAACAGGCCCTGTGACGAGTGCTCCCGCAGCTGGAGCGGTGACCGAGACGGCCGGTGGGGTCAGGTCCACGGCGTGGATGTTGATGGTGGCATAGACGGCGCGGTGATCGCTGCCGAAGTGCGAGCTGCGGGTGGGGTTGAAGGCGAACCCTCCCGGCTGCTTGACGCCCGAGTCGCGGTCCCACCAGATATAGTCCAGCCGCTTGCCGAACAAGTCCATCATCGTCTGCCCGCTGAACGAGTTGTGTGTGTGCTGGCTGCTGGGGTCGGTGAATTCGATGTCTATCTCGTTCCAGGTGGACGTGCCTGTATCGGTGTTGAGATCGTTGGTGATAATGCGCGCGGTTCCGGGGAATCCCGACATGCCGGGCGAGCCCGTCTGTCCGTTGACGATCCACTCCTTCAGCCGGATGGCTTCTTGGCGGCGTTCTTCCTCGGTCACTTCGTGTCCGTTGAGGATCGCCCCGCCCCAGAGCAGCTTGCCCGTAAACAGCCCGAACGCTTCGTCCGTGCCGAGCTTCCGGAATAGCCTGCCGGCGTACTTGAGCACGTAGCCGTTGTCTATTGTCTCCAGCACCTTCTCGCCGAGATACCACTCGCTGAGCCGGTGCTCCACGAGACCCGTTCTCCAGAAGAAGCCGATGCCGCTTGTGTTGTTGACGCCCTGCGGGGTGCGCGAGCTTGCCCAATCCGCCCCGGTGTACTGCTCCAAGAACTGCTCGACCTTCACGCGGTCGGTCTCGCTGAGGAGTTCCTGCATCCCGATGACGGCGATGGGAGGATGTGTTGATCCCGAAGGGTTGATGCTGGCCACCCACTGCGCGAAACGCTTCGCGGTATCGTAGGTGACGGCGGAGGTGTCCTGCTCGGTGTAGCGCCCGCCGGAGTAGATGTTGCACTGGCAGACGGTGATGGTTCCGGCGCATGCAGGAATGAAAACCGTGAGCGCAAGAAAAGCAGCGCAAATCAACCAGTGATGAAGTTTGTGCATTGCGGCGAGCGAGACGACAGGCAAGACTGCCGCCCGCCGGGTGGCAGGGCGGCAGTCAGAAGCGAAGCAGGGGTTTACTTGCGGCGAAGCACACCGGAGAATCCGGCGAGGCCCATCGCCAGCGCAACCAGCGACGCAGGCTCGGGGACGACGTTGAGGTCGTCCGCGATTGCGTAGTTGGCATACGAGGGAAGGTCGGTAAGGCTCAAGTAGCCCCTGTAGAAGTTGATCGTGGTCGGTTTAACGGCATTAGCGCTGTAGAGCGCCACATCCGTCGCGGCGGCAGTGCCGTCCACCCACAACGACCAGGTCTGGGCCGCCCAGTCGAGCACGGCCTTGAACTGATAGACCTGAGCGCCGTTGAAGCTGGACTGATAGACCCGCCACGCGCCTCCCGAGTAGTACTGGATGGCCCCACCGGTGAAGCCGAATGCCAGGCTGCGATCGGCAGCGCCTGCGTCCTGGAGAGAAACCCACCACTGTCCGGTGTTGTACATCGCCTTCGCCAGCTTGACCTCCACAGTCACGAGGTCGCCAACCTGGCCGATGGAATGCCTTGCGGCACGCCCGGCATTACCGGACACCATGTACGACTGCGCCCCGGCAATCACGTACGTCGGATCGTTGGTCACACGGTAGTTGGTGCTGGCCGGGTCAACGACCCAGTCGTTCTGGCCCGTCAGCCCGCCGGCAACATACTCCGGTGCCTCGAAGCCGGTGGCGAAGTTCGCGCTGGCCGGCAACGCAACTGCCAGAAACGCCATGAGCACAAAGACTGTCCTCATCCTATTCTCGTTCTCCTTTCCCGTCTCCAGAGGAGACGAACACTTCCCTTACCTCCGTACGAAGGGGCAGGGAAACTCAAAAACCAGGTTCTTGAGGACTATATTACCATTCTAGCGTGCAAAAAACGTGCCAACCCGGGCTTTTGACGAACTTATGCGCGCAAAAGCGCCTGTGTCAGTTGTCTTGAAGAGGCAGGGTAGCGCTTGATTTCGCGCATTATTCGTGGTAGTTTCGGAGGTACTCAGCCGGGCGGACGCGCTCTGGGGGGAAGCGCGGCACGTGTCTGGAACAAGCGTTGACTCGAGTGTGAAAGGAGACCGCGCACAATGCGACCCTTCTATCTGCTGATTCTGGCTCTTGCCATTGCAGGGCTCCCGTCCGCTGCGGGCGCCCAGATGACCATTGACGACTTCGAGAGCGGTACGACAAGCGGCTGGCGCGTGCAGGATCTCCCGTATGCTGCAATCAGCCTGGTGTCGCCAGGCGCGGGCGGCTCCGGGAAAGCCATAGCCATTCAGGAGATTGCCGGATCGCTTGGTGGTCACAGCGCATATGCCTACGCCTCCCGGGAGTTCTCGCCCGCTGGCAACTGGAGCGGCTACACCACGCTCGAGATGGACGCCGCGATAAGCGCGGGCGAGTGGAACGGCTACTCCATCCGGGTGTACAACAACAACAAGAGTGTGTGGGTGCACGGGTTGCAGAGCGACTCGGCGATTCCGGGCTTCCGTACCCTCAAGTTCGACGTATCCGGCATCGTCCGCGACCAGATTACGAGCTTTCTGATCTACGTGAACCGGACGTCGCAGAACGCCGAGCAGACGCTGACGCTCGACAATATCAGGCTGACTAACAACCCGGTCACGATTGATCCGGTGCGGGTGATCGAAAACTTCGCCTCCGGGGACATCTCGGCGTGGACTCCCGGCGGGACATCACCGAACTTCCACTGCAGCCTCACGTCCGTGTCTGAGAACGCGCCGGGCGACACCTCGACGCCCGCGCGAGCAATCGCGGCCACCCTCATCGGCAAATCCAACTCGTCGCTTTTCCGGTGGCGGCCGACAAAAACGATGGACTGGACGGACTACAAGACGCTGGAATTCGAGGCGAAGCTGGCGGAGGGCACTGCGACCGACGGCTTCTCGGTGCGCATCTACAACGCGTTGCTGCCGGCGCGCATCAAGAAGTTCGTGCCGGGTGCCGCTGGATATGCGACCTGGCAGGTTGACGTCTCTGGAATCGAGCGCGACCAGATCAATGAGGTGATCTTCTACCTGAACCGCACGCTTGCCTACGACACCACCGCTTCGCCCGCCCGCAACTGCATGCTGCGCATTGACAACCTGCGCCTCACGCAGAACACCGTCCCGGCAGGGCCCAACGTCGTTTACGTGCAGGATTTCGATCCGGGCCTCTTCGACGAGTGGAACTGGTCCCACTATGTTTACCCATCGCTCAATTCGGACGCGGTCACGGCTCCGTGGGCACTCGACCTGATGCTCACCAGTGCGTCTTCAACATCAGCCTACAGCCGGGAGACGCTCGTGTTCAACGACACCCCGACGCAGGACTGGGAGGACTACAACTCGCTGATGTTCGAGGTGAAGGTGGTGCCGGGGCCAAACCAGCCGAACTACCCCGTCGGCTTCAGCGTGAACGTTGTGAACGGCGGAACCTTCCAGACCGGAAGCGGCACAGCCGGTCCAGGCGGCGGCAATCTCTGGTTCTATCCGTCAGGCTACGACGTCTGGGAGACATTCACGCTCGACCTCAAAGCGCCCGGCGTGATGAGCGACGTGGATCAGGTGTCGGCGTTGCGATGGTACGTCAACCGCTGCAATCGCGGGGACTACAGCATCATGACCGGCACCGGCCAGATTCTGCGGCTGGACAACATCCGGGTTTCAAAGGAGCCGGCGCCGAAGTACGACGTCAGCAACCCGAACGTGGACGACTTCGAGGACGGGGACATCGCGGACTGGTACTATGTCAGCCAGCACACCAACCCCGACACCGGTGACGTTCTGCCGGGTGTATCGCGGGAACTCACCAGCGATGCGGCGAGCGGCGGCAAGGCGCTGGTCATAACCTGCCTGACCCCTCCGGGCAGCTCGTCGGCGTACACGCGCAAGACTCTGCACGCTGACTGGAGGGGCTACAAGACCCTCGAGTTCGACGCGAAGGTGGCGGACTCGCGCACAAGCCAGGGCTTCTCGGTGCTGTTGAGGCACCTGTCGGGCTATGCCGCCAACCGGCACGAGTTCTACCCGACAAACGAGTGGCAGACCTTCAGGGTGGACATATCGAAGGATAAGGTGGGCACAACCGCCACGGACGCTCGCGCCGAGGTTATCGGCCTGCTGTTCTACGTGAACCAGATCACTGGCTGGGGTTCAGAGCAGGGCGGCGCGCAGAAGCTGTACCTCGACAACATCCGGCTCACGAACGACGACCCCATCACGACCTCGTTCACGGCGGTGGGCGGGGTCAAGAGCGCCGACACGGGCACGATCGTTACTCTGACCGGCGCGGTCAGCACGGGCAGCTTCCAGAACAAGGCACCGGACAAGAACGCCCCCGCGACGCTTCGGGCGGTCTTCTTCGTTGAGGACCTCGACCGCAGTTCGGCCATCCCTGTTGTGATCGGGGGTGCTGTAACGGGCGTCACCGACGTCCCTTCGGGCTCGAAGGTGGATATCACGGGTATCCTGACCGCCGGGCCGGGCTTGCGCTACATCTATGCGACCAGCATCAGCACGCCGGTTCCGGGATTCGCGATACCCGACCCGGTGGTTCTGCTCAACAAGAACACCGGCGCGGAAGCCATCGGCATTGACCAGCCCATTCCGGGGTTCGCCGGGGCCGATACGACCGGCATGCTGGCCGAGGTGACGGGCAAGATTCTGGCCGTGGGCACGGACGCGATCGGCCGCACCTACATGTACATTGACGACGGGTCGGCTGTGGTGGCCGACAACGGCGCGATGGGCCTGAAAGTCTATGACTGGACGGCAACAACGGCCGTGGCAGGAAACGTGGGCAAGCATGTCCGCGTGACGGGGTTCGTGATGACCGAGAGCGAGTTGAACGGCACGACCTCCACATGGAAGCCCTACCGCACCTTCTGGCCGAAGGCCGATCTGCCAAACCCGATCATACTGGTCAACTAGCCGGAGCTTTCCTCCTTGCGGCCTCCGGGCTGCAAGCTCCGGGCATCCCCCCGGCCGATTTCGGCCGGGGGGGATGTTTTTTTGCGTACGGGGTCAGAGGCCCCGCAGGTGCGAGGTGTCGTTCAGGACGTGCAGGGCGGCCGCAGCGCCGGCTTCGAGGATGCTCAGGCTGGCGTTGGCCGCGTGGAACTTGAGGGCTGCCGGGACAGGAAGGTCGAGGGCGGCGCAGATCAGCCCGCTAAGCGACCCGTAGTGCACGGTGGCAAGCACCGTATCGTCCGGGCCATGGGCCTCGACAGCCTCACAGATGAACTGCCCGCACCGCTCGATCACCTCTTCGAACCGCTCCGCGCCGGGCGGGCGATGCGCGATCGGGTCGGCCTCCCAGCGCGCGCAGAGGTCCGGATAGCGCTCGCGGAACTCGTCGCGCGTCCAGCCCTGTACGTTGCCGATGTGGCACTCGCGCAGAAGCGGGGTCGGATGCACGGGCAGGCGGCCGAGCGCCTCCGCTATCGGCGCGGCGGTGTCACGCGCCCGGCTGAGGTCGCTGGAGTAAAGCGCGGCGATGGGTTCGCGTTTCAGCCGCTCCGCCGCAGCCCGCGCCTGCCTGCGTCCAAGTTCCGTGAGGGGCGAGTCCACCTGCCCCTGAAAGCGGTTGCCAAGGTTGGATTCGCACTGTCCGTGCCGCACGAGCAGCAGCTTCATAGCGATGGTTTCCGGGTTGGTGTCATTTTGGTGTCTCCGCCGGGATGATAGCAGATATCGCAGGCGGGAGTAAGGGGCCGCCGTGGTATAATAGCGACGCGAGAGATTCCTGCAGACAGGCTCCTTCATGGGCACGGTGTGCTGGGGTGGAGAAACAGCAAGAAGTTCGGTTCACAACAGGAGTGGTTGGTGTTGCCTGAAGGCTCAAAATGAAATACATCGAGTGCGACACAACGGACGGAGGCAAGGTGATTCGCTGCCTTGCGGAAACAGATGAGGACCGAGCGTTCCTTCACGCCGAGGCGATGGCTGGAAGGATCGAGATCGGTGATGTCTGGGACAGGAAGGACCGCGAGCGGGCGCATCTGAAGGAAGAGGCGGAGGACAGGAAGGCCGCCAAAAAGCAGCGATAGCGGCACATTCAACAGAGTTTGACGAGAAGCCCCACAGGGAGGCCGGGCGGGGCTTTTTTGATGCCTGGGACGGACGGGCACAAGGCCCTATCCTACGCGGATGCGGGCGTTGCCCGGGTTTAGGGGAACAAGATTCCCGAAATGCCGGTGCCAACCGCGTTACGCTGAACTTGATTCAGGGCCTAGGTCCGGATGGATTCCGGATCGAGTCCGGCATGACGTTGTGTGGCCGGATGGGTGCCGGATCAAGGCCGGCATAACGCGAAGTCGGCACCCCGCTACGGCGTGTCCACAATCCGCCCGTCAACGGCCCAGACGCCGCCGTTGCACTGGGAGAAGGCTGCGATGGTGCGCTCGTCCTTCACGAACAGCGAGTTCCACCAGCCGCCTTCGTCCTCCGGCACCTCGAACGGGACGGAGCGCCCTTCGAAATTGCGCGCGTTCTCGTCGCCGACGTAAACAACGATCTGCGGTTGCTTGCGCCCCACGCTGGACTGGAACGAGAGCACCGTCTCGCCGCCTGGCATCTGGCGGATGCACGGCGCCCCGCCCCATTCACTGCCGGGCGGCTTCCGGACCGCCCTCCACCGCCTCGGGCTTGCTCCGCTTGCCGCAAGCGGCTTCCAGTTGTCCTCCATGTTCGAATGGACGATCACCGGGTGGAACATGACCGAGTAACCGTTGTCCTCGATGGCGACGACGATCCCCTTGCCGCCCCGCAGTATCAGGGGCGAGGGCATCCCGTCGTGGTGGTTCGGCCGGAAACTGATCGCCTTCGCACTGCTCCATGTGCGCCCGTTGTCAAACGACCGCACGAGCGAAATCTCCTGCTCGCTCGTGTTTCGGTAAGGGTTCTCGTTGGCGAAAAAGAGCTGAATCTCCCCGAAGGAAGCTGGATGGCCGCTGGCTCCCAGCATCCGTTGTCCCACACCGTGTCGGCCTCATACGCCAGCGAGTGCGGCTTCCATGTGCGGCCGCCATCTTCGCTTACGCTGAGGTGGATTGAGAACCGGTGCACGCCGTCCTTCGGGCGCTCGTTGTACATCAGCAGCGCCCAGCCGTTTGCGAGCTGCAGCAGTTCGGGGTTCGACGCGGTCCCGGATGGAACGCCGGCCACTTCCGCGAAGCCGTCCCACGTCTTGCCGTCGTCCGCGCTGCGCTTCACGCACACTTTGCCGCGCAGCGCGAAGCTGGCGAGGATATCGCCTCCTTTGAGCCGGATCATCCGCGGGTATCCGCCCCCGCGTTGGACTTCGACGAGCGTGCTCCTGTCCCAGACGATGGTCTTACCGGAGAAGGCTGCCTGGGCGGCCACTGTCAGAAGAGCGGCCATGAGCGGAAGCGCAAGGATCTTCATGCTAATTGCTTCGGCACAGCGGTGCCGGTCTCCTTGACAGGACGAGGGGTGAATCTTCATGCTTGGCGCAACGATGAACACCGAGAGGATACACATGCCGCGACTGTGCCTGTTCGCCTTTGCTCTCGTCGTGCTGGCGGCCGCCGCCCCGGCCTTCACTGAGCCAGCCTACCCGGAGTCGCCGGAGGGCGTGACGCTGATTGCCGATGTGGCTTATCTCGCGCAGGGCCGTGAGGAGAAGTTGGACATCTACCTGCCTGTGGGGCGCAAGGCCGGCCAGCACTCGCCCGCCATGGTGATGATTCACGGAGGCGGTTGGGCGAGGGGCGACAAGACGGGCGCGAGGGAATACGAGACGGGTGCGATTCTGGCGCGGGCGGGCTATGTGGCCGTCAGCATCAACTACCAGATGGCTCCCGGAAGGCGCTGGCCAACGAACCTGCTCGATTGCAAGAACGCGGTGCGGTTCCTGCGCGTCAACGCGGAATATTACAGCGTGGACCGGCGCGCATCGGTGTGATGGGCGGTTCGGCGGGCGGGCATCTGGCGCTGATGACCGCCTACACTACCGGTGCGCCGGGACTCGAACCAGCAAGCCCCTACCCCGGCGTGTCGAGCCGGGTGAGCTGCGTCCTTGATCTTTACGGCCCCACCAGCCTGCTGACGCGGGAGAAGACCGACGCGAAGGGCAACCTGACGGGGGTCCCTGTGAATACCCTTGGCCTCTTCAGCCCCACCCGCCAGCAGGACCCGGGGTTGTGGAGGTTGGCGTCGCCGGTCAGCTACGTGCGGAAGAACTCCCCGCCCACGCTGATTCTGCACGGTCTGGCGGATACCACGGTGGACCGCGGTCAGGCCGAAGCGCTTGCGGCGAAGTTGGCGGAGCACGGCGTGGAGCACAGGCTGGTGCTGCTTGAGGGCGTCGGTCACTCGTTCTACCTGAAGACGTGGAAGAACAAGCCGCTGCCTTTGGACGTCGAGGGCATTGCTCTGGAGTTCTTGGCAAGGCATCTGAAGTGAGACGCGTGGGGGCGGGGATTGCGGCGATTGTCATCGCGCCGCTGGTGTGTGTCTGGGTCTTTCGCACCGAGATTCTGCGCAACTCCACCGACCTTGCATCGAGCGCGCTGACGTTCGCGGGAGTGGGTGTGCTGCTGGCGCTCGCGGCTTTGCGGGCGGTGGCTGGCCGACCCGGGACGCGGGCGATCATCCTCATCTACTCGGCTGTCGCCTGCACGGCGGGCATCGCGACGATGGGCATGGTGCAGTTCCTCATCACGACGCTGCTTGCGCCGTTCTACTTCGCCACCCCCGAAAACCGCTGGGCGGAGTTCTGGGCGTCCATTCCGGCGTGGGCGGCGCCGAGATCGCCGAAGGTGGTGGAGGGGTTCTTTCTGGGCGGGTCGAGCCTGTACGACCCGGCGATCTGGAAGACGTGGCTTGTGCCTGTCGCGGCGTGGAGCCTCTTTCTGGCGGCTCTCCTGGGAGCGCAGTACTGCATCGCGCTTCTGATGTACGAGCGCTGGGCGAAAGAAGAGAAGCTTGCCTTCCCGATAGTTCAGCTTCCGCTGGCGCTTACATCCGAGCGGCACTCCCGGGTGCCGCTGATTGCCGGGGCGGCCCTCGCCATCGCCGTGCAGACTCTGAACGCGGCGCACTATATAGCGCCGTCGGTGCCGCGGATCAACGTGCTGCCGAGAGAGTTCGGCTCGCTTCTTCCGCCGCCCTGGAACGGCGTCGGGCAGCTCTGGGTCACGAACTACCCTTGCATCATCGGGTTGTCGGCGCTGATCCCGACGAACATCCTGTTCTCGTGCGTCATCTTCTTTTGGCTCGGCAAGGCGGAGGGAGTGTACGGCCGGGCGTTCGGACTGACGGCGGTGGGCGGCGCGACGGGGTTTCCGTACGCGACTGAACAGGCGCAGGGGGCGCTTCTGGCGCTCTCGCTCGCTGTTGTCTGGTCGGCGAGGAGGTCGCTGGCGCGTTCGCTCCGGAACCCGGCGGACCGCGCTGTGTGGCTTACGCTCGCGGCCTGCTGCGCGGCGCTCTGGTGGTTCGCGGTGGCGCTGGGTCTGCGCCCCGTTTTCGCGGCGGCGTTCTTTGGGCTGTTCTTGCTCTTCATGACGGCCATCGGCTGGCTGCGCGCGGCGATCGGCCCGGCGTGGCCTCCGGGAGTTGACGTCTCGTGGTGGCTGCGGGGTCTGGGCGCTGGCGTGCCGCTCGGCGAAGGGGTGGGCCTGGCATACCTGCGCTGGTTCTCGTTCGGCGACTCCCGGGCGCACGCGCTGCCGAACTACGTGGACGCGATGCGGCTGACCGAGACTTCGGGCATTTCGCGCAGGACGCTGACGTTCGTCCTGGGTGCGGCGTCTGTGCTCGCTATCGCGGCAAGCCTGTGGGCGGCGCTTGACGTGTATTACACGAGTGGCGCGGCCACGGCGCTGACGCACAACTGGCGGACGTATCAGGGGCGCGTCGCGTTTGAGGTTCTACGCTCGCATCAGGATGGCCTCACGGTGCGGCCCGGGACAGCGCAGTTCGGTGCGGCGGGGTTCGGGTTCGGTCTGGTGCTGGCTCTGCAGTGGTTGGGGACGCGCATCACCGGCTGGCCGCTGCACCCGGCGGGGTTCGCGCTGGCGCAGAGCGGCGCGCTGGAGTGGCTCTGGTGCCCAATGCTGATTGCGGGGGCGGCGAAGGTTCTGCTGTTGCGCGGCGGGCTGAAGACGTACCGGCGGTCGGTGCCGTTCTTTATCGGGCTGGTCCTCGGCGACTACGCGTTGGGGATCATCCTTGCTCTTCTGAGCTCGGCGCTCGGCGTGAGCCTCTACAAGACGTTTCCGATTGAGTGAGAGCGGGGGCATTGTGCCGTCGCTCTCTGGATGCCGGATCGAGTCCGGCATGACGTGGGGGCGGAGGCGGAGGTTATTCGGCCCGGCGTGCTGAAGAATGCTCCGGGAGCCAGGTGACAGCACCCGGGCAGATCTAGAAATGGCGGAATAGGCAAATGATCAGAACTGTGAACCTTGCGGTAACCCTGTTTGTTTGCGTGCTGGCATCCTGCTCTGCACAGGCGGAGCAGGGCCCCATAATCACCTTCAACGAGGCGGATTTCCGCGACAAAGTGTACGCCTGCTGGTTGGGCAAGAGCATAAGCGGCACCCTCGGCATGCCGTTTGAAGGCCGCCGGGAGACACACTCGCTGACGTTCTACGACTCCGTGCCCGACAAGCCGTCCGCGAACGATGACCTGGACCTTCAGCTTCTCTGGCTCAAGGCGATCGAGGAGCGGGGCACGCAGATTAACGCGCGCATTCTCGGCGATTACTGGCTGAAGTACGTTCCCGTCAACTGGAACGAATACGGCATCGGCAAGGCCAACATGCGCGACGGATTCCTGCCGTCGCTGTCGGGGCACTTCCGGAATGAGAAGTGGCGGAACAGCAACGGCGCGTGGATCCGCTCGGAGATCTGGACATGTCTGGCGCCGGGGTGTCCCTCGCTCGCCGCGCGCTATGCGTGGCAGGACGCCTGCGTTGACCACGGAACTGCAGAGGGAACCTACGCCGAGATGTTCACCGCGGCTGTGGAGAGCGCGGCTTTCGTTGAGAAGGACCGCGACCGGCTGATTGAAATCGGGCTCAGCTACATCCCGCCGCAGTGCGGCGTGGCAGCGGCCATTCGAACTGCCATGACCGCGAAAGATCAGGGGCTCGATCTGGCCGCCGCTCGCGAAGCCGTTGTGAAGGTCTCGGAGCCGACGGGATGGTTCCAGGCGCCGCGCAATGTCGGGTTCGTGATCCTCGGCTGGCTCTACGGCGGCGACGACTTCGGTAAGGCGATTTGCGGCACGGTCAACTGCGGCGACGACACGGACTGCACCGGAGCGACCCTGGGCTCGATTCTGGGCATCATCCACGGGGGGAAGGTGATTCCCGAGAAGTGGCGGCGTCCGGTGGGCGAGACGATTCTTAACGTCGCCGTCAGCGGATTTCAGGGTCTGGCGACACTCTCCGAACTGACGGATCGCACCATCATTGCCGCGAAGAAGGTGCTGGAAGACAACGGCATGCCGGTAGCAATCGTCCCGGATGCCCCCACCAATCTTTCGCGCAAGAGCGAACTCAAGCTGACGGACGCAAAGGTCGCGCAGGGGCTCTGGTCGCGCTCCCCCTACAGGCTGGTGTACGAAATGGGCCCGGCCCGGGCGACCTTCGACTACGTCAGAGACCCGGACCTGCGGCCGGGTGAACCGCGGCACGTCACACTGTTGCTGGAGAATCTCACGCCTGCCGCCCTGGAAGCCGAAGTGCGCTGGAAGACGGACGCGGGTCTGAGCGCAGACGCGGAAGCGGGCAGCTTTACGTTGACACCGAGGGGACAGCACAGGATCACCTGCACGGTCACGCAGAGCGAAGTTCCGGATTCGGAGCGCGTGATACGCGGCTCGGTGAGCGTGTCCGTTTCGCCGCGCGGCAAGTCAGTCGAAATACCGTTCGCGTTCCTGTGCCACGCCCGCAACACCGCGAATCCCTGATGTCCGGTCGCCTCGACGCGGGGCGGCCGGGTGTGGTACAGTCTGGGAACGAACGGAGGGGAGCGGGACGCGCTTTACTGGCGAGAGTTACCCTATGAGTCCAAAGCTTACGAGAAGGCAGTTCATCGCGGGCGCGGTTGCGGCGGGGGCGGCAATGCGCTCGGGCGAGATCCTCGGCGCCGGTGAGCGAAAGCTCAAATCGCTGACGGACCGCGTCGAGATCGGCAAGACCGGCATCAAGGCCTCGTATCTCGGCATCGGAACGGGCACAGTCGGCAATGGAGGAGCGTCGAACCAGACGCGCCTGGGGCCGGTCAAGTTCGCGCGGTTGATCAATCACGCGTACGATCAGGGCATCAACTACTTCGACTGCGCCGACACGTACGGCTCGCACAACTACGTGCGCCGCTCTCTGGCGCGCATCCCGCGCGAGAAGTACGTGTTGGAGACCAAGATGTGGTTTCGCACCGACAAGGATGCGAAGGCGCAGCTCGAGCGCTTCCTGAAGGAGCTGAACACCGACTACCTCGACATCGTCTTTTTGCACTGCGTGAGCGACTCAACCTGGGCGGCGGACCTCCGGCCGATGATGGACGTGCTGGAAGAAGCCAAACAGAAGAAGATCATCCGCGCGCGTGGCATCTCGATCCACAGCCTGGACGTGCTGAAGGGCGTTGCAGAAAACAGGTGGGCGGACACCGTCCTCGCCCGGATCAACCCGGCGGGCGTGGCGATGGACGGAAAGCCCGAAGAGGTTGTGCCCGTGCTCAATAAGATCCACGCCGCCGGCAAGGGCATCGCAGGGATGAAGATCCTCGGTGAGGGGCGGATAGCGGATCGGCGCGAGGAATCGCTGAAGTACGTGACCGGGCTGGACTGCGTGGACGCCATCGTCATCGGCTTCGAGTCAATCGCGCAGATTGACGAGATTCTGGCGATGGGCAGCAAGGCGCTGGCGGCAAAGTAGCCGGTGAACGCCCCCGAACAATCACTGGCAGAGTCTTCTGAGGAGAGAACGGACGAGATGAATAGTTTCCCATTGCTGAATGTCTGCGTCGCGGCATGCGCCGCGGCGGCGCTGTCCGCCGCATCGGCGGCGGAGCCCGTCTGGAACATCCGGCAGATTCCGATCGAACGGGTGTCGGTGGTAGCGCATCGCGGAGCCGGCTTTCTGGCACCCGAGAACACCATGAGCGCGCTCGAGCTTTCGTGGAGCATGGGCTGTATCCCCGAGGTGGACGTGCGCACTACGAAAGACGGCCACGTGATGATGTTCCACGACGGCAACTTCGCGCGGATACTTCCGAACGCTTCCGAGGAGATGAAAAAGAAGCGCCTAGAAGACCTGACGTATGACGAGGCGAAAAAGCTGGACATCGGGGCGTTCCGCGGCCCCGAGCATGCCGGGCAGCGTATCGTGAGCCTGGCGGATATCTGCGCCGCGCTAAAGAAGGACCCGAAGCGGCGGGTGTATCTGGACGTCAAGAACGTGGACTTCTCGCAGATGGCGCGTGAGACGGAAGGCGTGCACGAGCAGGTGATCCTGGCGACCGGCTCGGAGGAGGACTGCACGCGCTGGAAGAAAGTGGCCCCGCGCAGCGACACCTTCCTGTGGGTGGGCACCTGGGACGACAAGGACGACACGAACGTCGAGAAGCGGTTCGAGAAGCTGCGCGCGGCGGGCTTCGCGAACATCAACCGGTTGCAGGTGCACTGCCATTTCACGGGTGGAGGTGGCGGCACGATGATCCCGAGCGATGCGTTCATCCGCCGCGCCGCCGATGAGGTTCGCGGTCACGGCATCGAGTTCCAGACGATGCCCTGGAACATCCCGGAGAGCCCCGAGGCGTACGTGAGGCTGATGGACCTCGGCAGCGCCGGGTTTGGCACCGACCGGCCGGATGTGGCCGTGAAGGCGATCCGCGACTACTACCGCAACGGGCCGAAGAACTGGAACGTGCGCGACCACATCCCGCTCAAGAGCGTCACCGTGCAGGCGCATCGGGGCGCGGGCGATCTGGCGCCGGAGGGCTCGCAGGAGGCGTTCGAGCTGGGGTGGAGCCTCGGCTGCATTCCCGAGGCCGACCTGCGGGTGACGAAGGACGGCGTCATCGTCTCGTTCCACGACAACAACTTCGCGCGCATCGTGCCGGACGCTTCCGAGTATCTCAAGAAGAAGGGTGTCGCCGACCTCACTTTCGAGGAAGCGCGAAAGCTGGACGTCGGCAGCTTCCGGAACAAGAAGTTCGCCGGGCAGAAAATGCTGAGCCTTGCCGAGATGGTCGCGACGCTCAAGGCGCACCCGAAGCGTTCGCTCTACATTGACATCAAGAAGGTGGACTTCGCTCAGCTCGCCAGGGAGACGGTGGAAGTGCATCCTCAGTTGATTCTCGCGAGCACGCGTTACGAGGAGATCAAACAGTGGCGGAAGCTCGCGCCGAGGTCGAGGACTCTGCACTGGATGGGCGGCCCGCAGGAGGAACTGGCGAAACGGCTGGTGGCCCTTCGGGCAGAGAACTTCGCCTTCATTGACCAGCTTCAGATTCACGTCAACACGAGCAAGGACGGCGTCTTTTCTCCGGACGAGGAGTTCCTGCGGAGCGCGGGAAACGAACTTCGCGCCCATGGTATTCTGTTCCAGATCCTGCCGTGGGGCCGGAAGGACGCGAAAACGTATCACCGGCTGATGGACCTGGGGTGCGCCAGCTTCGCGACCGATTACCCGGACACGGTGATGGAAGCGATCCGCGACTACTACAAGCGAGGCTGAGCGGGCAGGCCGCCCGTCTCAGGCTTCACCGTCACTGCCCGCGATTTCAGGCGCCACAAGCTCGTCGTCCGGCCCGCGCCAGGCGCGCACGCCATGCGGCGAACCAGGGCGAACAGGTTCACCACGCTGAACACCACGAACCAGGTGGTATTTCAGGCGGCAAGCGCGAGCTCGATCAGCACACGGCGGAACCGTCCAGCCGGGGTGTTCGAAGATTGTCGTCAGGATTCCCCGGCCGGATGCTTCCGGCAATCAGCGCACAGCCCACCCATCTCAACGCGCGCCGTCTCAATCGAGAACCCGCTGCCCGCCTCCACCTCTCGCTCTACCCGCGCCCACGCCTCCGGACGCATCTCGGCTACCTTGCCGCAACCTGTGCAGACGATGTGCAGATGCATCTTGTCGGGCAGGGGCTCGTAGAAGTGCCCGTCGTGCTTGTAGTGGAGCAGGTCGAGCTCGTCAAGCAGGCCGAGGTCCTGCAGTCTGCGGATGGTGCGGTACACGGTTGTCTTGTCAATGCCGGGCACGCGGCGCCTTGCCTCGGCAAGCAGCCTGCGTGCGTCCAGGTGTTCGGCCGACGAGTCGAGGATGTCAACGATGGCGGCGCGCTGACGAGTCATGCGCACCCCTCTGGCGCGGCAGGCTTCGCGAAGCGAACCGCCCCCGCCCGCGCGGCGATCTTCGTGTCCATGCTCTGATACGTGATGTGTCACGGAACACATAGTGATTTCCCGCTGCCCCCCTGTCAAGCACGGCGGCGCAGAGGGTTTGCGGTCGCCGGGCGCGAAGGTATAATGGAGTCGAGGCGGGCGCGACAGCCCGCCGGAGCATCAACTATGAAAAGGCGGTGTCCCTGATTACTATGGATTTGATTAAGCCTCAGGTTGTCCCCCCACTCGATCCGAGCTTCCGCCCGGCCGTTCTGGCAAACCGGGCATTTCTTGCCCAGGTGGACAGTTCGGGCGCGGCGGTGCCTCTCAAGATCGTCGTGGAGCGCGGAGAAGGGGCGACCTCCATTTTCGAGACCCGGGTGTTTGCCAGTGGTCACCCGAAGTTTTCCGCAAACCTGCGCTACGTTGAGCGCCTGGTCAAGTTCCTGCTCTGGCAGAGGGGCGGCTGGAAGGTGACAATAGCGGGTCCGGCCGAGATCGCCGAGCACATCAAGAGCGTGTATTCGCCGAACGGCGAGCGCAAGTTCGACTACGATTTCATGGGCGGTGTTTACGAGAAGACGTTCACTGTTGAGCATTGCGCCTACGAGGATTGCCCTGCCGCGCGTGAGACGGCCGCTCCCATCGGACGTCACCTGAAAGGCTGCCGCATCGGATTCGACGCGGGCGCCAGCGACTGGAAGGTGTCGGCGGTGATTGACGGCGAGCCGGTCTTCACCACGGAGACCCCTTGGGATCCGCGCAACAACACCGACCCGCAGTACCACTACGACCAGATCAACAGCGCGATCGAACTCGCGGCATCGAAAATGCCGCGTGTGGACGCCATCGGCGTGAGCTCCGCCGGAGTCTATATTGACAACAAGGTGCGCGTAGCTTCGCTGTTCCGGGGCATCCCGAAGGACCTGTTCGAGGAGAGGATCCGGCCGCTCTACATGAACATCGGCAACAAGTGGGGCGTTCCGCTGGAAGTGGCGAACGACGGCGATGTCACCGCGCTGGCGGGCTCGATGTCGCTCGGGACGAACCGGATTCTCGGAATCGCGATGGGGTCGAGCGAGGCTGTCGGGTACGTGGACGGGCACGGCAACATCACGGGTTGGCTGAACGAGCTTGCCTTCGCCCCGGTGGACTACCGGCTGGACGCTCCGGCGGACGAATGGTCGGGCGACATCGGGTGCGGTGTGCAGTACTTCTGCCAGCAGGCGGTCATCCGTCTGGCGCCCGCGGCGGGAATCACCCTCAAAGAGGGGAATATGCCCGGCGACAAGCTGCTGGAAGTGCAGGAGCTGATGAAGAACGGCGACGAGCGCGCGCGCAAGATCTACGAGACGCTCGGCGTGTTCACGGCGTACGGCGTGGCGCACTATGCGGACTTTTACGATGTGGAGAGCGTTCTGATCCTCGGGCGCGTCACATCCGGAGAGGGCGGCACGATTATCCTTGACACGGCGAACGCCATTCTGGCGGAGCATTTCCCGGATCTGAAGGGCGTCAAGGTCAACATGCCCGATGAGGCGAGCAAGCGGGTGGGACAGGCGGTCGCCGCCGCCAGCCTGCCGCAGGCGTAGAACAGTGCTGTCATTGCGAGGCGGCTCCGGCAGCCGTGGTAATCTGGGGCGAGGGGGGTTGCTTCGCTCCAGAGACCTCGCGATGACGGATTGAATGAGGACTAACAAACATGAACTTCAAGAAAAGCAGCGCGGAGCTGTTCATCCCGGACGGTGCGCCGGTTGACGAGGCCTTCGCGAAAACAACCGACCTCGGGGTGTGTGCGCATCAGGACGACCTCGAGATACTCGCGTACCCGGGCATTCTGAAGTGCTTCGGGCAGGACGGGCTGGGCTTCACCGGCGTCTGCGTGACGAACGGCGCGGGCAGCCCGCGCGACGGGCTCTACGAGAAGTACACGGACGATGAGATGCAGTCCGTGCGCCGCCTGGAGCAGAAGAAGGCGGCGTATGTCGGCGAGTACAAAGCGATGGCTCTGCTCGACTGGTCGTCCAGCGAAGTCAAGAATGCCGCCATCCGGGGCCCCGTGGAAGACCTGAAAGCCCTGATTCTGGCATGCAGACCGAAGACCGTGTGGACGCACAACCTTGCGGACAAGCACGACACCCACGTCGCTTCGGCGCTGCGGCTGATTCAGGCGCTGCGGGAGGTTCCGGAGGACGCCCGGCCGGAGGCTGTGTACGGGCTCGAAGTGTGGCGCGATCTGGACTGGCTGAACGATGGCGACAAGAAGACGTTCGACGTGAAGGAGCACGAGAATCTGGCATCGGCGCTTCTGGGCGTGTTCGACTCGCAGATTGCGGGAGGCAAGCGCTACGACCTCGCGACGCTCGGCCGCCGCCGCGCGCACTCGACGTATTTCGCATCGCACGGCACCGACAACACGACCCAGCTCTCGTTCGGTATGGACCTGACGCCGCTGGTGAACAACCCGTCGCTCGACGTGGCGGGGTACGTGGATGGGTTCATCCAGCGATTCTCTGAGGAGATACGGGAGCGAATCGGCAAGTTCTTCTGAAGCTCGGCAATCGGGCGTTGGACTTCCCCCGAAAAAGTGGACACCCTAAGGATGAGTTATCGAAAGGGTGTCTGAGAGGATGATGAAGTTCAGCGAGGAGTTCCGGGACGAGTCGGTGCGGCTGGTTCTGGAGAGCGAGAGGACGGTGGCGGAGGTAGCGCGGGATACTGGAATCAGCGTGTGGACCTTGCGGGGTCGGATCCAGAAGAGGTGCGAGGCCGTCAGGTCGTCTTTGTCCCAGAGGCGTGAGACCCTTGAGCAGGAGATTCGGTGCCTTCGCCGGGAAGTGTTAGTTCTGCGTCAGGAGCGTGAGATCCTAAAAAAAGCGGCGGCGTAATTCGCGAAGGAGCAGCTGTGAGGTATGCCTTTGTTGCTGTACACAGGAAGGAGTTCCCCCTGAGTCTTCTGTGCCGGGTTCTTGGGGTATCCAGGAGCGGCTACTTTGCGTGGCGCGGCCGTCCTGAGAGCCGCCGGGAGCGTGAGAACCGGATTCTTCTTGAGCGGATCAAGGCGACCCATAGGTCGGGAAGGAAGATGTATGGTAGCCCTCGGATTCACCGGAAGCTCGTGTCGGAGGGGGTGCTGTGCGGCCGTGTCCGGGTGGAGCGCTTGATGCGCGTGAATGGGATCCGTGCGCAACGGAAGCGGCGGTTCGTGGTGACGACGGACTCGGGGCACGGCCTGCCGGTTTCTGAGAACATTCTTGGCCGTGAGTTCGCGGTGGGCGAGCCGAACCGTGTATGGGCATCGGACATCACTTATGTTCCGACGGATGAGGGCCGGCTGTATCTGGCGGGCGTTCTGGACCTGGGGATGAAGGGAGTAGTATGGGCGAGAGTCTGGACAGGACACTGGCGATGGATGCCTTGACGATGGCGTATCATCGTCGTAGGCCGGGCGAGGGACTGCTCCATCATTCGGATCGGGGTAGTCAGTATGCGAACCGGGACTACTAGGCTCTGCTGAGCGCGTATGGGATGCGCTCAAGTATGAGCCGGAAGGGGGACTGCTGGGACAATGCACCGATGGAGAGCTTCTTCGCGACACTGAAGAAAGAGCTGATCCACGGGCGAAGGTTCCGAACCCGGGAACAGGCCCGGCGAGAGATCTTCGAATACATCGAGGTGTTCTACAACCGGGAGCGGCTGCACTCCAGCTTGGGGTATGTCTCGCCCGCGGACTACGAACGGCAGCTTGCCGTCAAAGAGGCGGCTTAGGGTGTCCACGAAAACATGGGAGGTCCAATTGTGGTCCGAGAGGAGACCTTCAGGATGAAATGTCTATCAGTCCGCGTGGTGCTTGTTCTTGTGTGGTTGCTTTCGGCTTGCTCCATAGCCTCAGCAGCCACGGTTCCTGATTGGTTGGTGAGGCCGGGAACCATCGGGCACGCTCTGTCCCTTAGCCACGCTCTGTCCCTTAGCGATGGATCCCAAGTATGCCTTCATGTGGTGGTCGTGGACAAGATCCACTTCAGGCAGAAGCCGGTCTATTTCACAGTCCGCGAATGCTTCGACTGGAAGTCGTGCCTGATCGTTTACGGACAACCTTCGCCCCTGCTACGGCACGGGCAGACAATAGACATCGAGGGAACCCTGACAACGCTCCCGAACGGGCATAGGGCGATTGTAAGGCCGAAAGTATCAGGTTATGTGGACAAAGCGGGTAAGCTCCTCTACCACGGACCGCTCATAAAGTGGCCTTGGTCTCGGACGGAATGGGAGTGGAAGACCGACCTCACCGTTGTGGAAGCAGTTGACCAGGCTTCCTATACGCTTTCGGATACCGGGACTCCTCCTGATGAGCCGATTACTAACTCCACTTCCGGCCCGGTCTTCTGTGCGACAATCGCCGATGCGCGAGCACAGTATAGCCCAACCGAGCGGGTGCTTGTGGAGCTTCAGTGCAGGCCGCTTGAGAATCCGGTTTCAGGCTCTTTCACGTTGAAAGAGGACGGTGGCGCGGATAGCATTACCATCTACTACACGGGTTCCGTAGCGGCTTCCGACAGGATTAACAAGCTCGTCGGTGCCATACAGAGAGACGCTGGAACCAACTATTGGATTGAGGTGGACTCCGGCCCAACTGGCAATCGCAAGATCCTATTGGAAGCGTACATACCGCTACAAGCGGAACCATCGCATGGGCAAAGACATTTGCGGACACCACTACATTGCCTGCGCCACTGAGCGGAAAAGTAGTATCGCGCACGTTCCCTTGGCTCGGTTACTTCTACATTCTGGGGATGGCATCGTTCGTGGCCACGGGTGACACTGTCGATGTGGAAGGGGAGTTGGCGACAGACGATGGGGAGCGCGTAGTCGACGCCTCGTCCACTACGCTTGTTGATATTGCGTCCGTCGCGTCGGTGGGCTTGAATGGCCGTTCGTTGGCAGGTGGGAATTTCAATGTGTTCACCCCCGGAGCCCACGGTGCGTATGGCCTGAACAATGTTGGTTTGCTTGTTGGTGTTTGGGGCAGAGTGACCGCTGTCGGCTCCGACTATTTCTACCTTGATGACGGCTCTAATTGCGACGATGGTTCCGGGTCTGGCGGGGTGAGAGTTGTCAACGTGTCTGGTTATATGCCAGGTGCCGATGACTACGTTGCCGTAACAGGCGTCTCAGGTCTTGCCACGTATGACACTGATCTTGCCAGAACTGTCCGGTTAGCCCGCACCGTCGATCTTTCCGGTATCTGCCCGACTCTTCCGCCGGCTAACTTGACCGTTGCTCCAACGGGCAGCGGGAAGCTCACTCTATACTGGAGCGGTGTGTGCGGAGCGACAGGCTATAACGTCTATCGAGGCACGATTTCCGGTGGTGAAAACTACTATACGCCTGTCAATGGTGGAACTCCGGTAACCACAGAGAGCTACTCCGGTAGTGGTGTCTATACCTATACGGATACCGCGCTGACCGACGGAGTCGAGTATTTCTACACGGTAAAGGCTGTGGGTGGGTGTGGCGAGAGTCAAGCGTCGGAAGAGGACAGCTGCATTCCTGATCCAAACGGTGCGCCGTGGGATACTGGTGATGTTGCAGCAATCTTGGCCTCCATCAGGAATTCGTTCCCCGGGGTTTCAATACCATACGGCTGCATCCGGGCACGAGGGCCGGACGGAAGAGATTATCTGGACGGGATTAGCAGTCCAATCATACCTGACGTCACAATCGATCCCACGACGAGAGATGTAGTCTTTTCCGACGGAACCAGAATTGCAGCACCGAATGATATTGCCGACATTGACTCATACACGCTTGGGTCAATGCAGATCCTTACAACGATCGAACCGAGAATAAAGAACGCCCAATCCGGGCCATTCAGAAAGGTCTACACTCACCATAACTATCGTGGAGTAAAAGGTCGTTTCCGGCTTCCTGACTCGAGTGTCGGCATCAGAGTCACGCCTTACACGTACCCTTCCACCGGAAAGAGCACCAAGGACATACCCTATGTGTATCTTGGCGGGCTTGGCAATCGCTACACCGCCGTTGATGCGGGGCTGTACTGGGGGCCAACGGCTAACGACCCGCAAAGCCGTTGGAGAATGTTTGGCAAGATCAAGAACTCCAAGAGAGACGAGTGGATTAACACGCCTCCAAATGGGATCTTTGACGATAATCAAGATGTCAACGCTGAGTACATAGCCTCAAGCATAGTTAATGGCCGGGTGCTGCTGAGAATAACACCAGTTGGCGGAGGTCAGACTGGGGTTATCACGATAGACATATCGGATTTCGCAAAGACGGGGCAAGGTGTCCACCTGAAGCGTGTCCATTCGATTGCCCAAAACAATCTCATTGGAACAGACAAGGCCAAGGGATACCGAGAAACGGGGTCATATTTCCAGTCCAGTGCCTGGTTTGATGGCCAGGTAATGGATCAGAATGGAACATACAGCAACTGGGGCACCTCGCAAACACCCTACTCGACATATCATGGCAGGTTTCCTAACCTCTCCAGCATCGTCAGTTTCCAACTGCAGTTTCCACAGAACCTCTATCCGTCGAAATGTTTCTCAGGTGATCTCTATGTGCACATCACCCTGTGATAGGATTGCTGCATCCATGATACTGCTTTCTGCTCTTGCTGCTGCCAGCGTTGCGCACGCCCTGGATTTCCCATCATCCGCCGTCGTATACTCGACGGCGGCGACGGCCAGAAAACCTTCGCGACTCATAGTCTGCACATACCCGGGGGGGGTGTCAACAGAGGTCAAGATGAAGCAGGCTGAAGGAGCGCGAATGGGAGATGACATCCGAGCCCCCGTGTTCTCTCCCAACGGCAAAACCGTGTTAGTCACTGCAAACCGCACAAGCGCAGATAGGAAAACAACCGTGAGCCCCGATTCTACACCGGGTCTTGACCTATGGACCGTTGATTTACAGAGATCGACGGCTGCGCCGCTGACTCACGATGCTTGCGGATACGAAAACTACTCCTGGTCGCCAGACGGGAATTACATCTGCTCGATCTCTTGCAACGGCGTTCAGGACGAGCACCCGATGGCTGACACTGGCACAACCGCATTCCTCTACCTGTGGAACGCGCACAAACCAGTTAAGAAGCTGATCGGCCTCGAGGCTGTCGATTATGGATGGTCAAGTGACAGCAGGAGAGTATATCACACTGGTAGCGCATATAGCGTCAAATTGCCTCATGACAGGAGAGCAAGCTTTATATACGCGGATATCCAACAGGGCAGATCTTTCCTCTACTTCAGTTCAGATAATGACTTGTATTCGGGCACATGGTCTTCCAACGGCAAGCTGTTGGCCTACTGCGAGTCTAGCGAGACGGGCTATGGCATCAGCATTCTGCGCAAGGGAGAGAAGAATCCACGTCGATTCCTGAACACCGAGTTGCCTTTGCATCCGTGGTGGTCGCCTGACGGCAGGAAAGTTGCCTTCTTGGAGAGTGTTCCACATCAAGAAGGAGGCGAATACCTCAACAAGCTGCGAATCCTGGACGTAGTATCAGGAAAGACTACGGACCTGTGGTCGGTACGCGGCGAAGCAACCATTCTCGGGTGGACGAGGGACAGCCAATGGGTCGTGGCCAGTCGCTTCCAGTCCCTTGCACCGGACTGGCTAGGGGAAGTTGTTGCATGCTGTATCGGCAGACCGGAATTGACTGTGACGTTGTGCTCGCCTGTGGAGAGAGTCACTGCCTTTGACTGGATCCAGCGATAGCAGGGCGGTGTGCGCAATTTTGCTGCCAAGCAGGAGCTTATGGAGACACTTGCCTACCGTGGCGCAAACCCGTGGATTTTGCGCTGCTCGTTCCACAGCATCGGCAACTGCTTCGTCAGCATCGTCAGCGACAGCCCACTCGGCTCCTCGCCCATCAGGATCGACTCAACAATGTCCGGCGCAAGAAACGTGAGCCGCAGCAACCGGGCTGCAAACTGGACGGAACCCCTTCAATCCGGCCGGGCGCGACCGCACGGCTGCCCGGGCGGCGAAAACTTCTCGCTCTCCAGCGCCGTATTATACGCATGTAGGGTAGAATAGAGTGTGCTTCAATCCACGTGGGGGCGATAGGTCTCGACAGGGAGCTTTGAAGCGCGGTCTGCGAGTCGAGGCGCCGCTGGCCTCGTAAAAAGCGGCAAAAAACATAAACGCGAACACTAACAACTATAGCTACGCGCTCGCTGCCTAACTAAAGGGCAGCCGTCCGGCCCTCCTTAGCTGGAGAGGAGGTCACCGGGCGTTGATAAATCCGGCTTGCTCCGCCTAGGCGTCCACTGGGGGCGGAGGACTCAAAAAGAGGACTGGCTAGAAGGCGCGAGCCCCGCCCGCGGGGATTGCTTTCGGCGAGATAACAAACGCGGGAAACACTCGTAGAGGGCCGTGCGTTCGGTTTTCTGGACCCGGGTTCGAATCCCGGCGCCTCCACCATTACGGTGAGCACGAGCAACGCCCAGGCGCCCAGCGCGCTGGAGGCAAGTGAGTATGCACCTTCGCAAGTCGGAAGTTCAGCGCTGGCTGGCGGGCTAGCGAGCAGCCGAAAGAGTAATCCAGCAGGAACGTACGCGGTCTCTGATCAGCCGCACCACCGAAGACGCTTGGCAGGCATATCTTGACCTGTCGGAAATCTCGCCGCTCGCGCGCCCGGTTGCCGGTCAGCCTTCTTATCTGCTGAAGGCGATGCGCCAAGCACGAAACGCCCGCGCCGTGAGCATCCTCGATGCCGCCGAAGTGACCTCATACCTGGACGAGCAACGGGTGCCGTATGCCGTCATCGGAGGTATGGCCGTGCAGTACTGGGGCGAGGCACGACAGACCGGCGACGTGGATATCGTGGTGCTGGTCCGCCCTGATGAGACCGCCAACTTCCTCGAAACCGCTGTCCAGAGGTTCAGGCCTCGCATTGATGACGCTGTCGGGCGAGCCGTCTCTATAGACCTTCCGGGAGGACGAGCCATCCGCATCATCAGCGCAGAAGACCTCATAATCCACAAGTGCATTGCCGGCCGCGAGACATTGAGGATATCGAACGGGTTTTGGTGCGCCAGAGGCTCTCAGTCGATCACGACTATATCGCGCAGTGGTTCCAGGGGATTGTAGAGGATCGTGACGTCACGGGGGTGTACAACAGTGCGCTTCAGCAGGCAACGTCGGCGCTGACAGGTGAAGACACCTGATCCCGACGTTTCAGATGCGTTGGCAAGTCATCGGGCAGTGTGCGCAAACCTCCTGGCCGGGCTGCCAGAACGATCAGATTGCCTCGATTTAGGTTCCGGGAACAAGACTCTCGAAACACCACGATTCCCGCGAAGTTCGTTCTCTTTCACATTTCGTGCACACACCAGCCGCACAGGCCGGAATGGCACGGTTCTTGCATCTCCATTTGTGTTATGCCACGGCGGCCACCTCATTCCGGCGAGTCCGCGAGGAGGAATCCCTTTGTCAAGTGGACGATGATGGCGCGTGAGACAGGCAGGAAATCCGGCGGCGCTGCGCCAAATGGTTGCTATGTCCAAAACAATCAAGCTTGCTTCAGTCTTCCTGATAGCCTGCCAGATGGCGGCGGCCGCCGCCCCGGGAGGAAAAGAGATGGACACCGTACGAGATCGTCTCTGGGTCTGGTGCCACCAGGCCGGCAGCAACAACGGAATGTTCGGGGTGCCGGGAGAATCGAGGATGACCCCGGCGGAAGCTGCCTTCTATCTGGACGTTCCGAATGCGCTGATGGTCGTGTTCCAGGGGAAGCCCGAGCCGCCGTTCGACAGGCTCGCGGTGTCCATGCGCCCGCTGAAGCGCGTGGTCTGGTCCATCATCGGCGACAGCTCCTCCACACGCAACGACAAAGAGACCGACATTGATGAGGTGATCTCGCTGGCGGGCAGGTTCCCGAACTTCTCAGGCGGGATGATGGACGACTTCTTTCACCCCGCGGACGAAAAGGGGGCGATCAGCCGCTACGGAACCGCCGACATCGCGGGCTTCCGCAAGCGTCTCAACGAAGCGCCGCACAAGCTTGATCTCTGGGTGGTGGTTTACACGCACAATCTGGACCTGCCCATCCGGCCGTACCTAGACAACTGCGACGTTGTAACGTTCTGGACGTGGAACGCAGCGGATCTGCGCGACCTGACGAAGAACTTCGAGCGCTTCGAAGAGGTTGCCGGTCCGGCCCGCAAGGTTCTCGGCTGCTACATGTGGGATTTCGGGACCGGCAAGCCGATGCCCCTGTATCTGATGAAGCTCCAGTGCGAAAAGGGCCTGCAGTGGCTGAAGGAAGGCCGCATCGAGGGGATGATCTTCCTATCGAGCGTCGTCTGTGATCTCGACCTCGAAGCGGTGGAGTGGACACGCAGGTGGATCGCGGAGGTCGGTGGCCAACCGCTGAAAGCCCCAGCCACCAAAAAATGAGGGCGCGAGGAGCCTCGCAATGAAGTTTGCTCTGAAATCGCTGTCTGTCGTGCTCGCCGGGCTGCTGTTTGCTCCGGCGTGCATGGGGGCCGCCCGTCCAGAGCTTGTTCGCGAAGTGCTGGAGGGCAAGCGGCACGAAGCCCGCGCGTCGTGGTGGGGCTTCGACGCGGAGGACTCCACAGACTGCCTGCAGCAGGCCATCAACTCCAAGGTCAAGAGGCTGATTATTGACCGTCAGAAATCTCCCTGGATGACGCGGCCGCTGACGGGGGTGAGCAACCAGGAGATCGTCCTGCAGAAGGGAACAGAACTGGCAGCCCGGAAAGGCGCGTTCAAGCGCAAAGGCGACTGTCTGCTCACGTTTCCCGGATGCGAGAACATCATTATCCGGGGCAAGAAGAAGGATCGCGGCAAGACGGCGCGCATTCGCATGCGCAAGGAGGACTATCAGTCCGAGGCATACGAACAATCGGAGTGGCGGCACGGACTGAGCTTCTCCGCATGCCGAAACGTGCTGATACAGGACCTCGCGATCGAGCAGACCGGGGGCGACGCCATCTATCTGGGCACCTCGCCCGGACGGGGCCCCAACCGCAACGTCGTCATCCGGCGCGTGGACTGCAACGGCAACCACCGGCAGGGCATCAGCGTCATCAGCGCCCAGGACATCCTGATCGAGGACTGCCTCCTTCGCAACACCCGCGGAACGGCCCCGGAGGCCGGCATTGACTTCGAGCCGAACACGCCCGGCGAGTCGCTTGTCCGCTGCGTGGTGCGCAACTGCGTGGCGGAGAACAACGCAGGAACTGGCTATCAGATCTGCCCGCAGACCATGAATAGCTCGTCGCCGCTGATCTCGATTGACATCGAGAACTGCGTCTCGCGCGGCAATATGCAGCACGGTGTCCACCTCTGCAGCGCTCCGAAGGATGCCCCGCGCGGGCTGCTGAGGATTTCACGGTTCACCTCCGACCGCGACCGGATGGCCGGGCTTTCGGTGCAGTTCAACCCATGGGATGGGGTGCGCGTCGAGATGAAGGACTCGGAGCTTCGCGACTGCGCGCGCGACGACACGTTCTTCCCGCCGATCTACGTGCAGGGGTCCGGTGCCGACAGGGGGCCGGCGGGCAACATCCACTTCACGCGCGTCACAGTCCGGGACGACGTGGATCGTCCATTCTTCCGGATTCGAGTCAACAGCGAGAGCGGCGTGAAGGCGATCACGGGCAAGATTACGCTCAAGCGCCGGGGTGCGACAGAGGCCATCAAGCTCGACGAAGCACGGCTGCGGGAGTTCTCACGTGGGTAGAAGACAGCGAAGTAATCCGATGAGCACGGGCGCCATGAGGACACTCATCATCGGCGGGACGGGCCACACCGGGCGGTTCCTTGTCCGACAGCTTCTTGACGAGGGCCACCACGTAACCGTCGTATCCTCGGGGCGGACGGCTTTCGACGAGGAAGCGGCAGGCAGGGCCGATTTCGCCGTGATGCCCTATGAAGAGATGCTTGCGGACGGTCGTTTCGACGCGCTGCTGGCGGAGAAGAAGCCGGATGCCGTGGTAGACATTCTGCAGCACGATGCGCGCAAGATGCAGCGAGCGTGCGAGACGGCGGAGGTACGCCACCTGGTATTCTGCGGGTCGCTCTGGATGCTGGGGCGCCCGAAGGTTGTGCCGACCCCCGAGGTCAGGCAGACCGAGTGCCCATTCGACGGCTACAGTCAGCGATACGAGCAGTTGAACGAGGCTCTTGGCAAATCGCGGGTGGACGGGCTTGCGGTAAGCGCTGTGCTGCCGCCCAGCATCTGCGGCCCGGGTAAGGTCCCGCTCGAAGGTCTCGGCGGGCGCTCCATCGAAGTCCACCGCGAACACCAGCAGGGAAAGGAAGTGACCCTGCCCTTCCCTGGTACAAACCTCATCGGTCCGTGCGATGCTTGGGACGTCGCCCGCGGCTTCGCATGCGTGCTCCGGAACCGGGAGGCATCTGCGGGAGAGGCGTTCAACGTGGGATCGGCCTACGCGCTGACGTCGGAGCAGTTCATCAATACGTACGCCGCCATCCACGGCACGAAGATTCCCATCCGATACGTCAGTCCCGAAACCTACATCCGCGACGTCTCGCCGGAGATCGGCGCGCACTATCACTTCACCGAGCACATGTGCCCGGACATCTCGAAGATATCCGAGCGTCTGGGATACAGGCCGGCGCACACGCCCGGAGAGACAATGGCGCGAGCGGTGAGATGGATGAAGGATGTGAAGCTGCTGTAGCCCTGGCGGCGGCATGCAAGCAGCACGATAGCACGGATACCCCTTGACTGCGGCCCGTGCCGGATGATACATTTTAGATTAGGGAGGTGGGAAGACGACTGATCGGGAGCGGGGCACCGCTCCCACACAAGGAGTACCCGTCAATTGGCTCTGCGAAAGTATCTGACCGTTGCGTTGTTGTCGGTCGTCCTGACAGTGCTGTCGCTGGGGATGTCCTTCGCCTACGAGTTCTGGTGGCCCACATCTGGCTGGATCAGCAGCATCTGGGGCGAGGACCGGGGCGATCATTACCATTCCGGCATAGACATCGCCGCCAACAGCGGCACCCCCATCTACGCAGCCTGCAAGGGCACAATCGCCTACCGGGGCTGGTACTCCGGATACGGCTACTGCATTGACATCAGGCACGAAGGCAACTGGGTGACGCGCTACGCTCACCAGTCCTCTTTCGCCAGCGGGCTTTCGGTGGGGTCGAGTGTCGTGCGAGGCCAGGTGATCGGCTACGTCGGCAGCACCGGCAACTCGACGGGGCCGCATCTGCACTTTGAGATTCGCCAGGGGGTGACGTTCGGGTTTACCAACTCGTACTACATTCCGGGCAACTACTACAACACTATCACCGCAAAGACGGAGATCGCCCGTACGTACTCAGGCTGCACTTGCACTTCCGCCCCGACGTGGGCGGCAACGTACCGCGCGCAGTCGTTCCCGTCCTCGATGGAGGCGGGTTCCACGGCTATCGTCTGGGCCGAGTTCAACAACACGGGCACGGGTACCTGGACTCACAGCAACAC
>JBPOJE010000095.1:0-4396 GCA_052033935.1 Armatimonadota bacterium
GAACTCCGGGTCGGCCATCCAGTGCCGGAGCGAACCCCCGCCAGAGCAGCGGCAAGATCGGGCGAACTCTCCATCAGGAGCCGCAGCGCGCGGTGCTTCCGTGTCGTAAGCATTTGCCCTCCCTCTGATACAAAAGTGCACGGTCACAAATACAGTACGTTCAGAAGCGCAAAATGACGAAGCTGTTTTCGGGGATATGCGGCCCGGGGCGCTACCGCCAGGCCGATTTCAGCGTGTGCACCTTCAGCGAGACGGCCCTCGCCGCACCGCCTTCCGCGAAGTAATCGAGCTGCGATGAGTCCGTCTTCGGCACGAAGCAGGACGACATGACGGCTCTGCCGCCGTTAGCGAACACCTCGATCGAAGTCCGGTCCACCAGGATCTCCAGCCGGATACGGCCGTTCTCCGGCACCGCGGCCGCCGTCCTGCCCAGACACGAGAGCGTGTTGCCGTCCGCCGACCAGCGCACTTCCTCGCCGAGCGCCCGGAACCCGAACGCCGACGCCTTGCCCGGCTCGATTTCGGCCTGAATGTGCAACAGGCCGCCGGAGATGCCCGCCAGAAGGTTCTCGCCGGGGTTGATTGCTATGTTCTTGAAGCTGTGCTGCTTCTCGTGGAGCTTCTCGATTTCGCGCACGGGAAGACGGCAGATGCGCAGGCCTTCGGGGAAGCGCCTCAGCGTCATCTCGGTGGGGAAGTTCATCTGCTGGGTGAAGGGCATGCCGGGGTACTCGGCCCCACGCATCCAGGCCACCTGAATGCGGCGCCCGCCGGGAGCGTCGCTGAACGTCTGCACGGCGTAGTAGTTCGCGCCGAAATCGCCCGTGAGGGGGCCCACCTCGCTGACGAAGCGCTTTCCGTCGAACGAGCCGATGTGCGCGTCGCCGATTGCTGTCGTGAGCACCCACTTCGTGACGCCGGGCTCGCCTTCCACCTTCATCGGGAAGAAGTCCGGGCACTCGCTGTGGCCGGGAAACTGGAAGTCCTGCAGCTTCGTCCAGCTTTTCGTGTCCTTCGATTCGAACAGCGCGAACCAGTCCTCGTCAATGTAGAGGATCAGCACCCACTTCTGGTCGGGCTCGTGCCACACGACTTTCGGGTCGCGGTTTCCGCCCTTGATGTGCGGGATGATGGGGTTCTTCTCGTACTTCGTCCAAGTCATTCCCGCGTCGGTCGAGTAGGCGGAGCACTGGGTGAACGGCGCGCCCTTCGACTCGTCGGACGTGCCTCCGGCGGCGGTGTAGAACGCGACGAGCGGGGCGTCGTCTCCCTTCTTGAAGCCGGATGTGTTCTTCCAGTCCACCACCGCGCTGCCCGAGAAGATCGTCCCCATCGCGTCGGGCAGGATGGCGTGCTCGATCTGCTTCCAGTGCACGAGGTCTTTGCTGATGGCGTGTCCCCAGAACGGCGCCGGCGGCGTGAACGGGTTGTACTGGAAGAACATGTGCCAGACGCCTTTGTAGAAGACCAGGCCGTTCGGGTCGTTGATCCAGCCGGCTTTCGCCGAGAAGTGGAACTGCGGGCGCAGTTTTTCGGAGTAGAGCTGATCGGTCACGTTTGCGCCTTCCTTTGCGCCGCTGGCCGATGACACCGCGCCGAGGCATCCGGCCAGAACGGCAAGAGTGATGATGACTTGAGATTTCATATGGGCCTCAGCCGCCAGTTCCCCGCGCCGCCCGTCATATCCTGCCGCTGTGGAGTGCGGAAGCGCAGCTTTCGCTTTCAAGGCTGCCGCCGTGCATGCTTAGCGGCACTCACGTGCCGCACTCCAAATCGTCCGCACAGGTGTGTCGGGTTTTTGAGTGCAACGGAGGACTGGGGGTAAGCAGCGGCACAGCTAGGAAACCGTCAGGATTTCGTTCACGCACTGATTCCAAGCTACGCGAAGCGCCTGCGGCATTCCTGTCTCTGTCAACTGGGCCATGAGCTGCTCGTTGAAGCAGTGACGGCCGCGGACGCCGAGAGTCACAAGCCCCATCAGTATCCAGTCCCGGACCGCGACGAAGTTCACTTCGTGACCCTGAGCGAAGTATTGCCGCGCCTGCGACCGCGCTTCCGCGCTAGGCTCCCGGTTGCCTATGAAGAATATGTAGTCCTCAATATTGTTCGGGGCAATCTTCGTGTTGAAGGTGGCAACGACGCGGGCCTGATCCACGACACGCTCGGTGACCTCCACCGCGAACACCACGTCGTGCCCTGCCGATACTGTAATGTCGCCGCCCGCCCCACTTGCGACATCCGCCTCGTTAATGCCCTGATAGCACACACTCCACCCGAGACCATAGAACTCATTGACAGTCTTCAACATTGCGACGCCCAGCAGTACGGGGAACAGGCCGCCGCTGGGCGTGGCAAGCAGGATGTCGAGCACGCGGGCATACTGCTCGACGCTCAGACGTTGGAGCCGCGCAAGGGGAATGTTCGTCTGCTCTCGCAGCAGAAGGAAGCGGTACACCAGATACCGTAACAACTCAGCATGGACAGCACGAGAAGCACCCTGCGCGAAGGAGATTACTTCAAGAAACTTCCCGTAAGAAACCTTGTCCCGAATGCCGGTGCCAGTCGAAGCCACAAACTTCACGTCGCGGCGGAACACCGCCAGGAATGGCCCTCGGCTCGCGGGGATCTGATTCGAGTGGAGAAATGGGTTCACGACGCGCTCATCGAGGGTGCGGCCGCTGTAGGCCCTTGAGCCCTGCCCCACGTACGGCAGTGTCAGGTCCACTTCCGGGTTACATATCACCGCGAGCACACAACCCAGCGCAGTCTCCCGGAAAGCCTGCGTCCGCGACTCGAAGAGAACGTCAATGGCCTCACGCACTTCCGAGGGCACTTCCGGCTGCGTACCGCCCAACATCTCGTCTTGGACATCCTTCAGCGCTTCTGAAAGAAGCCCAGCTGCCCTGTCATAGTCGATAACGATCGCCATCTTTGGCTAGTAGTTGACCCAGAGCACTTCCTGCCGAGGTTGCTTCACCGAGTGGCAATGCTTCTTATCCGCCTCGATGCAGCGCCAGTCCCGCAGGATATCGTCGTACAACTGGCAGTGGTAGCCGGAGATTGCGACCTTGCCTCTGAGAGCCTTCGCTTTGGAAAGCAGAGCGACATGATCGCAGTCCAACATCTCAAAGCCATATGCGTTGGTATCGCCGCGGCACTGATGCGCATAGGGCGGATCACAATAGAACAGCGTGTCTGGGCTGTCGTACAGCTCCAGTATCTCCAATGCCGGCCGGTTTTCGATCTGCACCCTCGCCAGGCGTTCAGCTATCTCACCCAGTCCTTTGATGCCTCCGAGCCACCGCGAGACGACCCCGCTCATACCCGAGCGACTAGTATTCTTGCAGTTGGCCCACCGCCCAAGACTCGCCTTTTGAGCCAGCCCGGTCCGTACCTGCCTTGCGCACACGAAGAATCGCCGTGCTCTTTCGATATCCGTTAGGCCCGTTTGTTCACCCGCGCATGCGATGGCAAACTCCTCACGTGAGAACGGCGTAAGCGCCAGCATCTCGATCAGCTCGTCCTTCTTCTCCCGCAGCACCCGAAAGAAGTTCACGACCTCGCCGTCGAGGTCGTTGTAGGTCTCGACAGGCGATGGCTCGCGGTTCAAGAGCACAGCAGCCGAGCCAGCATACGGCTCGCAGTAGTGGTGCGCGGGAGGAAGTAGCGGAAGAAGCCAATCCAAGTGGCTGTACTTGCCTCCGTACCACCCGAAAGCTATCAACTTCTTGCTGTTGCGCCGGGTGCACGGTGGTGGCGTCAAGGTGACACCGACGGTTCCATTCAGGCTCCCCTGATTGTTGATTGGCGACGGGCGTCGTGCCATTGTTCACTCCTTGATTGGCATTTCGTTCTCATGTGCGAGGGTTCCCGCTGTCACTCTAGCGATGCTTGCACCAGTTGGCAAGCTCTGTTGCCGTGGCTTTGCGGGTCAGCGCGCGGGCGCAACCCGCCGCCAGTTGCGCGTGTTCTCGTTGAACTCCTCACACAGCCACGGCACCCAAGTCCAAGTGCGCTTGAACGCCACATTCCGCACCGCACCGAGGCTGCCCTTCAGTTGTCTGAACGGCATGCTGTAGTTCCGTGTCATGTTGAACGGCGGGTCATGGTAGATGTGGCCAGCGATCTCGCCGGGACTCTTTCCCGGCATCGCCGCCAGGTTGCCGCCATGATGAAGCTCGTTTCTCTCCGGCGTCGCCATGGCCCGTCTTCCACCCGAACAGATGTCCCCATCCGGGGCAGCCCCATAATACCACCCCGCGCACGTGCACGTCAATCTTCCGTGCCATCCCATTCTTGCTAGGACGGAGCCCGTACGCAGGCGTGGGGGGGGGGGGGGGGGGGGGGGGGGCGGGCGGGGGGGCGGGGGGAGAGGAAAGCGAGGGGGAAGAAGAAC
>JBPOJE010000089.1:0-24399 GCA_052033935.1 Armatimonadota bacterium
GCTGGCGGACGGTCGCGGCATGCTGGTGTAATTCTGGGATCCCTTTGCGATTGCGAAGGCGATCATCGAGGTGCTTTCGGATCCTGAGCGCCGCGTCCAGATCGAGGATGCCGCTTACAGTTACGGCAGGAGGGCGGCCTGGTTCAATGTGGCGGTGGACTACCTGTCGCTTTTCCGGAAGGTGGTGGAGGAGCACGCGGAAAGGGCGCGGGCCTAGGCGTTCGCGCCACCCGGAACCATGTCTGCGCCACACACCGCGCCGCTCATTGACGGATGCTATCCCGAGATAAGCCTCGGCCACCTAGAAACCCTTACAGACCGGACGGGGATCATCCAGCACGCCATCTACTCGATTCCCAACCGGCGGATGGGCTACTGCACGGATGACAACTGCCGCGCGCTCGTCGCGGCGGTCCGGCACCACGAGATCACAGGCTCGCGGCGATCCCTGCGGCTGGTCAGCACTTACCTCAGTTTTGTGCATTATGCCCAGCTTCTGAACGGCAAGTTCCACAACTTCATGGGCTTCGAGCAGGTATTCCTCGACGGGGAGGGGTCGGATGACTGTCTGGGACGCACAATCTGGAGTCTCGGCCAGTGCCTCGCGGCGGACATCCACGACAATGTGAAACAGGTTGCCCACGAACTGCTCGTCGCCGCGCTTCCACATCCGGAGACGATGAGCGCTCTGCGGGGACGATGTTACAGCCTGCTCGGCATGACGCTGGCTGTTGGCGCGAGCTATGTGCCCGACGCCGTTGACAGGGTTCGCGCGCTGGCCGATTCTGTCGTGCGCGACTATCGCAGCAGCGCCAGCCCGGGGTGGGAGTGGTTCGAGCCGTATCTGACCTACTCGAATGCGCTTATGCCGCTCGCTCTTTTCTCCTCGTACGAGACCATGCGAGACAGCACTTATCTGGAAGTCGCGCAGGAGAGCTTCGCCTTCCTCGAAAAGCAGTGCCTCATAGACGGGATGCTTCAGGTCATCGGGTGCAACGGGTGGTACTTCAAAGGGCGCGAGCGCGCCTGGTTCGACCAGCAGCCGGTGGATGTGATGATGATGGTCCTCGCCGCCCTAGCGGCGTTCCGGGTTACGGGTGAGCAGAAGTATTTGGAGCTGGCGAAGATCTCGTTTGAGTGGTTTTTTGGACGAAATGCTCTTGGCGTGCCGGTGCATGACCCTGTTACCGGGGGATGCTTCGATGGCCTGATGGCGACCGGCCGCAACTCAAACCAGGGCGCTGAGTCCACGATCTGCTGCCTGATATCTCAGATCGAGATGAGCGAATACATCAGGGAGGGACGGTCGCTCTTTGTGGAGAACTGACGATGGATATTGAACGCGCGTTGCGCGAGCGGGATTACCTGATTTCGGATGGAGCTATCGGCACGATGCTTCAGGCTCGCGGTCTGCAGGTGGGGGCGTGTCCTGAACTCTGGAACGCCGAGAGGCCGGACGACGTTTTGGCCGTGCACGCGGCCTACATTGAAGCAGGTGCGGAGCTAGTGACCACGAACAGCTTCGGAGGCTCCCGGCACAAACTGGCGCAGTATGGAGCGGCCGACAGGGCCGATGAACTCAACGCGAAGGCGGTCGAGATCGCCCGCCGGGCCGCTGGGACTGAGGTGGCTGTCGTGGGGTCAATCGGTCCTGTGGGCGTGCTTATCGAGCCGTATGGAGACCTGACGGCTGAGGATGCCGCCGCCCTCTACGGGGCACATGCGGCAGCGCTTGCCAGCGCGGGGGCCGATGCGCTGTTGTTTGAGACATTCTATGATGCGGCCGAACTGGAAATCGCCGTGAAGTCTGCTAGCGGACTCGGTGTGTCGGTTCTCGCGACGATGACGTTCGACTCTGGCGGCCGCACCATGATGGGAACCGCTCCGGCGCAGGCCTGGGAGGCGGTCGTGGGCCTCGGGCTTCTGGCATTCGGAGCAAACTGCAGCACGGGGCCAGATGAGATGCTCCCTATTATCGAGGCGTTGCGCGCGGCAGGCGCGGGTCCGCTCATCGCCCAGCCGAACGCGGGTCTTCCGGAGACAGCCCCGGATGGCACGATGGTGTACCGTCAGTCGGCGGAGTCCTTTGGTGAGTATGCTCCGGCATTTGTGGCCGCGGGCTGCAAAATCGTGGGCGGGTGCTGCGGAAGCACTCCTCAGCATATACGAAGTATCAGGGCAACTCTGGAGGGTAGGGGGTAGAACTCGCCAGCCCCGCCTTCAGTCACTTGAGCAACGGCGGCGTCGAGAAGGCGTATCTGGAGGAGTGACGGGGCAAAAACTCAGAATCGGCATCTTTTGCGGCCGTGTGCGGATCATTCAACACAATTCGTTCTCATAGCCGCTAAAAGAATTCGCAGAACATTCGCCGTTTCGCCATTGCGGTGTGGCGCTCGCTTCTGCTACTTAGCTGCTGGAGGTCTGCTACGATCAGTATTCAGTCTTGTTGACTGGTTGCGGTGCTGTATCCCCGTGGTGGCATCATCAGGCGCGGAGATGGGCCTGTTCGCTGTGCCTCGCGTCCACGGCGTAGTAGCGGTGGTTCCTAGAATGCTCGTAGTTCTTTGAAGAAAAGGGTTGACGAATGAAGCTCGTGGTTACGTGGTTTGGTTACTGGCAGTCGTGTAAGCGCCTTGGTCTAGTGCTTGCTCTTGCGTGTGGTCTCCTGTTCCCGGTTGCGTTCAGGCCGGCGATTGCTGGCGAGGACCCGAACACGAGACTCCGCGTTCTGGTACCGGCCGGCGCCCGGGCGGACATCACCCGGCTGGATGGCGCGGGGGCGAAGCTGCTGGCACGCCGCGGCTCCTATCTGGTGTACGAAGCCCCGGCGAGTCTGCAGTCCACGCTTGAGAACAGCGCTGGTGCCGTGGTGCGCGAAGACTTCAATTTCATTGAACTGCGCCGCCAGAAGATAGATACGCGCAAGCCTGATTTGGCGTTACCCGAACGCCTGACGGCTAGCGCAGGGGTCAAGAGCAGGCTGATGCTGGTTCAATTTGCCGCGCCGCCTGTGGACGAGGACCTCGCCCTTCTCAAGTCCGCGGGGGCCAGCATTGTCCACTACATTCCACAAAACGCCTATCTCATATGGGTTGACGAAGCGTCGTCCCCCGGCATCGCATCAGCGCTCCTTTCCGAGCCTTGCACGGCCTTTGTTGGTGACTATCATCCGTGGTTTGCGCTGAGTCCCGCTCTGGATGATGCAAGCGGCAAAGAGGATTCTGTCCGGGTCACCGTGCAGGTTTTCAACTACGGCGGGGATGCAGCCCGGGCGGCAGACCAGCTCGCCGCGGATGCACAATCTGTGATCATTCCGCCGCGCGAGGTTCTCGGCGGACGATATATCAACGTCTCTATAGAGGTCTCGGGCAGTTTGCTGGAGTCTGTGGCGGCTGTGCCGGGGGTGGTGTGGATAGAGCCGTATCTGGAGAAGCGCCGTAACTGCGAGCGGCAAGGACAGATCCTCGCCGACAATCTCAACGCGGGCAAGACGGCCCCCACCGGGCCTGGCTACCTGTCCTTCCTAGAATCGTGCGGATTCCCAACGGACCCTGAAGCCTATCCGGTTGTTGTGGTCACTGACGACGGTTTTGACAACGGAAGTGCCGTGTCACCGGGTAATCCTGAGTTCAGGCAACTGGGCGACACCGCTTTTGCGTCACGCGTCGTCTTTGCCGAGATTGCGCCCGGCGGGTCTTCAAGTATAACCAGCCCGAACGGCGTTGGCGGACACGGAAACATCAATACTTCCATTGTGGGCGGCTACAACAACAGCGCTGGTTCTCCGTTTCAGGATGCGGCAGGGTTCCACTACGGTCTGGGCATCTCACCCTACGGTAGGATGGCTCACACGAAGGTGTTCTCTGACAGCGGAGGGTGGCCGTCCTCGATAGACGAACCTGCCATGGTGAGCAGCCAGTATGCGCGGGGAGTTCGTATCAGCACCAACTCGTGGGGTGCTGACGTCAATGGCGCTTACACGTCGGACTCGCAGATGTACGACGGCTTTGTCCGGGACTGCCAGCCCACGGTCATGGGACAGCAGCCGATGGCCTTCTTCTTCTCCGCTGGTAACGAAGGGTCAGGGTCGAACAGCATTGGCAGCCCCGCCACCGGGAAGAACGTCATTTCCGTCGGCGCCAGCGAGAACTACGATACTCTCGGCATCACAGACGGCTGCCGCGTTCCGCCATCAGGGGCGAATAACGCGCAGGACGTCATAGACTTCTCCAGCCGTGGGCCGTGCGACGATGGCCGCACCAAGCCGGAGATTCAGGCACCAGGCACGCACATTCAGGGGGCGGCATCAACGTCCACCAGCCCTGCCTACACTGGCGAGAGCGTGTGTGACAAGTATATGCCAGCGGGGCAGACTCTGTACTGCTGGTCGTCGGGAACGAGCCACTCCTGTCCGGCGGCGGCCGGTTGCGGCTCCCTCGTGTACAACTTCCTTTCGCGGACGTACGGTATCACCGAGCCAAGCCCGGCCCTGCTCAAAGCCTACATTATCCATTCCGGGCGGCACATGACCGGGCTCTACGCTAACGACAACTACCCCAGCAACAGCCAGGGCTTCGGGATCATCAACCTCGCTTTCGCTTTCGATTCAGCGACGCCGAGGAAGATCGTTGACCAGACGGAGATTCTCACTGGGCCGGGGCAGGAATACCATCTTGGCGGCGTTGTGGCTGATGAGAGCAAACCTCTGGTGGTGTCTCTGGCCTGGACTGATGCTCCAGGCGTGCTGTCCGGGTCTGCCTACATCAACGATCTTGATCTTGAGGTGTACGTGGACGGTATCCTGTACCGTGGAAACGTGTTCAACAAGGATGTCTCACAGACAGGTGGCGAGCCGGATGTACGCAACAACTACGAGCTGGTGCGGTTGCCCGCCGGGACCAGTGGCGCCGTTGATATCGTCGTTCGTGGTGTCTCGATTGGTGGTGACGGTGTTCCGGGTAATGGTGATGCTACCGATCAGGACTTTGCGCTGGTCGCCTACAATCTCGTTAGCTCGTCGGCCAATGGTGTGGTCACCCTCGACAAGGCCACCTACCGTTGTGATGAGCCGATTTCTGTCACGGTGCGGGACTCCGATCTTGCCGCTGACGGAGAATGTTCTGTGACTGTTTCAACTTCGACAGGAGATACAGAGACTCTGACGCTTTCGGAGACGTCAGAGCCGGGAGTGCTCGTGGGTGAGCTGGAAACGGCCGGGGCCGCATCCGTGCAGGGCGACGGGGTTCTTCAGATCGGCGACGGCGCATTGATCACAGCTTCGTACGAGGATGCTGATAACGGAAGCGGGCTGCCTGAAACGAAGACCGATACGGCCACTGCGGACTGCAGGCCGATATCAATTACGAATGTTGCCGTGAATGCCAGTGCCGGTCAGTCGGCAACGGTTACCTTTATCACCAACGTTCCCACTCTGGGCCGTGTGCGCTGCTCCACGGTCTGCGGTGGGCCGGAAATCATCGCAGCAGAGGACCCAATGTGGGGCACCGCGCACACGGCTGAACTGACGGGGCTGAGTCCCGCTACCAGCTATGTGTTCGTGGTGGAGGCAACCGATGTGGTTGGCACAGTAGCGACCGATGACAACAGCGGCCAGTGCTACCCGTTTACGACCGGGGCCACAATAACCGTCGGCACTTGTGCCACAACGTTCAGCTATCCGATGCATACCTACTACGAGGATTCCAGGACACAGGTAATCTACCTTGCCTCGGAGCTTGGAGGGACTCCCTGGACGATTACCTCACTGTCTCTGAATGTATCAGAATTCCCGGAGCAGGCGCTGGATAACTGGAACATCCGGATGAAACACACTTCGGCTTCTTCCTACACGTCAGCTGTATGGGAGTGCTCGCCGTGGACAACCGTGTATCAGGCCGCCAGTGAGACGGTATCCGCCACCGGCTGGAAAACGTTCACATTCCCCACGCCGTTCGAGTACAACGGTTCCGACAATCTGATTGTGGACTTCTCGCACAACGGAACGGACTGGTCGAGCAACGGCATGGTCTGTGCCTTCTCGCCTGGCGGAAACAGGTCTCTTGTCTATGCTTCGGATAGTGAAGACGGTGACCCGCTCACCTGGTGCGGTAGTTCCCCGTCTGGCACCTTGGGCACAGAGGTTCCCCAGTTGCGGCTCGGTGTGGAGCCGATCGACGCGCTCAGGGTTTCGCCTTCCAGTGGATTCATCAGCACCGGACAAGTGGGGGGGCCCTTCATGCCAGATGGGGCGGACTATACGCTCCAGAATACGGGGACTGAGGCGCTCGCCTGGGCTGCGGTCTCAGGCTCAAGGCTGGCTGCGTGCAGCCAGGCCGGCGGGGTACTGGCTCCGGGTGAGAGTGCTACCGTCAGGGTGTCACTAACAGCGGAGGCGAATGCCCTGGCAGCCGGGGACTACACTGCACAGGTGCGGTTCTCCAACATGACAACTGAGCAACACTGGATTCGTGAGGTCACTCTACACGTGACTCCCCTCCAGCCGGAGATCGAGGTAGCGGACAGCCTGCCGCCCACGGACGACCTCCAGATGCCCTTCGGTACTGTATTGATCAATGACTCGCGGACCGAGCAGGTGACGATAGCGAACACGGGACGGGGTGACTTGCAGGTCTCTAATGTATGCATTTGGGACGATCAGTACCGGGAGGACTTCGAAGACGGCGCTGCTCAGGGATGGGAGCCGCTGCCACCGTCCACATGGACCGTCCTGCAGGGTGAGTACAGTGCCTATAGTTCGTCTTCTGAAGAGGGCTACCAGTCGCTATACACGGGGGATCAATGGGCGGACGGGTCCCTCAGTGTCACCTTTCGCAGAACCGGAGACACATCCGCCGTGTCGGGCCTGTGCTTCCGCTGTTCGGATGATTTTGTCCGAAATGGAGACGTGGGAAGCGCTTACGGTGTGGGCATCTCCGCAAACGGCGGTTTCTGGGTGATCCGATATGATGGAAGCAGTAAGACCTGGCTGACGGGCGATTGGACGTCTTCGCCTTACCTTGCCACGGGCGAGGCCGCTAACGTTGTGAATGTGGATTTCCAGGGTTCGCAGATACGGGTGTACTTTAACGGTAACCTGGCGTGGAGCGGCACGGATTCCGGTCTGGAAGGTCCCGGACGGATCGGTCTGTTCGGCTACAGAGGAACTTCGGAGAAGCGCGACTACTTTGACAATGTCGTTGTTAATGTACCGATTGCCGCCGAGCACGTTATGTCCGCGGAACAGGTGTGGTACTGCGCGCACCCGTTCGGCGGTGATCTGTCGCCTGATGCTGCACCTGAGGGCGACAGGCCCGTTTATCCGGGACCGATTGTGCCCAAGAAGCCCGACATTGCAGCAACGGCAGCCGGTGACGTGTTCTCCGTGGAGAACCTGCCCGCAACACCGTTCACCGTACCGGCGGGAGGGGAGCCGGTGACGTTCAATGTCAGGTTCCAGCCCGATGCATCGGGCGAACACGGGGCCACCCTCGCCATTGAGAGCAACGATGGCGACGAGGGGACTATCAGTGTTTCCCTGAGCGGCACGGGGGCATTCCATCCCTCGGACGGACAGGTGGCGCTTGACCGGGATATCTACTCCTGTGCTGATGCGGTCGTCATCGAGGTTGAGGATGCCGACCTGGCTGGGGTTGGCACGATTCAGGTGACAGCAACGAGTTCCACGGGGGATTCGGAGTCGGTTGTTCTGCAGGCGGTGGCCGGGAAGCCTGGCACGTTCAGCAACGCAGCAAACCCACTTCCGACGGCGTCCGGAACACCTGTTTCCGCCGACGGTGTGCTTCAGTCTGCACACGCGGGCACGCTAACTGCGGCTTACGTTGATGCCGATAACGGTTCAGGCGGTATCAGCGTGACGAAGACCAGCACCGCGCAGCTGGATTGCGCTGGTCCGGTCATCACCGGCGTAACGAGCGAGGTTGAGTCAACAATTGCAGTTATTAGCTTCACTACCAGCGAGCCGGCGGAGTGCGTGGTGAAGTACGCGACGGCATGCGGAGGGCCCTATGCGACTGTGGATACCGAAACGTCGCTGACAACCGATCACGCAATCACGGTCACCGGCCTCGATGAGCAGACTCAGTACTTCTTCATCCTGGAGGCCAGAGATGCACTGAGCAATGTTGCCGTTGATGACAACACGGGCCAGTGCTACCAGTTCACGACAAATGACTCGGTGGTTGTGGGGACGAGTGATAGTACCTGGAACTATCCTTTTCGCACTTACTGGCACGATTCGAGAACACAGGTGATCTATTCCGCCTCCGAGCTTGGAACAGGCCCGTGCTCAATCACTTCGCTATCTCTGAATGTGTCCACGGTTCCTGGGCAGAAGTTGAACAATTGGACGATTCGTATGAGGCATACTACAGCTTCTACGGCGGTTGCCTGGGAGTGCTCTCCGTGGACACCGGTGTATCAGGCTGCAAGCGAGACGATATCCTCGACGGGTTGGACGAAGTTCACCTTCCAAACACCATTCGAATTCAACGGTGTGGACAACCTGATCGTGGATTTCTCGCACAACAACAGCAGCTACTCGACGGACGGGCAGGTCTATGCCTACAGACCGGGGGGCAATAGATCCTTGACTTATCAGTCCGATAGCAACCAGGGCGACCCCCTAGCGTGGTGTGGTGGGACTCCGTCGGGTACCTTGAACACATTGGTTCCTCAACTGAAGCTCGGAGTGTTGTTCAGTCCTCCATTGTCGATCGCGGAGGCCAAGAGCCTTCCAGACGCGTCGGCGGCAGCCTTGTTCGACAAGACAGTGACGTACGCCGCAGAGGACGTGCTCTATGTCGAGGAAGATGGGCGAAACATGGGTGTGCGCGTCGAGAACGAAGGACACTCTCTTGAGGTCGGCATGCGCTGTGACATAATTGGACATCTCGCCACCAACGGTGATGGAGAGCGATACATTGCGGCGACCATGGCGCGGCCATCCGGAACAGGCGTGCTCGCTCCTGTGTTCATGCATGGCGCTTCTCTGGGCGGTCAGGACTGGATGGTCGGCGAAACTATAGCCCAGCGCGGCATACGTGGTGGTGCAGGTCTTAACAACATCGGACTGTTTGTTGGGACCTCCGGAGTGGTCACACTGCGGGGCCGGGGCTGGTTCTACATTGACGACGGCAGCGGTGTTGCAGATGGCACAGGGACCCTGGGTGTGTTTGTCTCGGCGCCGGGCCTGGAGATTCCACCGGTCGGCTCGTTCGTGATCGTGACCGGAATATCGAGTTGTGAGTTGTACCAGAACGCTCTGGTGAGCACTCTCCTGCTGAGAACCCAGTCAGATATCGCGATCGTTACGAATCCGGCGTGGAGCGGTCTTGTGCGAGGCGCGAACCTGGCGGGTGAGGAGGCGATCCGGTCCAGGCCCAGGGATATCCGGTAGCCTGGGAGTCTCTCAAACGTCCTGCTGGCCCGGTGGTTCGCCGCCGGGCCAGCGCTGTGTACTTACCCTGATCCTTTGAGAGGGGCGGGTAAATGGGGATGGGCATGACTCGCACACTTGGCTTCATACCGTTCGGCGCGCAGTACTACCGTGCCCCGACTCCGCTTCCCGAAGACTGGGACACCGACCTGCGGCGCATGCGCGGCGCTGGCTTCAACACGATCAAAATCTGGGCGCAGTGGCGCTGGAACAACCCGGCCGAGGGCCGCTTCGATTTCAGCGACCTGACGGCGCTGCTGGACACCGCACACACTCACGGTCTCCGCGTCGTCGTCAATCTGATTCTCGACTGCGCTCCCGCGTGGCTGTTCACCGTGCATCCGGACTGCCGCATGGTAACGGCTGACGGCCGTGCTCTCGGCCCGGTAACAACGCCCTACCGCCAGATCGGCGGCGTGCCCGGGCACTGCCTGCACCACCGGGCGGCCGTGAAGCACTCAGTGCGGTTTATCGAGGAGGCCGCGAAGGCGCTCGGTGACCATCCCGCGCTTGCGTTCTGGGATCTGTGGAACGAGCCCGAGCTGACGGTGGGCCTTCTGCGCGAGCCGAAGGTCGGCGATCTCGTCTGCACCTGCCCGAGTTCCCGAGTTGCGTTCCTCGAATGGCTTGAACGCCGCTACTCATCGCTGGAATGTCTGAACCGCGCTTGGTGCCGGAACTACCAGGCCTGGGATGAAGTGGAACTGCCCGTTCAGCCGCAGACCTACCGCGACTTTTTGGACTGGCGGCTGTTCTTCTCGGAGACGATGAGGGATGAGCTTCTGAGGCGCAAGGAAGCTGTGCGGCGGTGGGACACGGTTCATCCAGTCATGTGCCACACGGTGCCTCCCCCCATCTTCCCGCTTATTACCTGCGGGTCCGATGACTGGCTCCTGGCGGAACCGGGCGACCTGCACGGCAACAGCGTCGGGGCCGACCCCTTCGCAGCCGATTTGCTTCGCAGCGCGGCTCGGGGAAAGGCGGTTATTAACGCCGAGATTCATGCGCTTCCCGGCGGTGCATTCTCGCGCCCGCGACCGATTGGGGGCCTTGAGATGAAGCGGCACATCCTCGTCCCCCTCGCGCACGGCATCAAGGGCTTCCTGTTCTGGCAGTATCGTCCCGAGAGGCTGGGCGGGGAATCGCCCGCGTGGGGTCTCACCAACGCCGACGGCAGTCCGGCCCCATGGCACGAGCACGCATCGTGCATCGCGCGCGTTCTGCTTGCCGATGAGGAGTTCTTCCTCGCCGCCAGTCCGCTCCCCGCGAAGGTTGCCCTGCTCGCCGACCCGGAGAACCAGATCTTCTGCTGGGCGGGCACCCTTTCGGGTGACCTCTATTCGAAGAGCCTTGACGGTGCCTACCGGGCACTTGCGTGTGCGGGGTACCAGGTGGATTTCGTGCACCCGGCGGACTTCGCGGCGGGATTGCATCAGAAGTATCGCTGCCTTTATCTGCCCGTGCCGTACTGGCTCGCGGAGCCTGTGGCGGGAGCCCTTGAAGACTACGTCAAGCGTGGGGGATCAGTAGTGTCCGAAATCTGGCCGGCCGCTTACGACAGCGCGCGGAGCCTGCACTCCACGGTCACGCCCGGGATGGGCCTAGACGAGCTTTTCGGATGCCGCGAACGCATGACATGGCCGCTCACGACCGGGTTTGATGCGTATGCCATGATGCAGGCGGCAGAAGGCAGCGGGAACAGGCTTGCCATTCGGCTTTCCCGCGATGCCGGAGGACTAACCGCTGGCACTGAGGTTCCGGTGTGCATGGCGGTCTCCGAGTATGAGGGGAGTGCGGAAGTCCTTGGCGTTCTCCCGAACGGTGGCGCGGCGATCACCCGGATGCGTCGGGGCAAGGGCGCGACGCTTCTGGCGGGAGCGCCGCTCGCGTACAGTGCGTCTCAGCCTGACGGTGGCACCTGCGGGAATCTTATCGCCGCGCTTGTTCGCGAATGCATTGGAGATCCGGATGTTCTGGTGGAGGGGCCCGGCCGGGCCGATATCCTGCAGGCGGACACGCGCAGATTCCTGGTCGTGTCGAACGAATCGGAAGAGCGCGCGGTCATTCGTCTGAAGGCTTCTGGGCAGGTGTCGGGCTTTCTTGGAGACGAGCCCGCGCCGCGCAGCAGCGGGAAATGGCTCGAGTTCGAGCTTCCGGGGCGCGCTGCGGAGGGCTACTGGCTGGCATGAAGCGGAGGCGCGCCCGAAAGAGCGCGCCTCCGCCAATCTCCGCGCCAGGCACTAATCCATCCGCAGAATGGTGCCCGCAATATGCCTCGGGCCGTCCTCGATGTTGAAGTAATACGATACCAGAACGTCGCCGTTCGGCAGCATTGCTGCCCACGGGTAGCCTATGTCGCTGTTGCCTGCATCATCGCGCAGCACGATCTCTTCGGCCTCCGCGAAGTCCGTGCACTCCGGGTTCAGCACTCGTGCCCGGATTCCAAACGGTGCCTGGCGATAGCCGTACACAAGCAGAACGCGTCTATCGGGCAGCCGCAGCATATGGAACGGATGCCCGAAGAACTTGCCGTCCTCCCACGGCTGAAAGCTCTTGCCGTCGGCTGTCGAACGCGCAACCGCCGCCTTGCCGTCGAATTCGTCCGTTCGTAGAAAGGCGACGATATCGCCCTTCGGCGTTTCTATGAGGGAGGTCTCGTTGAAGGCGACCGTGTTATCCTGTGCGATGGGGCATATGTATGTCCAAGTCTCCGCACGGTCTTTAGACTCAATGAGATGAACTGACGAGTGATGCAGCTTCACGCTCTGCCTCTGCACCACAGCCCAGAGCAGCCGGCCATCCTTCATCTGGATCATGGCCCCCCGGTTGAACGTGGGGCAGGGATTGCCCAGAGCGTCCTTTGAGGTGTCGCCGGGGAGTGGTGGGGGCGCAAATGGGCCGAGCCAACTCTTCCCGCCGTCATCGGAGCGCAAGATGTACCCGCCGAGGAACGAAAACGGGGGATGCGCCATCTTCTCCTGACCCGGCTGTGGGAGCATGGCCCATGCGTAGCTCGTGCAGACGATTGAACCGTCCTTGAGCTGCACCATGCACGGGTCTTGCGAGCCTCCGAGCGGATGCGCGAAGATCAGTGAAGGGTCCTTTGTCCAGGTCTTGCCGCCATCCTTAGACCGTACGAGTACCAGATAGCTGTTCGCATCTGTGTGCGTGTACCAACCGCCCCAGAGCAGCTTGCGGTTGGGGGCGCGGCGGAATGCGCACAGAATCTCGCCGTCTTTGCGAACCACCAGTGACGGAAACGCACTGTAGAAACTCTTGTCCTCGTAGATGACGATGTCTTTGAGCTTTGTCATTTTGCCCTGCTCCTTTGCCGCGGCGCATGCGCCCTGCGCAGACACAGTCGCAGCACATACCGCAATCAGAATCATTGTTAGCACTGATCTCATACGTCTGTCCTGTCCAACTTCTTCCTGCCTAACAGCCGGCCCATTATACCGCACAGCGCGCGGCGGCGAGAAGCATTCTTTGAAGGAATGCGTCGCGTCGCGCATCAAACTATCAAACACCCGCAGGCTTGAGGAGAAACCATGAGAACTGACAGGAAGCTGGCAAAACTCGTCGCGTTCGGCGTCGTGGTCGTCTGGAGCACCGCCGTCTGCTGTGTGCTTATGGCTCGGGCGGACGTTCCGCGCATCCGGCTCGAGACGCGCGTGCTCGGGCAGGATCAGTGGTTGGCGGGCAGCAATGCCACGGTGCGTGTCATCACAGCCGACCACCTCAGCGGCAGCCCGATGGGCGGTGCCCCCGTGCGCATTTCGCTTGCCGCGAAGGACTCGAAGGACTTCGAGACGCTGTTTAGCGGGCGCACCAACGGCAAGGGGACCATCGAGGCGTCGTTCGCTGTGCCGGAGAAGCGCGAGGGAAACTATGTCCTGCGTGTTGTGGCGGAGGGAATGGGGGAGAAGGACGAAGTCACCTCGGACATCCACATCAAGCGGCTTTCGCGCGTGCTCCTGACAACCGACAAGCCCATCTACCAGCCCTCGCAGGTGATCCACATACGCGTGCTCGCGCTTCAGATTCCGTCGCTCAAGCCGGTGGCGGGCCAGCCCTGCCTGCTCGAAGTGATGGATTCGAAGGGCAACAAGGTTTTCAAGAAGAGCCAGGATCTCTCGAAGTTCGGCGTCACGGGTACGGATTTTCAACTCGCCAACGAGATCAACCAAGGCGATTACACGATCCGCGCCACGGTCGGGAAGGATGAGGTCGAGAAGAAGGTCACCGTCAAGCGCTATGTGCTGCCCAAGTTCAAGGTGCGATTCGAGACCGGGCGCAAGTTCTACCTGCCCGGAGAGACCGTGAGGGGGACAATCCACGCGGACTACTTCTTCGGCAAGCCCGTGGACGGCGGGAAGGTCAACGTCAAACTCGCGAAGTTCGATGTGGGGTTCAACGATTTCGCTGAAATCACGGGCGACACCGATGCCGCCGGAACATTCGAGTTCGAACAGAAGCTGCCGGATGCCTTCGCCGGGCAGCCGCTCGAACAGGGCGATGCATTCTTCAAGGCCGAGGTGAAGGTCACGGACGGTGCGGATCATACCGAGACAGTGACGGCGATGGTACCCGTGGCGAAAGACCCGATCAAGGTGCAGATCATTCCTGAGGGCGGCCAGCTCATCCCGAAGGTCGAGAACACCCTGTATATCGTCCTGAGCTATCCGGATGGCTCGCCCTTCAAGGGCAAGAAAGCCGGCTTTCAGAAGGATATCCAACCAGGGCAGTATGTGAATCAGTTGCTTCAGACCGTGTCGGTGAATGACCTTGGAATCGGCGAGGTGAGCGTCACGCCTGCATCGGATAGGCTGGATGTCCTCGTGTTGGCGATGGACGATGACAGAAACAAGGTGGAGGCCTACCAGACACTCCTGCTCAAACCGCTGGAGGAGTCAATCCTGTTGCGAACGGATAAGGCTGTTGCGGTTGTCGGGCAGGAGGTGAACCTGACGGCGCTCTCGTCGGAGCGCTCGGGCTTCATCTACCTGGATGCCGTCAAGGACGGGCAGACGATTCTGACGCGAACGCTTCCGTTCTCGGGAGGCAAGGGAAGTATGAAGCTGCCGCTCACGGCTGAGATGGCCGGCACGCTTGAGCTTCACGCCTATCGCATCTCCCGGACTGGGAATATCATCCGCAACACGCGCACCGTGTACGTTCAGCCCGCGGATGATATGCGGATCAAGGTGACCGCCGACAGAGGGCAGTACCTTCCGGGCGGCCCGGCGAAGCTCGATTTCACCGTTACCGACAGGCGGGGCAGGGGACTCGCAGCGGCGCTGGGGGTGTCTATTGTTGACGAGAGCGTCTATGCATTGCAGGAGCTTCAGCCAGGGCTCGAGCGCATCTACTTCATGCTCGAAAAGGATCTGTCCGAGCCGAAGTTCGAGATTCACGGCATCACCCCCGGCGACATCGTGCGGCCCGTAACCGGAGAAACGAGTGCTCTGGAGCTGGAGCCCGGGAAGCAGCAGGCGGCGAAAGCCCTCTTCGCGGCAGTGCGCAAAGAGAAGCTCGAAGCCTCGCGGCCGGTCTTCACGCTCAATCACGACAGCTATGCCGCCAAGATCGAGAAGCACCGCGAGCAGCTTTCAAAGGGCGTGATTGCTGACTGTGCGGCTATCGCTGACGCCATAAGGGCTTTCCATCAGTCCTCGCCGCAGGCCAGCCTGGACGAACTCGGCGGCATTCACTATCTCGTTCGCGAGGGAAGGCTGCCGAAGAGCGTGCTCACCGACGAGTGGGGCAGGGCGTATGAGTTCTTGGCCAATCCCTGGGGTGGGTACCGCCGGGGGCTGGTCATGCGCAGCGTGGGTCCTGATGGGCGCAAGGGCAACGTGGACGATATCGTCGTGCGGAGCTTCCCGGAGGCGCAACAGGATCCGCAGTTGATCGCCAACGCACTGGTATGGGAAGACCAGGAAGACAGAGCGAAGCTGTGGTTCGATGGTTTCGGCGGTTTCGGTGGCATCGCCCGGCGCGGTCTGGGGATGGAGGCCCCTGCCGGTGCCGCGGTGCTCAATGCGGTCGTCTCGGGCGATGTGATCGACAAGGCCGCTGTGTTTGATGGAAGCTCTTCCTCGCCAGCCGAAGGGGGCAGGCCACAGGTGCGCGTTCGCGAGTTCTTCCCCGAGACTCTCTACTTCAACCCCGCAGTAATTACTGACGACCGCGGCCGCGCCAGCGTCACGCTCGATATGGCCGATAGCATCACAAGCTGGCGTCTCACCGCCATGTGCTCGTCGCTGAACGGTCTGCTCGGCTCGACCACGCAGGGCATCAAGGTCTTCCAGGACTTCTTCATAGATATTGACCTCCCCGTCGCGCTCACCCAGAACGACGAGGTCTCTGTCCCCATCGCAGTGTACAATTACCTCCCCAAGCAGCAGAAGGTCGAACTGGTGCTGACGAAGGAGCCGTGGTTCGAGCTGCAGGGAACGGAGAAGCAGGTTCTACAGATTGAGGCGAACCAGGTCCGGGCGATTCACTATCGCCTGAAGGTGAAACAGATCGGCTGGCACAAGCTCACCGTTCACGCGTACGGAAGCAAGATGAACGATGCGATACGCCGCGAGATAGAAGTGGTTCCGGACGGGCAGCGTTTCGAGGACAGCATCAACGACCGGCTCGAAAAGGACGTGACGCGCATCGTAACCATCCCCGCCGCCGCGATAGACGGGGCCAGCAACATCCTCGTGAAGGTGTACCCCGGCGTCTTCAGCCAGGTGGTGGAGGGGATGGACAGCCTGCTGAGAATGCCGTTCGGCTGCTTTGAGCAGACGTCGAGTGTGACTTACCCCAACGTGCTTGTACTCGGTTACATGCGTTCCACCAGGCAGTCCACGCCCGAAGTGCAGATGAAGGCGGAGCAGTACATCAACCTCGGCTATCAGCGCCTGCTTTCTTACGAAGTGCCGGGCGGCGGCTTCGAGTGGTTCGGAAACGCGCCCGCCAATCAGGTGTTGACCGCCTACGGGCTGCTCGAGTTCAGCGACATGAGCAAGGTGTACGAGGTGGACCCGGCGGTCATCGAGCGAACACAGAAGTGGCTGGTCTCGAAGCAGGCGGCCAACGGAACGTGGACGCCCGATAAGGGCGGCATCGCGGAGGGCGCGATCAACCGCCAGACTGACGAGTTCCGGACAACCGCATACATCCTCTGGTCGCTCGCGTCGTCTGGCGAGAGCGGTGGCGCTGTCTCGAAAGGGTTGTCCTATCTTACGGCTAACTGGGCGAAGATGGATGACCCTTACGCACTTGCACTGGCGGCGAATGCGTTCCTTGCCTGCCCGGACGGCAAGAGCAAGTGTATTGACATGTGCCAGAAGCTGGCCGGCTTGCGCCAGAAGGACGAGCGCGGAGTGTACTGGACGACGAAGGGCAACACGGCGGTCAGCTCCACCGGACAGACGGCGGATATAGAGACGACTGCTCTGGCAGCCCTGGCCCTGGCGCAGACCGGGCGCTACAACGACATCGTGACCGATGTGCTCACCTTCCTGATTAAGTCCAAAGACCCGCACGGAACCTGGGGCGGCACACAAGCGACGATCTTCTCGCTGAAGGCGCTGATTTCGTCGCAGGAGAACCGCACGCAGGAGATCAACGCGGACGTGACCGTGGTTGTGAACGGCAAGGAAGCCGGCAGCTTCAAGATTACGCCCGAGAACAGCGATGTGCTGCGGCAGGTGGACTGCAAGAAGCTCGTTCAAGAAGGCGACAATAGGGTCGAAATCCGGTTCAGCGGCACGGGTTTGTCTCTCTACCAGATCAGCAGCTACTACTATCTGCCCTGGAAGAACGGCACGGGGGCCGAGCGCAAGGTCATGGATATCCGGATCGCTTACGACCGCACTACTCTCGATGCAAACGACATCGTGACCAGCACGGTTGATGTTGCATTCAACGGGTTGGCCGGCGGCCGGGGCGGGACGGCGAACATGGTGATTGTGGATCTCGGCATTCCTCCGGGTTTCGAGGTGATGGCCGAAGACCTGGAACAGCTCGTAAAGGACAAGACCTTCCAGAAATACAGCCTCACCGGGCGGCAGACGATCATCTACATCGAAGAAATCGAAGTGGGCAAGCCGCTGACGTTTAAGTATCGCCTGAGGGCGAAGTTCCCCATCCGCGCGAAAACGCCGGAGTCGGTGGTGTATCAGTACTACAATCCCGGCGCGCGCGGTGTCGCTGCTCCGGTGGAGATGGTCGTCCGGTAGCCTTCCGTCGGCCTTTGTGACTCCCGGGGGCCGCGGCTCCTGGGGGTGAATGCGCGCCAGCCCTTGAGTTTTGGGGTCTGTTTGAGGTAGCATTCATTGCTGCGCGGTCCCCTACGCCGCGCTTTGGAGTCACTCAATGGCAGGTTTGCTTCCTCCAGTTATCGCGGACTATTCTGGCGCGTCCAGTGCCGGCTGGCATGGCTGGGAAACGCGCGTCTTTCGCGCGCGAGCCGTCCTCTCAACGGGCGAGCGCATCGAACTCGTTCTGCCATCGGTGGGCAAAGAGCCTCCCGCGGAGCCGCGAGAAGCAGAAGCCCAGGGCGTCCGGCTTGTTATCGAGACGTCCGAAGTCCCGGCAACGGGAGCTTACGACGAGACGATTACTCTGCATCTGCCCGAGGGCGCAACGCTCACCGATCTGCTTATGGGCTGGGAGTTCGAGGGCGGTGCCCTCGACGGGTTCCGCGCGCATCCGCTTCCGTTCAAGGTGGGGCTAGACGGGGCGGACCAGTCTTTCAACCTATCGGGATTTGCCACATTCAGCGGCTTTGCCGAGGGTTGGATTGTTGAAGACGGAAATCGCGGTCTGCTGGCTATGCGTTTGCCATTCCCGGATGCCGACACGTGTTTCGTCCCTCTTGCCGTGTGCGAAGAAGGTGGCCGGCGCGTTGTCCAGATCGGCTCGGTGGGGCCGGACGGAGACTGCCATCGCACGCGCAGCCCGTTCCTGCATCGCGCGTTCGCGGGTGGCGCGATCCGCTTCCCCGCCACCCGCTTCGTCTTCTTCGATGGCGGCTGGGAAGAAGGCGTCCGGCTGTTTCGCGCGGTGCTGGTCAGGACGCTCGCCGGGCGGCTGCAGGGGTATCGGCCACTGCCCGTTACCTACAACACCTATCACGATTTCGGTCCTTCCTACTCGCGCGCAGACCTGAGCCGGGCAATGAAGCGCGTTAGCGAACTCGGTGCCGGTCTCATCCACCTCGACCCCGGATGGGAGACGGTGTGGGGCTCCACTGTCTGGGACGAGCAGCGTCTGGGGCCGCCTGAGGAGATTGTCACTGAAGCGGCAGTATACGGTTTACGGGTGGGGTGTTGGACATCCCTACATACCACAGACCCGAAGATAGCCGAAGGCTCCTATGCCCTCGGACCGGAGGGCGAGCACTGCATCGCCGAGCAATTCGGGGAGGTGAAGCTGTACGGCGTCTGTCCCGCAAGCCGGTGGGCGGAAGTCTATCGGGAGAACCTTGGCCGTCTCATTCGCGCGGGCTTTGTATTCGTCAACTCTGACTTTCACGACTGGCCCTGGCTGGAAACTTCGTGCCACGATCCGTCGCACGGGCATGCTGTCCCATTGTCCAGATCAGATTGGTGTGAGGCGCTCAACAGGATGTTCGCGCAGCTTCACGAAACCGGTGGCCCGGTCACAATCGAGATGCACGATCATGTCGAATCCGGCGAATACCGCACTCCAGTCTGGTATCTGTATTCCAGCCCGGGCAGCTACGACGAGATGTGGGCGTATGAGTTTATGTGGACAACTTATGCAGACCTGCTCTCGGGAAAGCTGTTTGCCCTCTACCACCTACGCAAAGCCGAACCCGTCCCGCTGTTCTTGCACATGAACATGACCTCGGACAACGAAAATGCGCTCGCGTTCTGGTACGTTGCCTCATGCGTCCATCACATCGGGGTGGGCGGAGCGCTGAAGGCATCTCCCGCGCTCTTTCAAGGATACCGCCGGGCAATAGCGCTCTACAACAAGCATTTCGAGGAGTTCACGCAGGGGCAGTTCATCGGGATTGACGAGCTTGCGCATCTTCACATTCATCCGAACCGGCGCTCAGCAGTGCTCGTCTGTTTCAATCTGGAGGACGCTCCGGAAGAGAGGGAAATCCTGCTGAATCTGAGCGCCGTGGCGCCGGACGTTGCGGCGATGCGCCTGCAGAGCGATGCGGCAGTGCCGACCGGGGGTGGCGGTTGGCGTGTGCGGGCCTGCATTGGTGCGAAGGATGTTTCGGTCATTTCCTTGAAGTTCCTGCCATAGCTACTGCCCCGGGCAGCCGACCGGGGGCGCGATCACGGAAGCGGAGGCATGTTTGTTCATCAAAGGAATCAGCTACTGGTCGTTTCCGGGCGGCCTTGAAGGCGCCCTGCCGGTTGCCGAGGCGTTCGTGAGGGCGAAGAAGGCGGGGTTCGAATCCATCGAAGTCTGTCTGTCGCCCGCGGGCGACCTGACCGCGCAGACGAGCGAAACCCAGGCCAAACAGATGCTACGTCAGGCAAAGGACGCCGGCATCCAGATTTCTTCGGTAGCCTGCGCCATCTTCTGGGAAAAGTCTCTCACAGACGAAGACGCGGCCGTTCGCAAGGAGGGCTTTGACCTTGCAAGAAGCCTCATTGATCTGGCCCACTGGCTCGAAGCTGACGCTGTTCTTGTGATACCGGGCGCGGTGGATATCTTCTTCCTGCCTGTGCCGCCAATTGACTACCAGACAGTGTACAGCCGTGCCACGGATGCGATCGGCGCGCTGGAACCTCACGCAAGGGCCGCCGGGGTGGCGCTGGCGATCGAGAACGTCTGGAGCAAGTTTCTGGTTGACCCGCTCGCGATGCGGACGTTCATTGACCAGTTCGGATCGCCGTGGGTTGGCAGCTATCTCGATGTCGGCAACTGCATGGTCAACGGATACCCGGAGCATTGGATCACGATGCTCGGCAATCGCATCAAGCGCGTGCATCTCAAGGACTTCCGGCGCGACGCAGGTGAGTTTGTGGACCTGCTGGCGGGTGACGTGAACTGGCCGGGCGTGATCTCAGCGCTCGATTGTGTGGGCTACAGCGGCTATCTCACAGCGGAGATGCTCCCAGGGTACAAGCATTACCCGGAGGTGCTCATCGAGAACACCTCGCGGGCGATGGATGCCATCTTGGGCCCCCGCGCGCTACGCGCGGCGGCCCAGGATGGCTACTGCAGGATGAAGTAGCGCGTCGCTTGCACGGTCGTCGTGTCGTCCAGGAACATCTCGACCTTCCACTGGCCGCGCAGTCTCTGAGCGCCGGTTCCGGCGAGCGGAACGTCCACGGACACCTGCTGCGGATACCCGTCGCCAGGCGCCGAGAACGCCGTCGTGAACTGCTGATAAAGATGACCCGAGGGTGTCCACCAGCGAGTGGTCTGCACGTGCGCGCCCGGTCCCAGCCCGCGCCAGGTGGCCCTTGCCCGCAGGCCGTAGAAGTCATAGGCGCCAAACGGGCCGTCCGGATACAGCAGGCCTGTTCCCATCTCCACCCCGAAGATTCTCAACTCGTCACACCGAACGAAGGGAATGGTGAGGCAGTGAATGCGGCCGCTGGCCGATCCGAACATCAGCCGCGACGCCTGACGGTGCACTACCGGGTCGCCAACCGCGCTTGCTATGACGATATAGCTGCCCGCGCCCGTTGTCTCCGAAAGTTCCCATATCTTGCCGTCGGACGCCCCCACGTACATCTTACCGGCGATGTCCGACAGAACCACCTGGCTAGGGTTCTGAACCTGCGCGTAGCCCGATCCGGAGCCCCAGGCGGGGTTGATGGCCGCTGACGAGCCCTGATCCAGGATGCTCCAGACCTTGCCGTCCTGGTCTGAGAGGAACAGCATCGAGCCTGTGTAGTGAACCCACGGGGCGCCGTACGGCTCTCCCCCAAGCGGCAGGGTCCATGCAACCTGGCCAGTTGTTGTGCTGATCTTGTAGAGCACGCCACCATCGTTGGCCACATAGACCGCGGATGCGTCCAGGCTCATGGTGGGCGAGCCGCTTATATTCCCGAGAGGCAGGCTCCAAAGCATCTGCCCGTTCGTGGTGTCCAGCGCCCAGAGACTCGGCTGTGACGCGCCCACGCCCGCATAACTTGCGAACACCGCGATGTTCGCAGCAGTGTTGATTGCGGGTGAGCCCGGGATGATATCGAGGTTGCCGGGTGCGAACCGCCAGGCCTCCTGACCTGTTGCGCCGTCCAGGGCCACCAGCATGTTTCCCGTGGGAGTCGAGGTGTTGTAGGTGGGCACCAGGATCAGCGTCCGGGTTTGACCGGCGAACGGGCCGGCTGTTACCGGCGTCCATATTTGGCCCGCCACCTTACCGACGATTTGATTGCCCGGGCCAAGCGAAACCGACCAGACGGGCTGACCGTCAACGGAGTTGTATGCGTAAACATACGTGTCCTGTGAGCCCGTGAAGACAAGCTGTCCGCTGTATCCGGCGACATACGGCGATACGGGGGGCCGCCCGGAGATTGCTCCACCGGTCTCGGCCGGGGTGAACCGGGGCAGTCCCGTGCTGGACAGGAAGGAGTGCAGGCGCCGGTCGTTGGACCCGGAGAAGACCGTTCCGGTCTGGACGAGGACGCTGGGAGCCGCAAGAGCTGCAGCCCCGGTTGAGTAGTTCCACACGTTGACGCCGCTGAACGAGTTCAGCACGGCAACAACCGGGTTGTTCTCGGAGAGCTGATTGAGCTCGTCAGCGCTTGTTAGGCGGTAATACACGATCTCTCCAAGCGCATAGGTTGACGGGTCGGTCCAGATCTGGCCGGTCTCGGCTGCACTGGCGCTGGCCCACGGGCCGTTTTCCGAGCCTGCTTTCTCAATCACGGTTGTTTGGGCTCCTTCGCCCATAATCCATGTGAGCGTCATCACGCCGTTGGAGCCCGTTCCCGTGACTAGCCTCGGGGGTAGGGGCTTTCCAACCTTGATGAGATAGGGGCCGAGCGTGAGCGTGACGCTGTTCGGAGTCCCGTCGGAGTTCTCGCTCTGGACGTGAAGATACCAGCTATTCGATGAGGTTCCATACAGCGCGAGGTTGCCAGACGTCCACGCTTGCTCGGAGCCGTCGAATGTGTGCGTTGGCTGTGTGTTCCAGGCGTATTTCAGTGCACTCGGCTTGCCGCCCGTTCCGAAACCGAGTGTGTTGGTGAACGTAAACGCTGAATCTCCAGCGTACAGCTGACCTGTGTTGCGGTCGCAGGTGACGTTCTCGGCAGTGGGCGCCGGAGGCAGTGTGCAGACCGTCTGAGCGGCGCTTGCGGGGCTTTCCACACCGTCAGCATTGCGCGACTTTGCAATCAGCGTGTAGGTCACGTTGGACTGCAGGCCGGCGCTAATCCAGGACGTATGCCCGCCCGGTGTCCAGCCGGAGTCCGTCGTATTAGTCTGGTTGAGGACGATCGTGCCCGTCTGGCCTTCAGCCGCGTTGGTGAGCGCGCCGGATGTCTGGACAGCAATCGTTGCTTCGGTAACAGCGCCTATGGTGAGGGTGGGGGTCTCAGCGAGGGTACGGGTCGAGACTGGTCCTTGCCAGCCGGTGTAGTTATGCCACGCGCCGCGCGTCTCCGCCGTGTTGTCGCGCGCCTGAATGTAGTAGGAATACGCCGTGTTCGGCGTCAGCGAGTTGTCTGTTGCGCTGGTGTGAGCGCCCCAGTCCGCCACGACATTGCCCGACGTGGAGTCCCGCCGCACCTGCACACCGACGGTGCCCGCCCGGTACCAGTTCGCGTTGATGTCCGTGGAGCTCGAGTTGATGGACTCTGTTGCGCCATCTACCGCCGAGGGTCCAGAGCCGCTATCCAGCGGCAGGGTCAGTGCCAGAGAGACCGAGGTTGCCGCTGGCGTGGCAGAAGTGATCGCCGGGGAAGCAGGAGCCGCGTTGTCAACGAACATGTCGAAGTAGTTCGACCCGCCCGTGTTGTTCCACTGGGCCGAGGCCCGGCCTGTCTGCGACAGCGTCTGGAAGTGGTGCCGCACATGCCCAGTCTGCGTGGCGGTATGACTCCAGTTCGCGGTGGTCGATCCTGTCCCGACAGTCTGCCAGCCCGGCCCCGGGTCGGTGTTGTTGGTCCCCCACGAGCGGGTTCTGACCGTCCATGCCGGAGGGCCATCAGACATTCCCGCTGCGCCCGCAACGCTTATTGACGGGTTGTTGCTGAATACCTGGGCGCCCGGCGCAGGGTTGTTCGAGGCGCCATTGATGCTTGATATCTGGAGCGTCGGAGCCCAGTCATCCTTGCGCCATGTCAGGCCGGTTGTGTCCGTGCTTCCGCCGGCGTCGTCCGCGAAGCGGAGGGAGAAGCCGAAACCTCCAGCGTCGTCGTGAACTTTCACGAGCAGCCGGTTCCACCCCGCATTCAGCGTCACGAGTGTCGAGTCCGCGTCGTAGGCGTGCCCTCTCGGGCTGAGATACTCGTGGACTTTCACGCCGTTCAGCCAGACCCGCATCTGGTCGTCTGACCCAGTGAACATATAGACGTTCTTCGTAGTGGGCGTGTGGACGTAGCTCCATGCATACGCCGTGCAATAGTCCGGCTCCGCGAATACATCGTCCATGTTTATGTAGCTGCCAGCGGAGTCGTGGCTCTGCCAGGACACGCCATTCAGAGAGACAGCGGACGATGCCCACAGGGAGGCTTCATCCACACCGAGGCTGTTCGTATCAATGCTCGTGCTGTTGTACGGGCCAATCAGCAGCCAGCTCTTCTGATAGTTGTGCGAGGGGATAACTGTCACGGTCTCGGAATGAGTCGGACCGAACCAGGTCACACCGTCACGCACCATCCGCCAGTCGGTCGTGTAGGTTCCGGGAGCGGGAGCAGTCATCGTGAAGGTGAATGTGTATGTGTTCCCGGGCCGCACGTCACCCGATATGGTGTGCCGCGTTGCCGACGTGAACGGGT
>JBPOJE010000103.1:0-7113 GCA_052033935.1 Armatimonadota bacterium
GACCATCCTTCGCAGATGGCAAGCTCGACATCGAGCCACTTCTGGAACTTGTTCTGTTCGCTCCAGACGGAGCGCATCTTCGGAAGGCTGTAGCGAGAGATCAAGAGCGCGTTCTCCTGCGCTTCGCGGCATGCAAAGCGCGGCGGGCGGGAGCAGGGGAAATGTGCGGTGATGAACGGACTTCGGTGGATGCTGTCAGACGACAGCCGAAGTCCGGCAGGCTGGCCGACTCCGAAGCAGGGTTCTGCCCGGACTCAGCGCAGAATGTCGCGCCGCTCGGGATCAAGAAAGGCGGGCTCCGATATCCTTTCTGAAATGCTGGTTCTGGAAACGAATGCGCGAGCAGGCTTCGTAGGCCTTCGCACGCGCATCGGCAAAGGACGCACCGAGAGCTGTCACGCTGAGAACACGCCCTCCGGAGGTAACGGCTCTGCCGTCCTCCAGCGCGGTTCCCGCCTGAAACACGGAAACGCCATCCACCCCGGCCGCCTCCTCCACACCCTCGACAGGAAATCCCACCGGGTATTTGCCAGGGTATCCGCCGGAAGCCAGGACGACGCAAACCCCGCATCCATCATACCACTTCGGCTCTATTTCGTCGAGGCGATTCCGGACCGCGGCGACAAGGATGCTGGCGAAATCGGTCCGCAGCATGGGCAGCACAACCTGCGTCTCCGGGTCGCCGAAGCGGCAGTTGTACTCCAGCACTTTCAGGCCGTCAGAGGTGATCATCAAACCTGCGTACAGGCACCCGAAATACGGCATCCCCCTGGTTCCCATCCAGTGGAGGACGGGCATGACGGCGCGCTCGATGGCTTCGTGGTGAAGTTCGGGCGGCATGGCGGGAACCGGGCAGTAGCAGCCCATTCCGCCAGTGTTCGGCCCCTCGTCGTTGTCGTACGCCCGCTTGTGGTCCTGCACGGGCGGCATGGCGACAATCTCTTCGCCATTCGCTATCACCATCACCGAGGCTTCCTGTCCCGCGAGGCGCTCCTCGATGAGGACGCGGCCGCCAGACGCGCCGAACGCGCGGTCTATCATGATGGTTCGCAGGGCAGCCTCGGCCTCTGCCACGCTGGAGCAGACGAAAACGCCCTTGCCGGCCGCCTCGCCGTCAGCCTTGACGACTACTCCGCCCTCCTGCTCCACGCGCCGCACCGCCGCGGCAAGCGCGTTCTCGAACTCCTCGAACGCCTCCCAGTCTCCCGTGGGCACTCCCGCTTCGCGCATCACCTGCTTCGCGAAAACCTTGCTTCCCTCGATCCGTGCGCCCACGGCGAGCGGTCCGAAGAACGGGATCCCCGCCGCCAGAAACGCGTCGCCCAGCCCGTTGATGAGGGGCACTTCCGGGCCGCAGACAGCCAGATCAATGGCATTGTCTCTTGCCCATGCGCAGATGGCGGCGCTGTCTTTGACGGACACCGACACGCAACTGCCCAGCGGCGCCATGCCTGCGTTTCCCGGCATGCAGGCAACCGAGCGCACGAGCGGACTCGCGGCGAGGGCTGAGGCGAGAGCGTGCTCGCGCCCGCCCGAACCGATAACAAGGACATTCAGATCAGAGTCGCGCATAGGTCTTCTCTCACGGCCGCGAGCCGCCTGGGGGGCCGCTATTCCGGCTCCTCCACGTACGCGGCCATATTCTCGAACGAAGCGTACTTGGGTATGAACGACAGCTTGACGGTTCCCGTCGGGCCGTTTCGCTGCTTGGCGATGATGATCTCGGCCTCCTCGCCCTGCGAGTAGTCCGGAACTTCCAGATCTTCTTCGGGATGCTCGCGCGCCTCCTTGCGGAGTTCGCGGTTCTTGTAGTACTCGGGGCGGTAGATCATCAGGACGACGTCGGCTTCGGCCTCGATTGCGCCGGACTCGCGCAGGTCGGAGAGCATGGGGCGGTTCCCCTCGCGGCGCTCGGTCTGCCTCGAAAGCTGCGAGAGCGCGACGACGGGCACTTTCAGCTCGCGCGCCAGGCTCTTGAGCGAGCGGGATATCTCGGAGATCTCCTGGTTGCGGTTTTCGACGTTCCGATGCCAGCGCATAAGCTGCAGGTAGTCAACGACGACGAGCGACAGCCCGTGCTCGGCTCGCAGGCGGCGGCACTTGGTACGCATGGCCATCGCCGAGCAGTCCGGGGAGTCGTCAATGAACAGCGGCGCCTCCCACAGCGAGTTGATGCCCTTGGTGACGCGCATCCAGTCGGTGTCGCCGAGCGCCCCGCGTCTCAGCCTGTGCGCATCCACCCTCGCCTGCGAGCAGATCATCCTCTGCACAAGCTGCTCCTTGGACATTTCGAGGCTGAAGATGGCCACGGCTTTCTTCGTTGCCAGGGCGCCATTGACGGCGATGTTGAGGGCGAGGGCCGTCTTGCCCATGGAAGGCCGCGCGGCGATAATGACCAGATCGCTTGCCTGAAACCCGCTCGTCTTGTCATCCAGGTCTTCGAAGCCCGTGGGCACACCTGTAACCGCGCCCGCCGACTCCATGAGCTCTTCCATCCGGACCCAGGCTTCGTTCATGAGCGGAACGAGCGGCGAGAAGTACTGCCCCACCCTGCGCTGCGCCACGCGGAAGACGATCTGCTCGGCCTTGTCAACGAGCTCGGTGACATCGCCATCCTCGGAGTAGCCGAGCGCCTGAATCTCGCTGGCCGCGTTGAGCAGCCTGCGCAAAATCGCCTTCTCCTCGACAATGTGCGCGTAGTACTCGACGTTGGCGGCGGTGGGAACATACTCCATCAGCGCCACGACGTACTCGCGGCCCCCCACTTTGTCGAGCAGGTTCTGGGCGCGGAGCTGCTCACAGACGGTGATCGGGTCTATCGGCTCATCCTTCTCGACAAGCAGGAGGATGTGCTCGAATATGGTCTGGTGCGCCACCCGATAGAAGTCGGCGGCCTGCAGTATCTCCGCGGCCTTGTCGCAGGCGGTGCGGTCGAGGAGCATCGAGCCGAGCGTTGACTGCTCGGCTTCAAGATTGTGCGGGGGCGTCTTTGCGAGCGCCTCTAACGATTCCATCTTGCCTACCCCGTATCCTCAGCGAGAACAAGCGCGGCGTGACAGACCATCCCCACGCTGTCACCGCCGCCGGGCAAACCCCAGGGCGGCAGACGCGCGGGCATGCGTTCCAAACAGTGAAGAGCGCGTGGCGGCGGCGGCGCAGTTGTCAGCAGGCCCCCGGAGCATTGGCGCGCATCCGGGGCGGGAGCGCGGAACCCCGCTTACCCGGCCTCTTCGGGCGCTACCTCGATCTTGACCGTGGTCACGACCTCGCGATGGAGGCGAACCGGCACGTCGAACTCGCCTATCGAACGGATCGGCTTGTCCAGGTCAATCTTCCGCCGGTCCACGTCCACGCCAAGCTGCTCTTTGACCGCCTCGGCTATGTGCTGCGCGGTGATGGAGCCGAACAGCTTTGTGCCGGACCCCACCCTGTGGCGAATGACGACCTTCGACCCTTCGAGCTGCCCCGCGGCGGCTTTCGCAGCGGCCACCCGCTGCTCGCCGAGGCGCACCTCGAGGGCGTGCTGCCGCTCGATGGCCTGAAGATTGCCCTTCGTCGCCTCGATGGCGAGCTTTCTCGGGAAAAGGAAGTTGCGGGCGTACCCCTCGGCGACATTCGCCACTTCACCTTGCTTCCCGACATTCGGAACGTCTCTGGTAAGAATAACTTTCATATCTTGCCTATCCGGAACAGGTCCGCGGGCGGACAGCGCGCTGGCTGCCGACAGCCTCCCGCCGCGCTAGAACTTGAACTGCACTCCGGCGACAGCCCTATTGCTGCCGCCGATATCTTCGAAGCCCAACCACCCCCCGTAACCCGGAGTCAGGTCTATCAGCCCTTTCACATCCACGCGCGGAGCGTTGGGCCGGTAGAGATCGCCCTGGAGCATCCATTTATCACTTGCCTGCCAATCATACCCGATACCGAGCCTCGATTGGTAGAGGCCGCCGCGAAAAGCGTGGCCGGGTTTCAGGACTCTTCCGGCCTGCAGGTTCAGTTTCGTGTTCTCACCCAGGTCGTACCCGCCGATGCGCAGGAAGTCTCCGCTTCGCATCTGATGGGTGAAGTTCACATCGGTCCGGAACTTGCCCCGGTCGGAATCGAACAGGACGTCCACCTTCGGCCCCTTGCCGGAGGGCACCGGCGGAGGCTTCGGCCGATCTGCCGCGCCGGATGCCTGCGAACCAACCCCGACGATCTTGCTTACACGCTCGACGACGGCTTTGGCGCCCTCAGTGGTCTCGCGAAGATTCCGGATGCTCTGCTCCAGGTCTTGCTTCATGCCCGGCATTCCGGGCACATCCGTGATCTGCCTTGCGTTGTCCGCCGCCTTACCGATATCGGCGGACGCCTGCTTCAGGTTGGCGACGATAACGCGCAGATCACCACTGCCCGTCCCGCTCAGGAACTCCTCGATATGCTTCGAGGCGGCCTGAAGGTTCTCCATGGCACCCGCAAGACTGCTGGTGGTCCTGTTCACCCCGTCCCGATTCTCGGCGGCGACGCCCCGAATGTCGGTGATCAGCCCGAGCCCGGCGGCGGACGCGAGCCGGAGGTTCACGGCGGCCGCCTCAAGATTCTGCTGCAGGGACTTATCGGACAGCAGTTTGTCCGCCGAGGCCCCGACCTTATCCAGCCTTTCGAGCACGGACGCAACCATCGGAAGCAGATCGTCGAGGCTCACCTGCGGCTGGCCGGGCAGCGTCTCGCCGCCGGTCAGCGCACCCGCGCTCACCGGGCCTGGCACGACTTCGACGTACGGGTCGCCCAGCACCGAGCGTGAAGCGAGACGAACGCGCGAACCTTTCGGGATCACGACATCGCCGTCAATGCGAAGCTCGATCTCGGCTTTGTTCGAAGAGTTCAGGCGGACGTCGGAGACATCGCCGATCCGGACGCCTGCCAACATAACAGGCGTGCCTTTCTCCAGCCCCTGCGCACTCGGGAAGATAGCCTTCAGAAGGTATGTGCCGGACGCCAGGCGCAGCGACCCGACATACCAGTACGAGAATCCGAGCAGCAGGCAGCTTATGATAGCCGCAATGCCAACCTTCAGGTTTCTGAGGCGGTTCGATTCCATTTCTCGATCAACTCGGGCATACGGCGCTGCCGGCTCCGGCCTGCACGAATCGCTGAATGACCGGATGCTCCGACGCCAGAAACTCGCCGGGCGGCGCATAGACGGCGACAGCGCCGTCGTGGAGCAGGGCGATGCGGTCGGCGATGCGCGCAAGTGCGCCGATGTCGTGCGAAACGACGACCGACGTCAGGCCTAACCGCCGCCTCATCTCGGCGATCAGCTCGTCAATGGAGCGCGCCGTGGGCGGGTCGAGGCCGCTGGTCGGCTCGTCGTAGAACAGCACCTCCGGCCCCAGCGCAAGCGCCCGCGCGAGCCCCACCCGCTTCGCCATTCCTCCCGACAACTGGCTGGGATACAGCCCCTCCGTGCCGCTCAGATGCACGAGCTCCAGCGTGTCCTTAACGAGAGCGGCAACGGTCTTTCTGGTGTACCCCAAACGGCGCATTGGCGCAAGTGCGATGTTCTCGAACACGGTCATCGAGTCGAAAAGAGCGGAGTACTGGAAGACGAAGCCGACGTTGGCGCGGGCCTTCAGAAGGCCCTTCTCGCCAAGGCTGGCAATCTCCCTGCCGCACAGGCGCACGGTTCCCGCGGTTGGCGTCAGAAGGCCAGCCAAGCACTTGATGAGCGTGCTCTTGCCCGAGCCGGACGAGCCGATGATGCCGACGATCTCACCCCGGTTGACTGACAGGTTGACGCCGCTCAGGATGACGCGGCTGTCGCGGGTAAAGACGAGCCCGCCCACGACGACCGCCTGCTCTTCCGGCGCGGCGCTCAAGTCCGCGCTCCCGGCCCGAACATCAGAATCGCCAGGAAGAAGTTGAGCATGTAGATAAGCACGATGCTGATGACGACGGCGTTGGTCGTGGAGCGCCCGACGCCTGTGGCGCCCCCGGTGGTGCGCAGCCCCTGCTGACAGCAGACGAGAGTAACAACCAGACCGAAAACCGCCGCCTTGATGAGGCCCATGGTGATGTCGCGTCCCGTGACCATCTGCGCGAGCGACTGTTCGAAGCTTCCCCCGGGGACACGGCTTGCGACGGCCACGAAGTAGCCGCCGACAAGCCCGGCGGCGTTGGCAAACACCGTGAGCATGGGAAAGGCAACCAGCCCGGCCAGAATGCGGGGCGCGACCAGGTATTCGATGGGGCCGATGGCAAGCGACCGGAGGGCGTCAATCTGCTCGCTGACCTTCATGGAACCGATTTCGGCGGCAATGGCCGAGCCTGCCCGCGCGGTGACGACGACGGCGGTCACCACGGGCGCCATTTCGCGCACGAGTGAGAGCCCGAGCCCGCCGCCGACATAGCTGCCCGCCCCGTACTTCACAGCCAGCAGGCTCGAATAGAGCGAGAGGACCATGCCCGAGAACATCACCGTCACGACGACAATCATCAGCGAGTTGACGCCCAGCACGCCCATGTATGCCAGGGAGTCCACCCAGACGGCGCGCCGCGTGAGGGCGCAGCCGATGGCTTGCACGAGCAGTGTGACCGCCTCGCCAACGTTGTCCAGAAACGTAAACAACCGCTCGAAGGCGAACTGCGTCGGCATCGCGGCAGCCTTTACCACTTCCTGAGCAGTCCTGTCGAGAACGTCGCCTGTTTCGTGCTTTTGCATCTGGCCCCGTGAACCGTGATCTCCACCAGCCGAATTCCCGCACGGCAACGGTGGATTTCGCGGCAAGAGGCAGTATAGTCAGGCGGCGGAGGGCTGTCAATCGAGGGGTTGTTGGGTGGCGGGCACTGATGTGCGGCCATCTCTGCTGGCCGCACGGCGTCCGGGGGAGCTGCGCTCCTATCCCGGCTGAATAATGTTCCTGAAGTGCGGCGCTGACTGACAGAATTTGTCAGTGGCATGTGCTAATGTAGCGGCGGAGGTAGCAGCAGACCGATGAAAGCAGACGAACGCACTCCGTTGACGCTCTTCGCGCACACGCCGCCGGAAGGCTTGGACAACTGGCACCGGCTGGATGACCACCTCCGGGCGGTTGCCGAACTGGCCGCGCAGTTCGGCGCCCCGTTCGGAGCGGG
>JBPOJE010000047.1:0-14399 GCA_052033935.1 Armatimonadota bacterium
TGTGGGAAGAACTCAGCGGTCACTCAGTCTCATCCTCCGCAGCGTCTAGGTCGTCGGTCTCGGCCTCCGGCTGCTGGCCGTGCAATGCCATAGGGCGGATCATCCACTCAACGAAAGCGATCTCGTCGTCCGTCAGGCCATATTTCTCATACAGCTTCTTGTCTGTCCAGGGCTCGGTGAAGTCCTGAGTTGGCACAAACGCGTACACCTTCCTCGTCGCGTGTTGCGCTGGCTTGTGCAGCAGGACTAAGAGGCGTGCCAATCTGCACGCGATGTAAGATGCCACATTCTTCGCCTCGTCCTCCGACCGGAGAGGCCCTATACAAACGTATGTCTCCGTTGAGACAGAGCCTGGTGCGCCGACAAAGGGTCGGCCAAGGACGGCTCTCGGCGGCGAATCACGGCTCGCGCCGCCGCCACCGCGGTCGCCGTAGGCCCCGCCAACGAATACCTTCCAAGCGTTGATGAGCTCATGACCGGTCGTCACATCAGATGCTGAAACCCAGCCTTTTCCGCCCTGCTTGAAGCCCGGACCTCCATTCCAATACGTGACCAGGTCGCCCGACCGCCTCGTAGCCCTGACGCCGAATTTCGTGTCCAGTCCAAACGGCTTGCGCGGACTAACCATGCTGGCAAAGCGCTTCTCTGCCGGCAGCAACACGGAGCCGGGTCTCCCGCCTTCTGCTGCAACGATCTTCTTGAGAATTGGCACCGCCTCGTTGTAGCGGATGAAGACGGCGGCACCCGCTTCGCGCAGTGGACGGCTGGCGCTGGAAATGACCCTCCCTTCGTAATGCGTGACCACGTGGCAGTCCCCAGGCTCGTCACGGCTCCAGAGAAAGTAAAGGACCCCCCCCTGTATGGCAACACCGGGGAAGACATCGCCAACCTGCCAATAGTCATGTATCACGCGAAGGCGGTTGTCGCTAAGCATGGTTTCCCGGAACTCATCCAAACCTTTCCCGCCTGCGAACCAGCGCGAGGGAACGATCATACAGAGATGACGGGGATTCAGCTTCTTCGCTTGCTCTACAAAGTGCTGATAGATAGGGGCAGCGCTGGTTCCGAAGCCCTCGTCCTTCAGCTGATACGGCGGATTGCTGATGATGACGTCGAACTGCATTCCGAATACCTCCTCCGGGCTCTCGGTGTGGATGAACCTGTATGCATGGCTCTCCAACTCGTCGCCGCGGCTCAACTGGCCCTCGGGTGCGCCACAGAGGGCACAACGCCCGTCCCGCCACGAGTGCTCCACGCGCTCGAAGCGGACGTTGCCCTGCTCGTCGTCAAACGCCGTGCACACCGAGTACTTGCCGCTGGCTGTTTTGGAGCAGTACAGCGACCGGCGCGTCAGGAGCGCGGTCAGCTCGGTGATGGCCAGCCCATAGAGCTGGTTCCTGAAGATGTGGTCTATCCGCGCCTGCCGGTCGGGGATCTGGCTCTCCAGCCCCGCGTCGAGCCGCTTCGCGATCTCACGAAGAAAGACCCCCGACTTGCACGCCGGATCGAGAAATCGGGCCTTCGTGTCGTGCCAGAGGCCGTCCGGAAGCATGTCGAGCATCTGGTTCACAATGCCCGGCGGCGTGAACACCTCGTCGCTGCTGAGGTTTGCAAGGCACGACAGCACGTCGGGGTTGTAGTTCTCAGTCGTACGCATCTGCAATCTCCAGAAAGTGCACCAGTGGGTGCTCGCGAACGGGCTTGGCAATGAACACGCTCTGGCCTGTGTCCGAGACCAGCGAGTTCTGACTGTGCTCGAACAGAGACCCCTGCACCTCGCCAAAGAGTGACTTCTGGATGCTGCCAAGCGGATTCGGGGCTTTCTTCGGCGGTTCGGGCAGCATTTCGTGGAAGGCAAAGTCCCTGCGCTTGAGCATGCTGCCGTTCACCGGCGACCACTCGGAGAAAACGATGGGCTGTGGGTCAGGTCCCACGGTCTGAAGGGTCAATGCGTTGCCCCAGATGATATTCCGTCCGAGCAGGTATCGTATCGAATCACGGCATTGGTCGCGCGTTTTGTCTTTGTATCGCCTGGCATACATCGTGTCGAAGAGGCTGAACAAGCGTTCACGGCAGGTCTGCGCGTTGTCCTCCTGCAGTTCGATCCCATAGACCGAAGACACGGCCAAAACTGCGTTCCGCTCCCACTCCAACTGGCTGCGGCGGTAGCGTGCATCTACCACCGCAAGTTTGCGCCGGAGAATCTCGACCAGGAAGTTCCCCGTCCCGCATGCCGGCTCTAGGAAGCGCGACTCGATGCGCTCGGTCTCCTGCTTGACGAGGTCCAGCATGGCGTTCACTTCCCGCTCGCCCGTCAACACCTCGCCGTGCTGCTCCACCCTCTGCTTCGATTTGATCTGCACTTCCGTCATATACGTTTCCGCCGAGCCTTGCCTCTCCTCAGTCCCCCTCCAGTGTCAGCTTCCAGATCGGCATCGGCGAATGCTCGCTCGTGATGAACACCGCCCTGCCGTCGGCGGTGAAGTCCACCGATTCGCTCTGCTTCATGGCGGGCAGCTTCCACTCCTTCGGCTGCTGCTTCCAGACCTCGTCGAAGTCCGGCGATCCGTCCGGCAGTGTAAGCGTGTACAGGCTCCGGTATCCGCGAAGCGCAACCCGGCGGCCGTCCGGCGAAATGCTCCCGCCGCAGACCACCTCCGGCAGCTTCAAAACGGCCACGCGCCGGGTCGTGTGAGGCCCGGTCCAGCCCTGCCGTTCCTCCAGCACCCGAAACACCACCGCCTCGCAGTTCTCTTCCTTGGTCACTATGTAGATGCGCCCGGTCTCGGGATGCACGAGCAGAGTCTCCGCGTTGTGCGGCCCGTCCGGGTAGGCGACAAGAATGCGGAGGGTGGGCTCGGCGGTCAGCAGTGGCGCCTCTCTCGTTGAGGCCGCCCCCGGCCCGGAGGCCGCCCCCGGCCAGATGACGGGTTCCGGGACGCGGTAGATGCAGCAGTCGCGTCTGTTCAACTCGTTGTCGCCGATGTCGCCAAAGAAGAGATAACGCCCCTTGCCCGACCATCCCGGCCCGGCCGCCATGTCCTCCCAGTCCACCGCGCTTGCCGAGCGCACCAGCCACACGCCCTTCACAGCGCCATCGAGTCCCACGCCGAAGAAGTACGCGCCGTCGCCGGAGTCGTTGTGCGTCCACAGCACGCCCTCGTTGACCCTTGAGACCGCTACCCCCGACGACTCGCTGATGTCCGGGGACGCCGCCGATGCCACCAGAACCGCCTCGCCCGGTGCCGCCGAAGCAGGCGCCGCAGCGGCAAGAAGCACAAGCGCCAGTGTCAGACGTCCGGTCATGCGCTCTTCAGCCTCTCGCGCTCGGGGTCGAACTCCATCACCTTGTTCTCGCGGTACGCCCGTACTCCCAGATCAATGGCCGTCATAATCTTGTAGCCCGTGTCCGCGTCCAGATGCGGCGTCTTCCGGCTGCGCACACAGTCGAGGAAGTTCGTCATGTGGTCCGGGCGGGGGTCCTGCGCGACGCTTATCTCCTGGTGCTTGTCGCGGAACTCGTCCTCTGGCCGGATCACAAGTCCCGGGCCCTCGAAGTACATCGTCGCCTCGTGCCCGCGAATGATCTCTGGCACGCCCTGCCTGTTCGCCATCGAGCTGACAAGAACCACCGTGTGCTCCGCCGGGTAGTCAATCGTCATAAAGAACGTGTCCGGCACCTCGCGGTCCTTCTGCACGAAGATGCCGCCGCTCGACACCACCCGGCGCGGGAACTCGCGCCCGAGCGCGATCTGCAGGTGCGAAAGCGCGTGATAGAACAGGTCTGTCGCAATCCCGCCGGAATAGTCCCAGTACTTGCGCCAGCGGAAGAACCGCTCCTTGTCGAACGGCCGCTTCGGCGCGCTCCCGAGAAACGCGTTCCAGTCCAGATTGTCCGGGCTCGCGCCCTCGTCTATGCCGTAGTTCCACTCGCCGCCCGTCGAGTTGCGCGAGTATCCGCTCTGGCTCCACAGCAGCTTGCCGAGAGCGCCCTTGCGGATCAACTCGCCCGCCTTCCACCAGCGGTCTTCCGAGCACGACTGCGCGCCCACCTGAAGCACGCGGCCCTTCGCGCGGCATACCTTCGCGACCTGCTTCGCCTCTTCCCAGGTGTAGGTCATCGGCTTCTGCAGATACACGTCCTTGCCCGCGTCCATGGCGTCCAGCGCCATCTTCGCGTGCCAGTGATCCGGGGTCGCAATCACCACCGCCGTCAGGTCGCGCCGCTCCAGCATCTTGCGGTAGTCGTGGTACAGCTCCGCGCCCGAGAGCGCCTTCGCGTTGTTCTTGCGCGGCTCGTAGATGTCGCAGACCCCGACGACCGCCAGGTTGTTCTTCGCATCCTCCGAGCGCGTCATCAGGTCGCGCAGGTGGGCGGTTCCCATCCCACCGCAGCCGATGACGCCGATGTTGATGCGCTCGTTCGCGCCCAGAACCTGCGCTCCCGCCGGCGCGGACGAGTAGAGCCCGAGTCCGGCCGCCGCCGCGCCCGCGGCTGTCCCTTGCAGGAACTGCCGCCGTGTTATCGCCTTCTTCATATCAAGCGGTCCTTTCGCTCGCCAAACACTCCGCTCCCCGCCCGCCTGTCATTCCGAGCGAGGAGTCTCACCCCTCGCATGCCACCCGGCCGCCTACGGGTTCACCGGCGCCTTCATCGGCTCAAGCGCTCTGATCCGGACGTCCCGGAACTCAACCTTCGTCCCGTGGTTCTGCAACCCGATGAACCCCGTCTTCGCCCGGTTCCAGAACTTGACGTCCTCCGCCAGCTTCGCGTTCAGCTCCTTGTCCGACAGATCCGCCGCCACAACCGTCCGGCCGTTCAGCGCCACGGCGATCCCGCTTCCGACAAGCGTGACCTCCATGCTGTTCCAGTCGCCCGCGGGGCGCGACAGGTTCGCCGACGGCGCGATCGCGTCATACACCGATGCCGTCGAGTGTACCCCGGGCGCCTGGTTGTGGTCGCTCATTATCTGAAGCTCCATCCCCGTGAAGGCCGGGTTGCCGCCCTCCGTCGCCCGCACGAACACCCCGCTGTTGCCGCCGGGCGATATCCGGTATTCGAGCCGCAGCACAAAGTCCTTGAACTCGCCCTTCGACCTCAGCCACCCGTGCCCCTGACCCGAGCAGACCAGAATCCCGTTCTGCACGCTCCACGCCGGGTCGCCCATGACTACCCACTTCTCCATGTCCTTGCCGTCGAAAAGCGGCACGAACCCTTCCTGCTTTTCGCAGTCCGAAAGCGCGAGCGCCGGTCCGGCGCACGTAAGCGCGAACATCCCCGCCGCGATAAGACCAAGCAAAGCGTAACGCATCGTTCTCCTGCCTCCTGAAGAATGCCTTCATCCTGCTCGTTCGCCGCCGCGCATCCAAATCCCTTGCCGCCATTCCGGGCAGGACTTTTGCGCCATCATGTGGTAGCAATCAGCAGAAAACCATCGCAAGGAACAACCGTGGAGAGCACAAAGAACTTCTTGGCATTCGATCTGGGGGCGGAGAGCGGACGCGCTATCGTGGGGCGGCTCGGTGGTGAGCGCCTGACACTCGACGTGCTGCACCGCTTCCCCAACATACCCGTGCGGGTCGCAAGCGGGCTACACTGGGACGTGCTGCGCCTGTTTCAGGAGATGAAGGACGGCCTGCGGATGGCCTGTCGTGACGGAGTGAAGCTTGTCTCCGCCGGCCTCGACACGTGGGGTGTGGATTTCGCCCTGCTCGACAGTACCGGCGCTCTGCTGACCAACCCGCACCATTACCGCGACACGCGCACCGAAGGGGCGATGGACGAGGTGTTCGCAATCGTGCCGCGGGACGAAGTGTTCCGGCGCACGGGCATCCAGTTCATGCCGCTGAACACCCTGTACCAACTTTTCGTTCTAAACCGTGACAATCCTGCACTTCTCGACGCCGCCGAGAAGATCATCCTGATCCCCGACCTGTTCAACTACTGGTTCACGGGCGAAGCCGTGTGCGAGTTCACCGAGGCGACTACGAGCCAGTGCTTCGACCCGTGGCAGGGCGAGTGGGCAGCCGGCATGCTCGATAAGCTGGGGTTGCCCGCCAGCAAGCTCGGCCGCATCGTGCAGCCGGGGTCCCGTCTCGGCTCGCTGGCGAAGCACGTGTGCGAAGACTGCGATGCGCCGCCTGTTCCCGTCATTGCGCCGGCCTGCCACGACACGGGCTCGGCGGTGGCCGCTGTTCCGGCGGGCACGGGGCCGTTCGCCTACATCTCCAGCGGCACCTGGTCGCTTGTCGGCGTCGAAGTGGATGAGCCGGTCATCAACGACCGTTCGTTGAAGTACAACTTCACCAATGAGGGGGGTGTGGCTGGCACATACCGCCTGCTCAAGAACGTGATGGGCCTCTGGATCGTCCAGGAGTGCCGCCGCCAGTGGGAGCGCGAAGGGGTGGTGTACGACTATGCAAAGCTGACTGCGATGGCGTCGGTGGCGGCGCCGTTCCGGTCGCTGATTGATCCTGACGGCGAGGACTTCTTCACCCCGGGCGACATGCCCGCGCGGATCCGGGAGTCCTGCCGCCGGACGGGCCAGCCCGTGCCGGAATCGCCCGGCGAGGTCGTGCGGACGGCGCTGGATTCGCTCGCGCTCAAGTACCGCTGGGTGGTCGAGCGGTTGGAAGAACTGACCGGCCGCGCCATTCCGGTGGTGCACATCGTCGGCGGCGGAACGCAGAATACGCTGCTGTCTCAGCTCACCGCCGACAGTTGCGCCCGCGAAGTCATCTGCGGGCCGGTCGAGGCGACGGCCATCGGCAACGTGCTGATGCAGGCCGTGGGGTTGGGTGTGATTGGGACGGTGAGCGAAGCCAGGGAGATCGTGCGCAACTCGTTCGAGCTTGCCCGCTTCGTGCCATCCGCCGATTCGGGCGCCGCCGCGTCCGAGGCCTATGGCCGCTTCTTGGGTATCCTGCGCGAGTCGCACTCGATTCTGTAGCGGGAGCCTGCAGCCGCACCGGCCTCAGGCGCGTGCGGTCCACAATATGTATTTGTAATGCTGGAAATGTACGCCAGCACTCTTGCGGCCTTGCGCGCTGTGGTGTATAGTGGTCTTGTTCGATGCGGGGTGGAGCAGTCTGGTAGCTCGTCGGGCTCATAACCCGAAGGTCGTAGGTTCAAATCCTGCCCCCGCTCCCATGCCTTTAACAAACTGAGCCGGTAGCGCCCTGAAGTTGATCGTGATTTCGTGGGCTGCCGGCTCGCTTTGTTTTTCAGGCAAGTCAGTTGCCGGGGCGAGGCTGATGTCCGCTACGAATGTCCGCATGAACTCTCGCAACTCCCGGTTCGTGGCGTACTGACGCAGGCCGTTGAGCCTCCCCTGGTAGGCTCTCACTGTCTCTGTGTCAAGCACGGGGACTGCAGGGGGAGGCACGGACGGGACGTTCCTGGCTGCCAGTTCTGCGCGCTCGGCCTTCAGTTGTCGGAGACGGGCGTTCGCCCACTCGATGTCTTCCAGGCCGGACTCCAGAGCCTGGCGGAGGTTGGCGATGTTCTCGTCCACTTCGGCAAGCCTTCGTTGCGCCTCGGCATCGACCTTCCTTGTGTCTTTTGCCATCTTCCCGATGGCCTGGTTCACGAGACGGGCGAACCGTTCCGGATCAGACCATTCCCCAAACCGATCCAGTGCGCCCTGCAGCACCGCCTCCTCGATCACCTGCTTGTCCACGAAGACTCCCGGACCGCACCCCAGGCCGCGGCGGTACTGGGCGCTGCCGCAGACATAGTAGAAGCCCTTACGCCCTCGACCGTTCGTGCTGGTGAAGCCGACCATGTTGGCGCCGCAGCGCTCGCACTTGAAGAGTCCTCCGCTGAGCAGGAACCGGCTCCCGTTCGAACGGGACATGGCCCCCGATTCCTGCGGACGAAGCTTCGAGCGCTGCCTTCTAGCCCCAATGACCGCGTGAGCCTCCTCTTCCGAAATGAGCGCCGGATGCGCGTTTTCGACGATGACCCATTCTGAGGAGGGGTTGCGGCGCTGGTTCTTGCCCCGGACGTTCCAGACCTCGTAGCCGGCATACTTGAGCAGACTATGCGTCTCGAGAATGGAATGCCACGTGCTGACGCCCCAGTACTGCTGCCGCGGGGCGGGGATCTCGTGGCTGTTGCAGAAGTCCCGGAGCTTGTCCAGAGAAGCGCCGTCGGCCGCCATCCTGAGGCACTCCTTTGTCCACTCGAAGACCGGCCTGCCCGCAACGATCGTGTCATCCGGCACCCAGATGCTCTTGACGATCGGTCTCCCTCTCTTGACGCCGCCGCGGACCAGACGCTCCGACCGGTAGCCCCAGAGCGGCTGGCCGCCGTTCTTGTAGCACCAGCCCGTCTCGGGGTCGCGCGTCTGCACGTTCGCCTTGCACCCCTTCCTTGTGTGGAACGCGACCTCTCTGGAATACGCTTCGTTCTTGGCGAACGTGATGGCTTCCATATAGACACCCGCCACCGACTCGCGGTCTATGACCGGGTCGCTGACAGAGAGCACCTCCACGCCCGCCCTTCGAAGATCGCGTATGAGCGTCTGCGCGTTGATGCTGTCGCGGCTGAAGCGGGAGAGGTCGTGAACGAGGATGACGGAGATCTCGCTGTCCTCCCGCGCCCGCGCCAGCATCCGGTCGAACTCGGGGCGCTTCGCCCGCGTCTTGTAGGCGCTTGCCGCCTCGCTGAACTCCTCCACGATCTCGATGTCCAGCTTTTCGGCATATTCCTGAATCTGCCTTAACTGTTCAGGCAGCGACAGCCCGCGCTCTTCCTGCATGTCCGTGGAGACCCGCGCCCAGGCAAGCGCCTTGCGCCTCGCAGACGTGGACGGCATCCCTGACGGCTCTGCCTTCAGCAGATCGAGTAGTGCGCTCATTCCTCCTCCTTTGGCAGCCTTACGTTCTCCACAGCCTTCTCGAGCAGTTCGAGCAGGATGGCATGCTGGCTTCGGTGCTGCTTGAAGGCGAGCCAGCGCAGTTTCTCGTGAGTCTCTTCCGAGATGCGCAGCGTAAGTTTCACCATAGTGACAGCCTCCTGTTAGCTCAGTGTAGCACAGAGACGGCATGCCGTCAAGATTGGGGGCGCCGCCTTGGTCACGGGCACCCTCACTCCGCCCCCAGATCCAGGGTTGCCTGCTGACTCTCGCTGCCGCGCGGAGGCGGCACCGCCAGTCTCGCGAGAGCCTGAGCCAACTGCCCGGAGTCGAGGTGCTCGGCGCACGCCTTCGCGAACTCCGACGCGCTGGAGAATCCTTCGCCGGGCCAGAAGCCGAGCTGCCACCGGCCGTCTTCAACGCCGAGCCTGGCGCCGCAGCAGCGCAGGCCCCGGAGGTTGCCGTGAATCGGTTGCGCCCGGACCATCTCCAAGAGCTTCTCCCACGCCCACGAGTCCGTGCACAGGTCTGGCCGGGGGTCGAGCCGCTCCTCCCGTACCACACCACCGATCACGCGCTTGACGGCGTGAAGCTGGCGAAGCCCCTCCGCCGTGCTTCCGGCCAGGAGTTTCAACTCGTCCAGAGTGTAGCGCACAAGGGAGCCCCAGACTCTGGGGACGCTGATGCTGTCGTCGCGTGCGAACACGACGACCTCGTCCAGTACGGTGCTGTCAACCAGCACCCAGCCGCGGTCGTTGATCCGCTCCTCAAGTTTCTGCAACTGCTCCGCGCGCAGTTCGGCGAGGATCTGCTGCTTCAGCTCACGGGCTTTCTCCAGCACCTCCGGATCGAGCTCAGCGTCGCACTCGAGATCGACTTCCTCCCAGCCGACGAGCCGCGGCTCGATGCCGCGTTTCCGCAGATGCCGCAGGTGTCGCATTGTCGTGCTCACAGAGTTACTCTCCTTTTTGATGTAGCTGGTGACGCTGGTGACGCTGCGGCGCTATTTGTGTGCCCTTGCTTTTGTGTCTCTTCCTTCTTCTCTCTCTCCTCTTTTTCTCTTGGAAGACAAGGGCAATACATAGGGGGTACAGCGTCACCAGCGTCATCAGCGTCACCTTTGGCCTCAAGCGTCACGACGGAGCCGCTCTTCGACCGCTCGATGCTGACCTCGATGCCGACCTGCCGCAGGTTGGGGCTAAGCCGACGAAGCTGTCCGCTCAGTCTGGACGCATCCTTTGGGAAGCCGTCCGGAATGCTGACGCCTGCCAACTCCCGGTACAGATCGGACATGCGGCCGGTCCATCTTTCGCCTCTTCCAGCAAGCTGGATGACCCTCTCGGCCACCACGTTGCCTTCAAGAACGAGGTGGTGACCTGATGCCCGGTTCTCGGCATACGCCCGCAGGAACGAACCGGTCTCCCACGGCAGCACTTCTTCTGCGGCCGTGACAAACCGCGCGAAGTCCGCCATTCGGGGGAGCCCGGCCAATTGCGTGCTGTCGATGTTCCTCAGCGCTGCTGAGACTGCATCGAGCAGGCCTCCCAGGATGGTGGGTCGCACACTCTCAAAGCGCTCCCAGAAGTCGCCCGAACCGATGCGGGCCTTGTCTGGGATGCTGCGAAGCGTGACGAGCAGACACCGGTCGAGAAGGTCCGAGCGCTCGACCAGATCGGTGATGCCGTTGATGACGACCGGCCGGCAGGCCGAGAGGGTTGCTTCCTGGTGGTCGGTGTAGAGCTCGCGGGTGCTGTAGCCTGTGCCGGTGGCCAGAGAAGCCAGCACGTCGGACAGCCAGTGCGGCATGCCGCTCAGGTTGTCGTATGCGATGATGTGGTTGTTGGTTGCAGTGATCAGAACGTCCCGGTCTTCGCGCGGGCACAGCCTGAGCGGTATGGCTGCCGGATCAATCAAATCCTTGACCATGCGGCTCACCGTGGACTTCGAACTGCCCTGCTCGCCGGAGAGCACCAGGGGTGGGTAGGGGCCGCCCCCCTGCAGACACCCGAGCAGGAAAGCAACCAGGAGTATGAAGTGCTCGTCGGAGGAGTTCACGAGCGGCCGCAGTACTTCCACGGAGCCACCGTGGACGGGCTCTGGCAGCGGCAGTGCTCCGCGCCCGCGTTCGAAAGGGACAGGACTCATGTCTATGACCCGCCATCCGTTTCCAGACACCTCGACCGATCGGCACTGCCTGTCGGCGAGATCAAGGAAGATGCGGTCGCCGGATTGTGCGACCCGCATGAAGACGTCGCGCACATCACCTCCCTGGCGGATCTCCGCGCTGAGCTGCTCGACGGCGGTCTTGACCGCCTCTCGAGTGGGAACGCCGCTTCTGATCTGGCGGTAGCGCTGCCGAAGCAGGTCGCTGAACTCACGAGAGTCGGTTCGCAGAGCTCTTTTGAGGCCGTCAACAGCCACAAGGGCGTAGGGCCTCCCATCGCGCGATGTGAAGGCCTCCGTGATCAGTCCGGCAGCCATCACGAGGAGTTCGGTCGCCACCGACGCGGTCCCCGTGTTGCGCGGTTTCCGGCCTCGTGCGTTCGCCGTCCTGGGCTTGCCGGTGATGATGGTCACCTGTTCGCCCGGCGTTGCAAGAGGCTCGCGCGGGGAGTGGCCGAATGCTTCGTCGAGCGAACTCAGGGCTTCTTTCCGGGTGTAGGGTTCAGCCTGCCCCTTGGTGTTCACGCCGGGCACCGCAGCCTGGAACTGCAGCATCGCGCCCTGCGCTTCATCGTACGAATAGCGGTTGTCGCGGAGCTGGCAGGCGAGCCAGAAGCCGGCGGCATTGCGCCCGCCGCTGGCCCTCTCCAGCGCACGGCTCAGCAGATCGTCCACCGGCCAGCGTTCGGCGTCTTCCGCTGGCTCGTGAGGGATGTCGCCTGCTTCCGGCGCTCGCGGTGCAGGAGCCTGCAGCAAGTCCTGCAGGGCCTCGGGAAGCTGATCGACCGTATGCAGATCCGGCTCCCGCAGCCATTCGTAGGTGCCGTGTTCGTTGCTGCCCGCGAAGATGGCATAGCCGCCATCGCCCTTGATGTCGAGCCCCGGATATGAGTCCCCCAGTTCGGGGAGGCTCTTGCGGTTCACCGTGCGTACCGCAAAGCCGGGATGTCTGAAATACAGGTGACTGCCGCCGCTGCCGGTGCGAACGTGCGGCTCGAGCCCGAGCGCGGCAAGCGTCCTCTTGCCGTCCTCGCCGTCGAAGTCCAGAACGAAGATGCCGCTGATGGCGCCGGTGACGACCGCCCACGCGGGCGGCTTGAGCTTGGCTTGCCATTCGGCTACAATGTTCTCGTCGGCTCTAGTCTCCTGGTTCTTGCGCCACCTTACGAACGGCAGCTTGTTGCGCTTGACCGGGATGATGGACCAGCCGAGTTTCAGAGCGTCTGAGGGAGTTACTGTCATAGTGATGTTCTCCTGAAGATAGTTGCCTCCCGGTGTTGGGCCACCGGGAGGCGTCGAGATGCGAGACCCTACTTCTTAAGGAAGGGGTCGTCGTCTTCGTCAGCCTGCTCGTCCTGAGTGGGCTGACTCTTCTTGTGCGGCTTCAGCGACTGAATCTTGTTGAATTCAGCGCCGTCGCCGTTCTCCTCGACTGTGAGAACCAGAGACACGCGCTTACCGATGAGGTCGTGCGTGTCGATGGTCTCTCCGCCGCGGATGCGGCGGCCGTAGCAGGCGCTCGCCCAGTTGACGAAACGTCCCTTTGTACTGGGCGAGGTGCTGGTCCATCCCAGCACTGTGCAGTCGGCGTGGTCCTTCGAGTTGGGGACTCGAAAAGTCCACTTGAGTTGAGGGCCGAAATTGCCCTCAACTTCTTCGATTTGTTCGACCTCGGCGACGTACTCGCCGGTCGGAAGAACGACGATCTCAGTCGTGTCAATTTTCAATTGTTTTCATAGCCTTCTCGGTGGAAACGACGGGTCCACCGTCCCGGTTGCCGCACCTGTCAGCGCGGCTTTTGACATACTGGTGGCGCGAGATCGCGCCCGTCTCGAGCGGCATCACCTCCCTTCTGCGAAATCTGGGTGGGGGCGAAGAGTTCCGGGTGGTCGGCGGCGTAGGCGCGGGCGACGAGCTTCGCCAGCAGATCTTCCGCGATCCGCAGGTCGCCAGCGGTCAGAGCTTCCTCTGACACCTCGCGCCGGATTCTGAGTTGTCGTCGCCTTGGGTCCGTCAACAGAACTCCTGGTTTGGGCGGTTCCGGGAACTTGCAGCCCCTCAGAGGCTGGCAGTGTTCCGGCCGCTAGTCCTCACCCTCGGATGCAGAGCGCCCAATGCTTGCCGGCTGGTAAGCGTCCCGCATCATCTGATCCAGGGCGACTACGGGTACCCGCAGCTTCTTGCCGAGCCGGAGGACGGGCAGAAGTCCCAGGCGTGCGAGTTCGTACGACTTGCAGCGCCCAACTCCGAGCCGACGTCCGGCCTCGGGAACGGACAGCGTTGTAGATGATCGATCCAAAGTGAACCTCCTGGCGCCGCGCTGAACTGTCTGCGGCTCCCGTTGACACATAGAGTCTAGCGCGTTATACTGGGGCTGTAATGAGCGAGCGGGGGTCAAAGAGGGGGTCAGAAAAATACTTTCAATGGAGGGTTTGGCAGCAGGGCTACTCGATTCTGCGCTTCGTCAAAGGCCCGGACAGACTGGTCGCTGCGAACATGGTTGAAGCACGGCACCTCGTCACCGGATCGCCACGCCCGGCAGCCGAGGCGGCAGGCGAGTGGACAGCGTATTGGCCCTCAACACGAATGAGGCTGCACAGGAAATTCGCCAAAGTTGGCAACCGCGTTGCCCTTCTGAATTTCGTCAAGTGCTATGGCCTGCTTCACGCTGAGGAGGTTGACGATCCGGCGAAGTGTCTCGAGCAAGCGGAGATGATGCGACATGTGTTGGCCATCTGGGACTTCATCAACGTGTCATCGGACGGGCACATTGAGAGGCAGGTGCAGGCCACGCAAAGTGAATCCGAGGTCGGTGGTCAGGAGTCCAAGGTCACGCGTTACGAACTGGTGCTACCGCGCTCCAAGGAGCGGGTTCCGCTCTGGGAGGGCCGTTCCAACCCCCGAGGCCAGGCTCTCCAGCGAAGCGTTGACATCGTGAACGAGCAGCTTCAGTGGAACTGCAGTTCCAAACTGCAAGTGGAGGGATTAGAACTGGTGCTGGTCCACAAGCCAGTCAACCTGCTGGGCTACCTCTGGCTCGAGTTAAGCCACGAACTGTCCGGCATTAAGGAGTGGAAGCGCTGCGCCACCTGCCGCGAGCTATATCCCCTGTACAGCGCGAATGCCTACGGGGAAGGGCGTATGCGGCGGGGTGATTCTCTTTACTGCAGCCCGGCATGCAAGCAGAGGGCGAAGCGCAGCCGCCGCACGAACCGGGACAATGAGGGTGCACCCGGCCACAGCGCTTGAGGCAGCGAGTGCCCAAGAAAGAGCTGTGCCACCTCGTCGCGGCTTTCGGACCCTCCGAAGAATTCTGCGCAGGGTCCCTGCTTGACTCCCGCCACCATCCGAGCCTTCGCCGCCGCGACCCCGCCCCGT
>JBPOJE010000063.1:0-5986 GCA_052033935.1 Armatimonadota bacterium
CTCACCGGCGAATCCGACTCCGTCCTGCGCGGACCGGGAGACCTCCTGCGTTCGGGCAGCTTCTGCACGGCCGGCGACTGCTACTACACCGCCGAACAGGTCGGCACCGAGGCCTACGCCTTCAAGCTGACGTCTGACGCGCGGGAGCTTGTCCGCCGTTCGACGCCGTTGCAACAGCGCTTCCAGCGCATCCTCCGGGTGCTGCTCACGGCCACCGGGGTGCTCGCGGCCTGCCTGCTGATTTCCTACAACGTCGAGGACCGCGGCTTCGCCGAGTCCCTCAAGGCGACCACCGCGACCGTGACGACGGTGGTCCCCACCGGCCTCCTCTTGGGCATGACGGTGGCGTTCGCGGTGGGCGCCGTGCGCGTTTCTCGCTCCGGCGCGATTGTCCAGGACATCAACGCCGTGGAAGCGCTGAACTACGTCGACGTCATCTGCCTGGACAAGACGGGGACGATAACGGCGAACAAGATGACCCTCGCCAACGTCCACTGGATGCCCGGCGCGGAGATCGACCTGGGCTGGCTGGGCGCCTTCGCGCAGGCCACCGCGCAGGAGAGCAAGACCGCAGCCGCGATGGCCGAGGGACTGGCCAAGCACGCGAACGGGGCAGGCGCTTCGGGTTCGGTCCCATTCAATTCCGAACGCCGCTGGAGCGCGCTCCAGCTCATCCTCGGGAGCGAGCGGCGCAGCTTCGTGCTCGGCGCACCGGAAACGGTGCTCCCGCTCTGCCTTGGGGGGATGGAGCTCCGCGGGGCGTACGAGGCGGCGGCGAGCCAGGGACTGCGAGGAGTGGTGTTCGCCGAGGCGCCTTCGGGCCTGCCTTCCCTGGAGAGCCCTCCGCAGGACCTGCAGCCGCTGGCACTCATCCTGCTCGGGGACAAGCTGCGGGGCGAGGTGCGCGGGGCGTTCGACACGATGGACCGGCTCGGGATCGAGCCGAAGATCATCAGCGGCGACAACCCGGGGACGGTGCGGGCGCTGCTGGCGCAACTCGGGATCACGCTCGAGGGCGGCGTGGTCGCAGGCGCGGAGATCGAACCGCTCGAAGGGGAGGCGTTCCGGGCCGCTGTGGAGGTGAACAGCGTTTTCGGCAGGGTGACGCCGGCGCTGAAGGCGCGGATCGTGGAGGCATTGAAGGAGCGCGGGCATTTCGTCGCGATGGTGGGAGACGGCGCGAACGACGTGCAGGCGCTACGGATGGCGGATGTGGCGGTTTCGATGGCTTCGGGGACGGCGACCACGCGGGCAGTGGCCGGGATCGTGCTGCTGAACGACTCGTTCGAAGCGCTGATCCGGGGGACGAAGGAAGCAACCGCGGTGCTGGGAAACGCCGCCCGCCTGAGCAAGCTGTTCCTTGCGAAGAGCATCTACGCGTACCTGATCATCGTGGCGACGAACATGCTCGGGCTGGACTTCCCCTGGCTGCCGCGGCACGGCTCGCTGACGGCGCTGTTGACTCTCGGGATCCCGGCGCTCTTCATCTCGATCAGCATCCCGCCACCGAACTCGGGGCGGGACTTCACCCGGACCGTGCTGCAGTGGGCACTGCCGGCCTCGCTGGCACTGGCGGCCGCGGCGATCACCGTGCAGTTGCTGACGGAAGGGTTGCTGGGGCAATCGACGAACGAAGCCCGGACGCTGGTTTCGCTGACGATGGGGCTCACCGGCCTGTTCTTCATGGTCGAAGTCCTGGGTTTCCATGGGGCTTCGTGGCGGAGCCTGACGCGGCCGGTGATGACGACGCTGCTCGGCGCGCTGCTGGTCGCGGGATTCCTGCTGACGGTCTACACGCCAGCGCTCCGCGACTTCTTCGACTTTACCGAGGTGCACACGGCCGACTGGGTGATCGTGGGTTGCGGCGTGGCGGGAGCCCTGGCGGGCCAGTACCTGTTGAGCCGCTACTGGCAGGAGTTCCTGGACCTGATCACGGCGGCGCCGAAGAAGACCGAGGCGCTGCGCGGGCGGGCCGTTTAGGGCTGGCGTTAACCTCTCGTGGTTGCCTGCGTTATTGATAGGCGATGGCGATACAAGCTATAGTCCTCGGCATGTCTGAAAGGAGGGACGCCCAATGAGTAACGCCTTCCGCGGCGTCTTCCTCCATGTCGCGCGCCCCGCCGTGCCAAACGGCCGCACCGCGCCCATCCCGCCCACCGTCTGACGACTATCGCGAAGCGATAACGAGCCGTGGGCCACAGCGAACGCCCACGGTTTCTTGTTTCCCCGGACAACCAGGAACCCGCCGGCTCTTCCCTTTTGCAGAAGGAGTCCATCCATGACGGCGGTAGCGCTCGATCCATCCCAGTTCCAGGGTGTCACGGTGGCGGTCGACCCCGCCGCCCGCGCCCTCGAAGTCGACGACGTCACGAAGGTCTTCCGGCAGGGGCCGGGCATCTTCAGCCGCCTGCGCGGCAAGACGGCCGAACGCAAGCGCGTGGTTGCCGTCGACCACATCTCGCTGACGGTCGAACGCGGCGAGATCTTCGGCGTGCTCGGGCCGAACGGCACGGGCAAGAGCACGCTCATCCGGCTGATGTCGACGCTGCTGATGCCGGACTCGGGTCGCGTGCGCATCTTCGGCCTGGACGTCGAGCGCGACGAGTTCAAGGTGAAACGGCTGATCAACCGCGTCTCCGTGGAGGCGTCGTTCTTCAAGAAGCTCTCGCCGATGGAGAACCTGATGTACGGCGCGCGCCTCTACTCCGTCGACCCGGCGTTCGCGCGGGCGAAGGCGGAGGAGATCCTCACGCGCTTCGGCGTGGAGCAACGGTCGTTCGGTTCGCCGATGGAGGACATGTCGCGCGGGATGCAGCAGAAGGTGGCCATCGCCCGGGCATTCCTGACGGCCCCGGTCTTGCTCCTGCTCGATGAACCGACAACGGGGCTGGACCCCCATTCGAAACGCGAGGTGCAGGCGGCAGTCCTCGAGATCCGGAACTCGCACGACGCGACGGTGATGCTCACCACGCACGACATGCAGGAAGCGGACGAACTCTGCGACCGGATCGCCATCGTCGACAAGGGGCGCGTTGTCGCCCTCGATACCCCTACCGGACTGAAAGAGAAGGTCCGCCAGCCCGGAGAGCCCGTCCCATCGCTGGAGGATGTCTTCCTCCGGCTGACGGGCAAGAAGCTCGAAGAGGCGGACCAGGAGGCAGAGAAGCAATGAGCCTGGCGTACTACGAATTGAAGGCGAGCTACGCGATCGTCGAACGGAACATCAACCTCGTGAAGCGGTACTGGGGCTGGGAGGTGGTGTGGATGCTCTACACCGTCGCGAACAGCCTCGCGGTAGTGCTCATCGCGAAGGGGACGAATAGCGCAATCGGCAGCGAAGCGCTGGCCGATGCGCAGATCGACGCGTTCATCCTGTTCCTAGCGATCGGCGCGCTCGTCTGGCACTACCTCGCCGTGGTTTTCCAGACGGTGAGCGAGATGATCAGCTGGGAGCGCTGGGAGGGCACGATCGAGTACACGTTCATGGCTCCAGTCCGCCGGGGCACGCACATGGTGGGGACGGCACTGTTCTCGCTGGTGTACGGCCTGCTCCACACGGCGGTAGTCCTCGTCGTCATCGTGCTGGTCTTCGACCTGGACATGGCGAACGCGAACTACTTCTCGGCGACGGCGGTCCTGGTGGCTGGGAGCCTGAGCCTGGTCGGGATCGGGATCATGGGCGCGGTGCTGCCGCTGCTGTACCCGGAGCGGGGCGCCGAGATGACGCACGTCATCCAGGCGGCCCTGGTGCTGATCTCGGGCATCTACATCAAGGCGGGCGACATGCCGGAGCCGCTGGCGACGATGTCGATCTTCAGCCCGGCGCGCTACGTGATCGAAGGAATCCGGAGCGCGTTGATCGACGGCGACGGGTTCGGTGACCTGTGGCTGACGATCGCGGGGCTCATCGTGAGCGGGTTCGTGATGATCCCGCTGGGCGTGTGGGTGTTCAGCATGGGTGAGCGGTATGCGAAGCGGACGGGGCGGCTGAAGCGGAGCGGGTGAGACGAGGGGGGCACAATCACTCGTCCGGCGGTGAGTGCCCGGGAGGCGCTCACCACGGCACGACCTCATGGTGGGAGAGTGGACTGGGGCAGGCCGGAGGGGCGTGCCCGGTTTGATACACTCTCGCCATGACGTCGCGCGTCGTTGAGCTCTCTTCGCTCCTGGTCTCGAAGCCGGGTTACCGGGATGGACGGCCATGCCTGCGCGGCACGGGGATCACTGTCCACAACGTGGCCGCGACCTACTCCATGGGCTACACGGTGGAACAACTGTGCGCGGAGAACCCGGACCTGGAGCCTGAACTGTTCCACGCAGCGATCGCGTACTACCTCGCGAACCGAGCGCGGATCGACGCCGAGATAGAAGAAGACATTGCCTACGAAAAGGCACTGGCGGCGCGCTTCCCACCGGGCATTGCTCCTGCCACTCGCTCGGACGCATGACCCTCCGCCTCTTCATGGATGAAGACTCGCTGCACGCAGCCGTGCTCGAAGCGTTGAGGCGCGCCGGCTTCGATTGCCTTACAGCCACCGAAGCCGGCCGGGAAGGTCTGCCGGACGAGCAGCAATTGGAGTTCGCCTCGGCGGCCGGGCGCATTGTGTTCACGAGGAACACCAGGGATTTCGTACGGCTGCACGACGAGTGGACGGCTGGCGGGAGGCTCCACGCCGGGATCATCACCCTCACCTCGCAGCGAACATCCGTCGGAGAAATCCTCCACGCTCTGTCCAACGTCTCCACGTCGTTCTCGCTGGAGGAGATGGGAGGAAGGCTCGTCTTCCTCCGGAATCACCTCTGAGCACGACGCGCCGCTACTGGGAGTCCTTGTAGAGCGCGTCGCGGGAGGCGCGGAAGGCTTCCCAGCCCTGTTCGCGCAGCACCTTGAGGTGCTGGTCCGGCTCTTCGACTGTTGTGCCGAGGATGCCCGCGATCGTCGGGTCGGCGCGGTAGGCGAGCGCCTGGTGGAAGCCGGCGAGTTCGTAGACGCGGTTCACGAGGAGCTTGTTGGAGCGCACGGTTTTCTGCGGGAGCGCGGCCATCTTGCGGGCGACATCTTCCGCGGCGGCCATCAGCCCTTCGGCAGGGACAACGCGGTTCACGAGGCCGAGCCGGAGAGCATCCTGGGCGCTGATGCGTTCGCCGAGCATCAGGATTTCCTTGGCCTGTTTGATGCCGGTCAGGAACGGCGTTACCAGGATAGGCGGGCCGAAACTGTGGCGGATCTGGAGTTCGCCGAAGACTGCGTCCTCGCTGGCGATGGTCAGGTCGCACATGCCTGCGAGTTCGTGGCCCTGTCCGACCGCGTAACCGCGGACGGCGGCGATGACGGGCTTCTGCATCTCCCAGATCTTCATGTTGATCTGCATGCCGGAAGGCGTGGGGTCGTCGTCCGGGGGCGGCGTGGACTGGATGTCGCCGCCGGCGGAAAACGCTCGGCCGGCGCCGGTGAGGATGATCGCCTTCACGTCGTCGTCCTTCTCCGCCTCGCCCAGTGCCCACCAGAGGCGGCGCTGGATCGACCAGTTGATGGCGTTGAGGACGACGGGGCGGTTGAGCGTGATGACGGCGAAGCTCTCGCGCTTTTCAAGGAGCACGTCGTCGAGTGATGGCGGAGGGATCTCGATCTGCTGTGGGGATGTCATGGCAAGAGCCTACCCCCGACTGGCGCGATCAAACCACAGCCTGGCCCGGAGACCCGGCCCGCGTGGAGACCGGGCGAAGCAGCCACGGCGTGCGTGTCTCCGTGCCTCGATCGAACCTACACGGGCAGCGTGGGCGTCACCCGAGAGCAGTTAGTCGAAGCCTTCCGGCAGAGCGGACATGAGCTGTGGCTTGTCGGCGGGGCGTTGCGCGACCGCATGCTCGGTTCGGAATCGAAGGACCTGGACTACACGACCGATGCCGACCCCGACACCATCGAAGCACTGGTGGGAGCACTGGGCGCCCCGGTGACGACCGTCGGGAAGCGCTTCGGGACGAT
>JBPOJE010000052.1:0-32887 GCA_052033935.1 Armatimonadota bacterium
AAAGGATTGCCTGAGGCAGACCTACGAACGCCTGAACCCTGCCGCGCTTATCCGAGCCATCACCGAACTCGTCCACAGGCTCCAGGAGACCCTGAGCTACGGTACGATTCTTCCGTGAGGCAGTACGCAATCCTGAGGTCTCCGTACACCATCATTTCAACCGTCCCGCAGTTTCCCCAACCACCCAGGAACCTGTTATACTTGTCCTATCCTATCCGCATTCACGCGGCCTATTCAGTAGGAGGCAAGCGCATGAACCGATTCTTATTCCTGACGGCGGCAATGGTGTGTGCACTGACCGCGCCCTGCTCGTCCGCGCAGATCGTTTTCGTCGGCCCCGGCAACGGCCTCTGGGTGGTGCAAAGACCCGCTGAGACCGTGCAGGACGCAATCCAAATCGTCGTGGCGGGCCCCACATACCGGGAGAAGGCCTCCGGCATCACCAGCGCCATCCCCGAGAACACTTCAATCGTCTCGATTGACGTAAGTGGTGGGGTGACGGTTGATCTCACCGGGCCCGGCTTCCAGGAGCCTCTGCCCGATGACCAGGTGGACACCATCCTGCAGCAGGTGGACTGGACGGCGCGTGGCTTTGGGCTGGATGCGCGAGTGCTCTTCGACGGCAAGCAGGCCGACTCCATACGCTTTCCGCAGATGCAGGTGGGCAGCCGCACCGCTGCGCTTCCTCTGCCAGCGGGAGTCAACCTTGCGGGCGTCCTCAGCGGCAAGAAGATAACCATCAGCCCCGGGCACGGCTATCAGTGGAATGGCAGCTCATTCGGCACGCAGAGGCCTGTTTACTGCGCTCCGCTCAACGAGGAGGACTTCCACAACCTCGAGGTCTCGCTGTATCTTACCGAGTACCTGCTCGCCGATGGCGCCATTCCCTTCCAGACTCGTGAGACTGATCTGGCCCGGGGCAATCATCCGCAGTCCGGCAAGCCGTGGTGGCAGATGTGCGCGCCCTTCTGGCTCTACGACCAGGGGTATCCTCTCTCAGTCTGCAGTCCCAACACCGGGGCTGTGCCCGGCGCCGCCGGGGTCAGTCAGACAACGGAGGACCGGCGTGCCCGCCCTGAGGCCTCGAACTACGACGGCACCGATCTCTACGTTTCACTCCACACGAACGGTCTGGCGGGAGACTGCTACACCTCGTGTCCGTCTGGCATCGAAATGTATGTGGACGAGACCCAGAACGGAGGCTGGTTCACCCAGTCCAAGTCTCTCGGGAGCAAGTGCCAGATCGCCATCAGAGACGCCGTTCAGGCAACCTACAACGCCACCTTCCCCTGCCGCAACAGTTGCGTTCCGCGCACAAATCAGGCATTCACCGAGATACACTACCCCCTGCGTCCGGCCTGCCTGCTCGAACTCGGCTTTCACGATAGCTGCAACACTGATGCCGTGGCTCTGCGCGACAACGTCTTCAGATCAGCCGCTATGTGGGGGATGTACAAGGGTATCTGCGACTTCTACGGCGTGACTCCCACTTGGCCGCTGCGATCGTACGAGATTGTCAGCAGCGACCTGCCCACGCTCGTCAAGGCGGGCTCATCGTGGACTTCGCACATCACACTCAGGAACCGCGGCTGCGTTTGGAACGAGGCGCATCAGTTTCGGCTGGGTTCGGTGAGCAACTCCGATCCATTCGGGGGCGCGCCGCGCTTTATGCTGGAGTCCGAAGTCGGGCCCGGGCAGACCGTGACGTTCACCATCCCCCAGACCGCCCCGGCCACGGATGGGACCTATCCGACAGTCTGGCGAATGGTGCAGGACGAGCGCGCGGCCTGGTTCGGGAGTCCGGTTTACAGCGTTGTCAGTGTGGACGCGAACCCGCCGACCAGCCCCGCTCCCGTCATCGACGGCGGGCCTTCCCAGACTTCCACAACGCAGATCGCTGCTTCGTGGGCCCAGAGCACCGATGCGAAAGCGGGCCTCAACCGCTACGAATACCGGGTCACGGACGCTTCTGAAACCGAGATAGTGCCATGGACATCCACCGGGCTGGCAACCAGCGTGACCATTGACGGGACATTTGCTCAGGGCGGCAAGTACTTCGTCTGGGTCAAGGCGGTGGACAACTTCGGCTGGGAGACCGAACCGGTCTCTTCGCCCGGTGTCACCGTCGCCCCCGATGCGAAGTCCATCGGAGAGGCCAAGTCCGACGCCGACGGCGCATATGAGAATCTCCAGTCAAAGAAGGTCACAGGGGTGCTCGGCGATCACATCTACGTTCAGGAGCCCGACCGTTCGTCCGGTATACGCGTGGACGGTGTCTGGACGCTGGCTCCCGGGGCATCCGTGGACGTGCTGGGCAAGATCGCAACCGCCAACAGCGAGCGCAAGATCGTTGATGCTCAGGTGACCGATCGGGGAGGGACTCCCGAGCTTCCGGCGGCGCTTGTCATCTCCGCGCTTCATGCGGGCGGAGCGGCGCTCAACAGCCGTACCCCCGGAGTGGCGAACGCGTACGGGCTGCACAATATCGGCCTTCGGGTGCAGGTGTGCGGAATCGTAAGCGCAAAGACAGCCACCGGCTTCCGGCTGAACGACGGCAGCCTGCCCGATGACGGTTCGGGCGTGGTCGGCATCCTGATCGAATCGGGATCGTTCCACCAGCCAGACGAAGGCGCCTTTGCGATTGTGACAGGCATTCCTTCGTTCCAGCCGGACAGCGATATCCGGCGCATAGTCGTCGCGCGGGATTCGGACATCCTGCCGTAGCCCGTGGCGCGAAGATTCAGCTTCATTTAGGGCCCGGCGTCCCCCTGGCGCCGGGCCTTGCCGTCACCATCGCCGCTTCCCATGGAGGACTTGTGGAGGGCTCGGCGCGCGTCTTGCGAATATACTGGGTAACGGATATCACACAACGGCACTGCGACAGGAGAGCATAATGGGCGACGCCAATATCGGTCTTATCGGGCTTGCGGTTATGGGCGAGAACCTGGTCCTCAACATGGAGGAGCACGGGTTCAAGGTTGCGGTTTTCAACCGCACCGTCAGCAAAGTGGACAACTTCCTTGCGGGCGGCGCGAAGGGGCGCAACATCGTGGGGGCACATTTGCTGGAAGACTTCATCGCCCTGCTAGAGAGGCCGCGCAAGGTGATGCTGATGGTCAAGGCCGGCAAGCCCGTGGACGACTTCATCGAGCTGGTTGCGCCACTTCTGCAGCCCGGCGACATCATCATTGACGGCGGCAACTCCTACTTTGCCGACACGATCCGGCGCACAAAGGAGCTCGAAGACAGGGGCCTGCTGTTCATCGGGACGGGAGTCTCGGGCGGTGAGGAGGGCGCGCGGCGCGGCCCGAGCATCATGCCCGGAGGTTCGCCCGCCGCCTGGCCGCATGTGAAGCCTATCTTTCAGGCCATCGCCGCGAAGGTCGCTGACGGTTCTCCCTGCTGCGAGTGGGTGGGGCCGAACGGCGCCGGTCACTTCGTCAAGATGGTGCACAATGGCATCGAGTACGGCGACATGCAGCTTATCGCCGAGGCGTACTACATTATGGCGAACGCTCTGGGCATGGGCGCCGACGAGCTTCACGAGACGTTCAGCAGGTGGAATCAGGGCGATCTCGACAGCTATCTGATTGACATCACCACCCGCATTTTCGCCCGCAAAGACCCGGACACCGGCAAGCCCATCGTGGACGTCATCCTCGATACGGCAGGCCAGAAGGGCACGGGCAAGTGGACCAGCCAGGTGGCGCTCGATCTCGGTATCGCCATCCCGACGATTACCGAAGCAGTCTTCGCCCGCTGCATCTCCGCCATCAAACAGGAGCGCGTCGCCGCTTTCCAGATCCTTACCGGCCCGGACGCGAAGTACACCGGCGACCGCGCGCAGTTTGTTGACGCGATCCGCGACGCCCTCTATGCTTCCAAGATCTGCTCGTATGCGCAGGGGTACGCTCTCCTTCGCGAGGCGGCGAAGGAATACAACTGGGATCTCAAATTCGGCGACATCGCCCTCATGTGGCGCGGGGGCTGCATCATCCGGGCGCGATTCCTCGACCGCATCAAAGAGGCGTTCGACGAGGACCCGAACCTTGCGAATCTGCTGCTTGCCCCGTATTTCCGCGAGCAGGTGAACGCCTGCCAGGGCAACTGGCGGAAGGTCATCTCAACGGCGAGCGAACTCGGCATACCCGTTCCCGCGTTCAGCTCGGCGCTCGCGTATTTCGACAGCTACCGCAGGGGGCGGCTTTCGGCGAATCTGATTCAGGCGCAGCGTGACTTCTTCGGCGCTCACACGTACGAGCGCGTTGACCAAGAGGGTGTGTTCCACACCGAATGGCTGTCGGACGAAGAGGGGTGAAAGAGGTATGGCAAGGGTAAACGAGAGCTTTCTGAAGCTGCAGAGCGGCTATCTGTTTCCGGAGATCGCGCGGCGCGTGCGCGAGTACGAGAACGAGCATCGCGGGGCCAGCGTAATACGTCTCGGAATAGGGGACGTCACCGAACCGCTGCCTCCCGCGGTGGTGGCGGCTCTGCGCTCGGCGGTGGAAGACCTGACGCGCCGGAGTTCGTTCCGCGGATACGGGCCGGAACAGGGCTATGAGTTCCTGCGTGAGAAGATCGCGGAGCACGACTACCGCGCGCGCGGGTGCGAGGTCTCTCCGGATGAAGTCGTCGTCTCGGACGGGGCGAAGTGCGACACGGGCAACATCCTCGATATCTTCGGCGGCGGCAACCGCATCGCTGTCACCGACCCGGTGTATCCCGTGTATGTGGACACGAGTGTGATGGCGGGCTACACCGGCCCGGCAGACAGCAGCGGCAGATTCCAGGGCCTCGTCTATCTCGCCGCGACACCCGAAAACGGGTTCATGCCCGACGTGCCGGACGAGCCGGCGGACCTCATCTTCCTGTGCTATCCGAACAATCCCACCGGCGCCGTCGCCACACGCGAGACGCTCACGAAGTGGGTGCAGTACGCGAAGGCGAACGGTTCCATCATCCTCTTCGATTCCGCGTACGAGGCCTTCATCACCAGTCCGGACATCCCGCACTCCATCTTCGAGATTCCCGGTGCCCGCGATGTTGCGATCGAGTTCCGCAGCTTCTCGAAGACGGCCGGCTTCACGGGCGTGAGGTGCGCATACTGCGTCATCCCGAAGAGCCTCACCGCCAAATCGCCGGATGGGCAGGAAGTGCCGCTCCTCGACCTCTGGATTCGCCGCCAAACGACCCGGTTCAACGGCGCATCGTACATTGCCCAGCGCGGCGCTGAGGCGGTGTACGATTCCGAGGGCAACAGACAGGTTCAGGCGCTCATCCGCCACTACATGGGTAACGCCCGAATCATCGTGGATACCCTCGCGAGCCTCGGCCTCGATGTGTATGGCGGAGAGAACGCCCCGTATGTGTGGGTCAAGACTCCGGGCGGCGAGTCGAGCTGGGATTTCTTCGACCGGCTGCTGTGCGAAGCCCAGGTCGTTACCACGCCGGGAGCCGGCTTCGGGGCGGCAGGGGAGGGTTTCGTGCGCATCAGCGCGTTCAACACGCGCGAGAAGGTCGAGGAATCGGTGCACCGCATCAAGACCCGCCTCTCGGCGTAGCGTTTGGCGCGGATTGCCGCTGCCTGTTTGAATGGGATAACCTTGCCGTATGAACCTCCTGCCATTCGGTGACCTTCCGCCTGCCGCCGCGCGCAAGTTCGTTCCCGCGCGGGTTGATTGGGACAACCGGAACGAGATATCCGTGCTCTTCGATCAGCTCGAAGAGAGAGCCGCCAAAGCAAGCGGCACCGCGGCGCTCGAACAGTGGCTTCTCGACTGGGGCGAGCTTTGCGCCGCCCTGGACGAGGAGGGCTCGAAGCGCTACATCACGATGACCTGCCACACCGAGAGCGAAGAGGCGGAGGGGGCTTATCTGCGTTTCGTCGAAAACATCGAACCGGAACTCAAGCCCCGCCAGTTCAAGCTCGAACAGATCTTCCTGTCGCATCCCTGCCGCGCCAGCCTTCCGGCGCGGCGCTACGAGGTGTTCGAACGAGACGTGAACCGGGACGCCGAGTTGTTCCGGGAGGAGAATATCCCGCTTCAGACCGCCGAAGCGAAACTCGAGCAGCAGTACCAGAAGCTGACAGGGGCGCTGACCGTCCAGTATCAGGGCGAGGAGCGCACGCTTCCGCAGATGGGCGTGTATCTCGAAGAACCCGGCCGGGCCGTCCGCCGGGAGGCGTGGGAACTGGTCACAAACCGCCGCCTTCAGGAGAAGGAGCGCTTCGAGACGATTTTCGATGAACTGCTGACACTGCGCGGGCAGATCGCGAAGAACGCAGGGTTCGAGAACTATCGCGACTACGCCTTCAAGGCGCGCGGGCGCTTCGACTACAGGCCGGACGACTGCCTGCGTTTCCACGATGCCGTGGAGCGTGTCGTGATGCCTGCCGTCCGGGAGCTTCAGTCCCAGCGCCGAAGCCAGCTCGGGCTTGAGAGCCTGCGTCCGTGGGACACCGCCGTGGACCCTCTGAACCGCCCGCCGCTGAAGCCGTTCGAAAAGGTGGAGCGCCTTGTATCGGGCTGTGAGGGCATCTTCCAGAAGCTCGACAGCGAACTCGCTGACGGGTTTATCACAATGAAAGACCTCCGGCTGCTTGACCTTGAGAATCGCAAGGGGAAGGCGCCGGGAGGATATCAGTCCACACTCGGCGAGTCACGCCTGCCCTTCATCTTCATGAACTCTGTGGGGCTGCAGCGCGATGTCGAAACGCTGCTGCACGAGTCCGGGCACGCATTCCACGCGCTGGCTACCCGTGGAGAGGATTTCTACTTCTACCGTCACGCCCCCATCGAGTTCTGCGAAGTCGCCTCGATGGCGATGGAGCTGCTCGGAATCGAGTTTGTCGGCGAGTTCTATGATGAGCGGGAGGCAAACCGCGCGCGGCAGACGCATCTTGAGGGCATCATCGGGTTCTTCCCTTGGATGGCCACGGTTGACGCATTCCAGCACTGGATCTACACGCACCCGGAGCACACCCGCGTGGAGCGCTCGCAGGCGTTCGCGGGGCTGATGGAGCGCTTTGGCGGGGAGGTGGACTGGGCGGGATATGAGGATGCGCGGGCCAACCTGTGGCACCGTCAGCTTCACATATTCCTGCATCCGTTCTACTATGTCGAGTACGGCATTGCGCAGCTTGGCGCGCTCGAGATCTGGGTCAACTCGCAGTCCGACAGGGCGAAGGCCCTTCGCGACTACTGCTCGGCGCTTGCGCTCGGCGGCTCGCGTCCGCTGCCCGAGCTTTTCAAGGCCGCCGGATGCACGTTCGGATTCGATGCTGACACCGTTCGTCCGCTGATTGCCCGGGCGAGCGGTGAGCTCGCCGCGCTGCGCGCGGCGTCCTGAACCCGGTACGGGAGGGATTCGCGCCTGTCCGGGAGAAGCGGCAGTCAAAGTAACTGAAGCCAGGGAGGTTAGTTTCCGAATGTCAAAGATTCACGCGTTTCGTCTCGCCGCCGTTGGCGCGGCAGTTGGCCTGTGCGCCAGCATTGCCGCCGCCGGCCCAACGGCCAGCAAATACAAGCCGAACATCGGCGATTTCAAGATCGGTGTCCAATCCTACTCGTTCCGCGGCCATACGTTCGAAGAGGCCGTGCAGAAGTCCCGCTCCTTCGGGCTTACCTACATCGAAGGGTATCCCGGGCAGCGCCTGAGCGCGTCCATGCCCGATGCTTCGTTCGGTCCTGGCGCGTCTCCCGAGGCGCTTGCGCTTGCGAAGAAGATTCTCAAGAAGAACGGCGTCAAGCTGTACAACTTCGGGGTGGTGGGCCTGCCGAACAACGAAGCCGAATGCCGCAAGGTGTTCGACTTCGCAAAAGAGATGGGCATTCAGGTCATCACGTCCGAGCCCGAAGACGCGGCGTGGCCTATCGTTGAGCGGCTGACGAAAGAGTACAAGATCAAAGTCGCTATCCACAACCATCCGAAGCCCAGTCACTACTACGATCCGCTGTTCACGCGCAATGTGCTCAAGGGCCTGAATGCCAACATCGGCGCCTGCCCGGATGTCGGCCACTGGACGCGCAGCGGGTTCGACCCGGTGAAGTCGCTGATGCTCGTGAACGGGCGCATCCATGCGGTGCACCTCAAAGACCTGTCGAAGACGAACGGTGGCTACGACGATGCCGTGCTCGGTCAGGGCGTCATCAACCTGCCGGGCGTGTTCGAGGAACTCAAGCGGCAGAAGTTCGACGGCGTCATTGCGCTCGAATTCGAAGGTGGCCAGCCCGATCCGACCGCGCAGGTGGATGGCTGCATCAAGTATCTCAGAAAGCTCCTTGGCGGTAAGTAGTCCTCTGCGCGCCCTGCTGATACGCGTCCTCGTCCTCACGGCGGCAGTCAGTCTGCTCGCGCCCCTAGCGCGGGCAGACTCGGCCCCCGCTGTGGACGGGTTCGCCGTGCGGGGCATCAAGGGGCTTTGGTGGGAGGGCATCGAGAATTACCGGCTCGCGCTGCCCTGGCTTGCCGGGCACAAGCTCAACTTCCTGATGTTCTGCTACACGTCGTTTCCGGCGAGCGGCAAGGACTGGCGCTCGGATTATACCGCCGAAGAGATGCGGCAGATCGGAGACCTCTCCATCGAGGCGCGCAAACTCGGCGTGAATCTCTGCCTCTCGTTCAACCCCGCCATCTGGAGCAACCCGCTGTTCGTGCATTCGAGCGAAGAGGACTACCAGGCCATCCTTCGCAAGGTTAGGAGTGTGCATGCGCTCGGCATCAACTGGTTCGCCCTCTGCCTAGACGACATCAACCGCGCGCTGACACCCGCCGACAGTGAGCGGTTCGGGAACCTCGAAACAGCGCAGGTGTACCTGGTCAACCGTCTCTGGGACGATATGAAGAACCTCCGGCCGCGGCCGAAGCTCATCTTCTGCCCGAGCGCCTACACCACGCGCGACATGCTCGCGCATCAGGACTACATCAAGACGATTGGAGCAGGCGTGGCGAAGGAGGTCCGGATCTTCTGGACAGGGCCAGAGGTCTGCTCGCCCACGATCACCGCCGCCGATGCGGACAGGGTTGCCGGGTGGCTGCGCCGCAAGCCGTTTGTTTGGGACAACTACCCGGTCAACGACATGTGCCCGTGGAGGCCTTTCGTCGGGCCCGTTCGCGGCCGCACGGCCGATCTCGCGGGCGCGGTGTCGGGCTTCATGGCCAACCCGATGAAGCAGTGGCATGCCTCAACGCTGCCGCTTGCCTCTCTCGCGGAGTATCTGAACGATGCCGCCGGCTACCGTCCGGAGGCGGCCCGCAGGCGTGTCATCGAGTCGTATCCGCCGGGCGATCGCCGGGCGGTGGGACTGTTGCTCGATCTCTACGGATCATCCTTCTGGGGCGAAGAGGCGTTTCCGCCGGTTCCGAAGCCCGCCGGACGCCGCGAGGCCGGCCGGCTGCTCGGCCGCTATCGCGTGCTGCGCGCGGAGCTTGCCTCTCGGCCGAACCTGGTGCCGCTCCACGAAGACGTGTCTCCCACGCTCGAGTTGGACATCCGCGACCTTGAGCGCATGGCGGCCATCACTGGCGAGGACACCGGTCTGCTGATGTCCGGCGACCGGTTCTCGGGCGGAGGCGCGGAAGTGTACGCGCGCACCCATCGCGGGCGGTGGGTCGGCTATGTCTATGCTGCGCCGACCGGGAAAGACATCATCAGGGCGAAGTTCCTGATCGAGGGCAGCCCGCCCGCCACGGCAGAGCTTCGGCTTCAGGCGCTGAACGACGACAGCGGCAAGGCTCCTCGCATCAGCATCAAAGTCAACGATGCGGCGGTCTTCAACGGGACGTCACCGTTCAACAGCGCCGACTTCTCCGAGCGCAGGCTCCCCATTCCCGCCGGGGCGCTCAAGCAGGGAATGAACGAGCTGGCGATATCCAATATCGAGCCCGCGGGAACTCTCGGAATGCCTCCCTGGTTCATGGTTTCGGAGGCGGAGGTCATTCCGGTTTCGGGCGACTGATCGTTCCGTGTGGGGGCAGAAGCAGAGTTTTCATCAACCGAAAGGAATCAACATGTCTGAAGCAGCAGCAGTCACGGAAGCAACATTCGAGCAGGAAGTCCTGCGGTCCGATGTCCCCGTCCTTGTGGATTTCTGGGCGACCTGGTGCGGACCCTGCCGGCAGATCGCTCCGGTCATTGATGAGATCGCCGCGGACTACGACGGAAAGATCAAAGTCCTCAAGGTGGATGTGGACGCGGAGCGCTCGCTCGCCGTCAAGTACGGCATCCTGAGCATCCCGACTCTTGTTCTCTTCAAGGGTGGTGAGCGTGCCGATCAGGTTGTCGGGGCGCTCCCGAAGGCCCAGCTTACGGCCCGGATAGACAAGCTTCTCTGAGGCCTCTGGGGCGTCCCCGCCCGTTTTGCAGTGCTTCGGGGCTTCTTTCCGCCCCGAAGCTTATCCTGATCTTGCGTCAAAGCATCTCCTCCGTGGAATCGAGCCGCAATGGGCCGCCGCCGCAATCATACCAGGAGGCGCATGAAATGGGCCAAACCTCCGGAGTCTGGCATAGCCCCCGCCACACCGGAAACCGTCCACCTCGGCAAGCAGAGATACTGGCTAGAACGGCACAAAAGGCTTTTGCTCTACCACTGTGCATCTGACCCTGCCGCCTTCGCCAATGTAGACATACGCTCGGTGGGCGACGACCCTGTACACGAGCACCCGTTCGCCCGCGCCGATCGGCTCGCCAGGTGATGTGTCGCCCCGGCCCCATTTGCGCCCGCTCTGAGCAGTTAGCACGGCCAGGGGGCGTCCCATCCGTTCCCGCACCGTCAGTTCGCTTAAGCCAGACTGGGTGTTGGTCAATACGTCACACCGCTCTCCAAGGACGAACAGCCACGCCAGTTCAAGCAGAAGCAATGCGGACAGGCAACAACACACGATTATGCGGACTGGTACCGGCCGCACCCACAGCGTCCTGAAGCTACTTGCCATGAACCTCAACCACCGCTCTGACTCTGTCCGAGCGTTCATCAACCACGATGCAGAAGAGCCTGTTGTCCACTCGCCCCCCCGGCTTGTACAGGTAGCACCGCCCACGACGTTCGACGTCGGGAAGCGCAGGCGGCTGCGACGGACCACCGCCAAGCGGCGGTCCGAGGATTGACCTGCACTGTGTCCAACTCAATCCCACGCAACCGAGGTAAGCGATGTTACGCCCCAACCTGACCTGCGCATATAGCAGCAAAGAGGTCAGGAATACGAACAGCGGCAACGTGTAAGCAAGCGCGGCTTTGGAGACCTTCTGGCAACCGAACACCTTAGCGGTTAGCGCTGCCACCCACGCCCACCATAGGCCGAAGAACAAAGCAAACGCTACCAACGCTGGCCTGCCTTTTGCGTCCTTCGGGTCAGTTCATACCTCCGATCAGGCACTTCAAGGGCGGCAGTGAAACGAACGCTCCGAAGCGCCGCCGCACCGGTCTTTCGCTGACGGCCAGACTCACCGCTCGACTCAGGTGGCCCCATTATGCGCCCCCTCGGGCCTCCAGGCAAGGGGGCGTCTCCAAGGGTGCCCTCCAGATCGGAGCAGAGCTCCGGCAGACGTGCTTGCAGGAGCACAGATCCTGCAAGATCAGATGTCCCCACTTGGCTCCGGGAAGCGTGTAGTGGCGGTGGGCTTCAGTCGTCGATCCATAGCCAGTACAGGTTCTCCCCGCGTCGCAGGATAGTTCGCGCATATGATAGCCTGCCACTTCCCTTGCCGTCGTGGAGTGAGGTGCGAATGTCGACCGCATGCCGCAGCATGTCCGAAGCGTCGACGATAAGCTCGTACACTATACCAAGCTTGCTGATCTCCGAGCGCCACGACCGGGCGTCCTCCCGGAGGGTTGCCATCAGCACCTTCATAACATTCTGCTTGCCTCCGATATGGTCAACGTCGCCTTCGTCTCTGCGCATGTCGGACAGCTTGAAACGATGCCCGCGGGCCTCTGCAGGCTGTAGATACTCTGTAGTGGGCAGGCCCTCCAATACCTGGGCAAGATGCGCCAGCAGCCCATCATCCGCTCTGGCAAACACTGCGGGCAGCCCTCCTTTGTCTTCCGCGCGTCCGGGCTTCATTTCGCCCCAAAGCTTATCCTGATCTCGCGTCATGGCATCCCCTCCGTGGAGTCGAGCCGCAGTGGGCCGCTGCCGCAATCATCTGTGTTTCGGGGCTTCGTCCTTTGGTTCACTTCATACTCCCGGTCCATACCTGTCCAAGATAGCTATTTCGGGCGCCGCCGAGATGCCCAGGTCTGAACGTCTTGGACAGCAGTGCCCCCGATCAGGCACTTCAAGGGCGGCAGTGAAACGAACGCCCCGAAGTGCCGCCGCACCGAGCCTTCGCTGACTGTCGGACTGACCGCTTGTTGCCAGCGCCATGTCCTTTACCTCCTCAACGTGGCGGCAAGCAAGAGGTTGAACAGAAGAACGCCGACGGGAAGCGCCCACCACCACCTCGGAGGAGCTTCGATGTTGACGCTCAAGCCGGGAAAAGCACTGCTAACCAGTACGAACAGAAGCACGTAGCCGTAGAAGCGGCTGAACCAGACCAGGACGCAGGCGATCAGGCAGGCCTTCGCCATTAGGACAGCCTCTGGGGATTGCAGCCACCCAAGGACCTTGACCACCGGGGCATCGAAAGCCCCCGCCAAGGCGGCTAAGACAACTGCGAGCGCCACAATCCCGCTGCGCAGCCCTGGCAACCGAAATGGATACTCGGGCTTGCCTCTCAGCAGTACGAGGGAGACAGTCAGCACTACGGCGGTCTCGAGCAACGCGATCTTACCGTATGACATTGCTCTTCGTCCTTCGGGTCACTTCATGCCTCCAACCATGTGCTGCGAGGGCGGCTGTGCAACGAACGCCCCGAAGCGCCGCCGCACCGAGCCTTCGCTGACTGTCAGACTCACTGCTCGACTCCGGTGGTTCCATTGTACGCCCCCTCGGGCCTCCGGGCAAAGTGGATTTGTGGGGCAAAGGGGAGGCGTCCACAAGGGGTTATGTTGCGGGTGATCGTGCAGCCCAGGGCCTTGTGCTCGTTCTTCGGGCGTGGCTTTTTTCCGGTTGCGTTGACGTGGCCGCGGCTGTTCCGTATAATTGCCGGGATGCAGTCCCGGCCTGGTGCCGGGAGTGCAATTCAAAGGAACAGGCCGGGTATTCCATATCCTTCTCTGGCGCCGCCGGCAGGCATGCGTTGCATCCAGCGCCCGGGAGTTGCGCAGGAGGCACACACAACTTGGCAAGCGTCACCCTCAAGAACCTCGTCAAGACGTTCAAGAACATCTACGCCGTCAACGATGTTTCACTCGAGATCAGGGACAAGGAGTTTCTTGTCCTCGTCGGCCCGTCCGGGTGCGGCAAGACAACCGCGTTGCGCTGCATCGCCGGTCTCGAGGAAGCCACCGACGGCGAGATACTCATCGGGGACCGCGTCGTTAACGACGTCTCCCCCAAAGACCGCGACATCGCCATGGTCTGTCAGAACTACGCGCTGTACCCGCACATGAGCGTGTACGACAATATGGCGTTCGGGCTCAAGCTGCGTAAGGTCCCGAAAGACCAGATCCGCAAGCGCGTTGAGGAGGCCGCCGAGCTTCTGGGCCTGGGCGAGCTTCTGAACCGGAAGCCGAAGCAGCTCTCGGGTGGACAGAGGCAGCGCGTTGCGCTCGGGCGCGCCATCGTGCGCGAACCGAAGGTGTTCCTGATGGACGAGCCTCTCTCGAACCTGGACGCGAAGCTGCGCGTGCAGACCCGCGCCGAGCTTATCAAGCTCCACAGGCGGCTGGGCATCACCACCATCTACGTCACCCACGACCAGGTCGAGGCCATGACCATGGGTGACCGGATCGCGGTCATGAAGGACGGGGTCGTGCAGCAGCTCGACACGCCGCTCGGTCTGTATCACAACCCGGTAAACATGTTCGTCGCGGGGTTTATCGGGACGCCGAGCATGAACTTCGTGGACGCTTCTCTGGAGAGCGCAAACGGCTCGGTCTTTGTGGACACCGGCGCCTTCAAGGTGCGGGTGCCCGACAGCAAAACCGAGTCTGTCAAGGATGCCGTGGGCAAGCCTGTAGTGTTCGGAGTGAGGCCGGAGGACATCTTCGACAGGAACCTGCCCAGCCAGGTCACGCCGACAGAAGACAACAGCGTGAAGGCGACCGTGGATGTTATCGAGCCGATGGGCGCGGTTGTCACGGCATATCTGACAGCCGGGCCGCATTCGCTGCTTGCGACCATTGACGCCGATACGAAGGCGAAGGAAGCGGAGCAGATAGACCTAGTGCTCGACATGGAGCGAACACACGTCTTCGATAAGGAGACCGAACAGGCCTATTTCTGAGGGTGAAGCCGGTCTGCTTCCGGGCAGACCCCGGGTTCAGCACGGTTAGCCCGGCCCCCTCGGTGTCAGGATAACGGCCGCTACTGTCAATCTCTGTCAGTGAAACGGCGGCGGCCGAAGAATTCCTGTTTTTTCTATCTGTCTGCCTCGTGCAGGTTGATAGCGAGGGGGCCGGGTGGAAGCCGCGCCTCATGCGGGAACCGGGGTTGGCCGTAAACGGGTAGTTCATGCTGTTCGCCCGCTTGTGAAGGTTCTTTGCGGCGCGGCGGTGTATCATGGGACCGGGAAAACCGTCAGGGCGCGGCGCGCTATTGACGGGAGCTTCACCAGTTGAGTACCATCTACCGCATATTTGCTTCAGAGAGGAGCGCGTTGATGCCTAAAACAAAGGCTACATTCTGGGCGGTTGTTGCCCTTGCGTTTATCGTGAGCGCCTGCCTGCCCACCGGGGCTGCGCCGGCAAAGCCAGCGGCAAAACCTGCCGCCGCCCCGAAGATTACCGTGGATTCGCCGCCCGACACGACTGTCGCGACCGTCAATGGTGAGAAGATCACCAAGGAGAAGGTTGAGCAGCTTGTGTGGCAGCGCTACGCCAACTCGGCGCTGACGGAACTCATTGACAAGATCGCCATCCGCCAGGCCGCCGACAAGGCCGGGGTCAAGGTCGAAACAAAGGACCTTGACGCGAAGATCACCGACATCAAGGACAAGCTTCCTCCGGGTGTCACCTTCGAGCAGTTCCTGCAGCAGTACAATATGACTCCGGAACAGCTTCGCGGCGAGCTCCGCACCAACGTCTGGATCGAGAAGCTCGCGGCGCAAAAGGTGAAGGTCACGGACGAGGACCTCTCCGGCTACATCAAGGCGCGCCACATCCTCATCTCCACCAAGGGCAACACTGCCGAGGAGCGGACTAAGAGCGAGGAAGAGAACAAGAAGAAGCTCGAAGAGATTGCCGCCGAGATCAAGGCGGGCAAGGTCACCTTTGCTGACGCCGCCGAGAAGAACTCGGACGACCCGGGCAGCAAGGAAAAGGGTGGAGACCTCGGCTACATCAAGAAGGGGCAGATGGTTCAGGAGTTCGAGCAGGCCGCCTTTGCTCTCAAGACCGGCGAGACCTCCGAGGCCGTCAAGTCCGTTTACGGCTGGCACCTCATCAAGGTCGAGGGCTTGGGCAAGGACGCGAAGGGTGCCGAGCGCCAGGATCTGCTCGACAAGATTCGCGAGGAGCGCCTCCGCCCGATGATGACGACGGTTTACCTCGACATCAAGAACAAGGCCAAGGTAACCCGGAACATGGGCGAGCAGCCCAAGCCGCCGGCGCCGCCGCCCAGCGCTCAGCCCGCCCCCAAGCCGGCTCCAGCCCCTAAGGCCGAGCCCGCGAAGGCAGACACCAAACCGGCCGGGCCGCCTCCGCCTCCCGCGGACAAGCCGCCAAGCCCGCCTGAACCAGCCAAGTAGCGGCCGGGTTTTCTCTGGCTTATACGTTTCACCAACCGGGCCGCTCTTCGCGGCCCGGTTGTGCATTGGGGAGTTTGTCGGGCGACCGCGGGGAGGGAGGATGGGTGCCACGGGCGTAAAGTAAAAGCTACCGTGCAAGCGCGGATTGCGCGGATTTGTCATCAACACGAGGAGCCATTGCAATGCCACAACAGATCAACGTTGGCCTCATCGGCTACAAGTTCATGGGCAAGGCCCACAGCCAGGCCTTCCGGGATGTGCCGTTCTACTTCCCGGATGTGAAGCTGAGCCCCGTTATGAAGGTCATCTGCGGGCGCGACGAAAAGGGCGTCCGCGAGGCTCAGGGGCAGTTCGGCTGGCAGGAGTATGAACTCGACTACCGCAAGCTCATCGAGCGTCCGGACATCGGCCTCATTGATATCGCGACGGGCAACAACGTCCACGCCGAGATGGCCGTTGCCGCCGCCCAGGCTGGCAAGCACATCTACTGCGAGAAGCCGCTCGCGATGAACGTCGAGGAAGCTCGCAGCATGGTGGACGCCGTCAAGAAGGCCGGCGTCATCAACATGGTCAACTTCAACTACCGTGCGGTGCCTGCAATCAAGTTCGCGCGGCAGCTCATTGACGAGGGCGCTATCGGCCGCGTGTTCCACTGGCGCGGGTTCTATCTTCAGGATTGGATCATAGACCCGGGATTCCCGCTCGTCTGGCGTCTCGAGGGAGATAAGGCGGGCTCGGGGTCGCACGGCGATCTCGCGGCGCACCTTATTGACCTGGCGCATTATCTGGTTGGCGACATTGACGAGGTGTCGGGGCTGCAGGAGACATTCGTGAAGCAGCGTCCGAAGCTTGCCGCCACAACCGGAGGACTCACCGCCGCTGCCTCCACCGAAATGGGCGAGGTGACGGTGGACGACGCCAGCCTGTTCCTGGCTAAGTTCAAGAACGGCGCTGTCGGGACGTTCGAGGCCACGCGGTTCGCCGCCGGGCATCGTAACGGCAACATCTTCGAGATCAACGGCGAGAAGGGCTCGATCCGGTTCAACGTCGAGCGCATGAACGAGATCGAGTTCTACGATCACACCGACCCAGGCGACCGGCAGGGGTTCCGCGTTATCGCCACAACCGAGGGTGCGCATCCTTGGATGGGTGCCTGGTGGCCGCCCGCGCACATCATCGGCTGGGCGCAGACGTTCACGCACCAGGTGTACGCGCTTCTGAACGGCATCGCGAGCAACACCTGCCCGCATCCGAACTTCGAAGATGGCCTCAAGTGCCAGATGGTGCTCGAAGCCGTCACCCGCTCCGCCCGCACCCGCGAATGGGTGAAGGTGGACAGCATCTAGCTCTCACGGGGCTTTTCTGGCGCGCCGGGTGAACCTTTGCCCGGCGCGCCGCGTCAAATTCAACTGGTGCTGCTCTCCCCCAAAAGCCTCCTCTGTTTCTTGCTGGCGTTCGCTGTCGCGGCGCTTGGCCTGCTCACACCTGCATTCGCGGCGACTACGCAGTCTGCCGATTCCGAGTATCTGGGCCGCCTCGCCGAGGCGCTCCAGTTGCTTGACGCTGGTGACTGCCAGAGCGCTTCAAACGCCGTAACCGGGGCTCTTGAGCACCGCCGCAACGAGCGCCTTGCCTATCTTGTTCGCGCCATCGTGCTCCTGCGCAACGCTTCGTACACCGAGGCGTCCCACGCTTTCGGCGAGGCCGGGCGGATGGGAGCGGAGGCCGACCTCGTGGCTTACGGGCAGGCTCTGTGCAGTCTAGGACAGGGCAAGCTGGCGCAGGCCGAAGCGGCGTTCAAACAGCAGGGCACGCGGGTGACGGTGCCCGAGTTGCGGCTTGTCCGGGCGTACATTGCCCTGCTTAGGGGAGACAAGCCGGATCTCGGTTCTCTTCCCGTGGAAGACCCGCGCGTTTCGCTGTTGCGGGCTTACGCCAGCCTGAGGGCGGGCAATGCCGGCGCGGCGGCCGGGTTTCTTCAGACTGCCGCCGCTGGGCGGCCGCCGAGCCACCTGCTCGACCAGGGGGCGGCCATGGGCTTCGATCCCGGTGTTCCCATCTTGTGCACTGCCGTCACTTCAATTGCAGATGCCGCGGGAGGCGGCGCACTCTCGCCCGCGGGGTTTCTGGGGAAGGTTCGGCTCAGAGCCGACCGGACCAAAACGCCAGGCGCGTCCTATGTCCTGTTTTACGTGGACTCGCGCCTGGTCGGAATCGTGAACACGCCCCCCTTTGAACTCGTGTGGGACTCCACCACCGTGGCCAATGGGATTCACACGGTCAGGATCAGGGGCGAGGACACCTCCGGGATGCTTGTGGGCGAGACCTCCCAGCAGGTGCTTGTTGCCAACTCCGCGCCCGAAGCAAGTCCGCCGCTCGCCGGCGCTCCGGTTCAGACGCTTCTCGATGCCGCCTGGGATGCCTTGCGCCTCAGGGGCAGCCGCACGTGGGCCGAGTACGAACTGGCCAGGCAGGCTGCGGGTGAGGGCCGCAGGCTCGATGCGATGCTTCGCTACGAGCGCATCCTTGCGTTCCAGCCGCGCTATCGCGATGTCCGGCAGCGTTTCCGGGAGGTAAGCAGGTGGGGAAGTGGCGAAACTGTGTGGCGGGGAACCGGAACGGATCGCGGCGTTGCGCTCACCTTCGATGACGGCCCGAATGGAGGCACCGAAGCTTTGCTCGACGCGCTCAAGGAGTCCGGGACCTCGGCCACGTTCTTTCTGGTGGGGTCGCAGGCGCGCCGCCATCCCGAACTGGTCAGCCGAATCGCCGCCGGGGGGCACGAGATCGCCTGCCATTCGGAGAGCCACCGGCGCCTGACGGATGTTTCCGAAGATGACCTGATCCGCGAGCTTTTCGGGCCGATTGCCGCGATTCACGAAATCACGGGCGTTCCGCCCAGGCTCTTCCGGCCGCCGGGAGGGCATTTCGACAGCCGGACAGGCAAGGCGGCGGCGGAGTTTGGGCTTGTCCCTGTAATGTGGAGTGCGCATTGCGGTCCGTATGAAGGAGGGGCGGCTCGAACAATGGAAGAATACACTGCGTCCAAAGTAACGGCGGGGTCGGTTGTCCTGATGCACAACTGCGAGCCGACAACATTGAGGGCGCTGCCGGGGATCATTTCGAATTTGCGGGTGCGCGGCCTGCGCCCCGTGACTGTTTCGGCGCTGAGAAAGTAGCGCGGCAGTGGCAATTTGGCTCGCTGACGGCTATCCTTGGAGTAGGAACTGCTTGTCCGGAGCCAGTGAGTCTTTTTGTCCGGAGTCTATGCGACGGGTGTGATTATATGACGAATAAATCGGTTATGGTTCGCGCGGCCTGCCTGGCTGGCGCTGCGGTATTGGTTCTGGCAACAGTGTCGGCCGCTGCCGTTTACGGCCCGGAGCGTTCTCTTGCGGGAGTCAAGATCGGAGGGCCCGCGTGGCAGGTGCTCAAGATCTACGGAACGCCGACCCGCGTTGAGACAAGTACGTTCACGCCGGGCCTGGATCAGTCGCAGATGGCCCCCGCCGCGGGCGCGATGGCGCTTCCATCGCCGGTCCAGTTCGGCCTTCCGGCTTCGCCGCCCGGCGGTGCTCCGGATGCCCCTCCGCCGGTTGCGGGCGGCGCCCCCACCAATCTCGGAGGCGCTCTCAGCACGGCGTTCGGCGGCGACCAGATGGGTCTGTTTGGCGGCAATATGGGTGGTGGGTTCGGGGCGGCTCCGGTTGTGCCGGCTGCTCCAGTTCCGGGCGCGGCTATGACGGGCATGCAGCCGGTTGCGCCTCCGCGCGCTATTACGAAGTACTATTACGACTACGCCTCGGGGCCGTCGCTCGTGTTCACGATCGGTCGGAAGGGCCTGGTCGAGCAGATAGACGCCTTCGCTCCGTGGCCGTGGAGGGCGGCGCTTACGAGCCGCCGCATCAACGTCGGCTCAACATACAAGCAGGTGGTCGCCGTGTACGGATATCCCGAATCTCAGAGGACCAACCCGGACGGGACCCTGGTGATGGATTATTCGGAGAAGGCGCATGTGGCTTTCACTCTGATGGGCTCAAAGCTGAAGGTGGTCGGAGTGTCAGTCGCGCTCGTTGAATAGCAGGTCGCGGCTGCATCCTCACCGGCCCGGCGGCGTGAAGGAGCGCTGATTGACGCGGGAAGCCACAGATGAGATTCGCGCGCGGATAGATCTCGTTGATCTGATCGGCGCTCACGTGCGCCTCACCAAATCCGGGCGCTCCTTCAAAGGCCTCTGCCCGTTCCACGAAGAGAAGACGCCCTCCTTTCACGTCAACCCGGAAAGGGGGATGTGGCACTGCTTCGGGTGCGGCGAGCACGGTGACTGCTTCACCTTCCTCATGCGCCTCGAAACCCTGAGTTTCCCGGAGGCGCTTCAGCGCTTGGCCGACAAGGCCGGTGTCACCCTCGAACGGCGCGGCCGGGGGCCTAGCCGCGATGAACACGACGAGATCCTGAGCGCGCTTGCGAGCGCCGCCCGCTTCTTTGCCGAATGCCTCGATAAAGATCAGCGAGCCGGAGAATACGTGCGTAAACGCGCAATAGACGCGGAAACCGCCAGCAAGTTCGGGCTCGGATTCGCCCCCGAAGGATGGGACAATCTCGCCGGTTTTTTCGCCCGGGAGAAGGTAGATCTGGGCGCGGCGGAGAAAGCTGGACTTGTATCGAGGCGCAGGGATGGCGGGTATTACGACCGTTTTCGCAACAGGCTGATGTTCCCAGTGACCGACGCGTCCGGCCAGGTTGTCGGGTTCGGCGCACGGGATTTGGGAACCGGGGGCCCCAAGTACCTGAACTCCCCCGAGACGCCCGTCTTTCGCAAGGGCTCCATCCTTTACGGGTTCAGCTTGGCGCGCAAGGCGATTGCGGCGGCGGGGCATGTGGTGCTGGTTGAGGGGTATCTTGATGTGATTTCGTGCCACCGCGCGGGCATTGAGAATGCTGTCGCCGCGATGGGCACGGCAAGCCGCGAAGGGCATGTGGCGCTGCTGAAGAGGGTCTGTGACAGGGCTGTGCTCTGCTTCGACATGGACTCGGCTGGCCAGAAGGCCGCGCTGGCGGCGAGCGAAGTGTTCAGCGCGGGCGGTTTCGATGTGCGGGTGGCGATGCTGCCCGAAGGAGACGACCCGGACAGCCTTGTGGCGGCTGGCCGGATGGCCGATCTGATCCGGGCTATCGAGGGCGCGGCTCCGGCGGCGGACTACCGGCTCGATGCTCTGATGGCGGGCTTCGACCTGCGGGAGGAGGCCGAGCGCAGCCGGATGCTCGAAAAGGCGGTCGAGATGGTGGCGAGAGTGCCAAACATTTTCGAGCGAGACCGGCTGATTCGCAAACTGGTGCCGTACCATGCGGATTTTCGCAAGGGGTATGGCGCGGACCGGGGGGAGGACTCGGCCGAGGCGAGGATACGGCAGGCCGTTGAGCGGATGTTGCCGGCGGGTGCCAAAACCGCCCGCGGGATACCGCCGGCGGCGCGGAGGCCAGCGGTACGGAGCCGCGCGCGGCTGGGCGCGACAGAAAAAGCTGAGCGCATAATACTTATGGCGCTGCTGCAGGGCGGAGAGCTTGCGGACCATGCCGCGGCCAGGATCGCGCCGGACGGTTTTGCCAGCGAGGTTTGCAGGCAACTGGCGGCCGAGATATTCCGCAGGCGCGAGGCCGGAGAAGACCCGGCGTCAATTCCTCTCGCGGAAGGAGCGCCACAGACAGGGGAACCCGCCCCGGATGGCGAAGATATGCAACAGGAACAGGCGCGGCTGCTGGCAAGCTCGCTTCTGGTTAGAGGCGCGGGTGCCCCGCTCACGAAGCCTGTCCTCGATGATTGCGTGGAGCGTGTGCTGGCGGAGAGCAGGCGGCGGAAGCTGTCTGAGTTGCAGGATCTGGTGAAGCAGGGAGAGATCACCAGGGACGATCCCCGCTTCCAGGAGTATCTTGCTCTGATGCGCCGCGCACACGGATAGTGTCAGTAATATTACCGGTTTGTTTGTTTTTGACGCTGGGGTCAACCGTTCCGGCACGGATTGTGCAGCAGGTAAGTACAGGATGATCTCTTCTGGCAGACAACAGGCGCTCTTGACGGGAGGGGCATGACGTTGGCGCTCGATCCACAACTCAAGGAGACGTCGGAGTACACCCGCCTTCTGGAGCAGGGGCGGCGTAGCGGAACTCTCACGTACGATGAGATCAACGAGGCTCTCAGCCAGTCCGAGGACATTGACCCGGAGCACCTCGACGACCTGATGCAGGCGCTCATTGAGGACGGCATCCGCATTCTACCGCTTACGGCTCAGAGCGGACAGCCCCGCATGCCCGCGCCCGTCAGCGCGGCGCCCGAGAAGCTTACCATCACGCAGAAGGCCGAGCGCGAGATCAGCGAGGTCGAGGGCGCTCCCGTGGACGACAGTGTGCGCATGTGGCTGCGCGAGATCGGGAAGACCGCTCTGCTCACAACCCGGCAGGAAGTCTCCCTCGCCAAGCGCATCGAGTGCGATGACATGGAGGCGAAGGCCGATCTGACCGAGGCGAACCTGCGGCTGGTCGTGAGTATCGCCAAACGCTACAGCGGCCGAAGTCTGTCGTTCGCCGACCTTATCCAGGAAGGCAACATCGGTCTGATGCGCGCCGTCGAGAAGTTCGACTACCGCAAGGGGTACAAGTTCAGCACGTACGCAACCTGGTGGATACGCCAGGCCATCACGCGTGCCATTGCCGACCAGGGACGTACCATCCGCATACCCGTGCATATGGTCGAAACCATCAACCGCCTCCTCAAGACCTCCGGGGCGCTCCTGCAGCAGTTGGGGCGTGAGCCTACCGTCGAAGAGCTTGCCCGCGAGATGCAGATGCCCCCCGAGCGGGTGTCCGAGATCATGAAGGTCGCGCCCGGACCGCTTTCGCTCGAGACGCCGATAGGCGAAGAGGAAGACAGCCACCTGTCGGACTTCATCGAGGACCACGAGGCTGTCTCCCCCTCGGAGGCCGCCACACGGGTTATTTTGCGGGAGAAGATCGAGGACGCCCTCAACAATCTGACCCCGCGCGAGCGCGATGTCCTCAAAATGCGCTTCGGGCTGGACGATGGCTGCCAGAGGACGCTCGAAGAGGTGGGGCGTCACTTCAAAGTCACCCGCGAGCGCATTCGCCAGATAGAGGCAAAAGCGCTCAGGAAGCTTCGCAGCCCGGAGCGTAACCGCAAGCTTAAAGAATACCTCGACAGCTAGGGCTGCCGCTGTCTGCAAGCAAGCCAGGGACGCGGCGCTCAAAGACGTGGGCGCTTCCGTCTGGTCAGAAGAGGATACGGCGTTGCCAAAAGACAGCTCAGGCAGAATGCGAATAGCGATGGCGCAGATCAACCCGAGGGTGGGGGATCTGGACGGCAACCGCGACAAGGTGCTCCGATACACGAATCTGGCGGCCGCCGCAGGCGCGGACGTTGTGCTGTTTCCCGAACTCGTGCTGACCGGCTACCCACCCGAAGGCCTCCTGCTGAAGCCCGCCTTCCTGCGCGCGGGCGAGAGAGCGCTGGCAGACGTCGTTACCGGTACCCGGGGCATCGTCTCGGTTGTGGGGTTCGTGGACACGGACGGCGGTACCCATAACGCGGCGGCGGTCATCGAGAACGGCCGGGTGGCGGGCGTTCACCGCAAGCAGCGGCTTCCCAGCCACGGCGTCTTCGACGAGGCACGGTACTTCCAGAAGGGCGGGCATCCCAGCGTCTTTTCGCTGGGTGGGGTGCGCTTTGGCGTGAACGTGTGCGAGGACATCTGGCATGCCGGTGGCCCGGCGCTCGCGCAGGCGCGGGGTGGCGGCGCGCGAGTCATATTTGTCATCAGCGCCTTGCCATATCACGCCGGCAAGTGGCGCGAAAGGGAGCAGATGCTTGCCGCCCGCGCTGCTGATAACGGGGTGGTTGTCTGCTATCTCAACATGATCGGCGGGCAGGACGAGCTGGTCTTCAACGGGATGTCGGCGATAATTCTACCGGACGGAACGGTCGCCGCCCGCGGCAACGCCTTCGCCGAGGAGCTGATCGTCGCTGATGTTGATATCCCCGGCTTTAATGGCCCATCGGGCGAGTGCGGCGAAGAGATCTCGGTGATTCGGCTTGCCAGCGGGCTCAAGGGCTGTCTGGGTGCGCCTCGCAGCGCGATTGCCGCGGGGCCGGACGAACTCGATGAGATCTACGGCGCTCTTGTGCTCGGAACGCGCGACTATGTGCGCAAGAACGGCTTTTCGAAGGCTGTGCTGGGGCTTTCCGGCGGCATAGACAGCGCCCTGGCCTTCGCCATCGCCTGCGATGCGCTCGGGCCCGAGAACGTGCTGGGCGTCACGATGCCGAGCCGCTTTTCGAGCGAGGATACCCGTTCGGATGCCGAGGCCGTCGCCGCGAACTTCAACACGAGCTTCCTTTGCCTGCCGATCGAGGATGTCTTCCAGGCGTACGCCGGTCTGCTTGCGGAGCCCTTCGCGGGAATCCTGTCGGGCCTTGCCGGGGAGAACCTGCAGGCGCGTATCCGGGGAACCTTGCTGATGGCGTTCTCAAACAAGTTCGGGCATCTAGTGCTTACCACGGGTAACAAGAGCGAAATGGCGGTTGGATACACCACGCTCTACGGCGATATGGCGGGAGGGTTTGCCGTGCTCAAGGACGTGCCGAAGACGCTCGTCTGGCGGCTGGCGGAGTTCCGGAATCGCGATGGCGAGATGATTCCGCGCTCCACAATCGAGCGCGCCCCGTCCGCCGAGCTTCGCGAAAACCAGCTCGACTCCGACAGCCTGCCCCCCTATGACATCCTCGATCCGATTCTGGAGTTGTCTGTGGAGCAGGAGAAGAGCCTGGAGGAGATCGTGGCCGAGGGCTTTGACGAGGCGACCGTCCGGCGGGTGATCAACATGGTGCGTGTGAACGGGTACAAGCGCCGCCAGGCGCCGCCGGGCGTCAGAATCACGCCGAAATCCTTCGGCAAGGATCGCCGTCTGCCGATTACAAATGCCTTTCGCGAGGGTTAGGCTATGTCATTCCAGGTGAACACGAGGAATCCGTCTGGCTGACAGGCCGCTCGTTGGCGTCGGATGGCTTCGGTCTGGCACGGCTTTGCACCACGGACGGACTGGCGGAGAATCTCCGCGAATTGACGCCCATGAGGGGCTAAGCCACGGGTAATCGTGTAGCTTAGGGCCTTGTACCCGTTCTCCGGCGGCGCTTCCCGTGACCGTTACGCGAAGCACGCTATCGCTCAGCGCGTGGCAACCCCTTTCGCCTGCGGTGTGCTTCGTTGTGGACTCCTCCCCATGACGGATTCTGCTACCGTTTCGCTGGTAATGTCACCGGTTTTGTTTACTAAGCCGTTGACTATCTGGCGATTCCATGGTAGGGTTAAACGGTTGATAGGAATACGGCTTGCATTCTGTAAGTGCGGCGGAACTCACTGGCCATTCGCCGCGTTGTCTCTTGCTGAGGGCAGGATTGCCACGCCGGGTGGGAGGTTCGTCAGGAGCAATTGCGGGTCCTGTAACCTCCAGTTTCTCCCTCAAACTCCCGAAGTGTGTTGAATGCGCACACGCGTGTCACCCCCGACTGGCCCGGGGGGAGGAATACATACGTTGAAACACAGCGAAACACAGAGTCTTCGCCGCCGGTTTGAGCTGGTTCTCAGACTGGCGGCTGTCGTGGTTCTCGGTATCCTGGTATGCGGAAAGGCCCCCGTCTCGGGTCACAATCTCGATACCCGTGCCACTGGAATCAGCTTCGCCAGCGACTTCCTCGCGGTCATGTCGCAGCGTGCTGCTCTGGGGCAGCCGCTTGTTCAAGCAGGCGACGAGTTCTGGGTGCTTCTGAAGACTACCCCGGGACCTGGCACGAGTACTGGCGTCGGCGGATACCAGACCTTCTACGTGCCGCCGGGCGTCACAGTGATTGATGCTGCGTACGTTTTCCCCGATGCGTCCGATCCGCGTGGGTTCAGGAACATCCCCATGAAGGGGCAGTCGCCCATCGCCACCGGCGACGGCTCGGTGGGGGCCAGGACCACCGTGGAACTGATCGGCTATACCTTGCCCGGCGCAAACGGCCTCGGTACCAAGAGCGCCCCTGTTTCGGAGACTGGCCTGCATCGGGGCACGGTCGCGGGCGTGTACGGGGATACGGGTATCTTCTACTCCACCGACCCCCGCACGGCTTTCAACAGCTACGGCGCGGCGCCCTCGGGCGGCTCACCGCCCATGGTGAACAACTCTGGCGACACGGTCGGGGAGTGGAGTGCCGCCAACGTGCTGGACCCGGCCGTTTTGGGCGTTATGACGCTCTGGGATGCCGATCAGCTTCGCGCTTACGGCCGCAAGGACGTCGCCCCCATCATTGATTACGGCGATGGCCGGGGCAACACTCCGTGGGGACTTGCAAATGCGGTGGCGGGCCCGGACTGCGGTTACGCCTGGGAGTTCGACTACGCAACCTACCTCGCGACCAGCGGCTCGAACGCCGACAAGATCAAGGCCGCCATCAAGATCGGCCCGTGGCATCGAATCAAATATCCGGGCAGCCAGATTTCCGCCGATACCCCCGGCCTGAAAAGCACGGTCATCGGGGCGGTCGGTATTGACGCGAGCTCGATGGGCATCCCGGCTTCGGAGATCCCCGAAGATGTCAACGCTGTGCGTTTCTCGCTGGGGCAGCTTGAGCTCGGCCGGCCAGAATACTCTGCAGTCAAGATCCGCATAGACACAGCGCCGGCTGCCGGCGACTGCTACAAGATGTACGCCGACGCGTTCGGCGGTGACGCGGGCGGTACCGACGACGGCAAGGATCACCTCTGGCGTTACTTCGACCCGACGGTCGTGAAGCTCGAGCCGTGCGTGATGCTCACCAAGACCGCATCCAAACCGCTGGTCACTCAGGGTGAAACATTCTCGTACACCCTCACTTTTGCCAACACGGGCACCGAGACGCTGCCGAACGTGACGCTGACAGACACCCTTCCGAAGGGACTGGTGCATGTCAGCGCGGTTCCGGCGCCTTCTGTCAGCGCCGCCCCGAACTACACTTGGAACCTGGGGTCCATCGCGCCAGACCAGGTTGTGAGCATAACGCACTGGGTTAAGGCGACTGCTTCGGGCACGCTTATCAATACCGCCACTGTGAGGAGTGACGATACAACGGTGGCTACTTCTCAGGAATCCGTCGAGGTGGGGGTCCGGGCGATTCTCGAGAAGTCGAAGAGTGTTACCCCCAGCTCGGTTGCTCCCGGAAATACCGTTCAGTACACTCTCACCGTCAAGAATATCGGCACCGGGCCGAACGGCGTTCCGCTGGTTGTGCGCGAGATTCTGCCTCCGGGCTTCACATTCGTGGATCTCGTCAGCCCCACGCTGTTGAATGGCGCGGTTATCTCCAGCCCGGTGATCACGGTCAACTCGGCCGATGTCACGAAGCCCGTGTTCACCATCAGCCAGTCCATACAGGCTGGCGAGCAACTTGTCATCAGGTTCAATGCCCTGGTCGGCCCGGACGTCGCTCCGGGCACCTACTGGAACTTTTTCGAGATAGACTACGAGGGCAAGCGGATATCGGGTGTTCCCGAAGCGCCGGTCACCGTTGCCGGCGGCCAGATCGGCGACACCGTGTACCGTGACTGGGACGGTGACGGCATCCAGGATCCCGGCGAGGAAGGGTTGCCGGGCGTCGCCGTCAATCTGTATGCGGCGGATGGCATCACCCTTCTTGCGACCACCACGACCAACGCGGAAGGTCACTACATTTTCACCGGCCTGGTGCCGGACACCTACGTCGTGAAGATTGACTCGGGAGTTCCCGCGGGCTACACGCTCACCGGCGACCCGGACTCGACTCTCGACGGCAGTCACACCGTTACGCTTGCCGAGAACCAGCAGTATCTGAGCGCCGACTTCGGCTACAAACCGGGCGGAACCGGTACCATCGGCGACAAGGTCTTCTCCGACACGAACAAGGACGGCCTGTTCGACGGAACCGATGTCGGCATTGACGGTGTTACCCTCAACCTGTACGAAGACACCAACGGAAACGGCGTCCTTGATGAAGGCGACCTGCTCATCGCCACGACCATCACGGCGGATGGCGGCAATTACTCGTTCACCGGGCTTGACCCATCTGTTGCGTACCTGGTTGCTGCCGTGGACGGGCAGGAGAGCGGCGTTGATGCCTACTTCTCCGATCCGTACGCTCTTTCCACCCCGGCGAACCCGATCAGCGTTACGCCCGCCATGTTCGCCGCCTCGGGCGGCAACTACGCCGATGCCGACTTCGGTTACTTCGGCCTGCTGCCTGCCTCCGTTGGTGACGAAGTCTTCCAGGACAACAACGGCAACGGCATCTTCGATGACGGCGACGCGCCGCTCGCGAACGTTACCGTGTGGCTGTATCTCGACGCCAACGGCGATGGCGTGGCCGAAGAGGACGAGCTTTACGCAACGGCGGTGACGAGTCCCGCCGGAACCTATCTGTTCGATGGGTTGCCCCCTGGCGATTATCTGGTTGTCGTTGATGGAAAGGATGTGGACCTGCCATCTGGCGTGGCTCCCACCCGCCAGCAGTGGAATGTGTCGCTTGACGCGGGAGACAGCCTGCTGACCGCCGACTTCCCGTTCGTCCAGGTGCTCACCAAGAGTGTCAACAAACCGTACGCCACCCCGGGCGAGACCGTCAGGTTCAGCCTGATGCCCCACTACACGGGCGGCGAACTGCTGCAGGGTGTCCGTCTGATTGATCCGCTGCCCATGGGCGTCAACTACGTCCCTGGCAGCGCTAACGCGGGAGGTTCGTACGGGCCGTATGTCCCCGTCCCGGCCGAGAACGGGTCCGACGATGGGCCGCCTGCTCTGACCAGTGCGATCACCACGGACAGTTCGTTTGTGAATGTTGGCGGGTCTGTCAGCGTCAGCATGAAGATCACGAGTGCGACAGCAGTCACCGGCGTGTCACCGAGCGATCTACTGGTCAGCGGTGGCGCCTACACGGTCCTCAGTGGCCCGTCTCCCGCTGTCGCTAATGTCCCGGCGGGCGCCACGGGCGCGATCTTCTCGTGGACGGTTAGGCTCGATTCGGCGGCCGAGTACACCTTCAGCGCAGGCGCGGCTGATGCGTCAGAGGCAACGTCCTGGCCGTCAGCCACCTCCGCCAGCGTGCTCAGCGCAACGGATGGCGGCCCGAACGTCATTACCTGGAATCTCGGCTCGAACGAGGCCGGTATTCCGGGCGAGTTGCTTACCTACGGCTATTCGGCGGGCGTCTATGCCTTCCGCGGCGGCAACACGAAGGAGTTCTCCAAGTACGGCATCGCGAGCAACTCCTGGCTTTCCAAAGCCCAGCCGGAGAGTGGAATCGAGAAGGGCGGCTCGCTGACCAGCGACGGCGCCGGCACACTCTATGCCCTCGATGGCAACTCAAAGATCTTCTACAAGTACGACATTGTGTCCAACACGTGGTCCACGCTCGCGCAGACCTCGGACAAGGCCGGCGAGGGCGGCGCGGTGCAGTACCTCAACGGACACGTGTATGCGCTGCTCGGAGCTAGCAACCGCTTCCGCGTTTACAATGTCTCGACCGACTCTTGGAGTGCGCTGGCAAACACTCCCGCTGCCATCAAGAAGGGCGGTGCGCTGACCACCGACGGGACCTACCTGTATGCTCTGCAGGGTGATAAGAAAAACGGGTTCTACAGATACGATATCAGCGCCAACACCTGGAGCAAGCTTGCGGCCGTTCCGGGAAACGTGGGCTGGGGCGGGTCGCTCACTCGCGTGGGTGACTACATATACGCGACGCAGGGTGAAGGCAAGACAGGCTTCTTCCGTTACAGCATCAGCACCGACACCTGGACCACGCTTACGCCTGCACCCGCTGGTTTCAGCGAAGGTGGATCCCTGACAACGGACGGAACGTACATTTACGCCTTCAGGGGCAAGAGCCTTGTGTTCTGGCGCTACAACATTGCTACCGGGACGTGGAGTACTTTGCCGTCGGCGAACTTCCTTGGAAACGTCGGACAGGGCGGTGCCATTGTCTATCACGCTGGCCTGGATCCCCAGGGGTACTTCAGCAAGGCGTTTGCCGCGCCGAGCTTGGTTTCCACAGGCGGCCAGATTACCGTTGAACTGGAGCTTCAGTCCAGCACTGCAGTGATAGACGTCGTGCCTACGGCTCCAGTAGTGACCGCCACGGGCGGCGCCACGGCAACGCTCAGCAGCGGCCCCATACCCGCCTCGCAGGACGTCGCGGCGGACGGAACCATCACGTTCAAGTGGATCTACGATGTTGCTCCCGGGACGTCCATCGGCAGCCTCAAGTTTGCCATTGGAGCAACGGGCAACGGAGGGGTAACCTTCCCGGAGGCGACTACCAAGACCGTTCTGGTCGCTCCGACCCTCACCTTTGACGGAGTGGTTCTGTCCGGCGCTCCGAACGTAATCGAGAACACCGGGATTCTGGCTGAGACGAGCGGCGCCTTCGGATCGGTGGACAGCAACACCACCGAAACTGCGACCTCGGCAAGTATCGGTGACCGGGTCTGGAACGACGCGGACGGCGATGGCGTTCAGGATGCCGGGGAGTTCGGCATCGGTGGCGTGCGCGTTTATGTTGACTCGAACAACAACGGCGTTTGGGATGAGGGCGAGCCCTACGACATCACGGTTGCCGACGGCAGCTACAGAATCTACGGCCTGGAAGCGGGTTCTTATGAGGTCCGCACGGACCCGTCATCGTATCCGGCCGGATTCGTGCCGACGACCCCGCCGGTTCTGAATGTCACCCTCTCCGCCGGGGAGCAGTATGACGCGGCGGACTTCGGCCTCCAGGTGCCGCCGCCCGGAACGGGCATAATTGGCGACTACGTGTGGCTGGATGCAGACAGCGATGGCGTGCAGGACGCGGATGAAGCGGGCCTGCCGGGTATCACCGTTTACCTAGAGGTCTTCACGGGTGGGACGTGGTCGCGCATAGCAACCACCACCACCGATGCGGACGGCGCGTACACATTCCCGGAGCTTTCCGCGGGAGACTATCGGGTCGTCGTGGACGGATCGAGCCAGGTGGCAAGCCCGTATGGCGGCACCTATCCGCTGTCGAGCGCTATGGCTCCCACTTACGACCTTGATGGCACGGGGACGGCGAATGTCGCCGCAGTTACCCTTGCGACCAACTCCGCCGTCGTGGATACAGTGGATTTCGGCTACAACTGGTCCGGCTCGATCGGCGATTACGTCTGGTGGGATGACAACAGAGACGGCATTCCTGATGCGGGCGAGGAACCCATCAGCGGGGCATACGTCCTGCTCTACTTCGATGCGAACGGCGATGGTATTCTCAACCAGCTCGATGGTGACTACCAGGTTGGTTTTGCGGTCACGGACGGCGATGGGCAGTATTTGATCCCGAACCTTCCGCCGGGCAACTACCTCGTTGACGTCTATGAAGACAGCGTCGGCGTGGAAGGAGCGCGCGAGGTCAGTCCGACGACAGACGACGTCATGGTTGTGAACTTGACGGCCGGGCAGAACTATCTGGACGCTGACTTCGGATACTTTATCGGCGCCCGTGTCGAAGGCAACGTGTTCTGGGATGAGAACCGGGATGCGTACTTCAGCAGTGTCGAGGACGGTCTTGCCGGGATCACTGTGACGCTGACCGGAACCGACTCGTTCGGCAATCCGGTCTCGCTGACTACCACGACCGATGCCGATGGGCACTACATCTTCCTTGTTCCCGAAGGGGACTACACGGTCGCTTACGACCACGCGCAGCTCGTGAGCCTGTACCCGTCGCTCCAGGATATGACAACGCCGGATAGCTACAGCTTCCACGCCTTCCCGGGCGAGGACTTCCACCAGAGCTACGACTTCGGCGTGGACAACAGCGGCGCCATCGGCGACACGATCTTTGCTGACGTGAACAGGGACGGGACGCAGCAGGTGGGCGAGCCCGGTCTGGGTGGCGTCACGGTCAACCTGTATCTTGATGCCGATGGCGATGGCGTCATCAACCTGGACACGGGCGACAGACTGCTCGCGACTCAGGTCACCGATGCGAATGGTTTCTACAACTTCATCGGCCTTGAAGACACCACAGGCGCCCAGAAGTACCTGGTCGAGGTGGTGTCCGCCACGCTGCCATCTGGATACGAGACGACTCCGACGGCGGACCCTGACGCCCTGAAGGATGGCAGAAGCAGTGTGACGATTTCTGGCGGGCAGATTGTCAACACGGTTGACTTCGGGTATCCGCCAGTTCAGAGCCAGACGCTCTACTCCATCAGCGGCACTATCTACGATGACAACGGTGACGGTGGTGGCACGGCCAGTGACGGAATCCAGAACGGCACGGAGCCGGGTCTGGCCAATGTTAAGGTCATAGTGGACGTTGACCTCGACGGCGACGGCACTTACGACCAGACTTATGTCATCTTCACCGATGAGAATGGCGACTACTCGCTCGCAGCGATTCCTGCGGGCAGCAACGTGCGGGTCAGCGTGGATGACACCACGCTGCCGAGCACAGCTTATGTGCAAACGGGTGATCCCGATGGTGGAACGCTCAGTGACACGTTTATAGTCACCAACCTCAGCGGGGACCTCACCGACCTTGACTTCGGGTATGCCGAGGACTTCGGCAGTATCTCCGGCACGATTGTCGCGGATGCGAATGGCGATGGCATTGCCGGACCGGGCGAGACGCCCGTCTCGGGAGTGCCGGTCACCCTGACGTGGGCCGGCCCGGATGGGATTCCGGGAACCTCGGATGACGTCGTGTTCAACACCACGACGGACGCGAATGGCGACTACAGCTTCGGCAACCTCCCTCCGGGGTTCTACGAAGTTACCAAGACGAACCCTCCGGGCTCCAATAGCCTGGCGGATGCTGACGGCGGCAACCCGGATTTCATATCCGTGTATCTCCCCGTCGGCGCGAGTGTCACGGACCGGGACTTCGAACTGTTCATTGACAGGCCTGGCATCGCGTTGGAGAAGACGGGCACCTACGTGGATGCCAACTCTGACGGCATCCAGAACGCTGGTGACCAGATCACGTATGCGTTCACGGTTACGAACACGGGCAACGTGACC
>JBPOJE010000019.1:0-20783 GCA_052033935.1 Armatimonadota bacterium
GCTGTGTATCGAGTCTATTCCTGGTTGAACGACCGTTGGTCGGGCAGCGACATCTGGGAACTGAGGAGAAGGAAGGCGAGGAAACAGCAGCCCGAGCAGGCTGCTTAGCCATTCAGCAGACAAGAGCTGAATCCAATTTACACACTTCACAAGGAAATACCCCAGGCTCCAGCGCGTCTTGACAGGCTGACCCGGACGTGGTAGCGTGGTACCAGCGACAACGGCCGGCGGGCCATTGCCCGGTGGCCGGCGTACGCAAGGAGGACCGGCTCAATGCTGAAACGGCTGCGCTTTGTACTTTGTCTGCTTCCCACCCTTGCGCTTCTCGGCACGCTCTGTGCTGCAGCGGACGCCAGCATCATTCGCGTCAAGTGGGACTCTCCCACTGACGGTCCTGGTGACACCTGGGCCAATGCCTACCACACCGTAACCGCGGCTATTGCCACGTCTGTGGCGGGCGACGAGATCTGGGTTGCGGGGGACGCCTCGCATCCGTACGTGGAGAACATCACCATGAAGGACGGTGTGGGGCTGTACGGCGGGTTCGCCGGGGGCGAGACCACACGTGACCAGCGGGACTGGAATACCAACGTAACGGTCCTGGACGGTGGCGGGAGCGCCTGTTGCGCTTCCGGCCATGCCCGTAACGGTCGCTTGGCCGGATGTGTTCTATGTTGAGCAGCCGGACCGCGCCTGCGGCATCCGGATCGAGAAGCCCGGCCATGGGCTGAACGTGGGTCAGTCGGCCACTGTCACCGGACAGGTTGCTCTTGCCTCGAACGGCGATGTGTCCGTATTGGCGGAGAGTGTCGCAGCCGAGGGCACGGGGAGCGTGGATCCGGTCATCGTCCGCAACGTCAGCCTCGGTGGGGTGAGCAACGGTCTGCAACCGGCAATCGGTGGCAGTCTGGGGCTGAACAACATCGGGCTTCTGGTGACGACAGCGGGGACCGTGTCCGCTCCGCGTGTCCAATCCGGCTGGTTCTACGTTGACGATGGAAGCGGCGCGTGGGACGGCACCGGGGTTGGCGGCATCTATGTTGACGCCACGGGGCTTCTGGCGCCGCCCGCCGGCTCCTTCGCCGCTGTAATCGGCATATCGAGCTGCGAGTGGTACGACGGCAATCTGGTGAACGTGCTACGTCCGCGCTCGCAGGCTGACATTCTGGAAACCAGCGCCGGCCCCGGGATGTCATGGCCGGCGCTTGAGATTACGGCCAGCCCTCGGAGCGTGAGGTGCCTCACGCTCCAACCGTTATGTTCAGTAAACAGCCCGGATGGTCACCTTGTCCGAAGCGGCCGGGATGCGGACGATCTCGTTTTCGGCGTCGAAGTCGAGCGTTGGCTCACCGTTGACAAGCGCCTTCTTCATCCGCTTGCCGTCGGGGTGGCGCAGGCGGATGACAATGCTCTTCGCCGGGTTGCGCCGCGGCGGCTCGATTTCGGTTTCGATGGCCCCGGTGGCCGCGTGTGAGACGATCCGGTAGCTCACCGGCCCGAAGCGGGTGGGGAGGCCGCTCGCGCTGACGGTCATGCAGTCCTTCATCCAGTTGTTCGTCACCAGAGGCGCCAGCCACAGCTCTTCGCCATGCTCCATCGCCAGCATGAAGCGGGTCTGCTGCAGGAAGTAGCCCGTCTCGTGGGTCTTGTTCCAGGCCGCGACGTTGCGGAAATGCTCCCAAAGCCAGAGAGTTTCCATGTTCAGGAGCGAGCAGATGGTGTTGAAATATGATCGGATGAACGGCTTCACGTCGTTGCGGAGCGCGCAGATCTCGGCGTTTCGGGTGTAGTAGGGCTGCACCTTGGAGAAGCCACCCAGGTTGAACCAGTCGCGGCGGGACTCCTCGGCCGGGTAGTCGAACCAGCCTTCGGAAAGGAACTGAACGTCCTCCATATGGTCCATGCTCTCGGCCGTCTCGCGGCTTTGCGGGTCGAGAACTCTCTGCGTGGTCAGATGATGCGCGCCAAGCTCCACGTCGTAGCACCAGCTTCGGTTGCCGTCCTCGCCCGGGAAGAAGTCGCCCGTCCGTCCCGGCGAGTGCAACTGGGACGGATATGCAGGTACCCAGGTTCCGTCCTGAAGCGGAAGCACGGGCGCCCAGCTCTGCGCCAGGTTATAGGCGCGCAGTATGTCGTGACGGAACCGCGCCGCGGCCTTCAGCCATCCGCCAGCGTCCGGATAGCCTGTCTCGGCCAGCGCAAGCGCTGCATTATGCAGTCCGGCATAGTAGTAGCCGTTCAGGCAGAAGTGGTAGGCAAACGCGTTCCAGTCCGCCTCGACCCCCGGCGGAACCAGCCCGTATTCGATGCGCCTCTCGCCGCCGGGTCCCTCCACCTTCGTCTTGTCGCGCTGGCGAACGATCCAGTCACACGCCAGAGCGACCTTCGGCGCGGCCTCCTTCAGCCACGCGTCATTACGCTCCAGCATGTAATGCTCGCCGAGGGTCTTCAGGTGCCATCCCAGCCCCATCAGCGTGTAGCCTGTCGTCAGCATTCCTGACGGCGAGTAGCGGCCGATGAAATAGTCGAGCGAGCGCCGCGCGAAGTCGCTGTATCCCAGCAGGCCCATCCCGCGGACAATGGAGTTCGCCTCGCTCTCGAGTGGGCCGTATGCGACGGAGGCTATCCACGGCGCGATAGTCCGGCCGCCGTCCTCATTGCGGGCCGCCATCAGGCAGTGCACCTGCGAAGCCCGGAGGATATCCATCAGGAACGGGTCGGGCAGATGTATCCGGGCGGAATCGGCTATCACGCGCTTCCAGTATTCACCTGTCGAGGCCAGGAGCGCCTCGCTGTCCGGGACGTCCAAGTGATCGCCGGGCTTTGCGAGCCAGCCGGGTATGCAGGCTGTCAGGGTCGCTTTCTCCCCCGGTTGGAGGATTCCGCTCAGGGTGACGGTTCCATCGTCCGCGGTTGCCGTCAGCGGAGCGCACTGTGCCGTGCTGATGCTCAACAGAAGACGGTCACCGGCTAGAGCATCGAAGTCATCGCCGCGCTTGCGAATGGCCGCTAACTCGCCCTTGTCCACAGCGGTGAAAAGCGTCAGTTGGAGTTGCATGCTGGCCGGTCTGGCGCCCGTGTTGACCGCCGTGAACTCGGCGACGCCGAGCCCGCGGGACTCAAGCCATTGGATGCGCGCGCCCGGCCTTTCGCCAAAGGGCGCCACGAAAGTGCGCTGCGTATAGCGGATATCGCCGTCTTCGACAGTAGTGACGGGAACGGGCAGCCAGCCGCCCTCCAGAGCACGTGAGACCTTTGTGATCGCTCCGGAGCCGAAGCGCGGCACAATCTGCGCGCCGTAGCGGGTCAGGGCGGTCACAGCTGCCTCACCGGCGGTGGGATCGGCCTCGATCTCGACCAAGCCGTCCCGATGGACGATGAACTTGTGATTGTCGCAGGCAAGCGACAGCATCATCTGGCCGTTGTTCTGCACGTCGTGGTGGACCTGCCGGATGGCCTGCTCGAACGTCTGATCTGGCATCGTTCTCACGCGTTCGAGGACGGTCTTCCGGCGGGCAATCTTTCGCTTGTAGTCTTTGAGCGAGATGTTCGCGCTGTCGAGAGCAACAAACAGGCCGGCGTCCCGCACATACACGCACTTGCTGCCCACAACGTCATCCAGCGCCACCCCAAATGCGCCGGATGGCAGCCTGAAACGAAGAACGGTCCTGTCGGACTTCCAGACTCCCGGCAGGATGTGGCGCACCTTCAGCTTCAGCGGCTTGCTCAGATCCCACGCGCGGTGAATGCCTTCGCCTTTCGGGGAGAGGATATCTCCGTTGTAGATCTCGATGGTTCCTGTCGCTCCGGCGGGCGCGTTTTCGAGCTGCAGCGTGAGTTCGGCGACGTCCGTTCGGGCGCGCATCAAGGCCGAGAATCCCACGATCCGCACGGGATCTGTCGTGGGCAGCACCCAGCGCACCTTCCGAAGCCCCGCACGAGCGGCCGGGTTCGTTGCCCAATCGAGATCGAACGTCCACGATCGGCCGGTGGCGGTAATGGCCCCCTTGAGCGGTACCCATCGTCCCTGCCAGGCGGACTCACCTTCCCAGCCCTGCACATCGGCATCGGCGGGCGAAGGAGCCTGTCCGTCGAAATACAGCGTCAGCGAATTCAGGTAACGCCGTTCGAGCCATTGCAGCCCGATGCATGCGCGGCCGTCCGGCCACACCGGGGCGGTATAGTGTCCGTCCTCACCGGGCAGAACATCGGTGTCGAGGAACAGGTCTTCGGCGTGAAACTCCTCGACCCGGCTCGTGCGGCAGCCGTCTATGCGGGCGGGGTCGTAGGTGACTACTCGTGCGAAGGGCGCCGCATCCACCGCCGGGTTACGTGGCGCTTTGGACACCTTGCCGGGAATCAGCCGGGCATTTGCCCAGTTTGCGCAGTCGCAGGTGATCCCATCACCCGCGTCGCCCGAGACCAGCCTGAGCTCCCATGCGCCCTTCACGTTCACAGTGACCGTCTTTGCCCCGTCGCTCTGGCGAAGAACCCCGCTGTCGAAACGCTTCTTGCCGTCCACGTACACCTGAAACACCACGCTTCCGGCATCCTGCTCCTGGTTTTGCACCCCCACTTCGGCCTCAAACCGGTCGAAGCGGCCTTCGAGGGCAATAACAATCTCACCCGTAGCGTGATGCCCGAGCCCGTCCGAATACGTCTTGCCGCCAATCCGCAGAGGCAGGGGCACCGCCGCGTCCGGCGCATGCGCGCAGGTGTTGACCCCCATAACGCCCCACGCCTGCGCCGCCAGCAGAATTAGCTCTGGATGCTGGCTGAGGCTAAGCGGCAGAACCTGAGACGCGGAAGGCTGTGTTACGCTCATAATGAGAACTCCTGTCAACCCGATCATTCTTGCTGCCGTGATCATCACACCAAGAGGTATGGCCATACGGCAGGGAATTCCTGCTTGGCGTGCAGTGCAATTCGGGAACAAATTGCGGCGATTGTGCATTGACAATAACAGACTCAAGCTACATAATCGCAGCAGGCTAAGATTAGGCCGGTGATTCTGAGTCCGGGTTTCCCGCCCGGCGCCGGTAGTCAGGGTAGCATTCGCGCCTGCAAAATGGCAGGGGCGGCTTCATCCCACACCCGGGAATCCGGGCGGAGGTAAAACGGAATTGGCAAAGACAGTAGGTATAGACCTTGGCACCACGAACTCCGTGGTTGCCGTCATGGAGGGCGGTGAGCCGACAGTTATGGCTAACGCTGAAGGCTCGCGGCTGACACCGAGCGTGGTCGCGTTCACCAAGTCGAACGAGCGGCTCGTCGGGGCGCAGGGCAAGCGCCAGGCAATCGTGAACCCCGAGCGCACAGTCTCGTCCATCAAGCGCGAGATGGGCACCGACCATCGCGTGAAGATAGAGGAGAAGGAGTACACGCCCGAGGAGATCTCGAGCATGATTCTTCAGAAGCTGAAGCGCGACGCGGAGGCGTATCTCGGGGACACGGTGGACAGCGCGGTCATCACCGTCCCGGCGTACTTCAACGACGCTCAGCGCACGGCCACCAAGAACGCTGGCGAGATCGCGGGGCTCAAAGTGCTCCGCATTATCAACGAGCCGACAGCGGCGTCTCTTGCGTACGGTCTGGACAAGAAGGCCAACGAGACCATTCTTGTATGGGACCTGGGCGGAGGCACGTTCGACGTTTCGGTTCTCGAAGTAGGCGACGGAGTTTTCGAAGTCAAGTCCACGCATGGCGACACGCGCCTGGGTGGCGACGACTGGGACGAGAAGGTCGTCAACTACGTTGCGGACGAGTTCAAGAAGGAGCACGGCATAGATCTGCGGCAGGATCGCCAGGCGCTACAGCGGTTGCGCGAGGCGGCCGAGAAAGCCAAGGTTGAGCTTTCCAACGTCGTGCAGACCACCATTAACCTTCCCTTCATTACCGCTGACGCGAACGGCCCGAAGCACCTCGACATGAACCTTACGCGGGCGAAATTCGAGGAGCTGACGGCCGATCTGCTGAACCGCTGCGTTACTCCGTACAAGCAGGCGATCGAGGACGCCAACTTGCAGGAGACGGATATTGACGAGGTGATCCTGGTCGGCGGTTCAACGCGCATGCCCGCCGTTCAGGAGCTGGTCACGAAGCTCGCCGGCAAGGAGCCGCACAGAGGAGTCAACCCGGACGAGGTTGTTGCGATCGGGGCTGCGATCCAGGCGGGCGTTCTCGCGGGTGAAGTGAAAGACGTCGTGCTGCTGGATGTCACACCGCTGTCGCTTGGCATCGAAACGCTTGGCGGGGTTTCGACACCGCTCATTCCCCGCAACACGACCATTCCCACACGCAAGTCTGAGGTGTTCACCACTGCCGCGGACGGTCAGACGGAGGTGGGGGTGCATGTGCTTCAGGGCGAACGCGAGATGGCACGCGACAACAAGAGCCTTGGGATGTTCCATCTGACGGGCATTCCGGCCGCACCGCGGGGCATTCCGCAGATTGAGGTGACGTTCGACCTGGATGCGAACGGCATACTTCACGCGACCGCAAAGGACCGCGCTTCGGGCCGTGAGCAGAGCATCACGATCACCGGATCGAGCAACCTGGACAAGGGCGACATTGACAGGATGATTCGTGACGCCGACCAGTATGCCGAGCAGGACAAGAAGGCGCGCGAGCAGGCGATGATGCGCAACGAGGCCGACAGCCTCATCTACAACACCGAGAAGACGCTGAAAGACCTGGGCGACAAGCTTCCGGCTGACGAGAAGGCAAAAGTCGAGCAGGCTCGCGACCGGCTGCAGGAGGCGCTGAAGGGTGAAAACGCAGACGAAATCCGCCAGGCGGCGGACGCTCTGCGGCAGGCCTCCTACGCTCTGAGCGAGATGCTCTACAAGCAGGCGGGCGACGCGGCAGGTTCGTCCACGCCAGATGACGAGGCGGAGGCGGCTGGCGCGGCGGCGGGAAGCGCCGATGACGTTATAGAGGGCGAGTATCAGGAGGAGAACTGATTCTGTATTCGCCGCGGGGTGGGGCACGATTGATGTTCGGGCGCCCCGGACCGAAGTCCGGGGACGCCGTCTGCAACAAGGAGAATGCAAAACATGAGAATGGAATTGTCGAGGCTGGACCCGTTCCGTGATTTCGCGGAACTTCAGCAGGGAGTGAACTCGATCTTCAACCAATTCCGTGAACGCTCGTCGGGTCAGGACGCGGCGGGAGTTGCTGTCTGGGAGCCCGTCTGCGATGTCAGCGAAAGCGACCATGACATTAAGGTGATGTTCGAGATTCCGGGAATGTCTCTTGATGATATCTCGCTCGATGTGACGGCGGACTCGCTGACGGTGCAGGGCGAGCGGCAGCGCGAGCAGCAGGAAGGAACTCGATGGGTGCGTCTGGAGCGGCCTGCAGGGCGGTTCTCGCGCACGTTCAGCATTCACATTCCCATTGATGTGGCGAACGTTCGGGCCACCTACAAGGACGGCCTGCTTGCCGTGACGATACCGAAGTCAGACGAGCTCAAGCCGAAGCGCATCAGCGTGGAGGCCGGCTGAGCTTAGATCGCGGCGGCGCGGACCGGGCTTCTGATGGCCGGTTCGCGCTGCCCGGAGGCTGGCGATGGCGGAGAGCTACTACGACATTCTTGGTGTTTCAAAAAGCGCGACAGGCAAAGAGATCAAGAGCGCGTACCGCAGGCTCGCCCGCAAGCACCACCCGGACGTCAATCCTGGGGACCGCGCTTCGGAGGAGCGGTTCAAGCGGATCAGCGAGGCTTATGAGGTTCTGAGCAACCCGGAGAACCGGGCGGCATACGACCGGTTTGGGCCTCGCTGGCAGCAGGCGCAGAAGGCGGGCGCGGCAGGGCAGGATTCTGACCCTGGCTTCCACTTTGAAAGCACGTTCGACGAGGACACTGCGGGCGATTTCGCCAGCATCTTCGAGAACCTGTTTGGAGGCGCGGGGGGTGATGGTGGAGGCCGGCGCAGAACCCGGGTTGATCTCGGGGGATTTGGCGGTTTTACGCCGCAGCCTCAGCATGCCGAGGCTAACGTGGAGCTCTCTCTCGATGAGGCGTATTCGGGCACCGAGCGCTACATCAATATCGGGGGGCAGAGGCTTTCGGTGAAGATACCGCCCGGCGTTAAGAGCGGGGGCCGGATTCGCCTCGCCGGAAAAGCGCCCGGCCGGAACGGCGTGCGCGGCGACCTGTTCCTGAATGTGACTGTTCGCGAGCATCGTACGTTCAAGAGGGACGGAGACAATCTGCTGGTTGATGTGGCGGTGCCGTATCTGACGGCAGCGCTCGGCGGCGAAGTGAGCGTGCCAACGCTGACAGGACGGGTCGCGATGAAGGTGCCAGCGGGAATACAGAGCGGACAGTCAATCCGCCTGCAGGGCAAGGGCATGCCGCGGCCGAAGGGCGGAGGTCATGGCGACCTCCTGGCAAAGGCCATGATCACCGTTCCGAAAGAACTCTCAGCCCGCGAGCGTGAGTTGCTCACGGAGCTGGCGGCGATATCAGCCGCACGAAACGCCTGATCGGCTATGTCGTTTCCGATCAGCCTGGCGGATGAAGATAGCGAGGTGAGACGCGACTATGACTGCTCACAGCAGAGATGAACCTGTATTCATGATCAGCGTGGCGGCTCGGCTTTGCGAAATGCACCCGCAAACGCTGCGGCTCTACGAACGGCTTGGACTGGTCCAACCGCAGAGACAGAACGGCCGCAATCGGCTGTACTCGCAGGAAGATATAGACAGACTCCTGCAGATTCAACGTCTTACGCAAGACCTCGGCGTTAACCTTGCCGGAGTCGAGGTTATTCTAGACCTTCTGGAGCGGCTTTCGCAAACTCGGGCCGATGCCGAAGAGCGCCTGGAACAGATGCGCCTTTACTACGAACGCGAGATAGAACGGCTGCGCTGCGGCATGTAGCCTGCCGGGCTTTCCACTGATTGGCTTCAGCCGGGCGGCCTGGGAGAGGGCATTTCCCGGAAGCTCAGCCCCGCGCCAGCGCGAAAACTTGTTGTTCGGCCCTGCCGGCAGCTATAATCTTAGCTTCACACATTCGTTTCGCAGATTGGAGAAGCACGGATTTGGCTGCAGTTCGGATAGGGATTGTCGGCGCGACGGGATATGCCGGGGTTGAGATTGTTCGTCTGCTGACCCGTCATCCGGACGCGCAGATCACCTGCGTGACGAGCGAGTCGCGCAGCGGCGTGCCGCTGTCGGCTGTCTTCCCGCATCTGTCCGGCAGCGTTTCCGAGCCCCTCAGGCCGTTTTCGCCCACCGAAGTTGCCGAGTTGGCCGACGTCGTATTCTTGGCGCGCGGCAACGGCTGGGCGATGAAGCACGCCGCGACACTTCTTCAGGCCGGGGTAAAGGTGATAGACATTGCGGCGGATTTCCGCCTCCGCGACCCGGTAGCATGGCGGGAGTATTACGGCTGTGAGCACGAAGCGGTGGACCTGCTCGCTGAGGCCGTTTACGGGTTGCCGGAGTTCTACCGCGACCGGATCAGCCAGGCGCGGCTGGTCGCCAATCCCGGCTGTTACCCCACCTCCGCGATTCTTGCTCTCGCGCCGGCCCTCAAACTCGGACTGCTGGAGCCGGACGGCGTCGTAATCTGCAGCGCATCGGGGGTATCAGGGGCAGGCCGGTCGAAGACAGAGGTGCCGTACCTCTTCTCGGAGATGGACAGCAACTACAGGGCTTACGGGGTTGTCAAGCACCGGCATACGCCCGAGATTGAGCAAGAGCTTTCGGTGGCTGCGGGGACTTATGTGCCCGTCACCTTCACGCCGCATCTTGTGCCGATGACAAGGGGAATCCACACGACAGCGTATGCCTCGCTTGCAGCGGGGGCCGATCCCTCCGGACTCAGACAGGCGTACGAGGAATTCTACCGCGGCGCGCCGTTCGTGCAGGTGCTGCCGGAGGGGCAGTTCCCCGAGACCAAGCAGGCGGTTGGCTCGAACTACTGCCGAATCTCGCCGGTTTTCGACGAGCGAACCGGGCGCATAATCGTGCTGTCGGTGATTGACAATCTGGTGAAGGGAGCCGCCGGGCAAGCAATCCAGAACATGAACCTGATGTTCGGGCTGGATGAGACGGCTGGCCTCGACTTTCCGGCGATGTATCCCTAGCCGTTATGCACCGAGATCAACCACAGCAGCCTTTCATCGAAGCCGTGGAGTGCGGCTCAATAACCAGTCCGTCCGGCTTTAAAGCCGCGGGTGTCGCGTGCGGTATCAAAAAGTCGGGCAAGCCGGATCTGGCACTGATTGCTAGCGGCGCGCCGTGTGCTTTCGCGGGCCTGCTAACCACCAATCGCGTGCGCGCCGCCTGCATTGACATCAACCGCGAGCGCCTGAGCGGGGGAGTGTGCCAGGCGATCATCGTCAACAGCGGCAACGCAAACTGCTTCACGGGCGAGGCGGGCCGCGAGGACGCTCTTGAGATGTGCGCGCTTACCGCGTACACGCTCGGCATCGAGAGCGAGCTGGTCGCCGGGGCATCCACCGGGCACATCGGCGAACGCTTGCCAATGGACGAGCTGCGCGCCGGTATCGCTCAGCTTCCGGACGCTCTCTCGCCAGAGGGCGGGCCGATGGCCGCGCAGGCCATAATGACCACGGACCTCGTCCCCAAGCAGGCAGCCGTCAGACTGGCGCTGAGCGGCGGTCAGGTGACCATCGGCGCTGTGGCCAAGGGCAGCGGCATGATCGAGCCGAACATGGCTACGATGTTCTGTTTCCTGACGACCGACGCCGAAGCTTCCGCTGGAACGCTGCAACGCGCACTCGACCGGGCCGTTGATGAGTCTTTCCACTGCCTCACCGTGGACGGCGATACGAGCACGAACGATATGGTGCTGATGCTGGCGAACGGCGCGAGCGGTGTTACGCTTTGCGAAGCCGACGAGTCGCGGTTTGAGGCGGCTCTCACTTCGATCTGCCAGCAGATGGCAAAAGCGATTGCTGCCGATGGCGAAGGAGCGACAAAGCTGATTGAAATCCGTATCACCGGAGCTTCGTCGAAGGAGGACGCACGGAAGATCGGCAAGACCATCGCGAACTCGCCTCTATTCAAGACGGCTATGTTCGGGTGCGATCCGAACTGGGGCCGGATTACCGCAACCGCCGGGCGCGCCGGAGTGCCGCTGGATCAGGCGAAATTGAACCTCACCTTATGCGACCACCAGATAGTTCGGGACGGCGAGCCGGTGATGCTGTCGCTCGAAGACGCGGGCAACCTGCTGAAGACGGACTTCGTGACGATAGAGCTTGATCTCGGGCTGGGCACGGGCGAGGCGGTGGTCTGGACCTGCGACCTCTCTTACGATTACGTCCGCATCAATGCGGACTACCACACGTGATGGCAATGAACGAAGACTGGAACACACGGGAAGAACAGGCGCGGATACTTGTTGAGGCGCTCCCCTACATCAGGGAGTACTACGGCAAGACGATTCTGATAAAGTACGGCGGCGCGGCGATGGTGGACGAACGCATCAAAAGCGCCGTCTGCGAGGACATCGTGCTGATGCACTATGTCGGGATGCGCCCCGTGCTCGTGCATGGCGGCGGCCCCGAAGTCAGCGGCGTGATGCGCAGGCTGGGCAAAGAGCCCGCGTTCGTCAACGGGCTTCGCGTCACCGACGCCGAGACGATGGAAGTCGTCGAAATGGTACTTGCGGGCAAGACGAACAAGGGCATTGTTGCGGGCATCAATGGCCATGGCGGCCTTGCGGTGGGCCTGTCGGGCAAGGATGCAAATCTGATCGTTGCCAGAAAGGCGCCGGGTGAAGTGGATCTGGGCTTCGTGGGTGAGGTCGAGGAGATCAACCCGGCCATTCTGGAGACGCTTGCGCGTGACGGGTTCATCCCGGTCATCAGTTCGGTAGCTATCGGCAAGGGCGGAGAATCTTACAACATCAATGCGGACGCAGTGGCCGGCGATCTCGCATGGCGTCTTGGAGCGGAGAAGCTCATCCTCATGACGGATGTGGCGGGAATCCTGCGCGATGTGAACGATCCTGAGAGCATAATCTCCGCGTTGACGGCGGACGAGGCTGTGGGGCTGACCTTGTCGGGCGCGGTCTCGAAGGGAATGATCCCAAAGGTGAATGCGTGCGTGGCGGCGGTGAAAGGTGGGGTAAAGAGAGCGCATATTGTGGATGGATGCAGGCCGCGCGCGCTCCTCATGGAGCTTTTCACGGACACCGGCGTAGGCACGATGATCACGCAGTAAGGAAGATATGAGGCAGACAGTATGACAGACAGCACGGAAACCAGCGCGAAAGTATCGGAAGTTGCGGGCCTGTACGAGAAGTATGTAATGGCTACTTACGGACGCTTCCCCGTCGTGTTCGAGCGTGGGGAAGGCGTGTACCTCTGGGACACAGACGGCCGCCGCTACCTCGACTTCCTCTCCGGGTTCGCTGTCAACGGGGTTGGGCATTGCCACCCGAAGGTTGTGGAGGCGGTGCAGCGGCAGTGCGCGAAGCTGATGCACGTAAGCAACCTCTATCTCATCGAGCAGCAGGCCGAGCTTGCACAGGCGCTCTGCAAGATGACCGGGATGGAGAAGGCATTCCTCGCGAACAGCGGCGCGGAAGCGAACGAGGCGGCCCTGAAGATCGCGCGCAAGCTCGGAAACGCGGCGAGTCCGGACAAGACCTGGATCGTGGCGGCCGCGAACTCGTTCCACGGACGCACGCTCGGCACTCTGGCGATCACCGGACAGGAGAAGTACCAGAAGCCGTACATACCGCTCGTTCCGAATGTCACACTGATTCCATACAACGATACAGCGGCGCTCGAAGCAGCAGTGGACGACAAGACCTGCGCCGTCATTCTGGAGCCGATCCAGGGCGAAGGCGGAGTGTTCCCGGCGGCGCCAGAGTTCCTGCGAGCCGCTCGCGAAGCTGCTGACAGGCACCGCGCTCTTCTGATATTCGACGAGATCCAGACGGGTTGCGGGCGAACAGGCGAATTCCTTGCCTGTCAGGCGTATGGCGTCGTGCCCGATATCGTAACGCTTGCCAAGACCATGGGTGGCGGGTTCCCGATTGCGGCGTGCCTGGCACGTGGAAGGGCTGCGGAGGCGTTTATGCCGGGCGACCACGGCACCACGTTCGGGGGAGGACCGCTCGCGTGCGCGGCGGCTCTTGCGGCTGTGCGAGCGATCGAGAGCGAGGGCCTGTGCGCCCGCGCCCGAGAGATGGGCCATGCGGTGCGCGGTGGGCTTGAGGCCTTGAAGGCAAAGCTCGGCTGCGGCGAGGTGCGCGGGATGGGTCTGATGCAGGCGCTCGTCCTCGGCAGCCCCGCGGCGCGTGATGTTGTGCAGGCGGCCTTCCGCAAGGGATTGCTGGCCAATGCCGTGGGCCCGAACATCATCCGGCTACTGCCGCCACTTGTCGTGAATCAGCAGCAGGTTGACGAAGGTATAGAGATTCTGGACAGCGCGATCACCGAGACCCTGGCTTGACCCCCCCACAAGAGAACAGATACACCACGATGACAGACACATTCAGGGGCAGAGACCTTATCGGCATTGCCGATCTGAGCGAGGACGAGTTGCAGCAGGTGCTCGCGCGGGCGGACCAGCTCAAGAGGGAGCTGCGTTCGGCGCCGCAGGTTGCGGAAATCCGGGGCAGCTCGGCGCGTCCAACGCTGGCGCTCATCTTCGAGAAGCCGTCGCTGCGCACCCGCGTCACCTTCGAGGTGGCCATCTCGCAACTCGGCGGACAGGCCATCTACCTTGCTCCGGCTGACATACAAATCGGAAAGCGTGAGGCTGTTCAGGACGTTGCCGCGAATCTATCACGCTGGGTGGACACCATAGCCGCGCGCACGTTCAGCCACTCCACTGTCACGGGCCTGGCGCAGCACGCCAGTGTGCCGGTCATCAATGCTCTTTCCGATCTCGAGCATCCCTGCCAGGCGCTTGCCGACCTGCAGACCATCGGCGAGGTGAAGGGAAAGCCGCTTTCCGGCGGCTTCCGCGACCTCAGCGGACTGAAGCTCGTGTTTGTGGGCGATGGAAACAACGTCGCAAACAGCCTTCTGCTTGCGTGCGCCCGAACAGGAATGCACATGACTATCACCTGCCCGGAGGGCTATGGCCCGGACAAGGACATTCTGGCGCAGGCGAAGGAACTGGGCGCGGCTTCCGGCTGCCAGTTCGAAGTTACGAGTGCCCTGCGCGATGCCGTGCGCGGCGCGGACGCGATCTACACCGACGTGTGGACGAGCATGGGGCAGGAGGCTGAGGCTGAGGTTCGCCGAAAGGCGTTTGCCGGGTTCCAGGTGAACGCGGAACTGTTGGCGCTGGCAAAACCAGACGCCATTGTGCTTCATTGCATGCCGGCGCATCGGGGCGAGGAGATAACGTCCGAAGTCCTCGACGGGCCGCAGTCGGTCGCCTTCGAACAGGCCGAGAATCGGCTGCACGCGCAGAAGGCGTGGCTTTCGCTGGTGCTGTAGAAACGCGGGCGGGTTGCTATTTCCGGCCTTTGCGGCCGGACTCTGACATACACTTGATAGGAAAACGATGAAAACAGTTGTGCTGGTTTACTCAGGCGGGCTCGACACCTCGGTTGCGATCCCGATGATGCGCGAAGACTACGGCTTCGAGCGGGTCGTGACGGTTACCGTGGATGTCGGTCAGCCGGCCGACGATGTCAAAGTCGCTGAAGAGAAGGCGCGGGCGCTGGGCACCGAGCACTACACCGTTGATGCGAAAGACGAGTTCGCGCGCGACTACTGCTTCCGCGCTGTGAAGGCGAACGGTGACTATCAGGGCTATCCTCTCAGCACGTCCATCGCACGGCCCCTCATCGCCGAAAAGGCGGTGGAGGTTGCGAAGCGCGTGGGGGGGCAGGCGTTCTGCCACGGGTGCACCGGCAAGGGGAACGATCAGTTCCGCATCGAGTTCGTTATGCGAACCCTCGCGCCGGAAATCGAGATCATCGCTCCGATGCGCGAGCGCAATCTGACCCGGACCGAAGAGATCGAATACGCGAAGGCCAAGGGCGTTCCGATTTCGCAGTCCGTGGACAAGATCTGGAGCATTGACGAGAACCTGTGGGGGCGCTCTATTGAGGGCGGACGTCTGGAAGAGCCGGACTACGCGCCGCCGGAGGAGATCTTCCTGTGGACGGTCAGCCCGCAGGCCGCCCCGGACAGTCCAACGGATGTGACGATCTCGTTCAAAGAAGGCATTCCGGTGGCGGTGGATGGCAAGGAGCTCAATCCGTTGAGCCTCATCAGCGAAGTGCATCGCCTTGCGGGCGCCAACGGTGTCGGCCGGGTTGACATCATGGAAGACCGCATGCTCGGCCTGAAAGTGCGCGAGAACTACGAGTGCCCGGCGGCGGTGGTGCTGATCAAGGCGCACAAAGCGCTGGAGGCTCTCGTCTCTACGCGCAAAGAGATCGCTTTCAAGAACGCAGTGGATCAGTCGTGGGCCGACCTCGCCTACGAGGGGCTCTGGTACGACCCGCTCAAGGAAGACCTGGAGGCGTTCATTGACCGCGTCAACACGCGCGTGACGGGCGATGTCGTCGTCCGGCTTTACAAAGGCAGCGCGGCGGTCATCGGCCGCCGGAGTCCGCTCGCCCTCTACTCGGAAGACCTCGCCTCGTTCGACTCCAAGACGTTCGATCAGAGTGAGATGGCCGGGATGGTGAAGGTTCACGGGATGCAGGCGCGGATGTATCGCTCGGTCAGCGAGAGCAAGGGCTGAGAGGTTCGAGGGCTTATGGCCGGCAAGGCATGGTCGGGTAGATTCAGAAAGCGCACCGATCCGGTGGTCGAGGAGTTCTCTGCCTCGATTCACTTCGATTCGAGGCTGGCGCAGGTGGACATCACGGGCAGTCTCGCGCACGCGAGGATGCTGCACAGGGTGGGCATCCTGTCGCAGGAAGAGCTTGACTCGATTGTTGGCGGGCTGGGTCAGCTTGCTGCCGAATTCGCCGCCGGAACTGTAGAACTCGACCCCTCCTGCGAAGACATTCATATGCTTGTCGAGCGGCGTCTGACCGAGAAGATCGGCGACGCCGCGGGCAAGCTCCACACCGGCCGCAGCAGAAACGACCAGATCGCGCTCGACCTCCGGCTCTGGTGCCGCGACGCCGCCTCGCAGATAGATGCCGGCCTCTCGGCCTTCCAGGAACGGCTGCTCGCACTTGCAGAGGAACATATCCGGACTCTTGCGCCGGGATACACGCATCTGCAGAGAGCTCAGCCGGTTACGCTGGCGCACCACTTCCTGGCATACTTCTGGATGCTCGACAGAGACCGAAGCCGCCTTCAGGACTGGCGCGCAAGGGCGAACTTCTCGCCGCTAGGGGCGGCGGCTCTCGCCGGAACCTCTCTGCCGAACGACCGCGAATACACGGCCCGCGAGTTGGGTTTCGATGGCCCGATACCTAACTCGATGGATGCTGTCAGCGATCGCGATTTCGCGATAGAACTCGCCTTTGTCTGTTCGTTGGTCATGACGCATTTATCCAGGCTCGCCGAAGAGACGGTCATCTGGTCAACGGCGGAGTTTGGCTTTGTTGATCTGGACGATTCGGTGGCGACAGGCTCCTCGATTATGCCGCAGAAGAAGAACCCGGATGTCGCGGAGCTTACGCGGGGGAAGTTCGGCCGGGTTCAGGGCGCGCTTGTCGCGCTTCTGACGCTGCTGAAAGGGCTGCCCCTCACGTATATGCGCGATTTGCAGGAGGACAAGCCGCCGCTGTTCGATGCGGTTGACAGCACGATCGCATGCCTGAAAGCCATGGAGCGGCTTCTCGCCTCGTCCACGTTCAACGCGGGGCGGCTGGCCGAAGCTGCTGACGACGGGTTCGCAACCGCAACCGACCTTGCGGAGTACCTGGTGACGAAGGGGCTGCCGTTCCGTCAGGCGCACGAGGTTGTCGGAAAACTGGTTGCGCGGTGTCTCGATGAAGGTCGCCGCCTCGACTCGCTCGCACCTGAGGAACTGGCAGATGCGCATGGGCTTTTCGGAGACGATGCGGCAGGGGCGCTTCGGACCGAAACCAGCCTGCGGTCACGCACGCTTTGCGGCGGGCCCGCGCCGGAGGCAGTCGAGAAGCAACTGGGTTTTGCGAGGAAGGCTTTTGAGGTGAGGGAGGCTGTTGACAGCAGGCCGGAGTGAATGATATAACTCTTTCTGGCTGACGCCCCGTTCCCCGGTAGCTCAATTGGCAGAGCGCTTGGCTGTTAACCAGGATGTTCGTGGTTCGAGTCCACGCCGGGGAGCCAGTTTTGCATAATAGAAGCCGCCGGAGTTATCTCCGGCGGCTTTTCTGTTCCTTACCCAGCCTTGACTTGAGAGCTAAATGCGCTCGACGCTCGGGTCGCCGTGAATGGCAGGAAGCGCCTTCGGGCGAACGACTTCGCCGCCGGATTCATACGACTCGATGGCGGCAAAGATGTACTCCAGCGTCGCCAGGGCATCCCGGCCGGAAGCACGGATATGCTCGAAGGGGACTTTGTTCGTCACGTCTTCGAGATACGCATGAATGCGATTGGGGAACGTGGTGCCGAAGTCGGTGACCCCGGTGTTCATCACCTCGGGTTCCGCTCCTGGCCCGGGCCAGAACGTCAGCTTCTCCACACAGTTTTCGATGCAGAATGTGCCCTTGCTCCCGGCAACCTCAACGCTCCACCAGCCGCCGAGGCCCCACACGCAATCGCCGCGGTGGCTCAGGAGGTACCCGACGGTGTCGTTGGCAAAACGAACGTGCACGCTGTTGACAGAAAGCAGCAGGTCGCCCTTGTTCTTTCGGAATCCGGGCTTCGTCGCGAAGGTCTGCACGTCCTTGATGTCGCCGCAGAAGTAGCGCATGACGCTGAAGGGGTGCGTAAGGAAGGCCTTCATGTGGGCGTAGGGCTGGTTGAAGCGGGGCGAAGGGTTGAAGTTGTAGCCCGCTTCGCCGCCGTCGAAGCCCATTTTGAAGAGCAGGTAGATCGTCTCGCCGATCTTGCCTTCGTCCATATACTGTTTGGCGCGTTCGGCCGGCGGCGTGAAGTAGTGATTCAGGTTGCAGCCGAGATACAGGCGCTTGCTGGCTGCGAAGCGCACCATCTCGCGAGCCTCGCCGATGTCGTTTGACAGAGGCTTCTCGCACAGCACATACCGTCCCGCGTCGAGCGCTTCCATTGCCGGCTCGAAGTGCCAGCTGCCGTTTTCGTATCCGCCTGTCGTCACATCAACGACGTCCAGTTCCTCGTTGGCCAGCATGGCTTTGAGGCTGTAGTACGCCTTCACGCCGTGCTTTTCGGCCGCGGCGTCGGCCTTCTCCTTCACAACGTCACAGACCGCCACCAGATCTGCCAGCGAATCCTGGGAATGACAATCAGCGTGCTGGTTGCCGATTCCGCCCATGCCGACCACTCCGACTTTCAATGCCATCGCGTTACCCCTTAAGTCCATCCGTGTTACTTGTGGGCCGGAACTCCGGTCCAGGCCCAGTGTACGCCGTCCGGCGCCGGGCGTCAATGGCGGGTAGTTTGGTTTCTGAGTGTGTGAACAGGCGGAGGGTGCTCTTGTTTCGAAGGAGTCTGCTTGCGTTCTTGGATTCTCCGGGTCAGCACCGGGAGCATCTGAGGACAAACAACCGATCAAGTGTCAGTTCCGGGAACTGCAAGTAGGGCGAGGAGACGGCACTTAGGCCATTCAGCAGGCAACAAGAATCCAGTTTGCAAGCTTGCGAAGTAAGCACCGCAGGAATACGTGCAGCGAAACGCGAACTAGGCTGCGGAGGCGCCCTCCAGGGTGTTGTAAGGAACATGCTTCACTGCTTTCTGGACACAATTAAGAATGCCCTGGCTCGTTTGGCGAGCCGTTTTCTGGCTCGTTTGGCAAGCCGTTGGGCGAGCCGTTTTCTGGTGCGATTGCTTACCACTGCGCCGCGGGCCACGCCTGCGTACGGGCGCGGAATGGCTGACAAACGCGAAGGATTGCACGGCATGTCATACCTGATGAAACAAATCGTCCTCGCAATGAGACGTTTCGGCGTCACCGAAGTCGTGCTCAACTTATGCGCGAAAGTCGCCCCCGGAGGCGACCTGGGCCGGCTGTGCAAGTTCGGGCTGCGGGCGCTTGCGATACTGGCGCTCGGACAGGCCCATGAAGCGATGGACGACCGATACACGCCGCCCTGGCAGACTCTGGTCAACGACGATCTGGACCGCGCGCTTCGTGCTGCGTTCCAAGAGGGACTGAGCCTTCTGGCGGAAAAGGTGCCGGACAGGGCCTTGCTGCGAGACGCCCTCAAGAATGCGGCGGCAGACAGCACGTTCAACGCCCAGTGGGACGCCATCAACCGAAAAGAGGATTTCCCGGAGCTTGCGGCGCTTCTTGGCCCGCGCCTTGTGCTCGATTTCGCTGGCCTAGGGACTGATACAATCCCAGTGGGTAAACTCGATCAGTGGAAAGCCCTGCTGAGGAAGCTCCTTCCTGCCGGCACTGACGAGACCCATGTGGGGTACGTCGCGAAGCGGTTCCAGGCAAAGTGCCACACATGGTTTTATAACGAGTGCAGGGCGAACCATAACGCCCATAACACCCGTAACGCCCTTGAGGTGTTCCTGCTGGGTGACTGCGCCCAGATGCTGAAAGAGCTATCTGAGAGCCAGAAAAAGAACTACCGCGAGCTGGCCAAGCTGGCCAAGCTGGCGAAGAAGCTCTACGCGGAAGCGGCCAACCTTAAGGAAGATATCCGCGACCCCAAGAACCGGCAAGCCGTAGTAGAACTCAGCATCCTCTGCCGCGAAGCCCTCATCGAGACGCCACCGGACCCGATGCGGCCTTTGAATGACCATCCTTCTTGGAGCGATGTCGTTCGGGGTCATACATTTCGGCGGACGCTCACTGATGAGCTCCTTCAGTGGTTGGCTCAGGAATCGACCACCTTGAGGAAGAGGATCATCCTGGCGGGGAGCGGCATGGGCAAGTCCGTGGTGCTCATGCAAGTGGCCGTGCTCGCAGACAAGGCAGGGTTCACCGTGCACTGGGCGCAGAACTGCAAAGCTGATTCCGTTGCCCTTGAGAGGCGAGACCGCCGGACCCTCCTGGTCGTTGACACGGCTGTGAACTTTCCGTTTGAAAAATGGGCAAACCCGTCTCCCGGTGACCTCACCATCATCGCCGCCGAGCAGGAGTCGGTTTGGCGTGCCCGCCATGGCCCGAGCGACGACGAAGTTCATCTCGATCCGCTGGACGAAGCGGAAGTGGACCGTTTCGACGAGTTGCTCTGCAGGCTGGAGAAATCTATCGGAGACCCGCCACGAGTCTGGAGAGACCGCGACGAGACGCAGAGAAAGAAGCTTCTGGGTGACCCCGATGGCGGCGACCTGCTGGAGATTCTGGTTGAGCTGAGTACAGGCAAGAACATCAGGGATCACGTCGAAGGCGAGTTGGGGCGTGTCGGGCAGTTGGCTCCGGCTGCGAGGGATGCGTGTCTGCTGACAGCCTGGCGGGGAATAGCGGACTACTTCTTCAACGGGGCTATGCTGTGCCAGGTCGTCGCGGCCGCTCAGAACCCGGTGCTGCCCGCCACCAACTGCAAGGAACTCATTGAACGGCACGCGGCGGGGCTGTTGTTCCGGGAAGGCGACGAACGGCGTCTGCGGCACCGGCGGTTTGCCGAGGCGGCGCTGCAGGCAGACCGCATGCGGAGCGAGCAACTGCTGGCGAGGTGGAAGGACGGCGACCAGACGTTCACCGGGCAGGCCTCAGAGATCGCCATTCGCTGCTCGGACATGGGCGCCCTGCTGGTTCTTCTGGGTGTGGGGGACCTGGACGACCC
>JBPOJE010000108.1:0-4370 GCA_052033935.1 Armatimonadota bacterium
GTTGAACGACCGTTGGTCGGGCAGCGACATCTGGGAACTGAGGAGAAGGAAGGCGAGGAAACAGCAGCCCGAGCAGGCTGCTTAGCCATTCAGCAGACAAGAGCAGACTCCAATTTACACACTTCACAAGGAAGTACCAAAGCTGCCCCTTGTGTTGACAGACCCGGGAGCCAGTGCTAGAATAACGCTTGCCGATAGCGTGGGGATGTGGCGGAATTGGTAGACGCGCTGTCTTGAGGGGGCAGTGAGCATGCTCGTGAGAGTTCAAATCTCTCCATCCCCACCATACCGCTGCTGAGGGCGATTGGCGCAGTGGGAGCGCGCCTCGTTCACACCGAGGAGGTCACTGGTTCAAATCCAGTATCGCCCATTTGTCTTCTTTTGAGCGGGCGTAGTTCAGTGGTAGAGCGTCTGCTTCCCAAGCAGAAAGTCGCGAGTTCGAATCTCGTCGCCCGCTCCATTTCAAAAGGGGAGTGCAGCTTGCCTGGCCGCGCTCCTTGTCTGTTTCGGGCAAAGCGCGAGGCGGCGTAGCCAAGTGGCTAAGGCAGAGGTCTGCAAAACCTCCATCATCGGTTCGATTCCGATCGCCGCCTTTTCCCTCCCCCACGAGTTCTGCTGCCCACACGCCCCGCGCAGGATGAACCACCGCGCATGCGGAAGTCTCTCCATAATCGCCATGAGACTAGAAGACATACCTCTCGCCGGGCTGGGCTCGTTCACGGACACCCCAGGAGGCTTCCGCGTGGACGCCTTCCATCTGGACGAGCGCTGGCCTTATATCTTCGCCAACCCAAGGATGCTGCTGCGCGTGGACGAGCGCGGTCCGGACTACGCGCAGATTGACCCGCTGTCCGGGGTGATCCTGTTCCGGCGCGAGCGGTTTCAGGACTATCCGTCGCTTCTCGTCTGGGTTTCCGTGGACGGCGGCGAGCCGTTCTCCTGCTTCGGGCGCCCGGGACCGGAGCAGTTCTGCTGCGAGTATTCGCCAGAAGAAGCGCTTTACACGGTTGTGCGCGACGGGGTTCGGGTTGAGACCGGGCTGTTCGTGCCTGAGGGCGAGTCTGCCGTCGTGATGACCGTCCGGCTCTCCGTCGCCAGAGATCAGCCGCGAGAATCGTGCCCATGCTGCGCCCGCATTTCGCGGCGGCGGCGCTCGACCCGTGGGACATGCCTTCGCTCTACCAGAGCATCCAGCAAGTATCCCGCGAACCTCTGACGTTCGAAATGGAACTCAGGAGCCCGGCCGGCATCCCCGAGGAGCGGCAGAAGGCGTGGGCGCTGTGTGACCTTGCTTCGCCGGACGGCGTTGAGCTTGACTACGCGGCGTTCGTCAGACGCGGCAACTTCGAGCGGGCGGACTTTGTTCTCGGGGGAGCGGGCGGTCATCGAGAGAGTGTCAACGGACGCCAAGGCATCATCGCGCTGTCGAAGCGGCTGACGGTGGAAGCCGGGGCGCCGCGGTGCTTCACTTTCGCGGTGGGACAGACGCCAGCGGAGGAACTCGCGCGGTATCTGAACCCAGAAAAGAGGCAGCAGAAGCAACGGCTGACCCGCGAGAAGTGGGCGGGCTTCCTGAACACCCGCGCGATCTCGACCTCCGACCCGGCGTTCGACAGGTACGTGAACGAGTATCTGCCGCTGCAGCTCGGCTGGGTGCGGCTTCTGGACAGAGGCTGGCCGACGGGCATGCGCGGCACGCGCGACTGCGCGCAGGACACGACAGCGCTGATTCCGCTCGATGCCGCGGCCGTTAGGAATACGCTTGTCGAGTTATTCAGCATCCAGCGCTCGGACGGCTGGTTTCCGCGCCAGTATTCGACGACGGGGCGCGCGGGAAAGCACGACCTGCGCGAGTACGTGGACGGCGGGGTGTGGGTGTGGGAACTCTTGCACGACTATCTGTGCTGGACGAAGGACTACGATCTCCTTTCGGAGCGCGCGCCGTGGCTCGACAGCGACGAGGAAGACCTGGTCATCGAACATGCGCTCGCGATCTGCGATTACTATCTGAACCCGGAGAATCTGGGCGAGCATGGCCTGTGTCTGATTCGCGGAGGAGACTGGAACGACTCGATCAACCGCGCGGGACCCGCAGGCCGCGGCGAGAGCGTGATGATGAGCTGCCAGGCGCTGCTGATGCTGCGGCAGGCGTCGCACCTGTTCGGCTTTCTGCAGCGCGAGCGGCCCGGTCTGGATGTGCCGGATGACCTGCCGGAAGAGCTTTCGCGTCTGGGCGAAGAGTTGAAGGCCGCCATCCTCAGGTTCGCGCTCAACGGCGAGGGGTATCTGAACGGAGTGTACACGGACGATGCCGAGTGGGTGTTTTCGCCGGAGGACCCGGACGGCGCGGCGCGGGTGAACATGCCGGTGAACGCGTTCGGGATCATCAGCGGGGCGCTTCAGGGCGAGCATCTCCAGACCGCGCTCGAACGGCTGAAGGCGCTGAAGCAGCAGGACGGCTGGCCGCTGTTCTTCCCGCCCATCCAGAAACTCGGGCGGATCGGACAGGGCGACCTGTCACCGGGGCTGGGCGAGAACGGCGCGATGTACAACCACGGCTGCCACGGCTTCTTCGCCCGCGCGGCGGCCGCAGCCGGCGAAGGCAGCCTGGCCTGCGAGATTCTGAGGTACATGCTTCCGTACGACCCAGCGCTGCCATCCGGTGGAGCGTGCGAAGACGGCGCCGTACGGCGTGGTCAACCACTGGAAGACAGCGCCGGGCGAGGAGGGACGTGGAGGCGCGGTGTTCCTGTCGGGGAGCATCTCGACCGCGCTGCGCAGAGTGTACGGCGGGCTTTTCGGCATCACGGGCTGCCCGGAGGGGCTGGCGATTGACCCGGCGCTGCCGCCCGAATGGCTGTGCGCGAAGGTGCGGTTCCGGTATCTGGGGGCGGAGGTGGAAGTCACATTCGAGAAAACCTCTGAAGGCCCAACTACAGTGCTGGTGAACGGACAGGAGGCGGCCGTCTGGCTTCCGGACCCGGTGCGCGGACACACGCGCGCGGTAATCCCGGACGAGTGCTTCACGGCGGCGAGGAAGGTGAGCATCCAGTACGACATGGGGGAGCCCGCCACGTTATGACACGAACCCAAGGCCCGAGAGGTATCCGCGCAGTCGCGGTACCGGTGCTCGCCCTGATGGCAATCGCCCTGCTCTTGCTGCTCTTCCTTCCGGCTCGCCTTCTGGTCCGTTTCGATAAGGCGACATTGCCAAATGTGCGCGTAGGTATGTCACGAAAGGACGTCATCGCCCGCTTCGGGCAACCAGACCTCATTGCGAGAAGCAACAAGGAGATTGACGATGGAGGCGGCTATCACCCGCTCCCAACGGCCGGCATCCACGACGAAGCACTTGTCTACACGAGCAAGGGAGCCTTCTGGCGAGTGTATGTCTTTGTTGATCAGCATGGCAGAGTGAGTCGCATCTGCCACGCACGAACATGACCGGTCAGGGATACAGAACCCAGAATGGGGCTGAGGCAATCTTGAACGAATTCAGAACACCCGACTACGACAGCTACCGCATGGACTACAGGCAGTGGAGTCTGCCTCTCGAGCCTGAGGAGGACGAAACCCGTGTTGTTGGCGAGGCACTGGCTGCGCTGGTGCGCCAGGCCATCCTCCCTCACGCCAGATATCAAGACGAGCCCTTCCTGCGCTTCCGGCAGGCGGTCGCGGACCTGTTCGATATTCCCTGGACGGCCATCACGCCGCGCATGCAGCGCCTGATCTGGGCGATCAACGCCATCCGGCAGCCGAAGGTGATGGCGGCCGCCGGAGTGTTCTGCGGAAACACGTTCATATCGAATGCCGGGGCGGCGGTGGGGCCGGGGGCCGTGTACGTGGCCGAAGATCTGGTAGGCATCGAGATCAAGCCGGAGGAAGCCGAGCGCGCCGAGCGCAACGTGCGCGCCATTGACCCGACCGGGGTGGCAAGGGTCGTGGCCGCGGACGCGGTGGAGTATCTGCGGGACTACGGCAGGCCGCTTGAGCTTCTGTACCTGGACGCCGACGGCGACGCCGAACGCGGCAAGAGCATCTATCTGGACATACTGAAGGCGTGTTACGACAGGATGCCGCCGGGCAGCGTCGTGCTCACGCACAACAGCATCAACTGCGCCGAGCGGCTGGAGCCCTACCTGCGCTTCGTGCGCGACCCGTCGAACATGCGCGCCAGCGTGAACGTGATGTTCGACCCCGAGGGGCTGGAGGTCTCAGTGCGGTAGCGGACTCCAGGTGAGGACACCTTGTATGTTCTGACAGGTGGTGGGTAGAGTGTCGTAAGAGCCAAGGACACCAGACGGCACGAATGTGACCGTCAGCGCCAGGCGGCTCTATGGACTCTGTCCACCACCGATGAGGAATTCTAT
>JBPOJE010000067.1:0-11883 GCA_052033935.1 Armatimonadota bacterium
CTGATGAGTTCTGCCTTACCGTGTTGATCCAACCGAATACTCCTGTGTTTGCCGGAGCAGTTCGGCTTCTCGGTACGATTCCTTTCCGAGGCAGCGACTCGTTTTCAGTACAATTACTCGGGAGGCAATTCGGAGGCTTGGCAGCAGAGCGTTTATCGCAGTATACTCGTGAATCGCGCGATAGAATTCGAGCAATGAGTCTTTCTTACCCATTCAGAACATACTCGACACACCGGCGGCGCGGCATGCTCGTGCTGGCGCTGATCCTCATCGGTCTGTGTTTCCTCAGTCTGGGATCGGAGCATCCTGCCGCGGCTGAGCGTTACTCCGTGGCGCAGGGCGGCATCAGCCAGAGTCAGGCGGACAGTGAGCCGGCCGGGACCGGCGGTAATCTGGACCACGAGCACCAGATCCTGCACTTCCTGGCTTCGATCGTGCTGATTTTGATGGCAGCGAAGTTCGGCGGCGAGATATTCGAGCGCCTCGGCCAGCCAGCGGTGCTGGGCGAGCTGCTGGTGGGCGTGGGGCTTGGAAACGTGCATATGCTGGGCCCCACGGTATTCGAAACGCTGAAGACGGATGTGGGGATTGGGATTGCCGCGGAAATAGGAGTTGTGCTGCTGCTGTTCCAGGTGGGCCTGGAAACCCGCCTCGACGAGATGAAGCGCGTCAGCATCTCGTCACTGCTGGTGGCGGTTTTCGGCGTTGTGACCCCGATGATTCTGGGGTTTGTCGTGGGTGAGACATTCCTGCCTAATCACCCGCCCCTGGTGTACGGATTTCTGGGAGCGACGCTGGCGGCAACGAGCGTCGGCATCACCGCGCGGGTCCTGAAGGACCTGGGCAAAACGCAGACCGGCGAGGCGCGGATCATCCTTGGCGCCGCGGTTATTGACGATGTGATCGGGCTGATAATCCTGGCCGTTATCAGCGGCCTAGTGGTTGCCGCCGAACGCGGCGCGGCCGCCGCGATATCTCCGCTCAGCGTGGCGGCGATCGTGCTGAAGGCTTTGGCGTTCTTCGCGGTGACCAGTCTGATCGGCCGATTTGGCGCCCGGCCCGCGCTCAATACTCTGTCGAAAATGCGCGTCAATGGCGTTCTGCTGGCGGCGAGCATCGGGCTGTGCTTCACGCTCGCGGCGGTGGCGGGCTGGCTGGGGCTGGCACCCATAGTGGGCGCGTTCGCGGCCGGGCTGGTTCTGGACCCCTCTCACTACAGAAGGTTCACGAAGCGCGGCGAGCGAAGCGTGGACGAGCTGATTGCCCCGATTGCGGATCTCTTCGTGCCGGTGTTCTTCGTACTGATGGGACTCAGCGTTGACCTGAGGCATTTCGCGAACCCGAAAGCGCTTGGGCTGGCCGGTGCGCTGCTCGTGGCGGCGATGGCGGGAAAGCTGGTGTGCGGACTCGGCATCACCCAGAAGGGCGTAAACAGGATGATCGTCAGCGTGGGGATGATCCCGCGCGGAGAGGTCGGCCTCATATTCGCGAGCGTGGGGGCGAGGCACTATCTGCAGGGAGAGCCGGTGATTGACGCCGTGACCTACTCAGCGATCGTCGCGATGGTGATGCTCACCACTTTCATCACACCCATCTGGCTCAAGTCACTGTTCACGGGAGCACATGCGAGGAAGAGTGGCGCGGCCACCGGGTAGGAATCTGCCGCCAGTCTGTGGAAGACACCTGATGCTAGAGGCGGACACCGCCTCCAGCACCTGAACAAATGATGAAAACCTTATTCAGGCTCGCGTCCGCCCTGATTCTCGCCGCCGTGGTTGCCTTGGCGACGGGGTGCGGCCCTGTACGTGAAGAGCGCACGCCGGACGGCAGAATCATTCTGGAGTGGTACAACTACGCGACTCCGGAGTTCCTCAGGCTCTACCGCGAAGAGCTGATCCCCGCATTCGAGCGTTCTCACCCTCACATCAAGATACGGCTCAACGCAAGCCTCGGCGACACGGGCTACGACTCGAAGCTGCTGACCCTGATTGCGGGCGGGATTGCGCCGGACGTGATTCACGTAACGCAGGCGAACTTCCCCCTGTATGCAGCAAAGGGCCTGCTGGTGGACGTGCGGATGCTGGCCTGCGATGACCCGGACTTCAGCGAGGATGACTACTTCAAGCCGGTTCTCGACAGCATGCAGCGCGGAGACAGGCTTTACGGGCTGCCCTCGGACTTCTCGACGATCCTGCTCTTCTACAACAAGCGGATCTTCGATGAGGCCGGCCTCAGCTACCCCGGCGCAAACTGGACGTGGGACACGTTCCTACAGGCTTCGCGCAAGCTGACCCTGGACCAAGACGGAGACCGCTTGCCCGACCAGTTCGCATTCGTTACCCAGAACGCTTACAACCGCTGGCCCGCCTGGGTGTGGATGAACGGCGGCGAGTTGTTCAACCGGGATGAGACAGTGTGCCTGATGGGCCGCTCGGAGGCGATTGGAGGGTTCAGCTTTTTCGTGGAACTTGCTACAAAGTGGAACGTCGCCCCGGCTACCGGGCAGTCAACCGGCCAGAGTCCTGAGGAGCTGTTCATGGCCGAGAAGATCGCAATGTGCGCGAATTCGCGCTACGCGTACAAGTCCTTCGCCAAAGGAATAAACTTCCCCTGGGACGTGGCGCCGATGCCGAAGGGCAAGCAGCGCGCGACGACGCTCATCTGGGGAGCAAACTGCATTCTGACGTCCACAAAGCACCCCCAGGAGTGCTGGGAGTTTCTGAAGTTTCTTTCGGGCCGCGAAGGGGCACTCGCAAACGTGAAGATCGGCAACGCGATACCGGCATACAAGCCCGTGGCACTGACGCCGGGCATGCTTCAGACGGACCTGAGCCCAGCGAACGATGACGAGTTCCTGCGGGCCATCTCGCACGCAAGGACCGCCGCCTTTCCCCCGCAATTCGCAGACTACACGCAGGCCCTTTCGGAACTGGACGACGCGTTTCTGGGAGTGCGTACGCCGGAGGGAGTGTGCAGGCGCTTCGCCAGGCGCGTGAACGAGATCCTGAAGGAGGCCCCGTGAAGCGACAGGCCTCAGGGATGGCGCGCAAGGAGGCCGTGGCGGGATGGCTGTTCATCTCGCCATGGATAGCAGGTTTCCTGATCTTCGCGGCGGGGCCGATCATCGCTTCGCTGGCGCTCAGCTTCTCTTACTGGGACGCGATTACTCCGCCCCAGTTCGCCGGACTGGCGAACTACCGGCGGCTCTTCACCGATCCGCTGCTGCGCAAATCGCTCTTCAACACCGTGTACTACGCGGTGTTCGCCGTTCCGCTCGGAATGTGCACGGCGCTGGGGCTCGCGCTTCTGCTGAATCAGAAGCTGCGGGGAATGGGCATTTTCCGGACGCTCTTCTACCTGCCAGCGGTGACCTCCGGCGTGGCGACCTACCTGCTGTGGATGTGGCTGTTCAATCCGCAGCTCGGGCTGATCAACCGGTTTCTGCGGCACTTCACGAGCAATCCACCGCTGTGGCTCAGTTCGCCAGACTGGGCGATGCCCGCACTGATCATCATGAGCCTCTGGGGTGCGGGCGGAGCGATGCTGATCTTTCTCGCCGGGCTGCAGAACATCCCGGAGCAGTTGTACGAGGCGGCAACGATTGACGGCGCGAGCAACTGGAAGCAGTTCGTGCATGTGACGCTTCCCATGCTTTCGCCGACGATCTTCTTCAATCTGGTGATGGCGGTCATCGGGAGTTTTCAGGTGTTCTCGGCGGCCTTCGTGATGACGAACGGCGGACCGTCCAATGCGACTCTGCTGTATGTGCTCTATCTGTTCCAGAACGCATTCATGTACTTCCGCCTCGGCTATGCGTCGGCCATGGCGTGGCTGCTCCTCGTGATTGTGCTGATTCTGACGCTGATTCAGTTCCGGACTTCAAAGCGGTGGGTACACTACGGATGAAGACCGCGCTCCGCTACCTAGTGCTCTCGGCGCTCGGCGCTGTGTTTCTGATTCCCTTCTTGTGGATGCTCTCGACCTCGCTGACTCCGGCAGCGGAGGTGATGGCAAAGAATCGCTCGTGGATACCCACGCACCCGCAGTGGAGCAACTACCCGGAAGCGCTGACCGTGCTCCCGTTCCAGATATTCCTGAAGAACACGCTCATCGTGACGGTGTTGGCAATCATCGGGCAGGTGGCATCGGCATCGCTAGTGGCGTTCGGTTTTGCCCGGATGCGCTTCCGTTTCCGCGACGCTCTGTTCCTGCTGGTGATCTCGACGATGATGATTCCGCCGCAGGTTACGCTCATCCCAACGTTCGTGCTGTTCGCGAAGCTGCGCTGGATTGACACGCTCCGGCCGCTGATCGTGCCAGCGTTCTTCGGCGGCGGCGCGTTTTTCATATTCCTTCTCCGGCAGTTCTTCCTCTCGCTGCCGTCGGAACTTGAAGACGCGGCCAAGATAGACGGCTGCAGCCCGTTCGGGATATTCCGGAATGTCGCGCTTCCCCTTTCGAAGCCCGCGCTGGCGACGGTGGCGGTGTTCAGCTTCGTTCATCACTGGAACGACTTCATGGGCCCGCTCATCTACACCCAGTCGCTTGAGACGAAGACGCTGGCACTCGGGCTCAACTCATTTCGATCGCTGCACGGCACTGAGTATCATCTGATGATGGCGGCGGCGGTGACGGTGCTGATTCCCGTTCTCGTGATCTTCTTCATCGCGCAGAGGTATTTCGTGAGCGGAATCATTATGTCGGGCATAAAAGGCTAAAACATCCGCGGCGGCGCGCCTGCTATTGTATGGCGCGCGGCGCTTGTGCTATAATCCGGTGGCGTCGGGGCGTGGCTCAGCTTGGTAGAGCGCTCGTTTCGGGTGCGAGAGGTCGGGAGTTCAAATCTCCCCGCCCCGACCATTGCATGTGCGGATACGGCGGCAGCCCGGAGGGCGGCCGCCTTTTGTTTATTTGGCTATCTGCCTTGACCCTACCCATCCAGCCCTGCAGACTACTGACGGCTCTTCTTGTCGCAGCGACAGCCGCATCAACCGCCACTGGCGAGGAAACCCTCCGCGTTCGCGTTCTGCTCTCGAGTTTCTCGTCCAGGCAAGCCGTCACCGTATCGGGCAATGCGCTGCAATATCAGCGCGCAGACGGGTCGTGGGCCCCCACTCCGCAGCCCACGATCACCTTGCCGCCCGCGGAACCTCTTCCACGGGGCAGCCGCACCCCGCTCGTGCTGCGCGTTCCGGACGGTACTCTGACGGTGTCTCAGGGCAACAGAAAGCGCACTTACCGGGGAAGCTTGTGCGCCACCATCTCGCCCTCCGGACTGACTCTGGTGAACGACGTGGGGATTGAGGAATATCTGCGAGGCGTTGTTCCGGCTGAGATGCCGGCCAGCTTCCCCGCGGAGGCGCTGAAGGCGCAGGCGGTGGCGGCGCGGTCGTACACGCTCGCGAACACCGGACTGCACACACCGAGCGGCGCGGACCTCTGCGACTCGGACCACTGCCAGGTCTATGACGGAACGGGGCGCGAGCATTCCGCCACGGATGCGGCGGTAGCCGGCACGGCGGGGCAGGTGCTGGCGGTCAGGGGCAAGGTCATCTCGGCGCAGTACTCATCGAACTGCGGCGGATACACGTCGCCCTCGGGCACTCTCGGAGCAGCGGGCGCCGTCCCTGACACGGACTCAAAAGGCGTGCCATTCTGTGCCTGCGACAGCACGCAGGCGTGGCAGTGCCGGGCCACTCAGAGCCAGATGCTGGCGGCGACTGGTGAGAGGAGAAAGACCCCGATCCGGCGACTGACCATTACAGAGCGGGACGTGTCGGGACGGGTGCGAAAGCTCAAGTTGACACACGACTTCGGCGAGGCCAGCCTGAGCGCGAACACCCTGCGCCAGTCGCTCGGGCTGTCGCGTATGAAGAGCCTGCTGTGCACGTTCGCTGCCGATCCGGCCACGGGAGACATCCTCATCAGCGGGCGCGGATGGGGGCATGGAGCGGGTCTGTGCCAGTGGGGCGCGCGGGGCATGGCGATGCCGCCCACGAACGCCAATTTCAGGGACATCCTAGCGCACTACTTCCCCGGAACGGCACTCGCGCTGATTGCGGGTGCGGCGGTGGCTCCTGCCAGCTACGAGCCTTCCGCCTTCTCCTTGATCGCCTTGAGGATGTTGTCCGCGCTCTGACGCATTTTCGCGGTGATGATGTTGAGGATCAGTGGCCCGACGAGCGGAACATTGTATTCGAAGTCTATCACCGACGAGAACACCGTTCCGGACGCTGTTTCTTCGAACGTCCAGGTTCCCTCGTATTTCGTCAGGTCGCCCTTGACCATCCGGAACTTGCACGTGTGCTCGCTGAGGTCCCAGATGTCCTCCTCAGTCCAGCGGACGGTCATTTTGAACTCACGCACCATCCCCACCCACTCAGTCACGGTGCGCAGGCCATCCTCAGAACGCTCGAGCACGACGAGGCTCTTGAGGTCGGGCATGAACTCGGGGAACTCCTCGACCCTTCTCGCAACATCCATCACGCACTCTATGGGCGCATTGACATCCACACGCGATTCGATTACCGGCACAATGCTCTCCTAGTCCAGCCGCCGGAACACGCCGACGACCTTGCCTTCCACCACGACTTCACGGGCATAGATCGGGTCCATGTCAGGATTCGACGGCTTCAGCACGAAGTGCTTTTCTTTGCGGAACAGGCGCTTCACCGTCGCCTCTTCGTCGTTTAGCCTGGCGACGACTATGTCGCCGTCGTCGGCGGTATCCTGCTGGCGCACGACGACGTAATCGCCGTGTTCGATACCATCGCCGATCATGCTGTCGCCGCTGACCCGCAGAAGAAAACCCTTGCCATCCGGAAGCATATCGGAAGGAACCCCGAAGTGCCCCTCGGTCTCCTCTTGCGCAAGAATAGGCTTGCCTGCCGCGACACGCCCGATGATCGGCACCCTGACCGTATCAGCCGCGTTGCTGCACATCCGTATCGCCCGTGTCAGCGCTCCGGTACGCTCAATGAACCCGTCCTCCGCAAGGCGCCGAAGATGAGTGTGCACGGTGGACGGCGAACTAAGGTTGACGCCTCTGCAGATCTCCCGTACCGTGGGAGGGTAGCCCATTTCCGATGTGTGATGCTCGATGTACTTGAGAATCTGCCGTCTTCGACCTGAGAGTGACTCAACCATCGGTTAGCATTACCCCCTCCGGCGACGGCCTTCAGGCAGGGCCGCTCACCAGCTCGATGCGCCTATCCGGACTTGCCTGCTTTCTCCTTCTTCTTGCCCTTCGGCGGTGCCGGCTTGGCAGCGATGACCTTCTCCGCCTCCTCGGTGTTCGGAATCCGTTCGAGCGAAGCCAGCTCGTCGCCGCTGTCGAGATTCATCAGCCGAACGCCCTGCGTGCTGCGGCCGATGCTTCGAACTTCGTTGACCCGGAAGCGAATGATGATCCCGTTTCGAGAGATCATCAAAACCCTGTCCTCGGGCAGCACCACCTGTGTGCTGACGATCTTGCCGGTCTTGGCGGTGATGTTCATGGTGCGGAGGCCCTTGCCGCCGCGCTTCTGGCTCCGGTACTGCTCCAGGACAGTGCGCTTGCCGTGGCCCCGCTCAGTTGCGACGAGAAGTTCGGCCTTTGGGCGGACCAGTCCCATCCCGACGACACGGTCACCCGCATCGAGCTTAATCCCGCGAACCCCGCCCGCGGCGCGGCCGGTGGATCGGACATCGTTCTCCGAGAAGCGTATGCTCATGCCGTTGTGCGTCACGAGCACGATCTCGCTGTCGCCCTCGGTGATCTCCACCCAGCGCAGTTCGTCGTCTTCATCGAGGTCGAACGCCCGCAACCCGTTGGTGCGGATGTTCTGGAAGGCGGCCATGTCAATCCGTTTGACTTCGCCCTGAACAGTCGCCATCACGAGGTACCGCTTCTCCTCGCTCTTCAGTTCGCGCGTCGGCACCGTTGCCGTGATAATCTCTCCCGGCTCGATGTTGATCAGGTTGATGATGGCCACCCCCATCGCCTGACGCGAGGTCTGCGGCACTTCATAGGCCTTCAGCCGGTACACGCGCCCCCTGTTGCTGAAGAAGAGGATGTAGTCGTGTGTGGTAGCAACGAATAGCTTTTCGACAGTGTCCTCTTCCTTCGTGTTGGCGCCGATGATACCCCGGCCGCCCCTGCGCTGTGACCTGTAGGTGTCAATCGGAACCCGCTTGATGTACCCATCGCGCGTGATTGTGAGGATCGTCTCTTCCTCGGGAATGAGGTCTTCCTCGCCGATCTCCTCTGCTTCCATCGCGATGATGCGCGTGCGGCGGTCATCGCCGTACTTGTCGCGGATTGCGCGAAGCTCGGTCTTGATGACGTTGCGGATTTTCCCGGTGCAGCTGAGCAGATCGTCGAAGAAAGCGATTCTCTGCAGTAGGCCACGGAACTCTTCCTCTACACGCTCTCGCTCGAGAGCGGTGAGCTGGCGGAGCTGCATCGCAAGAATGGCATCGGCCTGAATCTGCGTGAGGCCGAAGCGCCGCATCATCTCTTTCCGTGCCTCCTCAGCGTTCTTCGAGCTTCGGATGAGAGCGATGATCTCGTCCAAGAAGTGGATGGCAATCCGCAGGCCTTCGAGTATGTGGGCGCGATCTCGGGCGCGCCTCAGCTCCCAGAGACTCCGGCGGCGGATAACGTCTTCGCGGTGCGCGATGTAATACTCGAGCACCTGCTTCAGATTGAGCAGGCGCGGCTGGCGGTCCACCAGCGCAAGCATGATGACTCCGAAGTTACTCCGGAGCGATGTATGCTTGATAAGGTAATTGAGAATCTTGCGGGGGTGCGCATCGCGACGAAGCTCGATGACGACGCGCATGCCCGAGCGGTCGGAAAAGTCGTTGATGTCCGTGATGCCGTCGAGCTTCTTCGACTTGACATGCTCGGCGATGTCCTCGATGAGGCGCTTCTTAACGACCTGGTAGGGAAGCTCGGTGATGACGATGCTCGAACGACCGCCCTCAGTCGTCTCGATGGTCACCTCGCCCTGCATGGTGATCTGGCCACGGCCGGTCTCGTAGGCCCGCTGAATGCCCCTGGACCCCAGAATCACACCCGCCGTCGGGAAGTCCGGCCCCTTGATGAACTCCATCAGCTTGGCGATTGAGGCGTCGGGGTTGTCAATCAGATAGGTGATTCCGTTGATCAGCTCGGTAAGATTGTGCGGCGGGATGTTCGTCGCCATTCCCACGGCGATCCCGGCGCTGCCATTGGCAAGCAGGTTCGGGAAACCCGCGGGAAACACGACTGGCTCGATGCGGGTCTGGTCGTAGGTGTCCGCCCAGTCCACGGTGTCCTTCTCGATGTCCGCCATCAGCTCTATTGCGAGCGGTGCCAGCCGCGCCTCTGTGTACCGCATTGCGGCAGGCGGATCGGCGTCAATGGAGCCAAAGTTCCCCTGCCCGTCCACCAGCGGGTAACGCAGGTTGAAGTCCTGCGCCAGGCGCACGAGAGTCGGGTAGATGACTTCGGTGCCGTGCGGATGGTAGTTGCCCTGAGTTTCGCCGCAGACCTTGGCGCACTTGACGTGCGCCGAGTTGGGGTTGACGCCGAGTTGGCGCATTGCGTAGAGAATCCGGCGCTGCACCGGTTTGAGGCCGTCTTTCACATCGGGAAGAGCTCTCGATACGATGACGCTCATCGCGTAATCGAGATAAGAGCGCTTCATCTCATCTTCGATGTTGACCTCAAATATGTCCCTGGAAATCATTCTCCGGCCGCCTCTTCCGCATCCGTGCGCGGCCGCCGGGCAGAAGCCGCGGCCGGGCCGTCACTGGTCATTTGTCCAAACATCTGTTCCTCGGCATTATACCCGCCGCCAGGGGCCCGCGTCAATCGCGGCGCACCCCGGCGAAAGGCCATCCTGGCACAAAAAAACAGGGGCACCGCTGGATGCCCCTGCGATCGAAATTGGACTGAAAGGTTCGTGCCTACTTGACCCGCCTGCCGCCCGCGAACCGGCTGGCGTAATAGCCCGAGTTCAGACTGTCCACCTTCACGCCTCCGCGCACGTTGCTGGCGTGTATAAACTTGCCGTTGCCGGTGTACACGCCCACATGCCCCACTTTGCGGCCCCTGGTTGAGAAGAACACGAGATCGCCGGGTTTGAGGCTGCTCTTCGAGACGGCGGTACCGGTGCGTGCCTGCGCCGCCGAACTGTGCGGCAACGAGACGCCATGCTTGGCATAAACATAACGGGTGAAGCCGCTGCAATCGAAGCCGCCGCGCGAGGTTCCACCGAAGCGATATCGCGCGCCCTGCTGGGCATACGCCGTCCGCAAAACGCCGGATGACGACGAGGACGATGACGCTTTAGCGGAACGGGACGACGCCGACGATGCCAGCTTCTTTGCAGAGGATGCCTTCGCTATTGCCGCGCTCGATGAGGCGGGCTTCTTCGCGGCCGGTGCCGGCTTTGCGACGCTCGCGGGTTTTGTGACCTTGCACAGGTAATCCCCCACCCAGCCGGTCTGCCCACCCGGAGTTGTCACCTGCAGCCAGTGCCACTTGCACTGAGAAACTTTTACTTTTGTGCCCGCCGGAAGCGTACTTAACTTGCGGCTGCTGGCGCTCGGTTCGGCGCGCAGAGGGGCAGCTTTTGCGACAACTGCCGATTTGCCGGCAGTGGAGACGCTTTTCGACCCGGAAACTGAACTGCTGCTGGGGATGGTGAGCTTTCTGCCAAGCGGCAGAACAGAAGTGGAGTGGAGGCCATTTGCGCTGGCGATTGCCTCCGCGGGCACTCCGTACCGCTTCCCAAGGGTCCAGAGTGTATCGCCTTTACTGATTGTGTGAACGCGCGCGTCCGCTGATACTACTACGGCGGCTAAAAGGACCGCCGTCAGCAATCCTTGCACCGTGAGTCTCTTGGGCGTCAAGACATCACTTCCTTCCTTGTTGTTTTCCTGCTGTCACGCGAACACATAAGCCACTAGCGGCCTCTGCGCCCATCACGCGACAGGAGGCGGGTCCGAAAGGTCACGACCTGCCAAACCTTCGGCAGTATAGTCCCAGACTCCTCTCATGTCAAGACGCGAGGGCAAAAAGAACCAGCGCTCCGGAGAAAGAGCCGGGTGCGGAAGGAGCTAATCGGATGTGGACGCCGGAGCGCGGGCTTCGGCCGCAGGCTGCGGCTCGGCAGCGGAATCACTAACGGCGGGATGGTGTATGAGCGACCCGTACAGCAGAATGCCCTTGCTCGCGATGAGCGAGCCAGCCACGCACATAGCCAACAGAAACGCCAGCCGGACGATAACCGTCACGAGGTGGGAAACAAGACCTTCCGTGCCTGAGCCCGTGAACCCGGGTTCCTCGAATACGCGCCAACCCAGCACAAAGACGTAAACAAGCATGGCGATGCCGCCAAGAAAGACCAGAAGACCGATCGTACGTCCGACTAACTGCGATATCCTCATCGTTTGGAGTAGCTCGTATCCTTTCGCGCCTCGACGCGGCCCGGGCTGAGCCGCTCCAACAGTAAACCAGAATCCGCCAGAAATATCGACACCCCACCCCGTATCGGCCGCGGGCATTCGCCATGTTTGGCACGCGCGGACGGCTTGGTTCGGGCCACCCGTACTGCCTCACGGGTAATCGTACCGTAGCTCAGGGTCTCCTGGAGCCTGTGGACGAGTTCGGTGATGGCTCGGATAAGCGCGGCAGGGTTCAGGCGTTCGTAGGTCTGCCTCAGGCAATCCTTTGTCTTTTCCGGGACATCGTTGCGCTCCAAGTGCCTCTGTGCGGGTGTTCTGGCGGAATCATAGAGCCGCTGGACCTTGGCGCCATGCCTTGTCTTGGAGACAAGCTTGCGCGAGGGTTGGCAGTAGTTCTGATAGTCGGCAGGCAGCTTCCAGATCTGACGGAGGCGGGCGAGCTGCGCT
>JBPOJE010000046.1:0-1822 GCA_052033935.1 Armatimonadota bacterium
CCGACAGGCTCTTCTGCACGCCCTGGGGCGAGTTGGTGACCTCCGGCTCCCGCGCCAGCACCGTCGGCACGACGGCGAACCCGTATCGGTACGTGGGGCAGCTCGGCTACTACTATCATCATCAGGATGCCGGGCTGCAAGACTGGATGCAGCTTGGGGTGCGGTTCTACGAGCCGGAGTTGGGGAGGTTTGAGCGGAGGGATCCCCTAGGGCTGCAGGCGGGGCTCAACTACACGGTATATGCGAGTTCCAATCCGCTCTGCACGATCGATCCATGGGGCCTCGCCGGCGATAGTGTCACGGCGTCGATAGAGTCGTGTCTGCGTTCCGCGACTGCGCTCGCAGCGTACCGGTGCCTCAAGGAGTTGAGGGAAGTTCTCGAGGACTCCGCCGGCAGTAGAGTGAAGTCAAAGCTCGATGAGGCGATCACCAAGGCTTGGAGTCGGCTCACCGGGCAGGACGCCATGTCTGAGGAGTGCCTAAGCAGTTTGAAGACCGAGTTTCCGAAGGAAATGCTGAACAAGACCATCCGCGAGATCGAGCAGCTTGCGAAGCGCAAGGGGCCTCAGAGGGAGGCGGCAAAGAAAGCATGGAAACTCTTACGCGACAAACGGTTCAGGAAGTGATGCCAGCCTTGACGGACCATCAGGCGGGTACAGCTTCCAGCATTCAGACGGTCGTGGCGGAGTCTTTGGCTTCATACTATGCCGTTTCACTGGCAGGGCCAACCACGGACGTCGCGGCGGGGACCGCGGCGCGCAGGCGGCAGACGGCGAAGCGCAGGGCTCGCAAGAGCCATGGGCGCTGGCTTTCCCTCGTGGAAGCGATGCGGGACGCCTGTCCGAGCTGGTCCTTTGTCGATGCTTCCCGCATGACATTCTGGAACTCGTATACTTGCGACGCCATACCCTATCCGGGCATGAACACACCGTCCGCTCTGCACGAATACCAGCCAGCTCTGGGCGTTCTGGGGGAGTTCGTCGGGCTCACCATCGCGGCGAGCACGCTATGCCCCGTCTTCCACATGCAGCCGCACAGAGTCTGGCTAGATAGCCAATGCCACGTTGACTCAAGGTGGACGGGCTATGGCGACCTGTCCGCCGCGGTGCGGCGTCAGCTCGCCGCCGTGAGCGCGGCTGCGGAGCCACTTCTCGGCGCGCTCGGCTACACGCGCTTGCCGCAAGATCTCTTCTGCCGTGAGTTGCCAGGCTTCAGGATGGACTTCGTGACGGGTACGCCAATGGTGAAGGACCTGCTTTTCGGCCCGTTTACGTTCGGCGAGGTTGCACCTTGGATGGTTGGCAAGTAGAGGAGGGCGTCGTTTCAGACGCCTCGTTGGGCAGGCTGCCGTCCTACACGCCGCCGAAGCCGTCCGGCTTCCAGACTTGGTACAGCGTGGCGTATCAGTACAACAACCTGGGCCAGAAGACGCAGATGACGCTGACGACGCCGTCGAGCGCGCAGAAGGTGACGAAGTACCTCTACTTCCGCGACGGCAGCCTGAAGGACGTGCGGTGGCCGACGACCTCATGGCCGCCGACGCTGATGACGCAGTACACCTACTACAAGAACGGGCCGCGCAACCTGACCGCCTACGGGCAGCTCAGCGGCGAAGGGTGGTATCACACGAGCCGGTTCTACAACGCGCGGGGCGAGATGACGCGGATCAAGCATCGGCACAGCAACCAGCTTGTCGGCGGGACACAGTGGAACCAGGAGCGGATCGCGGAGGTGGTGTATGGCCTGGACGCCGGCGGCAACCCGCTGCGCATTGACGAGTATTACGACGCGGCAGGGAACTACCATCGGAGCGACTACGAGT